>CACOJS010000003.1 GCA_902627495.1 Hydrogenophilales bacterium | reverse complement strand
AATACTGAGTTCTTTTATTTTTCCTCGTACGGAACCCTTTTGTGAGAGTTCCCCAAGGACTTACTGGATTTCTCTTAGTTCCTGTCCTGCCTTCACCACCCCCATGCGGATGATCAATAGGATTCATCACTACCCCTCTTACCGTAGGGCGTATCCCTCGCCATCGACTAGCTCCTGCTTTCCCTAATTGTCGCAGGTTATGTTCAGAATTACCTACCTCACCAATAGTAGCTCTACATTCGACTAAAACTCTGCGGATTTCCCCAGACCTGAGTCTAAGTTGTGCATAAAGACCTTCTCTGGCTAATAACTGTACCGAAGACCCAGCCGACCTCGCAATCTGTGCTCCTTTGCCTGGCTTCATTTCAACGCAATGAACGGTAGTTCCTACAGGAATATTTCTTAAGGGAAGAGTATTTCCTGGTTTTATTGGCACATCTATACCGCTGGCAATCTTGTCACCAACTTTAAGCCCTTTGGGGGCTATAATGTAACGCCTTTCACCGTCGAGATAGCATACTAATGCAATGTCAGCACTCCGGTTGGGATCATATTCAAAGCGCTCAACTTTAGCAGAAACAGTGTCCTTGTTACGCTTAAAATCAATAGTGCGATAAAGCCTTTTGTGGGCTCCTCCTTGATGTCTGGTCGTGATATGGCCGTGACTGTTTCTTCCTGACTTTTTAGGTTTAATCTCTGATAATTGACCAACTGGTCGCCCCTTCCATAGGTGTGTTTCCTTTTTTTGTTGGACGACTCCTCTTCTCCCAGCTGACGTTGGTTTTATTTTTACAAGAGGCATTTTATGAACCCTCTCCAGCTACCAAATTAATTTCTTGGCCGGGCTTTAGACACACATAGGCCTTTCTCCAATTACGTCGCCTGCCTATTGATCGGCCATACCTTTTTTCCTTACCTTTTACTCGAATGACGGACACTTTTTCAACCTCGACTTTAAATATCAACTCTACAGCAGCTTTAATTTCAGATTTATTTGCATTTTCTGCAACTCTAAAGACAACTTGATTATTCTTCTCGCCAACGTATGTACTCTTTTCCGAGACAACCGGAGCTATCAGAGTTTTAAGTAGCTTAATGCTAGTTGTTTGAGTTGTAAGATCGCTCAACTGTATGCCTCCTGGAATTTGGTCATTGCATCTCTAGTAAACATTGTATTTTCAAACTTGATCAGGCTAACTGGATCGATCTTCGAAAATGGCAGTACTCTCACATTGACAAGATTTCTCGAAGCTAAGTGTAGGTTTTCGTCATGATTCGCAATAATCATAAGCAATGAATCAAAACCTAATTCCTTTATAAGCCCACTAATAACTTTTGTCTTAGGATGCTCTAATACTAATTCATCAATACAGTTCAACCGACGCTCCCTATGTAACTGTGAAACAATGGTTGCTATCCCCGCCCTAAACATCTTCCTGTTAACTTTTTTCCTAAAATTCTCACCAGGGCTTGATGGGAAAACCTTTCCCCCCCCTCTCCAGATTGGACTCGCTACTGTACCTACCCTGGCACGCCCCGTCCCTTTTTGACGCCAAGGTTTTCTTCCAGAAGCTCGGACTTCACCTCTAGATTTTTGTGCCCGATTTCCCTTACGAGCGTTGGAGAGGTGCGATACTACCAACTGATGTACCAATGCCTCATTATACTTGCGGTCAAAGATTGCCGCAGAAACTTCAACTGAGTCGCTCGGCTTACCATCCCTATTAAGACACTTAATCTCCACCTTTTTTTACCCCACTAATTTTCACGGCCGGCTGGACAAAAACCAATCCTCCCTCAGAGCCGGCCACAGCTCCCTTAACCATTAGCAAATTGCGATCTAAGTCCACTCTAATAACCTCAAGATTTTGCATTGTTCGTGCATTCCCCCCATATTGTCCGGCCATTTTTTTGCCTGGAAATACTCTTCCTGGATCTTGTGCATTACCTGTAGAACCAGGTTTGTTGTGCCCTAGGGAATTTCCGTGACTTGCCCTATTGGATGAAAAATTGTGTTTGCGGATAACCCCTGAAAAACCACGGCCTTTCGACTTACCTGAAACATCTACCAACTGGCCAACAGAGAACATATCTACCGCGATTGTATCACCAATGGACAAATCCCCTAACTCATCTGAATCGACTCTGAACTCTTTTAGCAATTCTGCTGAGTCTATACCTATTTTTTTTAACTGGCCAGTTAAAGCTTTTGTGAGCTTGTTAGGTCGTTTAGTTCCAAATGCAACTTGTACGGCCATATACCCATCATTGTCAACTAATTTGATAGCTGCAACTTTATTATCAGAGACATCCAAAACAGTAACTGGAATCGAGTCCCCTACCTCGGTAAAAACCCGCGTCATTCCCACTTTCCGACCAACCATTCCTAAGCTCATTATATCCTCACAATTTTATCTCGACATCAACACCTGCCGGCAGATCCAACTTCATCAAGGCATCAACAGTTTTATCAGTCGGGTCCAGTATGTCCATCAATCGCAAGTGGGTTCTCATCTCTAATTGCTCTCTCGATTTCTTGTCCACATGCGGTGACCTGAGCAAATTAAATCGTTCAATGCGAGTAGGCAAGGGAATAGGGCCTTTAACAACCGCCCCTGTTCTTTTTGCTGTCTCAACTATCTCAACCGCCGATTGATCTATTAGTCTATAGTCGAAAGCCTTGAGTCTAATTCTTATTTTTTGATTTTCCATTTTATCGTTTTTTTACCTTAGCTAGATCTATCGGTCATTATAGCTTCTGCTACATTTTTGGGAGCTTCTGAATAATGTTTGAACTCCATTGTATAAGTAGCTCTACCTTGTGTTAGTGACCTAAGCGTAGTTGAGTATCCAAACATTTCAGCGAGCGGAACTTCTGATCTAACAGTTTTTCCACCACCTGGCATATCTTCCATCCCTTGGATCATTCCTCGACGAGAGGAAAGATCACCCATCACATCACCCATTTTTTCTTCTGGGGTTTCGACTTCAACCATCATGATGGGTTCGAGAAGGATTGGAGTTGCCTGTCTCATACCGTCCTTAAATGCTAAGATGGCAGCCATCTTAAAGGCATTCTCGTTGGAATCTACATCGTGGTACGATCCATCAAAAAGCGTTACCTTGACATCTACTACTGGATACCCAGCAAGAACGCCTCCACTCATGGCCTCATCTAATCCTTTATTCACAGCTGGTATAAACTCTCTAGGAACTACCCCTCCTTTGATAGCGTCAACAAATTCAAAACCATCCCCCTGCTTCTGAGGTTCCATTTTGAGCCAAACGTGACCATACTGTCCACGACCACCAGATTGCTTAACAAATTTACCCTCGATTTCTATAGCTGACTTTATTGCCTCACGATACGCCACTTGAGGCTTACCTACATTAGCATCCACGCTAAATTCTCTCTTCATTCTGTCTACCAAAATCTCCAAATGAAGCTCCCCCATTCCGGAAATTATAGTTTGTCCTGATTCTTCGTCTGTACGCACTCTAAAGGAGGGGTCTTCCTGTGCCAGTCGGCCAAGTGCAATTCCCATTTTCTCCTGGTCTGCCTTTGTTTTTGGCTCCACTGCTTGTGAAATCACAGGCTCCGGAAATATCATTTGCTCAAGTATTATTGCTTTGCCAGGATCACACAGGGTATCGCCAGTTGTCGCTTCCTTAAGCCCAACTGCTGCCGCTATGTCTCCCGCTCGGACCTCCTTGAGCTCCTCCCGATTATTTGCATGCATCTGCAATATTCTCCCAACCCGCTCTTTTTTAGATTTGATAGGGTTATATATGAAGTCGCCGGATTTAATTACACCAGAATAAACTCGGAAGAAAATCAATTGACCAACATACGGATCAGTCATGATTTTAAAGGCAAGCCCCGAAAATGGTTCCTCATCCGATGCATCCCGTTTTGAAGAATCCCCACTTTCTAAAACACCTTCTACCGGCGGTATATCGGTGGGCGATGGTAAATAATCAACTACAGCGTCAAGCATTGCCTGAACACCCTTATTCTTGAATGCTGTCCCGCAAAACATCGGGACTATTTCTGAATCAATGGAGCGCCTCCTAATACCCTCCTTAACTTCATCTTCATCAAGATCACCGGTTTCCAGGTACTTGTCCATAAGGGACTCCGATGATTCAGCTGCTGCCTCTACCATTTTTTCTCGCCACTCTTTCGACTTTGTCAAAAGTTCCTCTGGAATCTCTGTCTCTTCAAACTTTACCCCTCTCGTCGCTTCATCCCAGAAGATAGCCTTCATCTTAACCAAATCCACCACACCCTTAAATTCGTCCTCCGCTCCAATTGGAACTTGCATGGGAATCGGGTTGGCCTTTAATCTAGTTTTCATTTGATCAAAAACCTTAAAGAAATCTGCCCCCTGACGATCCATTTTATTTACAAAAGCCAGTCTCGGCACTTTGTATTTATTTGCCTGTCTCCAAACAGTTTCCGACTGAGGTTGAACTCCACCGACTGCACAATAAACCATACAGGCTCCATCCAAGACACGCATGGAGCGTTCGACTTCAATTGTAAAATCTACATGCCCTGGTGTGTCTATGATATTAATACGGTGCTCCGGTAGGCTCCCATCCATTCCTTTCCAAAAACAAGTAGTCGCAGCTGAGGTAATCGTGATACCCCTTTCGCGCTCTTGGTCCATCCAATCCATAGCCGCAGCTCCATCGTGAACTTCCCCTATTTTGTGCGAGACACCCGTGTAAAACAGAATTCTCTCTGTTGTTGTTGTCTTGCCAGCGTCAATATGAGCACTAATACCAATGTTTCTGTACCTGCTTATTGGAGTTGACCTAGACATTTTTTAACCTTCGATATTTTTTTTTCATCAACGTAACTTTTTTCTATTAAAACCGGAAATGCGAGAACGCTTTATTAGATTCCGCCATACGGTGCACCTCTTCCTTTTTCTTGACCGCCCCTCCTCTGCCTTCTGCCGCCTCCTGTATCTCACCCCCTAGTCGTACTGCCATGGATTTTTCGCTCCTCTTTCTAGCTGAATCTCTAAGCCATCTCATGGCTAATGCAGTCCGCCTCGTTGGTCTAACCTCTACTGGCACCTGGTAGTTAGCACCACCAACCCTACGAGATTTAACCTCGACTACTGGTCTTGCGTTTTGTAGCGCTTGGTTAAAAACGTCCAAAGGATCCTTCCCACCATTTTTTTCTATTTGAGCAAGTGCACCATAGACTATCCTCTCGGCAACCGACTTTTTCCCACCTGTCATAACAACATTCATAAACTTAGCAATATCCTGATTATGATACTTTGGATCAGGAAGGATAATTCTTTTTGGTACCTCTCGTCTTCTAGGCATTTTTTTCTCGCTTAATCTTTGTTAACTGCTACTTGAACCTCTTTTCGCACCGTACTTGGATCTGGATTTCTTACGATCCTTTACGCCTTGCGTATCCAAACTTCCCCTTACAACATGGTATCTAACTCCCGGCAAATCTTTAACCCGACCTCCGCGAATCAAGACCACCGAGTGCTCTTGCAAGTTATGCCCCTCACCACCGATGTAAGAAATAACTTCAAAACCATTAACTAATCTCACCTTTGCAACCTTCCGCAAGGCTGAGTTTGGCTTTTTGGGGGTCGTTGTATACACCCTAGTACAAACCCCTCTCTTGGCTGGAGACCCACCCAAGGCGGGAACTTTACTTTTCACAACCGGGCGAGATCTCCCTTTTCTAACTAGCTGATTAATTGTTGGCATTAAATTTTCTTCCTTAATTGGGTTTTAATAATAGCCCAGAATTTCCCCTGAAAGTACGCTTCAGGAGGACGCGAAAGTCTATAGCTGTGGGCGATAAGTGTCAAGCCACTTGCTGTCCGTCAACCTCCTCTCCTGATTTTTGTTCCTCATTGACATCCTCACTCGGTGTCTCTGAAAAAACTAAACTCTCATCTGGATTCGAGGTATCTCTCTGATTCTTCCGATTTCGATGATATGCTAAACCCGTCCCTGCCGGGATAAGTCTTCCTACAATCACATTCTCTTTGAGCCCCCTTAAGTGGTCCTTTTTACCCATTATAGCGGCCTCAGTTAATACGCGTGTTGTCTCTTGGAATGAGGCTGCGGAGATAAACGAATCCGTGGAAAGAGAAGCTTTTGTGATTCCCAACAAAATTGGTTGGAACGTAGCTGGTTGTTTGCCATCTTCCACAAGGTGATCGTTGATTTCCAACACCTCTGATCTTTCTACTTGTTCACCAGGTATAAACTCAGAGTCTCCTGCCTCTTCAATCTCAACTCTCCTTAACATTTGTCGGACAATGACCTCAATGTGCTTATCATTGATCTTAACCCCTTGAAGTCGATACACATCCTGCACTTCATCAATAATATACTTTGCCAACTCTTTTTCCCCTTTTACCCTAACAATCTCATGGGGATCCTGGGGGCCATCAACTATCATGTCGCCTTTGCTAATCTGCTGGCCATCATGCACAAGAATCTGCTTATCCTTGGGAATTAGAAAAGAATGTTCTTGCTCAGTACCATCATCCATAGATTCCGTTATAATAAGTCTCTGTTTCCCTTTTGTATCTTTGCCGTAGGAGGCCCTTCCGGTTACAGCCGCTAAAACACCAGAGTCTTTTGGCGACCTAGCTTCAAAAAGTTCAGCAACCCTAGGCAAACCGCCAGTGATGTCCCTGGTTTTCGAGGATTCTTGTGGGATTCGAGCTAGAACCTCACCCACTCCTACCCTTTGCCCATCTTTCACTGTTATTACTGCATTGACCGGAAAAGTATAATTAACCAACTTATCACTACCCGCTATTGTCAATTCACCATCTTCCCCTAACAGTTTTACGCTAGGCCTCTGGCCTTTCATTTGAGAGGAAGCTCCACTCTTTGGGTCAATGACAACCAAGGTTGATAGGCCGGTTACATCGTCAATTTTCCGCGTAACGGTAACACCATCCTCAACATTTTCAAATTTAGCTTTCCCACCATATTCAGTAATTATCGGCCTGGTGTGCGGGTCCCATTCCGCTATGATGACTCCCCCTTTTACAGCATCACCATCCCTGCACTTAATCACTGCTCCATACGGAATCTTATGTCTCTCTCTTTCACGTCCGGTTTCGTCAATTATTGCGACTTCCCCAGATCTGGAAATGGTAACTAAATCTTTTGCTTCATTGGTTACATACCTCATCTGCTCTGAAAACCTAACGCTCCCATTAGATTTGGTCGCCACTTGGCTAACAACAGCAGTCCTTGAAGCTGCACCACCAATATGAAAGGTGCGCATAGTCAATTGAGTTCCCGGTTCACCAATCGACTGAGCTGCTATGACACCTACCGATTCACCTGTATTGACGAGCGAACCTCTTCCAAGGTCTCTTCCATAACATTTTGCACAAAGCCCAAACCGTGTCTCACACGTCAGTGGGGTGCGGACCTTAACCTCATCCAACCCGACTTCGACTATTTTTTCAACAATGTCTTCATCTAAAAGATCACCGTATTTCGCTAAAGCCTCGCCAGTATCTGGACTGATTAAATCTTCAGCTGCTGTTCGCCCTAAAATTCGATCTCTAAGCGGTTCAACAACTTCCCCCCCCTCAATAAGAGCCTTTTGTACAAAACCATCAGTGGTTCCGCAGTCGTCTTCAACTACCACCAAATCTTGAGTTACATCAACAAGCCTACGCGTTAAATAACCAGAATTTGCGGTTTTTAAGGCCGTGTCAGCTAGCCCCTTTCTCGCACCGTGAGTGGAGATGAAGTATTGAAGTACGTTGAGACCTTCCCGAAAATTTGCAGTTATCGGAGTTTCAATAATGGAGCCGTCTGGCTTAGCCATCAAGCCTCGCATACCAGCTAACTGTCGAATTTGAGCCGCAGATCCTCTGGCCCCAGAATCAGCCATCATATATACGGAATTGAAACTCTCCTGTTTTACACTTTGACCTGATTTGTTTTTTATAACTTTTTTACCGCCTTTTTCCTCGTCCCAGACCTCAACTGCCTCTTGACCTAAGCCGTCCATCATAGCTTTAGCCACTCGGTCCCCCGCTTTTCCCCAAATATCGACGACCTTATTATATCTCTCCCCCTGGGTAACCAAGCCACTCGTGTATTGATCCTCAATATCTTTTACCTCTTTTTCCGCCTCAGTGATTATCTTCGATTTGTTTTGTGGGATCTCCATATCAACAACTGCAAACGACATTCCAGCTCGAGTAGCTGTGGTAAATCCGGTGTACATTAGGTTATCGGCAAAAATCACCGTCTCCCTCAAGCCGCACTTCCTGAAACATTCGTTTATAAGCCTTGAAATTTCCCTCTTTTTTAGTGGTTTGTTGATAAAAGAAAATGGCAAGCCTTCAGGCAAGATATCCAAAAGTAATGCCCTGCCAACAGTAGTCTCCACAGTCTGAGTTTCAGCCTTTTTATTGGAATCCGCGTTAACCCTTGAAGCGTCAATCCTTAGGAGACATTTTGCTTGCAAATCTACGCGGTTTTCAGAGGCATTCTCATACGCTCTTTTAACCTCTGCCACATCAGCAAAAATTTTGGGTCGATCAGATGTACTCTCGCCCCGAGCACCCAGCCTCTCTCTAGTCATGTAATATAGACCCAACACTATATCTTGAGATGGTACAATTATGGGCTCCCCATTTGAGGGTGACAGTATGTTATTTGAGGCTAACATGAGAGTCCGAGCCTCCATTTGTGCTTCTAGAGACAGTGGCACATGCACCGCCATTTGATCTCCATCAAAGTCAGCATTAAAGGCAGCACATACCAATGGATGCAGTTGAATCGCCTTACCTTCGATAAGTACTGGCTCAAAACCTTGTATCCCAAGCCGATGCAAGGTAGGTGCCCTGTTTAACAACACCGGATGCTCCCTGATGACCTCTTCCAGTATATCCCAAACTTCCGGGACCTCCTGCTCTACCAGCTTTTTTGCTGACTTTATAGTGGTAGCAAGCCCCAGAATTTCCAACTTATTGAAGATAAAAGGTTTGAAAAGCTCCAGCGCCATTTTTTTTGGCAAACCACACTGCTGAAGTTTTAATTGGGGCCCTACCACTATTACAGATCGCCCAGAATAATCAACTCTCTTCCCTAGAAGGTTTTGCCTAAAACGACCTGCTTTACCTTTAATCATATCAGCTAAAGACTTGAGCGGTCTCTTATTTGCTCCCGTCATTGCCTTTCCGCGTCGCCCGTTATCCAATAAAGAATCCACCGATTCCTGAAGCATTCTTTTTTCATTTCTTACAATTATTTCTGGTGCCTTTAACTCTAAAAGCCTTTTCAAGCGATTATTTCTGTTAATGACACGTCTATATAAATCATTGAGATCTGAGGTCGCAAATCTGCCCCCGTCAAGTGGTACCAAGGGCCTCAACTCAGGGGGTAGGACGGGGAGAACCTCCATGATCATCCAATCCTGCTTGATCCCAGACCTTTCAAAAGCTTCTAGAACTTTCAATCGCTTGGCAATCTTCTTCTTTTTTGTTTCTGAATCAGTCGCAGCTAGCTCATCCCGTAATTGCTCAACTTCTTCATTCAAATCTAGTTTTCTAAGAAGCTCCCTGATCCCCTCAGCCCCCATCAAGGCATCAAACTCATCTCCATACTCTTCCCGCTTCTCAAGGTAGCCATCTTCTGATAAAAGAGTCCTGGGCTCAAGGGGTGTCATTCCAGGCTCAGTAACAACATAAGCCTCAAAATACAAAACACGCTCAATGTCCCGAAGCGTCATATCAAGAACCATCCCCAACCTAGACGGCAGAGACTTAAGAAACCATATGTGAGCTACGGGAGAAGCTAACTCTATGTGTCCCATGCGTTCCCGCCTAACCTTAGATAGAGTAACCTCAACCCCACATTTTTCACATATTACTCCGCGGTGCTTGAGTCTTTTATACTTACCACACAAACACTCATAATCCTTTACAGGACCAAAAATCTTGGCACAAAACAATCCGTCTCGCTCTGGTTTAAAGGTTCTGTAGTTAATGGTCTCAGGCTTTTTTACTTCACCGTAAGACCAAGAGCGTATTTTTTCTGGAGATGCCAATCCTATGCGTATCGCATCAAATTCTTCTTCTTGCGTTGTTTGCTTGAATAGATCGAGCAATGCTTTCATTCTCTACTCCCTAGAGTAAAACTTTTTAAAATAAAGTAATCTAATGTCACTATGATTACCCGCGCTCTAAATCAATATCTATGGCCAAGGACCGAATCTCCTTGACAAGAACATTAAAAGATTCCGGCATTCCAGCATCTATCTTATGCTCTCCCTTCACTATATTTTCGTAGACCTTAGTCCTGCCGGAGACATCGTCCGACTTGACAGTCAACATCTCCTGGAGAGTATAAGATCCACCGTAGGCCTCGAGAGCCCAAACCTCCATCTCCCCGAACCGTTGACCTCCAAATTGAGCCTTCCCGCCTAGGGGCTGTTGCGTGACTAAGGAATATGGTCCTGTTGATCTTGCATGCATCTTGTCATCGACTAAATGATGAAGTTTCAAAATATGTTTGTAACCAATAGTTACGGGTCTATCAAATTTCTCACCGGTTTGACCATCAATTAAGGTTACCTGACCGCTACTATGCAAACCTGCCAGCTCTAACATTTTTTTTATGTCTGCCTCATTCGCTCCGTCAAATACTGGGGTGGCAAAGGGAACTCCATCTCTGAGATTATCTGCCAATTCTAGAATGTCACGATCACTGAGGCTATCTAGATCCTCCGATTTACCCCCAGCATTATAGATTTTGTCGAAGAAACTCCGAATATCAGCAACTTGTTTTCCAGAATCAAGCATCATTCCAATTTCTTTGCCAAGTTCTTTGGCAGCCCAACCCAAATGGGTTTCTAAAATTTGTCCGACATTCATCCTCGATGGAACCCCAAGAGGATTAAGGACTATATCCACCGGAGTCCCATCTTCTTTGTGGGGCATATCCTCAACCGGGACTATCTTAGAAATTACCCCTTTATTGCCGTGTCGCCCCGCCATCTTATCCCCCGGTTGAAGCCTGCGTTTAACCGCTAGGTAGACCTTTACCATTTTTTGAACGCCCGGCGGTAACTCATCACCTGAAATTAGTTTGTTTTTCTTTTCTTCAAATATTTGTGAAAATTTTTGCCTAGCCTCATCAAGGCCTTCTCGTAGTTTTTCCAACTCTAAAGCAGCAGATTCGGCCTCCAATCTAATGTCAAACCACGAAGAAGGGTGCATAGAATCCAAATACTCATCCGAGACATTATCTCCTTTTTTAAGTCCGTCAGGACCCCCTATCGCCTTTTTGCCAATTAGGACTTTCCTTATTCTGGCAAATGCATCATTTTCCACTATACGTTCCTGATCATCCAAGTCCTTCCTGAAACTCTTCAGCTCAGTATCCACTATCGACTGGGCTCTTTGATCACGTTCTATCCCCTCTCTCGTGAATACTTGAACATCTATAATGGTCCCAGACATCCCCGAGGGTACTCGCAAACTGGTGTCTTTCACATCGGAGGCTTTTTCACCAAATATTGCTCTTAGCAATTTTTCCTCAGGAGTTAGTTGAGTTTCCCCTTTTGGTGTAACCTTTCCAACGAGAACATCCCCAGCTTCAACCTCAGCACCAATATAGACAATTCCCGATTCATCTAGCCTACCCAATTGAGCCTCTGACAAATTGGAAATGTCTCGAGAAATTTCTTCCGGGCCCAACTTGGTATCCCTAGAAACGATCGTTAATTCTTCTATGTGTATTGAAGTAAATCGATCTTCAGCAACCACTCTTTCCGAGATTAAGATTGAATCCTCAAAGTTGTATCCGTTCCAGGGCATAAACGCAACCAATAGATTTTGTCCTAGTGCCAATTCCCCGAGGTCTGTCGATGCTCCATCAGCGATAACGTCACCTCGATGAATTTTATCCCCAGGCTTAACTATAGGTCTCTGATTAATATTAGTATTTTGATTGGACCGGGTATATTTAACCAAATTATAAATATCAACGCCTACATCTCCAGCAGCAGTTTCATCATCATTAACCCGCACCACCACTCGAGAAGCATCAACGTACTCTATTGACCCCCCTCTCCGAGCCAAAACAGCAGTGCCTGAATCAACGGCTACTGTCCGCTCAATACCAGTTCCAACTAACGCTTTCTCAGCTCGTAAACACGGAACCGCTTGTCTCTGCATATTTGAGCCCATAAGTGCTCTATTAGCATCATCATGTTCCAAAAAGGGTATCAAACACGCAGCTACGGAGACAATTTGGGAAGGCGAGATATCCATATATTCAATACGATCGGCGGGCATCATACTAAATTCATTTCTATACCTACAGGAAACAATATCATCAACAATCTTACCAGCCTGATCCACTCGTACATTAGCCTGGGCAATTACATATTGACTTTCATCCATCGCTGTAAGTGCCTCAGTATCATTTTGAACCACTCCATCTACGACTCGCCGATAGGGAGTTTCTAAAAAACCATGCTGGTTAGTGTGAGCAAACAGAGCAAGAGAATTAATAAGTCCGATATTTGGTCCCTCAGGAGTCTCAATTGGACACACCCGGCCATAATGAGTGGGATGTACATCTCTCACCTCAAACCCTGCACGTTCGCGAGTTAGACCTCCAGGCCCCAACGCTGATACCCGTCGTTTATGAGTAATCTCCGATAAGGGATTAGTTTGATCCATAAATTGAGACAACTGTGACGAACCAAAAAACTCTCTAACAGCCGCCGATACTGGTTTCGAATTAATCAAATCATGAGGCATCAAATTATCAGATTCCGCCTGTGACAATCTTTCTCTTACAGCTCTTTCAACCCGAACAAGACCCGCTCTGAACTGATTTTCGGCCAACTCACCAACCGACCTCACCCTGCGGTTACCGAGGTTATCGATATCATCGATATCACCTCGCCCATTCCTAAGCTCAATCAAGACGGCTATGACTGCTATAATATCTTCATTTGACAAAACCCCTGATGCCTCTTTATATGAATCTCCAACACCCTCATAAAATCGATTAGACCAATTTGCCGCATTGTCGTCTCTCTGTTCGTAGACTCGATGATTAAACTTCATCCGACCTACCGCCGATAACTCATATCTATCCTCTGAATAGAACAAGGAATTAAATAAGTTCTTTACGGAATCCTCTGTTGGCGGTTCCCCAGGCCTCATCATACGATAAATGGCAACTTGTGCTGACGTCTGATCAGAGGAGTCATCCACCCTCAATGTGTTCGCTACGTAGGCACCCTGATCTAAATCATTAACAAAAAGTGTCTTTATTTCCTGACAGTCGGATTCTATTATTTTCTGAACGAGCTCCTCATTGAGCACGGCATTTGCTTCCGCTATTACCTCACCGGTTGACTTATCCACCAAATCAGTAGCCAAGACTCTTTCGAACAAAAAGTCATTTTCCACAGTCACCGATTTAAGGCCAGCACTAACCATATCCCGAACATGCTTAGCGTTGATCCTCTTCCCCTTCTCAACCAGGACCTTACCACCTTTCCCTTTTATGCTAAAGCGACTAATTTCGCCCTGAAGCCGTTGGGGAACAAGCTCCAGCTGCACTGCTCCCTTCTTTACCTGGAAAACGTCAAAATCGTAAAAAGTTTCAAATATCTCTGTAGTGCTTAGACCAATTGCTCGGAGCAATACCGTGACAGGAATTTTCCGCCGCCGATCAATCCTAAAATATAGAAGATCTTTAGCATCAAACTCAAAATCAAGCCATGAACCCCGATAAGGGATGATTCTGGCGTTAAAAAGCAGCTTGCCCGAAGAATGTGTCTTACCTCTATCATGGTCGAAAAATACTCCAGGAGACCTATGAAGCTGGGATACAATTACTCTTTCCGTTCCATTTATGACAAAAGAACCTGTATCAGTCATTAAAGGTATCTCGCCCATATATACCTCTTGCTCTTTGACCTCTTTCGCGGTTGGCTCAGAGGCCTCACGGTCCATTATCACCAAACGGACTTTAGCCCGAAGTGCTCCTGCATAAGTTAGCCCCCTTTGTTGGCATTCCTTGACATCAAATAGAGGAGACCCCAGTTCATAACTGAGATATTCAAGTTTTGCATTGCCCGAATGGCTAACGATAGGAAAGATTGACTGAAAGGCTTGTTCAAGCCCTTCCATTTTGCGCTTTAAACCACTAGGCTCTGGCTGTAGGAACCTTCTGTAGGATGCAATCTGAGTAGATAAGAGATAAGGTACTGGGAGAGCCGGGGTTTGTTGCCCAAAACTCTTTCTAATACGTTTTTTCTCAGTAAAATTGTAGGACATAACCTCTCCAAACAAATGGACCAACGCCGTTCAAGCGTCGATCTGTCAATTTTATTTCGACTGGGACAATTGCTTGGTGGTTGGCCTCTACCAACCTATAGCTGACAGCAATCTAACCTTGCCCGACCAAACCGAGTTTTCTGCAGTCGTGTCAGAAAACCCCTGCTATTAAACTATCAAAAAACTAAAGACACCTAGACCTAGGTACGACCTACTTAATCTCAACAGTAGCACCAGCTTCCTCAAGTTGTTTTTTGATGTCATCTGCCTCTTTTTTGTCTACACCTTCCTTTAGTGGCTTAGGAGCACCATCGACAAGGTCTTTTGCCTCCTTGAGCCCTAAAGATGTAATAGCCCTAACAACCTTAATCACTGCCACTTTTTTATCACCGGCAGCCGCTAGAACAACATCAAACTCGGTCTTTTCCTCACTACCTCCGGCAGCCGCAGCCGGAGCTCCCGCTGCCGCCACAGCTACTGGTGCAGCAGCAGCCGACACCCCAAACTTGTCCTCCATTTCCTTAATGAGCTCTGACAACTCAAGAACAGTCATCTTTGAAATAGCTTCTAAAATATCATCTTTAGCAACACCCATATCTTTCTCCTAATCCTCTATCTATTTAACAATTACCTAACTAGTTTTTTCTTTATGATCACGAACGGCAGCTAAAGTCCTCACAAAACCCTCTGGAACCCCTGAAAGCCCTCGCACTAGGTTCGCAAGAGGAGCCTGCATGGTTCCCAGAAGCTTGGCCAGCAACTCCTCTCGACTGGGCATAGTCGCCAGTTGCTTTACTTGCTGTGGCAACATTACCGAGTTCGGCATGCCGCCAATTTTTATCACTAATTGTTCATTCTCACTCGCAAACTCTACAAGTACCTTTGCTAAAGCTACCGGATCCGATGAAATAACGTAGGCAAGAGGCCCTTTCATGTGTTCAATTAAATCTTCATAGGAAGTTCCGGAAAATGCCCGTCTAGCCAAAGTATTCTTCAAAACTCGAATAAAAACTCCTTTTTCTCTGGCTTTATCCCGAAGCATGGTCATTCCTTCGACCTCAACCCCCCTATATTCTGCGAGCACTACTGCCTCCGCTTCCGCTATCTTTTTTCCAACCTCGGAAACCAGTTCTTTCTTCTGCTCTAAATTAAGACCCAACTTTAAACCTCCACCTTCACTTTAAAACGGTTGCGATAAACAAAACAACCTGCACTTCCAAAAAAGCAGCGACCCTAGCACTTTCTTCAAACAATGTGAAGCCACGGCTAGACCACCATCTACGTGGGAAATCTAATTAAGCCCGGCTTTATTGGGCTCCCACGATCTTTGACGGCACTGCAGGAAATGCTTCTCCCAAACAGAGCCCAAAGTTTTCTCACGTTTTTCCTATACTCGCGTAATCCACTCTTACACCAATTCCCATCGTGCTTGACACAGACACCTTTCTAAAATAGATTCCTTTTGCTCCTTCTGGTTTCGCCTTTATAAGTGCCTCCATCAATGCCTTAAAATTCTCCGCTAGGTCGGCCTCGGCAAAGGATGCCCGGCCGATAGAACAATGTATGATACCAGCTTTATCTGTCCTGTACTGGACCTGTCCTCCTTTTACTTTCGCTACTGCACCGGCAACATCAACCGTCACCGTACCCACTTTAGGGTTAGGCATAATTCCCCTCGGCCCAAGTACTTGGCCTAATTGTCCTACTACCCTCATGGCGTCAGGGGTAGCAATGGCTATATCAAAGTCGATTTTTCCTGTCTTGACCTGAGCAGCAAGATCATCAAAACCGACTACGTCTGCGCCCGCTTCCTGGGCTTCTGTTGCCTTATCGCCCTGAGCAAAAACTGCAATCTTGACGACTTTGCCCGTACCTTTTGGCATTGGAACCGACCCGCGCACCAACTGATCAGACTTTTTTGCATCAATCCCTAGATTTACTGCCACATCAACTGACTCATCAAACTTGGCCGTCGCAGCTTTTTTGACGATAGATAAAGCTTCTAGCACATCATAAGATTTATTGCTGTCTACCATACCAACCAGATTTTTACGTTTCTTGGATAACCCAGCCATTATCGCTCCTCCACATCCACGCCCATACTTCTGGCACTACCTGCAATTGTCCTTATTGCAGACTCTAAGCTAGCAGCATTCAAATCAGGCATTTTGGACTTAGCTATTTCTTCCAGCTGAACCCTGGTTATCTTGCCAACTTTATCCATATGAGGTCTGGCACTGCCCTTATTCACCTTAACAGCCTTTTTGATTAAAACACTGGCTGGTGGCGTTTTGACAATGAAAGAAAAACTTTTGTCTGAAAAAGCTGTAATCACCACCGGCAACGGTAGCCCAGGCTCCTGGTTTTGAGTCTTCGCATTAAAAGCCTTGCAAAAGTCCATTATATTTAAACCCCTCTGCCCTAAGGCTGGACCAACTGGAGGGCTGGGATTGGCCTTCCCCGCTGGAATTTGCAATTTTATAAGACCGATCACCTTTTTAGCCAATTAAAATCTCCTAATTAAATTCACCATAACAACAACTGAAAACTTCCGTACGAACCATCAAATATCAAGCTTTCTCCACTTGACTAAATTCCAATTCTACAGGGGTAGAACGTCCAAAAATAGATACTGAAACCCTTATCTTGCTTTTGTCATAATTGACCTCTTCAACATTCCCATGAAAATCGGCGAAAGGTCCTTCTTTGACCCGAACTGCCTCACCAATTTCAAATAAAACTTTAGGTTTAGGCTTTTCAATTCCATCTTTTATTTGTTGGATAATATTGTCTACTTCAGCCTGAGTAATTGCTGTTGGCTTAGTGGACGTGCCACCAATGAATCCCGTCACCTTAGGCGTACTTTTAACTAGATGCCAAGTATCGTCATTCATATCCATCTCAACCAATACATACCCTGGAAAAAACTTCCGTTCGCTAAGAGCTTTTTGACCACTTTTAACTTCAACAACCTCCTCCATAGGTACTAAAATTTCCCCAAACTGTTCTTCCATACCAGCCTGATTAATTCTCTCTTGCAGAGCATTTTGCACCTTTTTTTCATATCCAGAATACGCGTGGACTACAAACCATTGTTTAGACATCAGCCCCCCGTGCCCAGCAAAAACCGGACAATGACAACTAACAAACTATCAACCAGCCATAGAAACACTGCCATTACCAACACAAACAAAACAACCAGCCCTGTCGTTTGCAAAGTCTCTTTCTTTGTTGGCCAAACCACCTTCCGAGTCTCAGCTACAGAATCTTGTGTATAGGCGAAAAATCGTTTTCCGGGCTCGCTGGTCCAGGCAACCCCCATCGCTATCGAAAAACCGGCTAACATTGCAAGTAGTTTCATCACAAGC
The DNA here is from genome assembly GCA_902627495.1 of Hydrogenophilales bacterium. Classification (GTDB taxonomy): domain Bacteria; phylum Pseudomonadota; class Gammaproteobacteria; order Burkholderiales; family Eutrophovitaceae. Next base: position 128,476 of record CACOJS010000003.1, on the reverse strand, counting down.
GGGGCCGCCTCCATGTACATAAATAACCCAACGGTCGCTACAGCAACTAAGGAAGCTAAAACCAATTTAATTTTATCTAAAACCAACATTATCCATGACTCTCAATACATACAACTCAAACAAAAATTAGCACCTGCTAAAGATTCTGGCAGGCCAGGAGGGCTTCGAACCCCCAACCTTCGGTTTTGGAGACCGACGCTCTGCCAATTGAGCTACTGGCCTAACTGTCCAATATCAATCAGTCAGTAATCTTCGATACAACTCCAGCCCCAACTGTCCTTCCACCCTCTCGTATGGCGAACCTTAGACCCTCTTCCATAGCAATTGGCTGTATAAGTTCGACATTCATAGTTGTATTATCACCAGGCATGACCATTTCCACACCTTCTGGCAGCTCTATTGAACCTGTGACATCAGTCGTACGGAAATAGAACTGTGGTCTATACCCCTTGAAAAATGGTGTGTGACGACCACCTTCTTCCTTGGATAAGACATAAACTTCTGCCGAAAACTTAGTATGAGGAGTGATAGACCCCGGCTTAGCAAGTACCTGCCCCCTCTCAACTTCTTCTCTTTTTGTCCCCCGCAGGAGCACTCCAACATTATCTCCCGCCTGACCTTGGTCAAGGAGTTTTCTAAACATTTCAACCCCTGTGCAAGTAGTCTTCTCGGTATCCGTTAAGCCAACTATCTCGATTTCCTCATTTACTTTTATGATTCCCCTTTCAACTCGACCAGTAACAACCGTACCTCGCCCTGAAATCGAGAAAACATCTTCTACAGGCATCAAAAATGGTTTATCTAAAGCCCGCTCCGGCTCTGGTATATAGCTGTCTAATGCTTCAGCCAACTTGAAAATGGCTCCCTCACCCTTGTCTCCTTTGTCACCCTCTAGTGCCTTGAGTGCCGACCCCGTAATAATTGGTGTATCGTCTCCTGGAAATTCATATTTAGACAACAGCTCTCTGACTTCCATCTCAACTAACTCAAGCAACTCATCATCGTCAACTTGATCAGATTTATTAAGAAAGACAACAATATATGGCACACCAACCTGTCTAGCTAATAGAATGTGCTCCCTTGTCTGTGGCATTGGACCGTCTGCAGCCGAACAAACTAATATAGCCCCATCCATCTGGGCTGCACCTGTGATCATATTTTTCACATAATCAGCATGGCCTGGACAGTCTACGTGGGCGTAATGCCGTTTTTCTGTTTCATATTCCACGTGGGCAGTGTTGATTGTTATCCCTCTCGCTTTTTCCTCGGGGGCATTGTCAATTTGTGCATAATCCTTGGCCTCACCGCCATGTTTTTGCGACAAAATTGTTGTCATAGCCGCAGTCAGTGTCGTCTTACCATGGTCAACGTGACCTATAGTTCCTACATTGACGTGTGGTTTAGTCCGTTCGAATTTATCTTTTGCCATTTTTCAATTCCTCATTTTCTCAAATTCAATCACTTCATCTGGTGCCCATGGCGCGGATTGAACGCGCGACCTCTCCCTTACCAAGGGAGTGCTCTACCACTGAGCTACATGGGCCACGCTATTTTTGGAGCGGGTGAAGGGAATCGAACCCTCGTCGTAAGCTTGGAAGGCTTCTGCTCTACCACTGAGCTACACCCGCACTTTGCCGCCCAAATACCCATAACCCATTCTTCCTAAACCGCTCCAACTTAAACCCATTACCCAAACCCCAAAACAACCTCTGTCTCCACCTTGATCACAAGTGGTGGAGGGAGAAGGATTCGAACCTTCGAAGGCTGAGCCAACAGATTTACAGTCTGCCCCCTTTGACCGCTCGGGAATCCCTCCGAAAGAAACGGGGTAGTATTCAAAATTTCTCTTAAGATGTCAACTATTTAAGAGTAAAATATCGCGAATCATCTGTAATTCAGTCTACTCACACTGCTGGGTTTGTAAAACGGAGGTGAACTTGATCTATCTCGTCCATTATATCGGATGACAACTTTACCTCTCCAGCTTTAATATTTTCTTTCAACTGACTCATGGTGGTGGCCCCTATGATATTACTAGCAACAAACCACTGATTGCTCACGAAGGCTATAGCTAAAACCGCTGGCGACATACCATTTTTATCTGCCAGCTCGCAATAGCACCTAACTGCGGCCTCGACATTAGGTTTAGTATAACGCGGTCCAAACTGCGGAAAAAGAGTTAATCGGGCTGACTCAGGTAACGAACCGGCAAGATATTTACCGCTCAAGTGTCCAAAGGCGAGCGGACTGTAAGCCAGCAATGGGACATTTTCCTTTGCTGTGACCTCTGACAAACCAGATTCAAAAGTTCGGTTAAGTAGATTGTAAGCATTTTGTGTTGAGACAATAGTTGGCAGGGAATTTTCTCTTGCAACCCTCAAAAACTCTAATAACCCCCATGGGGTCTCATTACTCAGCCCAACATACCTGACTTTTCCGAGTCTGACTTGCTTAGAAAGAGCCTCCATCTGCTCTAGGATAGAAACTGTTTCCCTTTCTTTCTTGGGATCATAGGACCACTCGCCAAAGTTTGGGACATATCTATCCGGCCAATGGATCTGGTACAAATCGATATAATCAGTCTGCAACCTTCGAAGACTGCCCTCCAGAGCTAATGAAATACTAGCCTCATCAATTTCATTAGCCCCTTTTCTGATCCATTTAAAACCCCTACCAGGTCCGGTAATTTTTGTGGCAAGGATCACTTTTTCTCTTTGATTTTTTACTAGCCAACTACCAACGTAACTCTCTGTTAAGCCCTGCGTTTCACTATTTGGCGGCACCGGATACATTTCTGCAGCATCAATAAAGTTGACACCATTTTCAAAGGCAAAGTCTAATTGTTGATGGGCTTCCATCTCTGAATTTTGTTGCCCAAAAGTCATCGTTCCGAGACAAATCTCGGAAACCACCAGATCACTGTCTCCCAGTCGATTGTTTTTCATCACTCTAATTTCCTCATTTCTATTAAGTTTACTATTTATCAGCTAAAGCAAACAGAAATTCGACTTCAACTGCCGATCCCCGGGGAAGTTCATTTGCTCCTACAGCAATCCGAGTGTGCCTACCTCTTTCTCCAAAAAGTTCTATTAATAAATTAGATGCCGCGTCTATTACCAAGGGTTGCTGATTGAATCCCGGTGCAGAAGCTACAAACCCTGAGAGTTTTATAACCCTTTCCACGCGCTCAAAACCATCGAGGGCAATCTTCAAAAATCCTAAGGCTGATAGTACACACCGTCGGGCTGCTTCCTGACCATCTTGAAGCGTGAGATCGCTACCAAGAGCCCCCTTGATAACACTCTCGAAATCTTCATCCCATGGCAACTGACCGCTAACATAGGCCAAATTGTTGTGGACAACCACTGGGAGATACTCAAAAGCTGGAGGCTTTACCTTAGGTAACCTCAATCCAAGTCGCACTAAATTGTCTACTATCAATCTTCCTCCAAACTAGTTGCCTTCAACCTCTAAAGTCTGACTGTTTGTGCCTCTGCAATCAAATCACCCTCTGGTGAAAAACCAAAATCCTCTGGCGATGATACTATATGCATCTTTTCTGGTTTTTTTCTAACTTCAAGCAACAAACTATCAGATACCTCTATATCTTCCAAAGCCAATGTGTTTCGGATCCGAACAATACGACAGTCGGCTGGCTCAACTCTCACCACCGATTTGACTGCCACGGCGATTGCCTCTTTATCAGTATTCATGATTAGCGGTATAGCTGCTCCTCCCAAGGACATCGAGGTGATACAATTCGCGTACGTTGCACCAACGTCTAAGTCACGATATAAACGCATGGTGCTGACATCCGCCCCCCCTATACCAGTAGCATTGCCGTGGCTCTGCTTTGTAAGACTAAGCACCACTATTTTTTTTACCTCCAAACCCACATCCCAGTTTGAAACTGATCGAGAACGGCCAGTTATATTGGGATCGAAACCGGCACCGCTAATATTTTTTCCCATTTCGTCAATAATTAGAACATCAACTTCAGAGAAATTTAATCTTGGCATCCTCTCCTTAGCAATCTTTTGTAACTCCGGCTCCCTCGCCGAGATCTCATTTGCTGGGATGAGTTCAATCACAGACGTCTGATCATAGGCATTTTCTATGATCCCAACACCAAACAAAACGTTTCTGGCCTTTAAATTGCAGTCTCGCACTTTAGGTAAGATCTCTGGGAACATATCCATACCGTGCCGATGGTAAGTCGCTGCACCAACTATTTTGCCAATTCCTATGGAAAGCATTTTAGTAACCCCGGACTCTATCTCACCTCGAAAACTCGTATGTGGTTTTATCCTATTAATTACTATAATCCCATCTGCATTGGCCGCATGACTATCCATATAGACCGCAGTACCATCACCAAGACTGCCAACCACTAGGGTATCCATGGACGATTTAATTTCAACACCCATCTCTGATTCAGTAATTCCGAATGCCTCCAATACCTGCTTCTGCCCTTCAGCAGTAGCCGAGCCGTGACTTCCCATACATGGAAAAATAAACGGATCCGCTCCCCTATCTTTCAACTCTTTGATTGTTGATTTAACTATTAGCGCGATATTCGCTATTCCTCTACTTCCGCACCCTACGGCTATCTTTTGGCCTGGCCGAATACACGATAATATTTCCGGCTTTAAAAATTCCTCCTCTATAGCTTGGGGTATATCGGCTATCTTATCCGAATTGAAAACTTGCTTAACCCTACTCATTTTCGGCAACGGAATGTCTAATCCACCAACAACATTAACCTCAATCCTATCCTCAATCATTGATCTATTTTCTCCCTAGCAAATTATCCATCAACAATTTGGATGGAATTTGGGTACCACGTAGGGACCCTCTGGAATTACAGCTATTGACTTGTCGGGTTTACATAAAACGAGATTCCGGATTGTGTCCTCTACAGAATCTATAACATTTACACCAGTTAACCTCTTCTGAGATTCTGTTAGCCCCTCAGTGAACAGGTGAACTTTAACTACCGACATTGCCTTGATTTGCATTTGAGTCTGCCATTCATCAGTGTCTGCCAAAGATTTCGCCCTTATTTCTGATAGAAATTGATCAGTACCGACCTCTACCAGACGTTTTTGGGCAAACTCATAGTACTTGGATCCTAGCCCCTCTTCACAGGCCGACACTATAATCAGGTCTCCGTCATCAGATACAATATCCAATGGGCTGATCATCCCCTTGACAGTTTGATAATAGGTTTGATCCAAAGGGTAGCCAGCCGCACTAGTTAAAACCGTACTGTATCGCCTAGGCATGTTTCTTATCATATATTTTTTTACATGATTAACCGCAGCAAGATGACTCTCCACAACCTCCCCATAGTTTACAAATGATAATCGCCGATCATCATCAAGTACAGTATTAACCGCAAGTACCCTTCCGACCTTCTTGACTATTTCTAGCTGCTCTAAATGCAAAGGGTTATCATTCAAAACGCAGTTTTCAGTTTTTTCATCGGACATAAAACGGAAGTTATGGAAGGTTTTAATAGTATCCTGATGGGCTACACCTGGTGACACTACTTTTCGACCTCCTGAAAACCCAGCCATAAAGTGAGGTTCAACCAAACCCGTAACTATTCTTAGATCCGATTCAACGAATCTTCTATCTAATTTAACAGGGGTCCCTTTGGACGTATGCCCAAGAGACACATGAGAATTATCGTCTTCCGCAAAATGATTTTCTATAACGAAATTTTCCAAAACCCATCTATCACCCACCAGCTCTTCTAATTCCCGTCCCTCATTTGGTCGATGTAAGCCGGTAGCAACCAGAACTCTTATTGCATCCATCCCCAAACCAGCTTTTATTAGGCAATTTAATATTGGCGGTAGAATAATAGAATTCGGGACCGGTCGGGTAATGTCACAAATCAATATGCATGCCGACTTCGCAGCCTTTGCCTCTCTCAGGAGTGCATCAGCATTGACACCAACCGCTAAAGCATTGGCGATAGCCTCGGATGGATCCGATAATACTGGCATCTCAGCCTTTTCAATCACAGTGATATCCCAGTCTTTATCTACCTTTAAAGGAAAGCCGTTTTTCCCGTAGTTCAGATTTATTTCGATCACCAGAATATCCTCCCTAGGAAAATCATATCAAATTTATCTTCCAATCTAAACTATCCATACAATCTAACGTCAATACGCAAATATATACGAAAATCTATAGGAAATTATTATTATATTGGTGCCAATCCAGCAAAAACAAAACAACCGTTAAATAAGCTATCCACAATTTCTGTGGATAACCTTGTGGATTGCATCCTCTGTTTTCTGATAATCCTTTTTTCTTAGATAGTCTTCTCTAAACTGCCTATTTTTTCACCAAAAACCTAAGTGTTTCCGTCTGCAAATATATGCTGTATATAAAAACAGTATCTGGCACATTGCAAACCTTTAAGAGTTATCAATGTCACCTAAAATTTTCCACGCGGCTGGTGCCCTTCTCATCCAAACATCCAGCAAAAAAAGCAAAAGACATAAGCCAGCCAACCACGGCATTAAGGTTAGTACCACAAAGCCACCATCGACGTTTCCGTCAAAAACAGTAGATGGCATTGGAGACACTTCACCTCCCGTTAACTTTGCCAACTCATCTAATAGTTCAATATTAGGCGGAATAGACCTAAGCTCATCAGGAAAGATTGAATGAAGGACAACCTTTCCAGCTTTATTTGCGGCGTCTTCTCCAACTCCTCCACTTGCCGATAGTGCGAATGTCGTCTTACCTTTAACCTCTCGCAAAATATCAGCCTGATAGGTACCTGGACCAACTTGCCGGAACTGGTGTTTTTCGATAATCCCTTCAGTATCAGGTTTGATATCTAGGACAGGGGTCAAACCGTCCCTAAACTGACCATCTTCATCGAGCAAGACTATATTTGCTACCGTATTTTTTCCAGCCCTGACAACTCTTAACTGAGTTGATCCAATATCAACTTTCCTCATGGTAGATCTAATGACTTGCTCCCAGAATTTACCGTACTCCGACCATTGGACCCAATCTCTTGCCCACTCACCCGATAAGGTCGACGAAAACAAAACCGTCTTACCCAAACCGTATTGCCACCTAGATAATAACGGATCACCGCCCCCCGTATTTAATAAAACATCAGCTGTATCCTTGGATTTTGTTGGTACCAACCCATTCAATTCCGGTGCCATATCAAACTCTATCCCCGAAAGTGCTTTTACATTCATTTCAACAGTGGTGTTGATATTCTCATTATCCTTACCAGAATTTAATGCTTTTTGCGTCTCTTCTATGAAGATTTGGGGTATCGCCTCGGCACTCAAAGCTACATAATTTTGTCCTCCCCCCCAGCGAGCAATCTGGGACATTAACTCAGGGTCACCTGTCTTTCCAATAGTAACCGTCGATACAATAATCCCTGCCTGCCGTACCCGTGATAATAGTTTTTCAAAATCAGCGGGATGAGTATCTCCATCTGACAAAAGAATAACGTGTTTAGCAACCGATTTTTCGCGCTTTAAGAGTCGATAGACCACCCCCAGTGCTGGATAAATATTGGTTTGGCCGCTAGCCTTAATTCTGCTTATGCGGTCCTCAGCCCGCCTTTTAGACCGCACCATACGCATTGGAACCGAAATATAGGGCTGGGAATCAAAGGCGACTACCGAAAATTTGTGTTGCTCTTCTAGAAGGTCTAAAGCTGCTCTTGCCGCCTCTTTAGCATATTCAATCTTTCGGCCTTTCATACTGTAGGAGCGGTCAATGGCGATTACCAAAGCAAGATCCTTCTTCCGCTCCCTCGCTTTGAACTCTGCTGGAAGTAAACGTTCTATTGGAGTACCACTATAACCATTTTCTCCAAAAACATTTTCGCCTGCAGCAAACACTAAACCACCACCATAATCCCTTACATAACTGAGCAATAGATTCATTCCTTGCTCTGACAAATCGTTCTTATCCACGTTTGATATCAGCACCAAGTCATAGTCATTATAAAATTCTATTTCCGATGGTAGTTTTGTTCCCAACAACCTTTCGACAACAAAGCCACTATTCGAAAGAGTTTTAATAAAGCTTTCTTCAGAATTTAGATTGCTGGTTATCAAAAGAATCTGGGGCTTAGAATTCACCCACAGCGTCGACTCCATCACGTTATTCTCAATTACGGGGTCATCAGGAATTAATAACTCAGCTTTGATAGTTACCAGATCTCTTTCATTAAGTTTCATCTCGAAGTCAATATCGTTTATACCTTCCTTCAACTGCACCCGCCTGGACTCGACTACTCTTTGGTCAACCTGCATTTGAACCTCACCAGATGTGATTAATGGGCTATAAATCTTTACTGTAAAGACAAACAACTCCCCCTGTCTGACTTCGTTTGGTAGAACTATATCCGATACCCAAGTGTCAATATTGCTACGCTGACTCGGAATCATTGGATAAACTCTAACTTTTTCATTTTTTAAAGAGTTGATTTGTCTCCATACACTTCCAGCCGTTTCATTTCCATCTGTTAATAACACAAGTCGTTTAGCCCTTTTTTTATCCATACTCATCAAGGCATATTTAACCGCATCTTCGATATTTGTAACATTTGGATTAAGTCGCCGACCTCCCTCAGCCGTAAAGTTCCTGGCAACTGTTTTTTTTGATAGCAAGCCATCTCCCGGTAATGCCCGGTCAGCAAACACAATAAGCTGAGAATGTTTAGAGTTATTTTCTGCTGTTACCTTGTCTATCCATTTCATCCCGTTGAGGATAAAGCTTGTCGGGATACTAGCAGAAATATCCATCAAAAAAACTACCGAGGGATCTTTGTCCCCTAGTTTAAGAACCGGCTGAGAAATACCGAGCACGAGACAAACTATTGCCGAAGACCTTATAAAAGCTACCCAAAACCAATGCCCCCGGCTCAGATTGCTCGACCCAAACTTCCGCATTACCCAAATTACTGGCACTACCAGCAAAAACCATAATGCTTCGGGTGATAAAAATTCTAGGTTCATAAGCACACTAAACCGTTTTCCTGAAGTTATAGGTTACCCATTCACACAAGAGCAACACCAACACACCAAGAAGCAACCAAAGCACCATATTTGGTTGCGAAAAAAGCCCGCCTTTGTCTGCAAGAGACCCATTATCATTAATAAACCGTGTGGCATTTATACTTGTCATGCGTGTATCCAGAGCATTTACCACTATTTTTAATTGGTTATTTTTTTTGCTTTTCATTGTATAAATACCTGGCTTTGTCGCAAAAAACTGGGTGTAACCTAAGCCGCTTGAGGTGGGAGTGATGAAACTACCATCAACCCCAATTATTTGATCACCCGGAAATCGGACACGAACCGGCCCTAGACCCGCATAGCTAACCATTTCAACATCCATTAGCCAATGGATAATATTATCTAAAAATACAGGAAAGCTGGAATGACGCCCAAAATTTGAGTTATTCAAGTCAAAACCAAGCCACACCCACCTAGGCTGCCTATTATTGGCTACTAAAATTGACAAGTTTGTATCTAACGCTAAAAGACTTGTCTCATCATTGCTGATTTGAACCTGGTTAGCGACATCTATAAAAACATCGTCAAGAGATACCTGTTGAAGAATCGGATGCTGCTGCTCCTTAAAAATTATCTCTGGGTCAAATACTGGAGTACCTGCTGGTAACCAAGGCCCTATCCCGTTGACTACCAGTGCCGGCACTCGAGGGGGCTCCTGAGGGGCCATTCCATCAAAAATATATAAATCAATATTTCCCGCATATTCGAATCCAACCGGAGAAAACTCTGTTACCGCCGCATTAGGATAATCATTTAACAAAGAGGAAAAATACCTTCCCTCTGATGATACCAAACCTACCCGCAGACGTTTATTAGTTCTCCTAAAGCTATGAGCAACGTCATCTATTGCAAAGCCATCTCGCTCTGCACTAACCCTAGCCGTAATTGGCCCTTCATCAAATTCAGAAATGTCAAAAACATAAGAAGCGGAAGACGTCGGTTCAAGGGTAATTTCTTTTATAAGATCAGCCGAACCAACTCCCTTAATTCTCAGCTCTACTTTTTGTTGCGTAATGCCACCATTTAATAACGTCACAAATGCTTTTTGGCTTTCTGGAGATCCAGGAACTGTATCAACATCAAACTCCGTGATTCCGATATTATCGGACTCTTCAAAAACGGAAATTATCTCCCAAAACTCTTCGGGCTCAGAGATGGATACTCCGTCACTAACATAATAGTAGTTAGCTCCCTCCAAGTCTCTGTGTATTTGTAAATTCAACATCGAAGTACCAGAGTCCAAACTTGCTCCAAGTTTGAGTCTGTCCACCACATTTATCGCTTCACGAGGTAAATCAAAATCAGGAGAGCTTATAAGCCCTTGTGTATCCATAACCATAACTCTGGCATTCATATCAAGCTTTGATATGATTTCTTTCACAATCTTAACGGCTTTTTGATACCTCGTTTCTCCATCCGATGTAAATGTAGCCATCGACGACGAGTTATCGAGGAGAATAACCACCCGATTATCTAGCCCTATAAATTTCCCATATTTCTCACTCAAAAACGCTAAACCGAGACAATGAGCTATAAGCAAGGCAAGTAATAAGGAAATAACCCATTTTTTTCTATCAAAGACTTGTTTCCTGGCGACTAGGAATCTTTGCCATATCAATATAGATGAAATTAATAAGCGACGTTTAGGCGGAGTCAACCAGTATAAGAACCCAACTACAGCGGTTACAAAAAGTACAAAAGAGGATAAGAAAACCATGCCTCCAACCATCATCGAAAAAAACCTTTTTCACGCAAAATAGTAAAAAATAGAGATTCTAAAGATACATTGCTATCCGCTCGCAGATAGCCCCACCCGAATCTCTTAAAAAACCCCTCCAAGTAGTTACCAAAAGTATCAAACTCTTTCTTGTACTGATCAACAAGCTGAGGAGTTACCTGAGCATCTAAGACTTCCAAACCCTCAGAGTCCACCAGAAGTACATCGTCACCTAATTTAGGATTGTACTCATCTGGACTACTAACATGAATTGCAAAAACCTCATGACGGAGATTAGATAAAACTTTAAACGTAGAGTCTAGCGAGCTATCTTCAAGAAAGTCAGATACGACAACCACCAATCCACGACTCCTTTTTGCCCCAAAGTAGTGACAGAGAGACGTCCTAAGATCTGTCCTTCCTCCAGCAGACACCTGATCAAGCACATGCATTGTTCGCCATAGCTGTTTGTTACCTCTCCGTGCAGGAACAACGCTAACAACATCCTCAGCGTAAGTAACCAAACTAACTCGATCATGATTCATTAAACTAACGTAGGCTAGTGCTGCTGAGAATTTCTGAGCAAACTCTAATTTGTTGGGATGCCCAAATTTCATAGACTGACTTATATCGAGAAAAATATAAACCGGAAGATCCGCCTCTTCCTCAAATAGACGCAAGATAAGTCGATCCAACCTGAGGTAAATCCCCCAATCTAAATCACGAGTATCGTCACCCTCAACATATGGTCTATAATCACTAAAAATCATTCCAGACCCAGTCCTCTTGGAACGATGCTGCCCTCGCAAGTGCCCAGAAACTGGTTTCTTCGCCAATACTGAGAGTTTTTCAAGTTGGTGAAGGAAATCACCACTCAGAAACGTATTAGGATTCATCTAAATATGTCTGCCATCATTAAAATAAGAATACCAAAGAACCCAATTACTATGCATCTGGGGTGGAATCAACCAAGGCATTTAAAATAAAGTCCGTTTCAACAAGCTCTGATTCTGCCTCAAAATTCAGCAGAACGCGGTGCCTAAGAGAAGGCAAAAGAACAGATCTCACATCCTCACTGGACACGTGATTCCTTTTATTTAACAGGGCAATAACCTTTGAACCAAGAATTAAGGCCTGGATGCCTCGCGGGCTTACACCAAACCTGACATACTTCTTAACGAGCTCATGACAATCCTTGATTTCTGGATGAGTGGCAAGGGCAAGTCGAACAGCATAGTCCTGTATTGGCTTTGCTATTGGCATATCTCTTGCGACATCCCTCATTTTAAGTATATCCCCTTTTTCTAAAACTTTAGTAGCCTTTGGCTCCTCCTTTTGGGTGGTGCGATCAACAATTGTATGTAACTCCGCGGCAGTTGGAAAATCTAGTTTTAACTTAAACAGAAACCTATCCATCTGAGCTTCTGGAAGGGGGTATGTGCCCTCCATTTCAATGGGATTCTGAGTAGCCAACACAAATACTGGCTGATCCAACTTGCGGGTCTCTCCCCCTGCAGAAACACTATTCTCTTGCATGGCCTCCAAAAGGGCTGACTGTGTTTTGGGAGTTGCCCTGTTTATTTCATCTGCGAGAACCATGTTGGCAAAAATAGGTCCAGCCTGAAACTCAAAAGTTTTTTTCCCAGACTCATTTTCTGTGACAATATTAGTTCCAACAATATCCCCCGGCATTAAATCTGGTGTAAATTGAATTCTGGAAAAAGTAAGATCCAATACATCCGCTAATGTCTGGACTAACTTAGTCTTACCAACTCCCGGAATTCCCTCAAGTAAAACATGGCCTTTAGCTAACAGGCTGGTTACAACCAAGGTTATAACCTCGGCATTCCCCACCATTACTTTCGAAACCTCATCTTTGACTTTTGCAAATTTCTCCTGAAATACGTCTATTTGTGTACTGGCTGACTTGCTCATCGAATCTCGCCTTTATTATGTATATTTATGAAATAGTCCCTGATTATCTTTTTCTGCCTAATCGGAGTCTCCGGTTGATCTATCACACCCGAATTCGAATAAGAACTTCTACCCACTAAATCTCTGAAATTCACATCTTCTCCGGTTTGTTTTTCTGTGGGAGAATAAAACCAAGTTTGCTCGCCATCATTTCGTCCATCGCTTTCACTTTCATTGATTCTTACCGTCTCTAATTGAAGATTAGCCTCCAAACGAGGAACAGCGGCGCCCTCAAGCGCTGCAGCTTCACTGTCTCCAGAGGCCGATCCTGCCTGATGCCCTTCATCAGAGTCTTGGTCAGATTCACCTCTAGCCACAGCACCCTGTCTAAAAAGAGTCCCTCCTTGTGCATTCACACTAATAGGTTCAGCTGATGGTTGTGCCTCAGTGGGATTAGCCTGATCCCCAAATCGAGCAGCTGTTAGCGGGCTTAATTGATCAGGGGGTGCTCCTAATCCCCCGACATTATCATTAAACTGCCTCAATTGATCCTGACTATCAATCATAGACTGGGCATCCTCAATGCTTTGCAAAGCCTGGGCCAAAGCCTCCTCATTTATTTCTGCCCCAATATTTCCCAATTCTGAGGCTACTTTGTCAATATTTTCTAAAAATTGGCTATCACTAGATGGCGAATTATATTCGCCTTCATTTGTCTTAAGATTATCACTTATCTGAGGCCCTCCACCAACTACCTGACTCAACATCTTCATGGCATCATCCAATTTTTCAGTCCTCAGAGCATCCACGACCTCTCGATATTCCGGTCTACCGTCTAGTGCCTTAGCAATTTTTTCTATCCCATCTCTCGCTAAGATGGCTCGCATATTTATTTCATCCTGGATACCGACTAAATCATTTTCATCATATTGCTTTGTAAACAACGAAGAATCCGCGAGATCAAGATCTTCCGAGTTTTCTCCAAAAACATCTGTAAAAAGGTCAGCAGATTTCGGGTCGGAAACGGCCCTCAACGATACCTTAACTCTTGCCCCATTAAAAATCTCCGACCGCCAATCTCCCAGGAAAAAAGATCGTTGAATTCCAGCAATGTAAAAAGCAAAAAACAGTATCGCAACCAAACAATATGGAATTATCCAGTTTATCGAAAGCAATCGCCCCGGATCAATAGTTTTACACAGCTGGGCTGTCTTCTCGATCAACATCGGGATAAATGGTGAGTTATGTGGCTTCCTAATGAACCAATAAGTACTCAGAACTTGATCTTTAAGTCGAGCCTTCCTATCAATCGTTGATGCTGCATCCATCTTTGAAGGCATATATCTAAGCCTATATATAAAAATCAAACCCAAAGCTGCAACGATAACAATAAAAAGGTATGACGAAAAAACACCACGGCCCAAACCGCTTGGACCCAAGCTAACCAATGCAGATAGATAGATAAAAAAACCTACTGCCAGAAAAACAACTAACTCTTTTAACACCCGGTAAAAAAATAGTCTCTTCCTAACCCGATTAATAAGAATCGTTATAATTTGTGGATTCTCAATCATCCGAAGTAGTTCTGAGTTCTATTCATGTTAAGAGGTCTCCCGCCATTGATGTGTAAAATCTCGTAAACCCGTAATAGTAACACTCGACGCCCCAAGATAAAAACTAACCCGTAAGTAAGCCTCACCCCTTGGATTACGTGCTTATTTGTAGTAAATTTTTTGTCAACCATCGATTACAAGACTTGAGGATATATGCTGGATTGCAGAATCATAGTTTTTTTGTCAATTAGTGCACTGTTTAGTATCACAGGCGAGGTAATAGCCGCTGAGAAAAAACCGAATATAGTCTACATATTGGCTGATGACCTTGGGTGGAAAGACGTCGGTTTCCATGGAGGCCTCGCTAAAACGCCTAATTTAGATAAATTAGCAATGAAGGGGGCACGACTTGAAAAGTTCTACACGCTTCCCTACTCAACCCCAACTCGATCAGCCTTTCTTACCGGTCGTTATCCAATGCGCTTTGGGCTGCAGCTAATGTCAATACTTCCTTGGAATAGCTACGGTATCCCTAAAAGTGAAAGACTATTATCAGAGGCTCTCAACACTGTTGGGTACCATACAGCGGCCTTTGGAGAATGGCGACTTGGTCATGCCAAGAGGGAACTCCGACCAACTCAGAGGGGTTTTGATCAGTTTTATGGAAGCTTAAATAAAGGACGCAGTCACTACAAAAATCCAACCATTGAGAACCAAGATTGGTGGACAGACGAAGAACAAACAAAAGTAAGGGGTTATGACACCGAACTGATAGCTGGAAAAGTCAAAAACTTTATATTAGAAAAATCGGATCAAACACCATTTTTTATGTATATCGCTTTTCCAGCTCCAGCCTCTCCTTTTGAAGCACCCAAAAAATACTTAAACTTATACAAAAACATTGAAAGTAATGACCTCCGGACATACTACGCTATGATCAGTGCTCTCGATCAAGCCATAGGCGAAATTGTCGAGACATTAAACACGCAGGGTCTTCTTAAGAATACGCTGATAATCTTCCATAGTGATAATGGAGGGGCGGTTCGCAATAAATATAAAACGGGAGATGGAGATGTGCCTGTAACAGTGGCTGATAATGGACCGTTTTTTAATGGTAAAGGTTCTCTTTACGAGGGAGGTATAAGAGTCTCAGCTCTTGCATATTGGGAAAACATAATAAAACCACAAATGACTACAGAACCAATTCACATCACCGACATGTACCCAACTTTAGCCAAGCTTGCTGGTGTATCATTAGATCCATCGGAACAGGTAAAGCCATTGGATGGCGTGGATGTTTGGCCAACAATAATGAAAGGAGACCCCACCCCCCGAAAAGAAATCTTAATTAACGCGGATGAATTTCGCGGAGGGCTCATAATTGGTAACTGGAAACTTATTGTCTACGCCACGTTACCAGGAAGGATGGAATTATTTAATATTCAAGATGACCCCACTGAAGAAAACAATCGATCGAATACTGAACCCGTCATTTTAAAAAAACTACTTAAGCGATTCAATGACTACGCTTGGGAAATGGCACCATCTCAGTATCTGAAAGACCTAGCAGCCCCACATGATAGCTATGCCCCAATATTTTGGCGCAACAACCCAACCCGACCTTAGAACAGGAATAAGTTATTTTTAAAATTTATACTCAAACTCAGTTAACCATTTAAAAGTCTGGTTGGGTGCTGGATCACTGATTCCAAATAAATAGGTAAATTCATATTTAAGTGAAAACCCTTCTGATAATTCAATGAAGCCAAATACACCCGGACCAAAAATATGTTGGCCATTAGAATATGATAAACTCCCCAATTCCCCAAATCGACCAAAAAACTCCAATCCCGGCTGTATGTTGGGCGTCAGTCTGTAGCGGACCTGATTTGCATAAGCTATTTCTAACTGTTCCGAGTTATTGTTGCCGAATTCTTGTTCGAAAATAAGGTTAAAGGTTGTTCGAATAGGGCCTGCACGCTTATATAATAATAACCTTGTCTCAATTTCATAAGCATCTTGATCTGATTTGGGGAGTTTAAAACCAAAAAGAAAACCCACATCAACTAAATTGGGAGTCTGATTAAAGGCTTTTGTTTCAGTAAATTCAAACCTTGATTCAATTTCATAAGCATCAAAATGGTAGTGCCCATCTTGCCGTCGCTTGAGATGTCCCTCGAGCTCCACAAAAAAGCGATCGGTAAACCCAATCCCAAAACCATATTTCTGCAAACCGACGTTGTCTTTAGTAGAATCCTCATCCTTGGTAACAAAACCACGGGTTCCAGTTTCAATCTCTTTATTCACTATTGGCCACCACGCCCTAAATGGTGGAGACTCTGACGAACCCTCTGCTAAAGTATAGGTAGGTAAAAAGAGAAAAAACAATATATACAGATAAAGGCAGCAGGAATTATAAATAAATTTATCCATAGGGACAGGGTACCATAAGATTAAACAGCTTAAGGTTTACCCATATCCTGAACAACATCTCGTGCTACTCTAAACCCCAAGTCGGAATCCTTACTACCTATAAATTTATATCTATCTGAAAACCTTATGTAGTTTGGCAAGGAGCTTAGCCACGAACTACCCCTGAAAGACCTTTGGGAGCAATCCTCAGACTCGACGGCCTCATAGTCCGTTCTAACTCCTCTGGTGCTAGCACTCGCACAGTCCTGAGTCCACTCCCAAACATTTCCCAACATATCATAGACTCCAAAACTATTTGGCTTAAAAGACCCAACAGGTGCTGCATCGACATACCCATCTGAACAAGCTAAGTTCTCCCACTCATAACCAAGAGCGTCTCGTGCTGTTTGATCATAAAGATTTCCTTGTATACAGACTTCCCTTTCAGCAAAACCGAAAAAACGTGATCGATCTGAACCAGCTCGTGCGGCAAACTCCCATTCTGTTTCAGATGGTAACCTATATCTAAAATTTGATTGGCCTGAAACCCAGGCCACATATTGATTAGCCTGTCTCCACGAGACATTTACGACCGGATAGTTATCCCCCTTAGGATCCTCATGAATGATCTTGTCACAACCTCCCGCAAGGACACATACATCCCAATTTTCCTGTGTTACTTCATATAAACCAATGGCATAGGTTTGTAGAATATAAACTTGTCTTACCGACCCCTCCTCTACAGGTCTCCCCAAGGCTGATGGTGGTGATCCCATTTTAAAGCTACCCTTTTTTATCACAATCATCTTTGGACACTTGTCACAGTCTTGAAATACCTCTCCCGATTTGTATGCACGATTATCACTCACTCCGTCACCATGCAAAAACATAGGGGAGAGGAAAATCAGTCTGATAACTATGGAAAATTTCACAGCCCTCATTACCCCTTTTTTCAAGATAAATCAAAATCAGATTTAGTGTTATGGTACCAATTGGTATTTAAAGTTACTTTTTTACTTTACATTACATTGTAAGAAAATATAAAAATTTAACTACACGACAGTCGCGAGGCAAGCTACTTGCAACTATTTTAGTTCAAATCAAAATTAGAAAGAACGAGAGGAACGATCAAAAAAATATGGCTAATCTGCAATTTAAACACCTTTTTGATATCACGCTACAAATTGGTAATTCACATGATCTGGGGGATACGCCATACGGATACAAAAGAATAGTCCAGGTCAGTGGAGGTCAATTCTCAGGTCAAAAACTATCTGGAAATGTGAGACCAGAATCTGCGGCAGATTGGGTCCTCGTTAGACCCGACCTATCTATAAAGCTTGATGTTAGACTTACTTTGGAGACTAACGATAATGCTATGATATTCATGCGTTATGAGGGAATTCGTAGCAGCTCACCAGAGATTGCCCACAAACTTGCAAAAAATGATCATGTTGATCCCCAGCTATACTACTGGAGGGCTTCCCCATTTTTTGAAACGAGTAGCAAGCAATATCTGTGGTTAAACAATATTATTGCTGTTGCTTTGGGCCAAAAAAAGGAGAATAACGTTTTTTACGAAGTATTTGAGATTTTATAAAAATTTAGTTAGTTCTCAATAACTGTAAAACCAGTTTCGGCTGCGCATTTGCCTGTGCAAGAATTGCGAGACTTGCCTGCTGAATTATCTGTTTCTTGGCTAATTCGGATAGCTCCACGGCATAATCAGTGTCCAACACCCGACTTCTGCTATCAGTGAGGTTTTGGGCCATCGCCAAGACATTATCCAGCGCACCCTCCAAGCGATTCATATAAGCCCCAATTGACGAACGGGCAACCGCCAAATCTGCCAAGGCTAGGTCTATCTTTGTGGTGGCATTGGAGGCTGACGCTTGAACACTCACATGCATACCAGAAAGATCGTTTAATGTTGCATTAGCCGCGGTCGACATAGTCCCAATAGCCACGGTAATATTCATACCACTGTCGGCCCCCACTTGAATCTTGAAGGTACCGTTATTCGAGGCTCCTCCGGTACCATTTAGCAATCCCATCGTATTCCATTTAGTATCCGATACGATTCTAGTTATTTCCGCCTCTAGAGCCTGATATTCTGTGTCAGCCGCAACCCGGTCTGAGCTGGTGTATGTGTCGGAAGATGACTGAACTGAGAGCACTCTCATTCTCTGAATAAGATCATCAATTTCCTCTAATGCAGCGTCAGCAGTTTTTAACATTGCTATAGCATCACCTGCTGTCTCGCTAGCTTTTAGGTAGCCCTGTATTTGGGCTGTCATTCTCTGGGATACTCCAAGCCCGGTTGGGTCATCCCCAGCATTGTTTATCCTAAACCCAGTTGACAACCTTTGCATTGATGCAGTTATTTCTGCCTCGTTCCTTCTGAGTGCCACTTGGGCCTGATAGGCAGCAAGGTTGGTGTAAATCCTCATATTAAAGACCAACTATTATAATGTTTACTGGTTTAAACTCCTCGTATGTCGCATAATAATGCGCTACAACTTCAAATTGCGCAAACCAAATCTCATTACCTGCAAACCGAGAAAAACGTATTCCTGTAAAATATTGATTACAAATGGTATTCTAAACAAAAAAGATTCAAACAATTTTGAAAATGACCTCCCTGCGTCTTTAATCCCGAATATTCATAATACCTGGACCATCACTAGGTGGATAAGATTTCAGGGCATCTTCATTAGGCTCTGTACCCCAACCCGGTGAATCAGATAGAATCAAGTAACCATCCTCTATCTGAGGCAATTTAGTGTAAAGGTCTCCTCTCCAGGTAACCTCGTCGATATCAATTTCCATAATGCGCAAATTAGGAACAGCTGCTGCAAAATGTGCATTCATCATCGTGCAAAGGTGACCATAAAAGTTGTGAGGAGCAACATTTACATCTAGACCTTCTGCCAGATTCGCAATTTTCATTGATTGCCAAACGCCGTTCCAGGGTGTATCGATTATAGCCACATCCATAGACTGATTCTCAAAATAAGGAAGAAACTCCCTAATGCCAAATAATGTCTCCCCTGAGCTAATAGTGATTTTACTCCGACTCCTGACAAGACCCAATCCCTTGGGGTTATAGCTATCTATTTCTACCCAAAATAACCCTTGATCCGAAATAGCATCAAGAATTCTTAGATAACCTTCTGTTTTGAAATTAAAGTTAAGATCAAGCAAGATGTCCATATCCTCTCCCGCTCCCACTCTAAAAGCCTCCAGCTCGTCTCTTATACATTTAATAATATGCTTTTCAGCATTTAGTTCATGATAACCACCAGGACTATTGAAACCAGGTGCCCACCCGGGGTTTGTGCGACTAAAGTCAAAAACATTAGTCTTTAGGCCGGTAAAACCTGCATCCTTAACCTCCCGACCCATGACCTCTAAATCTTTTAAAGATTGTATCGGCGGATAAGGATGGCAATGCGGAAGGTTGATGCGATAGGTCGCACAATGGGACCAATACAGTCGAATCCTATCCCGCATCTTCCCTCCTAGCAATTCATAACAAGGTACACCGTAATGCTTAGCTTTAGCATCCAGAAGTGCATTTTCAATAGCTCCCAATGCCTGCCCGACTACTCCACCGGCTCCTGGCCTGGTACAGGCATAAAGATCAGCATATATTTTCTCATGGTCAACACAGTTTTGACCCAAAACCAAGTGGGAGAGACCTTTAATGGCAGCATCCACCCCAGGAGACCCAAACCCTTCTTGGAACTCACTCCATCCAACTATTCCGTTATCACATGATATTTTTAAAAACGAAAAGTTCCTCCAACCAGCATCTGCATGAAAAGTCTCCAGTGCTTTTACCTTCATACCGCCTTCCCTCCTTATTTATGATCCTCCATAAGGTCTTTTTTTACATCTTCATGGTCACCAATAATAACGTGGTGTTTACTTTTAATAACGTATTTCTCCAAAATTGGTATTAAAACTAAAGGCGTTAATCCTCCTAATACAATCCCCCAGGTGGCTGTCCTTAGATGAGGGTCCAGACTTGCCGCTATCAAGTCAGCAAGGACATGTGCAATTACCACTCCAAGGATACCAGCGAGGTAACCATTGGAGACTATTTTCAGGAATCTATTAATACTCCAACCAGAGTAGAACCCTACTAAAGGTATAATGGTATGAATAATTCCGAATACATACCCTCTTAAGATTTCCTTGTCTTTCAGCCAAACCCATTGCTCAACAAGATGTTCCATACTTTTCTAACTTTCAAAAAAAATCGATCGAGATCATCCAAATATATACCACAGCCCTTTTGATCCATAACTCTGATAACCAATTGAGCCCTTAACCTCTTATGTCGATTAAGAAAACCGAGGAAAACAGAAAAACACATATGGTGCGACAGATTATCACACTCATATGTAAATATCATTTAAGTTGTAGTTAAGCAAAAGCTCTGATCGGTTTTTTTCACACCACGTGTTATCTTCCGCACTTCCCACAAACGGCTTGTAAATGAAGGGCTTCTCATCTTTGAAATGCTGTTTGCGTGCATCGATTGCCAAATCGATAATGCGAGACCGTTGACGTATTCTATCTCCGGTATAGTACTCGTTTTCGCCATCCAGTTGACTAGTCTCAATTCCAATAACCCGCTTCCTAGGAAAAAAACCTTCATTTAAGGTTACCCGTCGGTTTTTTGACGAATTAGCAAATGAGCCATGGACCAATTGTCGATTGGAGATGATAACATCACCTCCTTCACAAATCATGGGAACCGCGTCCTTAATACGCTCTGACCCGCTCTCTTTAACCATTCTAGAAATATTTATTTTTCCCAGTTTATGCGAGCCAGGAACAACCCAGACCCCATTACCAGCGGTACTAGGATATAACTGAACCATAAAATTAAATCCGTGAGCCCCTTCATCCCAATCCTCTGCATCCCAATGTGTTGCCCCATCTTGATGCCAAGCAACAGAGGGACCAAGCCCGGGCTCTTTGATAAAAGTAACTTCATTGTATGGAACAAAATCGGGCCCATTAATCGCCTCGGCAACGGCCAAAAGATCAGGATGACCATACAAGCGTAAGCAGGAATCCATAAGGTGTAAATTCCCATGAAGAAGTTCGATAGTAAACTTTGGGGAGCCTTTGGGTGGAATTGGGTCAGACATCTTAACAGGATGTCTCCCTCGGTTTCTATTAGTCCCGCCCAACGGATCACTTAGAGGCCTAGCAAAGCGATAGGGTGGCCTCTCTATGCTCCTTTTCTCTGCGGCGGGAAGCCCCTGAACCAGAACGGAAGGCTCTGAAGGTGCCTCTTGAATAACTCGCTCTACATCTTGACGGAGTTCGGCAAGCTCCTCAAACTTAATAACATTTTTAAAAACATAAAAACCATGTTCCCAATAACTATCTAAAATTGTTTGATCAACTTTTCCGCTAGTCGCATATTTTATTCGACCCCGATTCTTCAACGCTAGAGCCTTACTGGTGCCTAAACGCTGGTAATCTTTCATCGATCTTGCATGCTCGTTTGAGGATATCTGTTTTTTTTGGTTTGGAGAATCCATTTTTGCTGACTCCCTTAAAAGTTGATAATCACTTAATAACTATTTAGAACTTTTACACCAAAACTAATGCTGTGTAAATTTGGATATGACTAGTAAAACTCAACAAGCGATAAATTTACATTAGCGTCAAAGTTTCGCCCGATGGCAACAATTCCTATAGTTTCAATATCCTGAGAAGAAAACCGAGAAGGCTGGTAAAAGTTGGATCTTGAAAATTCCGAAAAATCCAGGTTTACAACTTGCCAATCTTCGTTAGCCACAAAGGTGGCAGAATAATATTGCCATGGTAAAAACAAATACTTTGTTCTAATGTGAACTGCGTACTCCTCACCATTCCCACTAACTCTTATTCTCACCCCCTTAAAACTCTTTTTCTCAGGATAATCTTTGATCTTAGTCCGGATTTGGATAAAACCCCCGTTGTTGTCCGTCGAGACTTGACCGCTTAACTGCAAAAAGAAGCCTCCATCAGCATCTAAAATCTTTAACTTTCCTTGCGATATTCCACCCATAACTTGGTCAGTAACCAGACACCATTGAGACACACTGTTGGCACAATATTTTCCCTCAGGTTCACCCTGCATATCGGCCATATCATCCACTATAAACCCATCAGCAATGGAGGATGATGTAAAAATAGTTAACATTATTACGATTTTAATTTTTATTAAAGTATTGATCAAAAGTTTTCCTCTCAATGCAAAAAAACCACAATGTCACCGCTTGTGCTGACAATCACATCAGTCTTTAGCGTAGGGGAACCTAATATGTCCATAACGGATAACTAGAACTGCAATGGAGAGCAACAAAATGCCAACCCCAACACCAAGTAATCTCAACTCATCCATCTCCTTTATGTCCAAAATTATGTAACGTGCCAAAGCTATTATTGCTATATAAAGAGGAAACCTAACCGGAAGCTTGCCTCTCTGGTAATACCACCCAACCATAGCAAGTACCTCCAGATACAGAAACAGGAGTAAAAGATCACCAAGATTAACTTCCCGCCGAGCAATCATGTTAATGACTTCGTCATAACCGGCGATAATTGTTGCGATCATTATGACCAAAAGCCCCAAATTTTCAATTAATTCAAGTGTCATTTGAACATATTTAGCAGTCATTTTCTTTGTAGCCATGTTTTTTTCCTTATTAGTATTTAACGGCTTTAGAACCGCAAAGCCGTCGCTCAACTAACCAGCGATTAGTAGTACCTATCTTTTTCTAATTTTTGTTCGCGTACTCGTGATCTTGGATACTTGATTTCACAAAAACCAAACAAAACAAAAGCATGTCTACCACCTATCCAAAAACTAAAAAACCAACCTTTGTATATTGAGGCTTTTACCTTCAATATCGGGCAGGAAGCGGCCTCCGTATCTAGGGCCGCTACGAACCCCTCAGTTCTACCGACTGGTCTTAGAAAAGAGTTGGAGAGGTGAACCCCCGATTTTGCATTGTTCCCAACACGGTCGTTGTCCCACTATCCAACGTGTCCAAATCGTTAGTAATGTTTTGACCCTCTCCCGAAGCGATTGTTCCATCGGCGTTGACATCATAGGTCATACTTCCCGTGCTATTACAATTATTAGTAGGTGCGAAGGTTATGTCCTCTTCAGCAACTTGCCATTCAGTATCAGTAGAGGAAAGCGTTAGCGACTGAAACTGGAATTTAGATGTGGAACCCGAATTTGTGAACCGATCATCTGTTCCAGAGGCATCAGCTCCTGGCCCTGTCCAATTGCAAATCATCCCTTTAATGTCTCTCTCAGTTGACGACCCTCCATCCGCTGTCCCTTGCTTGCCCATTGATCCTGAAAACCCAAAATAGCCCTTTGCTGCCATGGAATCATCAGTGGTGTCCTTGGTTATACTCATTGCAAACATCCTCGAATGGGAATCGCCTCGACCAGCTTGCCACGCGTATTTGTAATTTCCCACCATCGTGTCAGGATTAAAGCTGGCTCCAAAACGATTAAATCCTGTTCCCCCACCAGCAGCAGTCCAACCTTTATCATCGGTGGTAGTGCCAGAGGGTGTACTTCCTACCAAACCATCACCATCAATAACTGTTGGATCCAACTCGTTATTAGTGTCCAGACTGACATAATCAGTAAAAGTGGAAGTAAGTGCCGCTAAATTGGCTATGCACACTTCGGATTCTCTAGCACTAACATTAATATTAGTAGCGGAGGTCTTTTGATACCTTACAGTACCAGCTGTTGCTCTAATACCCCCATCATTACAGGAATTACTGCCTGTTGAACTGGCATAAGTCAGCCTGCCACTCATAGTTCCTGCCGATGCAGCAGAGGTGCCATCGTGAACCACCTGAATAGCTAGTTTCCCGTTGTCGCTACCCTTAACCACTGCTACTACTAAGGTATATGTGTATACGCCACTTGCATTAGATATCGTACCGGTTACATCACCATCTCTGGAATAACCAGTCTCAAGGATGGTGTCGATAAATGAGTTCATTATTGAGGCTCCTATATCCGTGGTGGCTCCACTGACTGGCATACTCAAACTAGCTGAGCTTGTCACTTGGCCTCTCATATAAGCAACTAACATCATAGATCCATCTACCCTAGACCCTATAGGATCTCCTAAAGCCTCCAGCTGTGCTGCCGCACAGGGTTTTCCCTCATTTGTAGATCCCGAGGGTTGTGTAGATAGCCAGATTCCAACATCCCCTGTTGGCAAAGGATCTTGGCCGGAACCAGTATCATTATGGTTATCATGATCCACTTGAGGCCCATAACAGTCTGCTCGAGAGTACTGATCGAAAAATTGCCCCATCCTGAGTTCAGTGGCTCCCCGAGAGGAACCAGAACCTCTTGAGGGTGTAGCAGTCCCCTTTGCTACAGTCTCAATATAGTCCGCCACAACCTTAGCCCTAGGAGTCTTAGTTGCTGCGAAGGCATCATCTATAGGTAACCAATCAAACAGAACTTCAGCTGCCTGCATAAAATCCCCGTCCTCCAAAGCGGCAAACAATGTACGATATGAGTCGTAAATCCTTTCCGGCAATGGCAACTCTAGGAAGGAAGAACTGCTTGAAGAACTAAGTGCTGTGGATGCTACGGCACTTCCCGATACCCCACTCGGAATAGTTGTTGATGTGGTAGAAGAGTCAGACGTGGATCCCCCGCAGCCCACTAAAAAAACTAGGATAAGCAAACTCTGTAAACCAATAAGTTTTTGTATACCAATCTGTTTTATCATGGCTTTCTCCTTTAAATCTTTAGAACAACATATGAGTTATACCCCTTTTTATACATCCTATGATAATAGGTTTGAAGAGGGTTTGCTACTTTTGTAAAACTTGAGTATCACGGCTAAGATCGATCAAACCTTTTAGAAACCTGTCAAAAAAAATGGGGCACTGTAATCAGCACCATAAATGAAATGGCTGCTTGATCAATAGAAAAAAATTATTGTGATTAATTTAAACAAGTAAACGTCATATGGTATACAGTAACATCCGGAAATTGTGAAGAACATTAATTTCTGCACATATAATCAACTTAAAGGTGATCTCATAACATGTTAAAACTTCATTTCGCACCTAACTCGAGAGCTGGACGAATAATATGGCTTCTTGAGGAACTTTCATTGCCTTATGACATAAATAAAATGGCTTTTCACCCGAGAGAATTAAAAACTGATGAACACAGAAAAAGACACCCTCTCGGACGAATCCCAGTACTAGAAGATGGTGATATTACCATATACGAATCTGGAGCTATTGTTGAATATGTTCTCGAACGTCACAAGAAAGATCGGCTGAAGCCAGATACAAACAGCGAAGAGTTCCCATACTATTTACAGTGGTTTCACTACACAGAAGGTATGGTTATGCCCCCGATGAATACCATTGTCGTCCACACCATCATATTACCAGCGGACCGTCGAGATGAAACTGTTCTAAGTCAAGCTCAAAGATTATTAAAAAAGTCACTGGCACCTATCAACGAAAACTTGAAGGGGAAAGATTACTTAATTGGAAGTTTTTCCGCAGCTGATATTATGCTAGGGCATGCTTGCTACATGGCGACCAAACTGGGTGGCATTGGCGATGAAATGGCAGAGCTAAAACAATATGTTGATCGAATCAGCAACCGTCCCGCTTTCAAAACTGCAATTGAAATGAACTAAAGGAATAAAAAAATTCGCATTCTTAAAGATGCTGAATTTTAAATTGCTTAATTATCGGGTCAATTTCTACCAGATAGCGGCTAACTTTAGATTGAGCTTTGTCAGCGAGTTTATACAGGCGGTTATTTATTAACCCTACCACCTGAAGTACTGACATCACAAAATATCGCTTCCCAATCTCTGAGAGAGCAAAAGCCTGTCCCGCTGCATTTTCTGTATTATCGATTGCAAAACCAGCTTTATTTCGTGATTCAGAAAATAATCTCTGATAGACTTTCAGCTCATCATCTGTACCCGATAGGAATTTAAACTTACCGGATAAAGAAAAGGAATTCTGGACATGGCTTGCAATCTGATGATCAATAATTGATATTTGGCTTTCCCCTACATCTGATTGAAAATGGTGCATCAAATAATCAACCTCGGCTTCATCGAACTTCTCCAGAACTAATGAACCCCAAAGGCCATAGAGCCAACTCAAATTTTGGAACTCTGATTTATATTCAGCCATTAAAAACCCTACCAGCATCTCTTCAGCTTTTTTCCAATGAGTATTAGTATTCATCCAATCGCTTCCCAATTTTTCATCTCTACCCAAGTTTGTCAAGGTAGCTCTGACAGCTAGAAGAGTTTCCTGTTTTAGATAAAAATTTCCAATTGCCACCACTACACCCATATCATGCATACGAACAAGATCTGAAGTTTCCTGATTAACTTCCTCAGCCAATACATAAAAGCACTGGATTAAACTCGCTAAAAGAACAAACAAGGCTGGTCTACCAATACTGCTCATGATACCCCCAGTTATTTATTACTTATAATTTTTTATTTAAATTTTCCACTACTAATTTATATTCTAGTGCCTACCAAATTGAACAATTTTTTTCTAAAAGAAAACTCTTAACGTCAAACAAAAAAACTAATCACAATGTCAAAATCACTGATGGTCAATATGATGCGGCTTCTAATTGAAACAGGTCTTTCGATTATCAAAGCTAGTTTATATCGCACTGAGTAAACGCCCTATACTAACAGAATGATAAGATTTAAATAAATTGAAATAACTTTCTGTCTAAGTTAACCTCCCCATGTTAAGAACGTAAAGAGAAAAAATGAATCTAGTTTACTTGGCACAGAATATTATTGAAGCGAAAATAATAAAAGACCTTCTTGACGCATCAAATATAGAAAACAAAATTATGAACGAACACGCCATTGGAGCTATGGGGGAACTTCCATTTATTCAGACTTACCCGGAGATATGGCTGGCCAAGGAAGAAGATTTGCTGCGTGCGAGAAAACTAATAGACTCATTCGTGAAAGGCTCTAACTACCCTGATACAAATTGTTCCAAATGTGGGGAATCAATGCCATCCAACTTTGAACTTTGCTGGAATTGTGGCGAGAGCTAGTCGAGGCAATAACTTTAGCTTTAAGGTTACAGTCAATATGGGTTATTGTTTTTCTCTTTGCATCCAAATTCTAAAGTCATGCTCTGAGTCCGGATGGGCAGTAACCGCTTTAATCTCCCAACCATCCTGGCTGTGCTGTTCTACATGATCCATAGAAGTTCCCTCCAGTACATAAAGAACAGTGAATTCATACCCGTTACTCATAAATTTCCTCTTTATTTTTAGAAACCAAATAGAAAAATCTGTCAACGTCGAGATAACTTAGTACCTAGAATATTTTTATATAAAGGCATATGATTTTTTTTCCACTCTTAGATATTATCGAAATCAAGGATTACCTTGTCGTCTATTGCTTGAAGTTGACATGACAATATATATCCCTTTTTTAACTCCCAATCTTCCAATGAAAAGTTCTGGTGCATTTGTACTTTTCCTGACAATACTTTACAGCGACAAGTTGCACACATGCCATTTTTACAAGCGAAGGGTAAAATAATTCCCGCTGCTTTTGCAGAATCTATTAAATCACCTCCCTGGGCTAGGGATACAAACTTCCTGACTCCATCCAGCCTGATCTCAATAACACTACTTTCCCCAGTATAGTGGCCACTAGTTAATTCCGCTCGAATAGGAGCTCTATTTTCCGCAAAAAATATTTCAGATCTAACTTGATATTTCTTGAAGCCAACTCTTTCCAATGTCTGAGCTAAAATTTTAGTCATATCAAGAGGACCACATATAAAAACTTCATCAATATGTCCAACGTTAATTATCTTTTTTTCGATCAGAAATTCGATTTTCGAGGCATTAATCCTACCGTTAAGGAACTCTGTCTCCTGATATTCCTGAGTAAAAAAATTAAATACTAGGAATCTTGAGATATAGGAATCTTTTAGATCTTGAACGTCTTCCCGAAACATCATGGTTTCATATTTTTTATTACAGAAAAGCAAGATAACTTTGTTTCTTTGATTACTCTCAAGAAAGGACTTAGCAATGGATATAATTGGGGTAATTCCTGAACCCGCAGCTATGAGCAGAAGACAACTACTTTTTATTTCAGAAACAACAAAATGACCTGCTGGTCGAGAAATACTGAGGGTATCACCAATTTTTTTTTCTTTTATATATTCGGAAAAAACTCCATTTTCTATATGTTTAGCTGCAAATTCTAGATTTTCGCCTGTGTCAGATGAACATATTGAATACGTCCTTAAGTATGAACAGTCGCCCTTATGAAACTTAATATTTATGTACTGACCAGGCCTAAAGAGAAAATCTCCTCGATTCTTAGGGGGTACTTTCAGTGAAACCCTAGTACTATCTCTTGTATCGTTGGATAGTGACTGGATACCTAACTTGAAAAACTCTTCTGAAGCCATCTACATTATATGCATTTGAAGTGGTCAAAAGGCTCGCCACATGATAAGCAACGATAAAGTGCTTTACAGGCCGACGCACCAAATTCAGAAATTTTCTCAGTTTCCATTGAGCCGCACCTAACACACGTTATCGGATTTCGCTCATTAATGATCGTTCCACCAATTCGTTTTGGTTGCGGTGGAGAGATGCCAGCACTTTCTAACTTCTGTCTACCTTTTTCGGTAATCCAGTCAGTGGTCCAGGGAGGTGAAAAAGATCTTGTTACCGTGCTTTTATACCCCTTATTTTTCAACTCACTTTGTATTGTCTCTTGAACAACAGTCATCCCCGGACATCCGATGTAGGTTGGGGTTATCTCTATGTACAATAATCCAGACGAATCTGACGTGATACCCCTTACCACCCCCAAATCCTCTAGAGTCAAAAAGGGCAGTTCGGGGTCAGCAATATGTCTAATCACTTCCCATGCGTTGTTTAATTTCCAGTTTGCCTTCACCATTTTGCCCCTGGGAATGTTCTCTGCAAATACTGCAATTCAGCCAATAAGTACCCAAACGTCTCCGTATGATTTCCCAAGCGTCCCCCCTGTTTTTCAAGAGCAACGACACCGAGCCTCAGATTACTCTTATTAAAAACTTCAAAAATTTCTTTTTTCCAATCTTCTAAGAAGGTTGCAATATTTGGTAATATTTTCTTTTCTTGTGCCTCCCTATCAAAACTGTCCACCAGAAACAACTCACCAACAAACGGAGCCAGGTTATGAACTGAACCCAGCATTCTACAATTACTCTCATGAGTACCTATACCCAACCTCCGTACCCATTCACTGGAATATCTGACGTGATATACCATCTCGTTATATGCTTTTTCAGCGAAAAACTTAAGTTCATCAAATGACGTAACCTCTTTCGTTCTTTTCCATAATAATTTCATAAAAACAGAAAAATAAAATAATCTTAAAATAGTGTCTCCAAAATGCCCATTTTCTTGCTCTACAAGAAGTACATTTTTGTACTCATGCTCAAGCCGCAGGAATGCCAATTGATCTTCATCCCTTTTAGCCACATCCACTTTGCTCGCCATCTGATATAACACTTGGGCATGACCTATTAAATCAAGTGCGATATTAGGGAGTGCCAAATCCTCCTCCAAGGTAGGAGCATGACCACACCATTCCGAAATTCTATGGCCAAGTATGAAGTTATCATCCGCTAATCTCAACAGAACCTCGAAGAGAAGAGCTTGATCCTGACTACTCACTAGATATTCTCCACATCATTCGGTACGTCGTAGAAAGCCGGATACCTATAATTTTTTTCACCTGATCCTACGAAATTATCTTTATACGTCGGGTTTGAGGATACAATATCAGTTGACTTTACCACCCAAATAGAATCGCCCTCTCCCCTTCGAGTGTAAACATCACGAGCGGCAAGCAAGGCCATATCTTTATCACATGCATGTACCGAGCCGCAGTGCTTATGGCCAAGGCCATTTTTAGGTCTTACAAAGACTTCCCAAACTATTTCTTCTCCAGATTGACCTGCCACTTTAGAGCACACCTTTCGACGTACTGGTACTCGACGTAGTGCCTCTTGCGGCATATGCAGCAGTAGCCCGCCGTACCCAAGCCCCCTCCTCCCAAGCACTTTTCTTCGCAGCAATTCTTTCTCTATTCATAGGCCCATCACCATTTATCACTCGCTTAAATTCATCCCAATCGATTTCCCCAAAGTCGTAACCTCCCTTACCATTATTATTATTCTGATTCCAACTCAGCTTTTTATCAGGTATCGTTAACCTTAATTTTTTTGCCTGTGGAACCATGGCATCAACAAATTTATTTCTTAGTTGATCGTTTGTAAATCTTTTAATTTTCCACTTAACTGATTTGTTAGTATTGAGACTATCCTTGTCACTTGGACCAAACATCATTAAAGCTGGCCACCACCAACGATCCAGAGCACTTTGAGCCATATCTCTTTGATCTTTGGTGCCAAAAGATAAAGTCATCATAATTTCAAAGCCTTGTCTCTGGTGAAAGCTTTCTTCTTTACAAATTCTAACCATTGCCCTGGCGTAGGGCCCAAAAGAACACCGACACAACGGTATTTGGTTCATTATCGCGGCACCGTCAACTAGCCAACCAATCGCACCGATATCTGCCCATGTTGGCGTAGGGTAATTAAATATAGAGGAATACTTAGCTTTGCCTGTTAACAACTGTTGATTCATTTCCGACCGAGTTATTCCTAATGTCTCCGCAGCACAATATAAATACAACCCATGGCCACCTTCGTCTTGTACTTTTGCTAAAAGCCCCAGCTTCCTCTTCAGAGTTGGTGCTCTCGTGATCCAGTTTCCTTCTGGCAACATTCCAACAACCTCCGAGTGAGCATGCTGACTTATCTGCCTGATCAAAGTTCTACGATAGTCATCTGGCATAAACTCGTTGGGTTCTATTTTTTCTTCACGAGCAATTTTTTGTTCAAACAAATCTAATTTTTTTTCTGACATGCTATTTACAAACCGATATTATGACTATCTATAATATATATACTAAAATCAACTTTGTCACTCGAACTGTACTCAATTTCTAGCGGAGATGAAAATAAAATGACACCAGACCTGAGAGCTAAAAAGGTTGCTGAGATTATGTGGAAAAAAGACCATGCGTCACAAAATATAGGAATAAAAATGCAAGAAGTTGGTCCCGGTTTTTCTCGTTTATCGCTAGTCGTTGAGAAAAAACATCTTAATGGTCATGGAATATGTCATGGCGGAATAATCTTCACCCTCGCAGATACTGCTTTCGCCTTTGCTTGCAATAGTTACAATCAACTAGCTTTATCGCAAAACAACTGTATTTCTTACATACTGCCGGGAAAACTTAATCAAAACTTGATTGCAACTGCTGAGGAAGCTAGCCTAGTTGGGAAAACAGGCATATATCTTGTGAGAGTTAGCAATCCAGATGGGGAAATGATTGCTTTTTTTAAAGGATTCTCTCGAACAATAGCAGGTAAGCACTTTGATGAATCTTAAATTACTAAAGATTTTATAAATCGAGACTCAAAAACATGAAATCACTAGCCCCTAGTAAACTGGAGTTAGACCCCATAGAAATTGCATCGAGAGACGAGATATGCTCTCTCCAATTAAATAGACTGAAATGGACATTAAATCATGCATATCAAAATGTTGAATTCTATAAAAACAACTTTGATAAAATCGGTGTACATCCTACTGACTTAAAAGATTTAGAAGATCTACAAAAGTTTCCGTTTACTACAAAAAGTGATCTAAGAGACAACTATCCTTTTAAAATGTTTGCTGTGCCTCGCGAAAAAATTTCTCGTGTACATGCGTCGTCAGGCACAACTGGCAAACCGACCGTCGTGGGCTACACAAAAAATGACCTAGAGATGTGGGCAAATCTTATTCAAAGATGCCTTCGGGCTTCCGGGATGCGCCCCGGAGATATTATCCACAACTCATATGGATACGGTCTATTCACGGGAGGGCTTGGTATTCATGGGGGGGCTGAGAAAATGGGATTAACGGTGGTGCCAATATCAGGGGGAATGACAGCCAGACAGGTGCAACTGATCAGGGACTTTGGTGCTAGAGGAATTACTGTGACTCCATCATACTTTCTAACCATCCTTGATGAATTTAGAAATCAAGGTGTAGATCCAAGGTCTACGTCCTTAGAGGTGGGAATTTTCGGGGCTGAACCTTGGACTAACTCAATGCGAGAAGAAATTGAAAACGAGTTTAATATTCATGCAATAGATATATATGGTCTATCAGAGGTACTGGGACCAGGCGTTGCCAATGAATGCATTGAGTCAAAAGATGGGTTACATATTTGGGAAGATCATTTCTTTCCAGAAATTATTCAACCTGAATCTAAGTTACCATTGAAGGAAAATGAAACTGGTGAACTGGTTTTTACATCTCTTACTAAAGAGGGATTCCCTATAATTCGCTATAGAACGAGAGACTTAACAAAACTGTTGCCTGGAACAGCACGAACAATGAGGCGCATGGATAAAATCGCTGGTAGAACCGATGATATGATTATTTTGAGAGGTGTTAACATTTTTCCATCGCAAATTGAAGAACAAATCTTAAAAATTTCCCAACTTAGTCCTCATTTCCAAATAAAACTTAGTACTGAGGGCCGTTTAGATAAACTAATACTCTTAACGGAACCACATGCCGATCATTACCAGGATGTATGGGTGTCTGAAATCAAAAAAAAACTCGCGGACAACATAAAATCACATTTGGGTGTTACTGTCGACGTTAATATTGGCAGTCCCGGAAGTGTCACAAGATCTGCAGGCAAAGCTGTGCGAGTCATAGATTTACGAAAAAAAAATAACTATAGTTAATAAATCAAAGCAAAAGAATTCTTGTATCTAACCACTAACGAATTCTAGTCTACTCAAACTGACCACCATCCAATTGAAAGGTAATGCTCAATTGTCTGTCCTAGGCGAACGTTGGGGATTTTTTCTCCAAAAACGCTTTAACTGCCTCCTTATGATCTGTCTCATCCATACATTTTATTAGGTTGATCGCCTCTACCCTCATGCTGTCTTTTATATTTAAATTTTGCGAATCATTTATGTTTTTTTTCATCCGAGCAACCGCAAGTCTTGGTCCCGCGGCCAATGTTTCAGCAAATTTCTTTGCTTCCGACATCAAAATATCTTTCTCATACACACGGTCTATCAGTCCTAATTCATAGGATTCTTTGGCACCAACTCTCCTACCTGTAAAAAACAAGTCCTTCGCCCTTGACATCCCAACCAATCTGGGTAGTAACCAAGTGCCTCCATAATCTCCAGATAACGCTATATTTCTATAAGCTGTCGTTAAAAATGTTGATGACGCCATAAATCGGAAATCGCATGCTAGAGCTAGACACAGTCCAGCACCAGCAGCTGGACCAGGTATTACAGCAATAGTAGGAATAGGTAGTTCATAAAGCCTCAGAGTTAATTCCTCCTGTTTTTTTATAAGATCGTTAGTGAGGAAATCAAAGTCAAGTTCACCTTTACTAGCATTTTCATTCATACCACCTATATCACCGCCAGCACAGAAAGCATCACCCGCACCAGATATAATGATACACTTCACGGCCTTATTCTTCTCCATGTCTGCCAAAATCTTTCTAATAGCTGGTGTGAGAGATCTCGATAAGGCATTTTTTTTATCAGGCCGATTTAGTGTTACATGACAGATCCTATCCGATATTTCACAAAGCAATTCATTTGTCCCAGTATCAACCTTAGTTTGCATGTTACCTCCTATTCTTCTTTGAAATTATGAAGTTTCCTCTTTCTGGTTATTTCCCACACACCATTTGTAGTCTCACTGACTAATTTTTCTGTCCCTATAACGCTGATCTCCAGAGTCTCGAGAAAATTATAAGTCGTATTAATCGCCCTTCGACAAGCCAAACTTCCCATTATGGGTTGCTAAAATTACTATCATCAGCTATCACTTCTTATCCAGTTTCAGTGATAGAAACTGCAAAAGCTCCGCAGTCTCGTCCCAACCAATGCAAGAGTCAGTAATCGATTTTCCATAGACTAAGGTCTCGGGTTTGCCGAGTGATTGACTGCCCTCAACCAAATGACTCTCCAACATCAGGCCAAAGATACTACTATTGCCGCATATATATTGATTAATCAGGCTTCTAAAGATGTCTCCCTGTAATCGAAAATTTTTACCAGAGTTGCCGTGACTACAATCTATCATGATTCGAGTTCTAAGCCTGGATTCTCGCAACATATTGATCGCACATTCGATATTTTCTGCCCCAAAATTAGGCCCTTTATCTGATCCCCGCAATATAAGGTGACAATCTTGGTTACCAGCTGTCTCGACAATTGCAGCATTACCCTCCTTTGTAACAGACAAAAAATGATGTTTATGGGAGGCAGCTTTAATGGCATCCATGGCTATCCCCAGCTGCCCATTAGTACCGTTTTTAAAACCGACGGGGCACGATAAACCACTAGCCAACTCTCTATGAACCTGGGATTCAGTAGTCCTCGCCCCAATTGCTCCCCAGCTCACTAAATCAGCAATATATTGGGGAGTTATAGTGTCAAGAAATTCACAGCCTGCCGGAATGTCGATATCAGCTAGAAAAAGTAGGAATTCCCTAGCCATCCTAAGCCCATCATTGATACGATACTTTTGATCTAGTGTTGGGTCATTTATCAAGCCCTTCCAACCTATGGTAGTTCTAGGCTTTTCAAAGTAAACTCTCATAACGATTTTTAATCGTTCTGATAAGCTATCTCGAAGATTGGCAAGCCTCCTGGCGTATTCTTTTGCAGCGACCACATCATGTATTGAGCAGGGACCGACTACAACAATCATTTGATCTTCTCGATAATGCAACGCTTCGCTTATATCACTCCTGTGTCGTCTAATTTTTTCTCTTGCAGGATCACTAGTGGGAAAATTTTTAATCAATACTTTAGGAGAAATTAATGACTCGTATCCAACTATCCGCAAATCGTCAATTTTTGATCTATTAGCCATAAAAAGTCGATAGAAATTATTTAAGGTTCAATTTTATCATTACCTGTAATACCTAACTTTACTAATTTTTTCAATAAAGTCGAAAACCCCAAGGGAAATTACTTTCATACTAAACTATTCGTAACTTAGAATCATCATGATCATTTTTTCAACATTTAGAAATGGTCTAATATCCGAGACCAATAGACATGTGCTATACCCTTCCTTCCCACGCCAATGAGTGTTCAGGCAACTAAGTTTTTTTACCCCCTTTCTATAGTTTTCTTTTAGGCAAACACAAAAATAGATTAACCAATAGCAAAATAGGTTTCATATAAATACAAAGTACTATGATTAATCAAATCACGATCCACTGGGTTACTACTCCTTACTGTAGCTATGCTTTGGCATAAAGAGAATGAATAAATAAAAGTACTTGAACGATCAAACTACAAAAAAAACTCAAGTTTTGCCACCATCTTACAGCGGAGATAAAATTAATTGTTAAAATTTTAATATCAGCCACCCAATTGAAATTGAAAAAAATTGCAAGATTCAGCTAACCCTCTTTATTTTGTAAAAGATGATACGAAATTTTATTTATAAGACTAAGGTCGCCACCCTCTAGGCGATTAGACAATTCTTTCAGGTGGCCGACACAAGCCTCTACAGTTTCTTTAGTATAAAGTCCTAATAATCCAAAAGGTAAAAAAAGGATCTTCTACAGCTAAAGTCTTATTTTAAGGTATTTGATGAACCCATAGGTTCTTTCAATCATATCCACCAATTCTTTTTGCGTATTTAATTGCCGCCTTTAAATTCTTATTTTTGGCTTTACCTTGCCATGCAATGTCAAAGGCAGTTCCGTGATCAACAGATGTACGCAAGATGGGAAGACCTAAACTAACATTTACCGTTTCTTCAAAAGAAACCAGCTTGGTCGGGATGTGACCTTGGTCGTGATAATGTGCAACCACAACATCAAACTCACCTCTCAAGGCCCGATAAAAAACTGTGTCCCCAGATACCGGACCCACGACATTAAGGCCTAGCTTTACCGCAGCTTTTATAGCTGGCCTGACCTTTTCAATCTCTTCTCTACCAAAAATTCCTCCCTCGCCACAATGTGGATTCAGCCCAGCCACCGCTATCCTTGGATTTTCCAATCCCAACTGCTTAAAATGCTTATCGGCTGCTCTAATGGTTGAAACTATTCTCTCCTTAGACGGTATAGTAACAGCATCGAGCAAAGATACGTGAGTACTTACGTGAATAACGCTCAGTTTCCCACCAGATAGCAGCATGAAAGATTCTTTTGCTCCTGTTAGATATGCTAAAAGCTCGGTATGGCCATCGAACTTATGCCCAGCAAAATGCAAAGCTTCTTTATTAATTGGAGCAGTTACGATTACCTTGATTTTTTTTCTTAATGCTAAATCCACTGCTCGTACAATATACCTATAAGAAGCCTCCCCGCCAGCCTTACTTATTTGACCATCTGGAATCATATCTTGCCCAGTAGAGGTAACATGATCAACTGTTACATGACCATCTCGTCCATTACCAGACCTATCAAACTGCACATTTAATCCTAAAACTTTATTGGCTCTGCGCAAAATATCTATATTACCCACTATAACTAAACTACGTCTCTCAGACTCTGTCATTTGGTCAAGCGTAGCTACAATTATTTCCGGCCCCACTCCAGACGGGTCGCCCATTGTTATTCCAATTTGCCTAACCATATCCATCTAAAACCCTCTATTATTTCTTCATACTCAGTTCGATGATGGCACCCACAATTAACATCATTGAATTTCTTGGCAATCCTTACAGGGATTTACCTCTATTCTTCTCTATTCACCGTCACCCACCGATCTTAACCTAGCGTATACACTGCATTGATGAGTTTCAAATTAGTTGCTCTTAAATTTATTCCTCTTAATCCCTATAAGAATTAGAAAATAAGAACCTAATCAGAAGACGTCTACCTAAGACGGTGACTACATTTGTATTCATTACCAGGACTGATTCTTTCTAATTTCCTGGGCCCATGAGTTGAGTCAAAGCTGTGACATCTAAAAATACATGTAAGTTTCTAAATAAAAATAGAGATTGTGAACCACCTTTGCCTTAACTAAGTGATAAAAGGTAATTAGCCTAACAATGAACCTTTTTAAAATTAAAATTTTCTTATACCAATTGCAGTTCTCACCTTCTCCAATATTGGATCAGCAAATTCGGAGGCTTTTTGTGCACCTTTCTTTAGTGTATCTTCAACATATTTCCTATCATTACATAACTTTTGATATTCTGTTCTATAAGGCATTATCTTTTCATAAATCAAATCAATGAGTTTGTTTTTTGCCTCTCCCCAAGAAATACCACTTTGATACAATTTTTTCATATCATCTACCTCAGACTTTGATCCGAACGCCCTGAAGATATCAAAAATTGTGCAGTTTTCAGTATTTTTTGGCACCCCCGGTTCAAGCGAATTAGTTTTTATTTTTCTTATTATCTTTTTTAATTTTCCAGGTTCGCAAAATACTGGAATGACATTTCCATAACTCTTACTCATTTTCCTACCGTCAATACCCGGAAGGATACTTCCACTATCCCCGATTATAGCCTCGGGGAGGGTAAAAACATTACCGTAATGGTGATTAAATCTTGACGCGATATCCCTAGTCATCTCTATATGCTGCTTTTGATCTTGCCCAACTGGCACTTCATCAGCATTAAACATCAGAATATCTGCCGCCATAAGAATAGGATAATTAAATAATCCCATTGTTATACCTTTATCAGGATCATCGGTATTTTGCTCCTGATTTATAGTAGTAGCAGCTTTATATGCATGTGCCCGGTTAAGTAAACCTTTAGATGTAAGGCAGCTAAGGATCCAAGCTAGCTCCATAATATGCGGCACGTCAGATTGCCTATAAAAAATTACTTTATGAGGATCTAGCCCACACGCCAACCAACAGGTAGCCACCTCAAAACTTGACTCATGCGTTAATTTTGGATCTTGGTTTTTAATTAGAGAATGATAATCCGCCAGAAATAAAAATGACGATGTATCCTCTTTCTTACTAGCCTCTATAGCCGGAGAAATCGCACCCACTAAGTTGCCAATATGTGGTTCTCCACTAGTGGTAATTCCAGTTAGAACTATTTTTTTCTTAACCAAACTCATTTCTATTCAAAATTCAAGAGATTAATCGGTGGAATTATATTTTTCAACCACATCTTCTGCTACCACTCTTCTCCTTTCTATCGGAGTAGTCTGTGTTTTTCCAATATAAATAAAACCAGCAAATCTATCAGTTTTATGGTCTCCCCCTAGGGTTTGGAGTAATTCTTTACTTTCACTATACCATTCAGTCACCCACTGGGCTCCATAACCAAGTGCGAGACTAGCATTTAGTAAATTTTGACAAAGAGCACCACATGAAAGCTGCATTTCCCATTCTGGAATCTTAGGGTGAGGTAAAACTCTGGAAATAACACTCAATATAGCACCAGCCCTAAGGAATCTGTTTTTCTCAACTTCAATCATTTTTTCTGAGGCGTTAGCCTGCTTCTTAATAAACTCGGGAACCAATATATTCTCTCCTAAGTATCTTCTTGCTTCACCCTGAATTATTTTGATTCTCCACGGTGCAAGTATTCCATGATCAGGAACTCTTATTCCACAATTTATAATCTCCTGCAAGTCTGTCGAGGGTATAGGGTCTGGAAGAAGATTTCTAATGGCAACTGATCGTCTTTCCTTTAAAAATTTAACTATAGGGTTCATAAATTTATCACAGCAAATACAAAAAAAATCGGTTTATCAACGCTGAAAATTATATCTCATATTTCAAACTTTATCTTATCTAAGGTTTCATAACCTCGCCAAATCCATTCCGCGAACTCCCTATAATTTATGAATCATATCAATGATAAATTCCAGTATATCTCAAGTAGTTTTATACTAGCCGGTTTCCTTCTCTAGCGAACTAAATCATAATATTCTCAAAAATCCATATTTATTTCTTAAACTCATATTAAAACTAGAGGCCGACGGTCATCTCTCAGTACGGTCTATTGACTCACATCAGAAAACTAATCTCATCAATTAACGGAATTTTTCTAACTCGACAGGAAGTTAGGTTGTTAATTTCTAATACAAATGCCGGTATCCCAATACAAAATTTTGTATGGTATTCTAAATTGGGGAATTTGAGAACGATACGACAAAAAGATAAAACTAAATGTATGTTTTTAAATATAAAATTCAAGATATTTGGGATGGTGCTTCAACTAGATTTTATTGACGCACTATTCTGCTTTAACACAAACAAGAGTCAGCGAGATGTTTATTGATATAGCTTATGGCCAAGACTTCAAGTATCAAAAAAGAGGTCAGACTCAGGCTTTTTTACAGCCAAGAAACCAGGAGATCGAATTATATTAATAAAGAAAATTCATTAGTCCAACAAATTAAGTTTTATTATAAACTGATTTAAAAATCAAAAGAAGAAAACCACTATGAGTACAAAAGTATACGATTGGGTCTCTCATCATGCTAACCAAACCCCAGATCAACTGGCCATGGTCGATTTGTATTCCGAGAGACACTTTACTTATGGAGATATGGAACTAAGAACAACCAAGCTTGCTAATGGCTTAGCTCAAAACATGAAAGTG
Source organism: Hydrogenophilales bacterium (assembly GCA_902627495.1). GTDB lineage: Bacteria > Pseudomonadota > Gammaproteobacteria > Burkholderiales > Eutrophovitaceae. The sequence continues at coordinate 88,039 of CACOJS010000003.1, read as the reverse complement.
ACAAAAGGCGATAGAATAGCTCTGCTGGCCAACAATACCACTGATTATTTAGAAATAGAATTTGCATGCCTTAAACTTGGTGCGGTTTTCGTACCACTTAATTGGCGACTGAGCTTGCCTGAACTGACATATATTACGTCTGATTGCAATCCTACAGTACTTATTTACGAAGATATATTTAGGGATGCCGCAGAAAAAATTAGTGAGACGAGCTCTATACCAGAGATCATAGAATTGAGTTGTAGCTCCTCTTGCGTGTCGACGCCCTACGAGGCACTAATCAGTCAATCTGACACTACCCTTATAGCCTCTGATGTTACACATGATGACCTTTGGGTAATTATGTACACTTCTGGCACTACTGGACGACCAAAAGGGGCAATGATTACTCATGGGATGACTTTCTGGAATTCTATCAATCTTCTCACGCCTCATCATTTATCACGAGATATGGTCAATCTATGCGTTCTACCTCTTTTTCATACGGGTGGGCTAAACTGCTATTGTAACCCTGCAGTTCATTTAGGTGGTCTTAATCTAATAATGAGAAGTTTTGAAGCAGGTGAAGTCTTAAAGCTTTTTCAGCAAGGAAAATATAAAATCTCTCATTTTTTAGCAGTACCTACAGTTTTTCTTTTCATGAGTCAGCATCCGCTTTTTAATGAAACTGACTTCAGTACATTAAAAATCTTAGGAGTGGGAGGTGCCCCTGTACCCAAGGAGCTTCAAAAGCTGTATATGAAGCGAGGGTTAGAACTGCTGAATGGATACGGAATGACCGAAACAAGCCCTAGTATCGCAGTTAGCCACTTGGGGCAACCTGAAACAAAACTGGGGTCCTCAGGGCTCCCCGTCCTCCACGCCGATGTAGTTATTGCAGACAAAAATAAAAAACCAGTAACGGATCCAAATCAAGTAGGGGAAATTTGGGTAAAAGGGCCTTTGGTAACCCCTGGTTATTATAATAACTCTCAGGCTAATGGGGATGCTTTTATTGATGGTTGGTTTCGTTCTGGGGATGCTGGCTATTTAGATTCTGATGGTTACCTTTATATCGTGGATCGATGGAAAGATATGTACATTTCTGGGGGGGAGAATGTTTATCCTGCTGAAATAGAAAATATCATTTATAAGATTCCGCAAGTGGCGGAAGTCGCAGTCATAGGTATTCCTGATAACCAATGGGGTGAAGTTGGAGAGGCGGTTATTGTTATAAAGCCAGAGATGCAACTAAGCCAAGAGGAGGTACTAGATCACTGTAGTAAAAATCTCGCGAAGTTTAAACAACCCCAAAAGATAAGGTTTATAAAAGAAATGCCTCATAACGCTACCGGCAAAATACTAAAACGGGCGCTAAGAGATTAACAATAATAAATCTAATTTTTGTGATTTTTAAAAACTGAAAGCTTGAAAAATTTATTATACTCTTAATCAGATTTCTCCAAAATATTAGCAATCAAGAACCACCGCTCTTCGACTTGGTCAATTTGTGCCCTAACGCTGGACAGTTTTATCAAATCCTTCTCCATCTGTTTACCATCAACTCTCTTAAGCATACTCTCATTGAGTATTACCCCCTCGATCTCTTTCCGGCGATTATTGAGAGCTTCTAGCTTTTTCTCTAAAGATTGCTTTTCATTTAATAACGGCCTTATCTCCTTAAAAATTTTATCTCTTTCTAGAGCTTTTTTCTGTCGCAATTCTTTGCGTGACTCTACTGCTTTGTTTCCTGAGGCACTCTTGACATTTTTAATTGTACGCAACTGTTTAGCATAGTCATTCAAATCACCATCAAAATACTCTACCGCCCCTTCATCAACAAAATACAGTTCATTACATGTGGATTGCAATAAATTCCTATCATGAGAAATAAGAACAATGGCACCCTGATATTGCTGAAGAGCTATTGTCAAGCTGCTTCGCATATCAATATCCAAATGATTTGTGGGCTCGTCCAGCAATAGAATATTAGGTGATTCCCAGACCAAAATAGCCAAAGCAAGTCGAGCTTTTTCTCCGCCTGAAAAATTCATCACTGGCGTTGTTGCCATTTCACTGCTAAAACCAAAACTACCCAGGAAGCCTCGGAGATCTCTTTCACTTGCCTTGGGTGATAGCCTGGACAAATGGGTAAAAGGACTTTCGTCTAATTGTAAATATTCTATTTGAGATTGAGCAAAATAACCAACAGAAATATTTTTACCAGGGATTCTTTCGCCTTCATTAGGCGTTATAATTCCAGCTAAAATTTTTAGTAGCGATGTCTTCCCAGATCCATTACGACCTACTATTCCAATCCGGGAATCTGATCTAATTATTAAATTAACATCATTTAAAACATTAAGCTTATCATAAGAAACACTAACACCCCGAAGAGATATTCCAGGATCTGAGGGCATCTTTGAATCCTGAAATGTAAATTTAAAATTAGATGTCTCTCGGATTACTGCTATAGATTCCATTCGATTAATAGCACGCAACCGACTTTGAACTTGCTTAGACTTTGTTGCTTTCGCTCTAAATCGAGCTACGAACCGTCTTATAACTTCTATCTCTTTACTCTGCAACTTTGACAACTTGGATTGCCGTATTAATATCGATGATCGTTGTTTTTCAAAACTACTATAATTTCCCTTATACCGACGTACTTCATGACCTTCAATATGTAATATGCCATTTGAAAAACCATCCAAAAATGCCCTATCGTGAGAAATGACCACAACTATCCCTGTGTATTGCCTTAACCATTTTTCAAGCCAAACAATTGCATCTAAATCCAAATGGTTTGTCGGCTCATCTAGGAGTAGAACATCAGGACGACTCATAAGTGCTTTGCCTATATTAAGCCTAGCTTTCCAACCTCCTGAAAAACTGTTCAAACTACTATCTAGAACATGGTTTGAAAAACCTAAGCCGGATAATATCTGAGCAGCTCGTGACTTGGCATTGTAGGCTCCAATCTGCTCGAGAGCCTCATGATGCTTTGCGATCTCATTGGCATCAGACTTTTCTTGAGCTTTGGCTAGTTGTTTCTCCAGCCTCCGTAATTGGGAATCCCCATCGAGAATAAAATCTATTGCCGGCTGCTGGCTATAGGGAAGGTTCTGAGATACCTCTGCTACTTTTTGCTCTCCCTTTATTAGGATATCACCACTTTCAGGAAGGTATTTACCTACAATAAGCCCAAATAAACTGGTCTTCCCGCTACCATTAGCGCCCACTACCCCTATCTTTTCCCCTTTATATATATCGAAGGAAATTTTTTTAAAGAGTGTTTTTTCTCCTCTTCTAAAAGAGACTTCTCGCAATGTGATCATTTGAATAACACATCCCCACAAAACCTGGGTTTTTAAGCTACTGGCAGAATAGACTCAAACGATAATTGATTTGTTCAATATTCTACCAACAATATAAGTTCAACTACTATTTTGACGAACTGAACTTAATTGATGAACTCTCATCAAATATAGTTTGCCAGTAATATCAAGAAAAATATATACACGTTAACCAAATAAACTTATCTGAGTATTTTGTTATTTCTTGCGTGAAGTGTAATATGCTTTTTTGTTACCCTACCACACGATTCGGAAAAAAATAATTATTTATTTAGCTCCTATCTATTTTATTTTTTATCAAATAACATGATTTTATCATTTACTCTTTGCCTATCTTTATTACTTTTGATTGGTTTATCATCAGCCATTGTTAGTCGTGGAACCAATGATGATTACTACCTTGCTAGTGCTAAGATTCAACCCTGGCTAGTTGGTCTATCAGCAATTGCTACTAACAATAGCGGGTATATGTTTATAGGGTTTATAGGATATGTCTACTCTCACGGCTTAGCTGCAATATGGCTGGTAGTCGGTTGGATTGGTGGAGACTTCCTCGCATCTATTTTTGTCCATTCAAAGCTCAGACTAACCTCCGGACGAGTTAAGTCTAATAGTTTCTCCGGAACACTAAGCAATTGGAACGGTAAGAAGAGTTATCCTTTACAATCTTTATTAGGCCTTGTTTCTCTTGTTTTCTTATTGGCATGTGCTGGAGGACAGTTAGTTGCAGGTAGCAAAGCAATTGATGTACTGTTCGGTTGGCCAACTTGGGTTGGAGCAGTTATAGGAACCGTCTTAGTGACCTTCTATTGTTTGGCGGGCGGGATCCGAGCTTCTATATGGACCGACGCAGCTCAATCCGTTTTTATGATACTAGCCATGGCAATACTAGTATTATGTGCGATACACAGTCTGGATGGAGTTGAAGCCGCATATACACGTATGCTAAACATAGATGGATTTCTTGATTCAACTCCAGACAGTTTAAGAGTTGAAGGAGTCTATGGATTAGCATTTTTTGTTATAGGCTGGATATTCGCGGGAATATCCGTAATTGGTCAACCTCATATAATGATTCGATTCATGACTCTCAACGATGCTGATAACATGGTAAAGGCAAAAGCCTGGTATTACAGCTGGTATACCCTGTTTTGCTTGCTATCTTTAACAGTCGGGCTACTTGCCCGTGTTTGCCTACCAGAAATTGGTAAGATTGATACAGAATTAGCATTACCGATATTAGCCATGGAATTACTGCCTGGATTTGCGGTAGGATTGATAGTGGCAGGAATTTTTGCTTCCACGATGTCTACCGCCGACTCGCTGTTACTGAGTTGTTCTGCTGCTATAACCAACGACATCTACCCAACAAAAATCTACCGATCATTTTCTATTAAGTTGACTACCATGTTGGTATCAGTGATTGCTCTCCTTTGGGCTTTACTAAACACTCAGAGTGTATTTGACCTGGTTACAATGGCGTGGTCTAGTTTAGCTAGTGCTTTTGCTCCACTGCTCATAGTTTTATGTTTAGGGTATAAGCCAAGGCCAGTAGTAAGCATTTTCGCAGTAATCGTTGGGTTAGTGACAGTCTTTAGTTGGAGACACCTCAATTTACACGCGATGGTCTATGAAGGTTTTCCTGGAATAATTTTAGGATTTTTAGTTTTCGTACTTTTTGATCTATACGGCTATTTCACACGAAAATTCCATAAAAGTAACACTCTAGGATAAATCAAAACATCTTGTATATAACTTTTGATCACTGCCATCAAAACTTTTATAGATTTCTCTCTCATTGATAATTGATAAGTTGTATGAAATTATATTCCTATCATTTAACCTCTAAAGCTTATTTAGAATTACGTTCACCTGATTTTTCAGGTCTCCAAGATCTTTCTTAATAATTGCCATATCTTTTTCTAATAAATTAATTTTGGATAACTTTCTATTAGTTGATTTTTTTTCCTTGTCCAATTTTTTTAACAAATTATCATTTTTCTTGTTTAATACAGAAAATACTCTTATATCCCTACCAATTCCTTTCATTCTAATGCTTTCCTTGTCATCAACTTCAACCATGTCCTCCACATGTGCATAAGTTTCGTAAGACAACAAAATCCGGTTGGGATCAGCATTGGCCTCCAATCTCTGTGCAACATTTACCTCTGCACCTATAACTGTGTAGGTCAAACGCTGTTCACTCCCAAAGTTTCCCACACTACAATACCCGGTATTAATACCCATTCTCACCTGAAAGGGATCTGCAAAACCCTCCTTGCGCCAATTATCCCGTAAATCAACCATCTTACTTTGCATTGCAAGAGCCATATCAACACATGCACGGGCATCTCCTCGTTCCCCTTTTGTATCTGGATCGCCAAAAAAAAGCATCATCGCGTCACCAATATACTTGTCTATTGTCGCCCCGTAGTCTAATGCTATAGATGTCATTTCCGAGAAATATTGATTCAAAAACCTCGTCAGATCTTCCGGCTGCAATAACTCAGAAATCGAAGTAAAATTAACTATATCACTGAAAAATATTGTTAGTTTTTTTCGTTTGGTAATTATTTCTGTATCGTATTCTCCCTTTACCATCGCCTGATGCATTTGGGGAGGAATAAACTTTGAGAGTTTATTTGACATGCTTTGGATTATATTTTTTTTATCGTCTGATGCTTTCAAGACAACTTTTAAAAAATTTTTAGTAACCTCATGCTTGTGCTTTTCAGCTAATGCATAAGAATCTATTTTTTTTGTTTTTCTTGTAAACCTCACTTGGAAAACAAATTTTGATCCGTGCTTTAATGGTCGTGATTCATCTTCTAAAAAGATAAACTCGAAATCCACCAGGTTAGAAATATAGCGCATTAAAAGCTCAGTATGGGAACCTTTGACAAAAGCTAAATGGCTGTATTCAAATAATATATTGTAGGTTATTTTATAATTATAATTTCCAATCTTCTCTAACCAAGCTCCCCTATTTTCCTCATGCCAATTTATAACAGTTTTAGATGTGGCATTTATAAAACTTATGTACTCTTTTAAAAATTTTCCTAGACCGTCATCAAGCGATATTTTTTTTTGACTGATTTCCCTTTCAAGCTTACGTTTTGCTCTATCTAACTTTGACATCACGGGTAGTTTAAATCCGTCGGTCATACCTAGACTCAACGCATATACACCCACGTCACCATAAGCCAACTTTACTTGTTCAATTATTTTAGATCGAATTTTATATGAATACTTTTTCTCAGGATTGATAGTATCGAGGCCAAGCTGACGTGAAAGCACATTTCCACTTTGTCCAAGAAGGCTAATCCCGCTAATACAGGAAAGAATCCCAGCACCTGCGATTTTGGGGTCTGACGGCCTGGTAGCGAGAGTAACAAGGTTATTTTTTTTCATTATCTATTTTGTCTCGCAAAAAAGGTAGAATCTTTTTCTTTATATCTGCCATCTCCTGTTTCAAATCCTGAGACTCTTTTTTTAGGTCTACTATTGTGTTTTGTAATTCACGTATTAGGTTTTCTTCTTCTATCGAAACAATCTTCTCCTCAATTTGTTTTTTTAAGAGCTGACTTTTCCTACCCTTAATGGAAAAAACCTTAATCTCTCGACTAATTCCCTTCATCTCTATAATATCTTGTTCTTCTGCCTCTATCATATCCTGAGCATGAGCATAGGTCTCATAAGACAGTAATATACCTCCTGCCTTTGCGTTTGCCTCCAATCGCTGGGCAACATTTACCTCCCCCCCAATTATTGTGTAGGTTAATCTCTGATCACTACCGAAATTCCCAACATTACAATACCCCGTATTCAGACCCATCCTCACCTGAAAAGGGTCGGCGAAACCCTCCTGTTTCCATTTTTTCCGTAAATCAACCATCCTATCTTGCATTCTAAGAGCCATATCAACACACGCACGAGCATCCTCTCTCTCCCCATTACTCTCTGGATCTCCAAAAAAAACCATCATTGCATCACCGATATATTTATCAATAGTGCCCCCACCTTCAATTGCGATAGTAGTCATCTCAGAGAAATATTCGTTAAGATAATTAGTTAAATCCTCAGGCTGAAGCCCCTCTGATGTACTCGTGAAATTAACAATGTCACTAAAAAAAATGGTCAATTTTTTACGGCGTGTTGCTATCCTCGTATCATATTCCCCCGAGAATATAGCACTGTGAATTTGAGGTGGTATGTATTTAGCTATTTCCTTTGATACTCTCTCCATTTTATTGCTTTTATCGGTTGCATCATCAAGAACCACCTTCATTAGTTTTTCTCTGAGCTCGTTAGAGCTAGCTACAAAAATTTCATAGGAAGTGAGTGGTGATACCTGCCGACTAAAGTTGAAATACCAGCACCACGTGGCATATCCATAACCTGAACTACTTTTTTCTTTTTTAAAATCTAGTTCCAATTGATAATATTTACCCACGGATCGAGTAAAAATATAATCGATAGTTCCCCGCAGAAATGGCTCTTGAAACAAATCCATAGCCATAGTTACATAGACTTCCCAAGAGGTAGGACTCAATCTTCTTCCATTAGTACCATAGTCCGCAGTTCCTCCAGAGGTAAAGAGTTTAATCTGATCATCTGAACCTTTGATGTATAAATCAACAATTTCGGCTAACGCACCTTCATACTCAGCCTGACTACCCGAATGAAATAGTGTGCTCAACCGATTAGCCCTGGTAAGAAGCGGCTGGATCATAGCCGAATCTATTAATGAATCGGCGTTGAGGTGACCCATCATGATCAGAGCAATCTCACCATATCTATCAAAGACCGCCTGGTGAATAGCGTTGCGAATTTCATATGGATATTGTTCATCTACCTGAAGTTCGGTGATTCCGTTGGCCTTTAACACCTCACGACCAATAGATCCCATTGTTTCCATGGTCTTTATGGTGGAAAGCAAGGCTCCTCCAGACAGACTTACCAAGTTCTTGGTGAGCTTATTATTTGGTTTCAGTTTTGATTTCGGCACGGACCTCCCCCGTTTATCCACAAACATAGGTCACGACACTCAAAAACTATTTAACAACTATCATAACAAACTTAATAATATTATGTTTCCAGAAAGTCAGCTATTCTTGTCCAGACTGTCAGCAACCAAAAATCTTCCTATTTGATTTTTAACCTTAAATCAAAATCTATAGGGCCGGCAGCATTATGCTCTGCCATCATTATTTTGAGCCTATTTAGTAAATGGTTCGACATTTGGGATGTTTTTCTAATTTTCATGTCGATATGGGCCAAAACATGTTCGCTAAAAGACGATACTTCTCCCGACTCATTGACGATTATTCCAGCATAGTGAATTAACTTTAAATTATTATTAATGAGTCTAAAGTATGGTGTGCCGGTCTCTCCCTCTAGTAGCTCCTTTATATACCGAATATTAGTTTCCAAAGTAAATGACGAATAACCTTCCTTAAAATATTCCTTTGAGAACCCGATTTGTCTGTAAAAATCATGACATCCGTCTTCAAATATGTGCTGGTAATAGACAACATTCATATGACTATTGAAGTCGCACATTTTTTTATCTACCACTACTGGTATTCCTTTTGATGGAAATTTACTCAACATATAATCCTCTAGTATCCATTTTTTCTATCTAACACCGCAGTCGAAAATCTCAGGCGATCATAAAAAAAAATTCTCACCATACCCCACATTTTTACACGACTTCACCTGCAGTGCCAAGCACACCAAACGTCAGTTCCAACGAAGGTGGAATTAATTCAGGAGACAATGTTAGAGATCGATATGTCAATTAATTCGCTAGATTGGGTGAAATTATCCTAAATTCTCCAAATTACTAATGAGGGTAAATGTAATGTACCTACCGCTTAGAAACGTATTCTCATTATAAAAACTGCAAACAAAAGAAAACCCCTCTGTAAAAAGAGGGGTTGCAGGTTGGGAATTGACCCAGTTAATAGTTTCTATCTTCTTTTTTCTCTTCTTGGTGGGAATGGCCGTCAGCTGTGTTGCAATGCCCCGCTGAAACAGTTCCCATCGCGAGTGACAGAATTGATGCTAATATTATCGATACGAATGTTTTTATTGTCATTGTAAACTCCTTGAAAACGGTTAACAAATTACCTATACGTACCATAGACAACCACTTTAGCTCTAAGTTCCATTTTTTTTAACCAGAATCTACCCTCTGACACTTATCACAAATTCCAACCATTTCAACTTGTGGAGTAATCATTCTAAATTCAGAACGTTCAAAAACCTTATTCATCTCTGTAACCAAACCAACATTGTTACCAACCTCTTTAACTGCCTTACATTGGACACAAATCAAAAATTGCGGAGAACCATGATCATGGTCACAGGCAATGTGTGAACACGCAATGTACTTATTTTGCAATTGCAACTTATGTGCAAGGGAATTTTCTTGAAGAAAGCCTAAAATTCGGTAAACAGAAGTTGCTGGCATATCACCACCAAAATACTCCCTATAAGTATCAATAAGTCCATAGGCCGAAATCGGTTTTTCTTGGAGAAGAAGGCATCGCAAAATTAGCGTTCTTTTTTTGCTTAACCTCGACCCTCGTTTTAGGCACTGGGTCTCAGCACTATGAATAATTCTATCGACTGCATCCGAATTGGTCATTTAAACTTAACTCTCCCAAAACCACCGGCAAATAATTTTTTACTTCCCTGCTTATTACCCTTCACCCAATCAACCTTAAATGTCTCCAATCCAGGGAATTCATCTAATAACAACATTTTTATTGACTTTAATTTTTTTCCATCCTTACACGTAAATTTGTATTCAGCTTCTACATCACTATGTATATCGGCTTTTTCTTTTGTATCATGATGGTGATCTTCTTCATGCTCTGACGGTAACAAAGCAGACATATCCACATTTACTTCCGTCGCCACACATTTAGTCCCTTTGAAACTAAATAATTTATCTGGTGTTTCCAGAGTTGATTTAGCCCTACTCACAGCTTGCATTTCCTTCTGCGTTGACGCCTTGTACTCAAAACCCACAATATTTGCCGATGGGGAATCAAAATGAATCTCTACGTCATTACCATCTATAACCACGTTGGATTCCCCGTACCCGTGGAGATGTGCTTCTTGAGTCTCATGTCCCTCTTCATGATGATGATCATTCTCTTCATGGTGATTAGCCGCTACATTAATAGAATAAGCCGTTAAAACCATAAAAGTCAAAATAAAGCCTCTGAATTTCATAAAACCTAACTCCTCTTATATAAATTAGAAATTACTTTGCTGACCTATACGCATTCAAAGAAGGTATCACTGCCGCAAATATTGTCGCTAAAATAATCAAGCTTAGATAGAAAACACTACTAATCGAAAATATATTTGTACTCACATATAATCCAAAATGATAGGTAAGCAAGGCGTCACTACTTAACAGAGAGAAATAGAGTACTAAAATCGCCAGGCAGATGCTTACAATAGTTATCAGGATTGCCTCTAATTCGATTAACAGGAAAATAAATAGAGGCGATCCACCAATCACCCTTAACAACTGGATTTCACGTTCTCTTTCACGAATAGATGCCAATAACATTGCACTCAAACCCAAAAGAGACGCCAACACTACTAAGACAGCAACTAAACGCAGAGTACCTTCAAGTATTCTCATCATCTGCCACAGCTCTGAAAGAGCCACACCAGGGAGTATTGCCATAAGAGGTTCCTTGTTATAGTTGTTGATAGCTCTTTGTAGTCGAAATGTTACCAGTCTTGATTTCAGACCGACCATAAAAGCTGTGATGGTTTTAGGCTCAAGATTCATTTCCTCAATCTGTTTGATAGTCAGAGTGCTACCAGGTATTTTCACTCCTTGTTTCCAGTCAATATGAATGGCTTCGATCCCTTGAAGGCTAACATGTAATGATTGATCTACCGGGGTTCCAGTGGGCTCTAGAATACCTACTACCGTGAAGGGCCTATCATCATGAAGGCTGAAACTCGTTTTACTAACACCATGTGCTACAACAATTTTATCTCCCAATTTGTAACCAAGCTGACTTGCTACTTCAAATCCCAAAACGACATCTAAGATTTTGTTAAAAGGTCGACCTTCTAGAAATTTCAGAGAGTATCTATCTCCGTAACTGAAATATTTAAAATAATCGCGGTTAGTTCCGATGACACGATAACCCTTGTGCGAGTCACCCAAAGAAATGGGAATGGACCACTCTACATTTTTACTCGAAGAAATATGTTTAAAAGAATCCCACTTAATATTATTAGTTGGCGACCCCACTCGGAATACTGAGTACAAAAGCAAATTAACACTCCCCGTGCGGGCCCCCACGATAAGGTCAGTTCCTGAGATAGTATTGGTAAAACTCTCTTTTGCTTGATGTCTCAAATGCTCTACCCCCAAAAGGACATAAATGCTGACGGTCATCGCCATAATTGTCATCAACACTGAACCCCTCCGGCTCAGTAGACTCTCGGTCGCCAAACGAAGAAACATTATTCCGCACCAACCTTGGTTATTTCGCTAAAAGCCTCACTGCGATCAAAGCTTTTCGACAAGGTTTTATCATGACTAACAAAAATTAGGGTTGTATGATTTTTAGCTACTAGCGCCGTCAGTAATGACATAAATTTCTCTCGATTATCACCATCGAGAGATGAAGTTGGTTCATCTGCAATAAGTATTTCTGGTTTATTAATAAAAGCCCTCGCAATAGCGATTCGCTGTTGTTGGCCAATACTTAGCTTTTGTGCAGGCTTGTACCAATCTGAGGAGCTAACATTTAGAGTAAACAAAAGTTCCTCAATTTCCTGTCTTATCACAATTGGGTCGTTTCCTTTATAGAAATACCTGGCTAATTGAATGTTAGCAACAGCATCAAGATAAGGAATTAAGTTGAATTGCTGAAATACGTAACCAATGTGATGGGCACGAAACCTATCCCGTTGCCTTGGACTCATTTGATCGAGACGTTTACCTAGCACCTCTACTTTACCCTCAGAGGCCTCCAACATTCCGCTGATAATATTTAGGAAGGTTGACTTTCCACAACCAGATGGCCCGTACAAAAAGATTTTTTCACCAGGGTTAACCGACCATTTACCTATATCCACGATTAAATCGTTCGTAGCGTCAGTATAGCTGAAACGCACACCTTCTAAATTAAAAGAAATCATTCTTAACTAATCTCATTAGCTTGATAGATGGGACATCGTATTTTGATACAGTGTATCATTATTTGGGCATATTATTTTATTTTTTTAGCATACTTTATATAATAGGGTTACGAATAAAATTGGGTATACTTAGATGAAATTAAGAACACTTGTAGCGATCACGGGAGTATTGGCAGTACCCTTTATTCTTTATGCTGTAGATGTCCAAAATGGGGTTTCCAAAAGTCCAGACTTCACGAAAAAACCACCCGCTATTGTAGAAAATATAGAGCCTATTCAGAATGTTAAGGTGGCTGATGACTCCAAAACCAAAGCTTTTAATTACAGGACCATTGAGTGGGAGACACTCGTTCCACCGGAAGAGTTGGAAATCATAGCAAATCAACCGCCTGTAAATGTGCATGAAAATCTGTCTCTAGTAGACGATATTCAGAGAGAACTGGAGGCTTTATCTAAAACAAGTGAAGATCTTGTAGAAGATCCTTCCTTACTGGCGAAAATATTGGAAAAAATTGAAGTCACTACACCATTTGAAGAAGACCTTTATGTACAGGCTGTGACATCGGCAAACGTTATTCCCGAGTTGGACGGCCAATTGATACAAATACCTGGGTTCGTAGTGCCACTAGAATTTGAAGATAAAAATGTTACTCAATTCCTTTTAGTTCCTTTTTTTGGTGCCTGTATTCACGTACCACCACCGCCGCCAAATCAAATTATTTTGGTCGATTTTCCTGAGGGACTAAAAGAAAGGAACATGAGCGAACCCATTTGGATTTCCGGCAAGCTCACAACCACTCTAGTCCAAAGTGAACTTGCCACCTCAGCCTACTCTCTACAGGCACATAGCTACAAGGAATATTTCTAAGATTGAGTGGAGGCGACTAGTACTTTTCAATGAATCAGTTCTCTTTCACCCTAAATGGAAATCATATGCCATCGATAAATTCCACTATTTTCTAACCGCTACCCAAGGGTTTAATCGCTACCTCTACAACCCCTGTTGTTTGTGCTTTTAAACTAAACCAACCTCAACGAACTCTCCATTTGACGTTCTTTATTACCAAATAGTCCAACAATAAACCTATTAGATGGCGTCAGCTAACCAACAGTCCACCTTAAAAAATTACCGGCTTCCGTAACTTTTTCAATGAATTCCAACATCTAAATTCTCTATTGTGCTTACCATCATTGTCTCACCTTTAGCCTTATAAACTTAACCTCTCCTCACACCATTTAGCTACTCGCAATACATGCAAATCACTACCTGGTTGACCGACAATCTGAATATTCACCGGCAGACCATTTTCCGCAACACCGCATGGCATACTCAAAGCGGGAAATCCACAAAAGTTAAATGGCGAGGTAAATCGCGTAAGTAGTGATCCTAGGTGCATTTCTTTCCCGTCTATCATAACCGTACTGCTGTTAATTTTGGGCGGTAATACTGGCATTGCTGGAACTAAGAAAACACTTTCTGATCCCATGATGGTCATCGCCGCCGTTCGCACTTGCCGCCTCAACCTTTGTGCTTTTAGGTATTCAGTGGCAAGGTATACATGACCTGCTTCTAACCTAAGTCGCACGTCATCGCCAAGGGCATCCGGGTTGTTTTTCAAAATCTCCTCATTAGCTTGGCTAGCCTCACTAGCTATAGTGATGGCCTGTATTCCTGGAGAATAGTCTATCCCCATAATATCTCTATTGGATACATTAGCACCAAACTCTTGCAATTTGTCTATCGCATTCTGAACAGTATTTCTGACTCGAGGGTCAATATTTTCGTAAAAATATTTCCTTGGAACAATAAGGGATGGTGGTGATTCAACATCCCTCCTTTTGGAAATAGCCAGACCAGCCATTACCTCAAATGTTAAGGCTGCATCCGAAACTGACCTTGTTATCGGGCCTATGTGATCCAATGACCACGCCAATGGAACAACTCCATCAGTTGGCACAGCCCCCCAGGTACCCTTGAAACCAACTACTCCACAACAAGCAGCCGGCTGGCGAATCGATCCTCCAGTACATGATCCTACTCCCATAGCAATTAGACCCGAGGCTACTGCCGCTGCAGATCCCCCCGAAGATCCTCCAGGAATGTATCCAGGTGCGGTTGGATTTTTCACATGACCAAAATGAGGGTTTTGACTAGTTACACCAAAGGCTAGTTCGTGAAGATTAGTTGTCCCGACAATCAGGGCACCTGCAGCCCTTAATCTTCTAACCACGGGGGCATCTTCTTGTTGAATACCATAATCTTTAGCTTTTGTCCCGGCAGTCAGTCTATAACCCTCCACCGACATTAAATCCTTTATTCCAACCGGGACCCCAGCTAAAGGCCCAGGGACTTCTCCACTATCAAGTTTCCTCTGGATCAATTTAGCATCTGCATAAATTTTGTCTGGCCGTATCGAAATAAATGCGTTAAGGTGACGCTGCTTCTTTACGTTGTCTAAGAAATTACTGGCCACGTCAACGGGTGATACCAATCCCCGCATGACTTTATCTGCTATGTCACTTACTGACGGATAGACTCTTTCTTTTTCGCAGAATATTTTTCTAGAGGCATCTCCAGTTGCAACAGATTTGGCACCTTTCAATAGGAGTTCCAAATCTTCAACTTTTTCAGGTGATATACCAGGATCACATTTAACATCTGCATCTAGAATTTTTATCAAATCCTGAACACCCGAATTCCACTGCTTTTCTACTTTAGGTAACCTTCCCCGCTTTATACTTCCTTTCAATTGAGAAATAGCTTTAATAAAAGTTTTATATTTAGTATCAATCATATTCAATCGGTAGACTAGGCCTCAGATAACTCGTAGAATAAGTGGTGCGTAAATGGTTATAGCAATCGGACGTTATTATAGGGGTATTACCTAACCCGTATAGCCAACATTTAAAAAATCTTTTAGCCATACTCGTTAAAATTTCAACTTTCTTGTGAAAACATGGTCTCAACACCTGACATAAGTGACAATTACCCTGATACCAAAGTTATAACAGACTTTATCCATTACGGAGGAATTTTAAGTTTCTCGGGTCCCATCAGTACTGTAGACTGTTTTGAAGACAATTCGCTAGTAAAAAAACAACTATCGAATGATAGCAATGGTGGAATCCTTGTCATAAGTGGAAAAAAGTCAAAAAATGTAGCTCTTTTAGGGGATAATATTGCTTCAATGGCAAAGAAAAATGGATGGGCAGGAATTATTGTCGATGGCTATATACGAGACGTTGAAATTTTAGCAAAAATAAATATAGGGATTATGGCTCTTGGTGCTTGCCCTAGAAAAAGCAAAAAAGAAGGAAAAGGTAAAACTAACGTTAGTATATTTATAAATAATATTAGGATTAATCCCGGATACTGGTTATATGCCGACTTAAATGGAATTTTGATTTCACAAAAAAAAACTGGTTATCGATAAAAAATGGTCTTTTACCGAGCCTTCTAACCTTAGACCTTAAATACTATCAATCAATTGTAAAGGGTGCCAGACATCAGAAACTGGAAAACTTGATTTAAGTTATCCTTCTTTTATAATTGACTATAAATGTTCAACCACTTCTGGGAGATGATTTTCCGGCAAATCTTTGTAACTTTGCTTGAAATGACTTTTCACCATTAAAGCCACATGAGCATAGGGATTTACCCCATTAGGATGTCTGGGATGATCTGGAAGCCTATCAGCCAAACAATCACCTGTACCTAGTATCAATAACCATACGTGTTTACTGTATTAAATTTTAATTATGTCGGTTTCATGAATTTACACAAGCATACCTATGCCAAAAGTACATTCACAAGAAAATTGTAGGTACTTGAGTAGAGTTTATACATATTGAATAGCCATCTTATGTAAAAAAACCAAAGATCCTATTAAAATTATGGAACATGAATCGTGCAATATAGGTTTAAATATTTTTAGAAAAACTCAGTGGTATAATGTAGCTGAGAGCAGGCTTAATTGGTTTTTCCATAGTGAGCATTACTATCTTAACTGCGTTGTGCTGTTTAATATACTATTAACTGACCGCTCAAGTGACTACCAACCGAAAGAGATTACTGATGTGTTTCATAATGTCCTTATCAGGAAGTGTTATGGGTGAATGGAATAAGTATTTTGATGGATCTAATGGAGATGTTTTTTTCTATGATAGAAACAGAATTCAAAAAGAAAATAATTTAGTCAATGTATGGAATAGAGTGAGGTATAAAACGTCTATGATGGGAGCGGAAAGCTATCAGAGTCTTATTAGAATAGACTGTGCCGATTATTCAGAGACAACTCTACAAAGTACTTTTTATATCGACGACAACTGGACACTACCTGCTATGGCCACTGACACTAAGAGAAAAACTAAAACAGATATCAATGGAAACGATGCTTTGGAAGCTTTAGCCAAGCTTATGTGCAAAAATTAAAAGCCTTGTGGGCTACTGTCCATAAATACGACAAAAATTTAGGATTTTGGTAGAGATTATTTGTTTAGATAAAAAAGACTAGTTAGGCAACGAGTGATAAAAAAAAAACTCTCAAACCTCTACTCTGTTTCTTGATTGGTATAAAAAAATACTCGCGCTGTTTTAGCAACGCGAGTATTGGATTAAGCTTCTGACTCTTAGTTAGCTGTGATTTTATAAATCTCACCTTCATCAGTAGCTGTGTATAACGCATTATCCGGTCCCATTACTAGGCCACGAAATCTCTTTGAGAATCCAAGAGGCATGCGGGTAACAGTTTTGATTGATAGGCCATCAGCTGCAATATCGTATATATCAATACGAGATCCGGCTGGTGTATCACCAAAGGCAATTCCCATGATACCTGCAGTTAGCCGGCCTTCCCAGATACCCCAGTTACTACCTTTGAGGAATGCTGCGGATCCGGTTCCTTGTGAAAACCCGTTATTGTTCCATGCAGGTGGCATGAGGTCTTTAAAGCGAGTATCACTCATTGGTGTGTAAGCCGCACGTACTGCAGGGTCCATGCCCTCCATTTGGTTAGGCTCATACCCACAGTACTCGTCTGGACAGGCACTTCTACCACCTCTCTTCTGAGCAGGATCCCAACCACCATTACCACCATTAACTAGTGCAGTAATTTCATCGTTATGCCATGGTCCATGCTCGGCAGTAAATGCTCTACCATCACTTGGACGGAAATCTATCCCTTGAACATTTCTGTGACCATAAGTATAAATACGTTTGTCGGAACCTGCAGGTGGATTATTATCTGGGTGTGCGTTTCCGTCCCCATCAATCCTTAGAACAACACCACAGAGTAATGAATTATCCTGCGGACAAATTCCTCTGTGACGGTCACCAGTTCCAACCCAAAGGTATCCCCCCGGTCCAATACGGATCCTACCACCATTATGGGCACCAGGACCACCGAATGGTTGGTCGGACTTAAATGGCTTGTATTGAATATCTTTAACGATGTCGGTACGACCAGAAACACTCTTTAAGTTCTTAGCAACTTTAAATTTCATAACAATGTTGCCATCACACTTCTCAAAATTAGTTTTACAACCCGAGCCATAATACTTGTTGGAGGTTGAATAAACGTAAAGCGTGCGGTTACTTGCAAAGTTACGATCTGCCACCACTCCTAGCATTCCAGCTTGGCCATCGCAGAATAGGTCCTTACCAGAGCTTTTGTACCCTTTTGAACCTTTCATTCCATATAACGCATGCACTTTTCCACCCGTAGTTCTTACTGAAAGACCTTTACATTTTTCGGTATAGAACATGGTACCGTCGGGTAAAAAAGCCATGTCCCATGGATTTTCTAGGCCAGACATAACCACTGACGATTTTATGGAAGGCACATCCATTCCTTCATGATGGCCAGCAATAGCGTTAGAGTGTAATCCAAACAGTACCATAGCGGATGCCAGAACTGTTGAGATAAACTTAACATTCCCTACTAGTTTCATAAGAAAACTCCTATTTAGTTGGTATATTTTGCATCTTTTAAATATGCAGCTAAATTCGCAATTTCTTCATCAGTCAAAGGTTTCGCCATCATTATCATCAAACCTGAGTTTGGACCAATTTCAATACCATCTCTGTAAGTTTCCAACTTTGACGTTACATAAGAAATTTCTCTTCCGGATATTTTTGGGTAACTTGCTGCACCCTTACCTGCTGGTCCATGGCAATTTATACAGGTTTTTTTATATCTAGCCTCGCCTGCTACCTTGTCACCACCCCATGAATACCCCGAGAAATAAAGAAGGAATAATAAAAATAGCCCCCTAGTAAACTTAATAATAAACTCCCCACCCAATTAAAAATCACATTTCCGACCTCTTTTTAAACTTAACTTAAAACAAAATAAACGTCGGTCTTAGCTACCGAAAAAGTATTACAAGAGAGCTTGATCATGTCAATACTATACAAAATAAATACCGTTGTTCATCCCCATCCAGATATATTAAACAACTATAGTACAGCTATTTTATGATCACAAGATAGGATTTCCACTAAACCAACTACTCCACTAGAGACCTTGGCAATATTATTAAAATCAGCAGTTTAAAAAAACTGAGTTCCTCTTGATCTGCGTTTTCTAGGGATTAGATTTAGGCAATACACCAAATGCCTAAGCTACTATATCTGGTCGACAATTCACAACTAATTCTGCTACCGAAGCTGTATTTGACAAGCAAAGGATGGTTTTCACAAGCTCAGCGAGGTCATGAGGAGATGTCATTTCCTCTAAGGGCATACTTTCCACTGAACTTGTTAGATCTGTCGCCACATATCCCGGGCATAATGCAGTGCAACGCACACCATCATCCCAACCGCCCTGTCGAATGGCATGAGAAAGTGCCACCAAGGCAAATTTAGTCATAGAGTAGCCGACTTCACTGCCAAAAACTGCCTTACCGGCCAGGGAAGCCACATTCACCACACGACCCACCCCGGATTTCCTCAGGTGAGGTAGAGCGTTCTTTGTAAGAGACACCGGCGATTTTACATTTACCGCCCACATTAAATCTAGATCTTCCTCATCCCCACTCTCATCGAATACAGAAAAGTTCTTCCAAATACCCGCGTTATTGACTAGACCATCTAACCGCCCAAAATTACTAACGGTTGAGTTTATCCAAGCCGTGTGGCTTTCCTTATCTAGTGCATCATATCGGCAAACTAAAACTCTGCTCTTATCCCACTCCTTAATAATGTTTTTCAGTCCAGTATCATCCCTAGCACCAAGACTTAAACAAAAACCTGCCGAATACAGATTAGTAGCAATGGCTAGGCCAATCCCTCTATTTGCCCCGGATATCATAACTACCCGTCCATCCGGTGCTATCATAATTCACCTCTACACAACCCGCTCGCGGTAACTAAAACTAAAAGATAGCTAGGCATCTCACCTCCATACTCCACCTGTCTGGTGCACCTTCACGCGTAGACGGATCCTCAAACGCACTATGGAAACTAAAACTACAAGGAGAATCAAGGAAGTCCCCATCTGGCTTTTTACCTCTACTTTTCGCTAATCCCCCTTCACTGTCCCATTGCTTGATCAAAAGTGCTTCCGTTCGATTCATCTCAGGATAAAACCACCAACTATGGTTTGGATTAAATTTCGCAAAATAGTTCTCACCAATCCGGTCTGCATAATGTATTTCAAATACCACCAAATCATCAGGATGAACTTTTGAGGCATCACAAAGGGCCAGGGGATTAATTTCTACAGGCTCGGGGACAATACTCCGCCAAACATTAATGATGGCAAATCGACCACCGTTTAAGGCGTGCCCTGCCTCTTTTGGAGATACTAGGCTTCCTTGCTCCTTCACTATACTTCTGATGGTGTCATTTTTTCCAGGTGGCTTTGACAATTGATCCACCCTTGCTGGAGCACTTGTTAAAGTGTAATCTCCATGCACTGCGTGAGCCGGCCCCTGCACCTGTTGCCCTCCAGTGATCATTTTTTTTGACTTTTTTCCCGCCGCAGAACGAATATTATGGTCAAAAGCATAAACGGTTTGGGCTCCGGTAGCTTTCTTTACGATATCTACACATCGGGGGTAATAATCAAACAAGACCGCATTGTTATCAAAAAAATCAATTGCCAAGTTTTCCATATCATCTTCAATCAACTCGAAGCCCTGCTTCTCGAGTGTAGCGGCACCACTTGAACGTCCATCGTTTATAACAACTTCATGTTCTTTGAAATTGACCCCGATCCAACTTGAGTCGCTACCCTCCAGGTCTCTGCGAGTCAAAACTTTACCATTACGGTACAGAGAGCTTTTTGCCTCTGGAGACATATAATTTAAAATACCCTGACTATTCATTCTATTACCTCACTAAACAAATCCTCTAAGGAAGCTGAAATCCCTCTAACACTGTAGTTTCAATCCACCAAGAATTTTTTTCCACATCTTCAGTCATCCATCTAACTAAGTTTTTATGGTCTTGAAGGGGTAATTTTGCCCATGAGTGCAAATGCATTGGAGCGGCAATCGCCACATCAGCTATCGTTGGTCTGTCGCCGCAAAGGTACCTACTACCTGATAACCTGTTATCCAATATTCCGGCCAGTTTATTAAAATTTGGGCCTTCCGTAGCAAGTACGTTTTGATCAGTTTTGTCACCCAAAAGCGGTTTAACACAATTTTCTACCAAATATTTGTAGCAGGAGGAAAACCACGAACTACACTCCCATAAAAGCCATCTGTTAACGTCAGCACGCTGAGTCAATTCCGTAGGATATGCCTCGGTATTGCCAAGTTTATCAGCCGCATATTGCATGATTGCATTTGATTCCCAAAGAGTAAAATCCCCGTCCCTTAAGGCCGGTAATGCTGCATTCGGGTTAACCGCAACAAATTCCGCACTCTGTTGTTTTCCCTGAAAATAATCTATTTTATTGACTGTATAATCTGCACCTATTAATTTAAATCCAGCCAAAACTTTCCTGCTATTTACTGTAATAGGGTCTAGTAGAAGCTCCATCGTTTTATCCTCCCTTGTTTATATGATTTCGTTTAACAATAACATGGATGCTCATAAGGCTGAGAAAATAAATAAGCGTGACTTCATCATTTGTGCACATACCCTAAATTTGATTGGTCCTCAAAGTTACAAATCAAGATAGTTTAAATACCTATTTCTTTACAACATTTTATCGTTTTCACACTCAATTTTTCTCATTTTACTGTACAAATCAAATAATCTTTCGAGTCGTTCAGAATCATTATTAAATTGCTGATCAACATAAATCTTTTCTACCAATTCATCATTTTTCTCATGACAAATTTTTAATTTTTTATCTAACTCATAGCTATTATAGAGCTCATTAAGTGACAAAGGGGAGTAACTCTCGATTACCATGATTAAAGTTCTTGCCGATTCCGAAAGTTCAAGCTTTTGTCTATCGCTCAATCTGGGCAGGGGAAATGTATGCCACCCCATAGTATTTGAGTAACGAAAATCTTGCTTTAGTTTTCCGCAAACTGCCATCACCCAAACATGATGCATCCGGCTAGCAAGGATGCTATATTGAAAAATTTCTCCATCATAAATTGCCAAAGCAAGATTTGTAGCGACTGTTCCCTTAGGGGCTATGATAGGTATTCGGTAATTACGTCGTTCAGACGAAAGATTGGGAAGAAGAATAGAGTATTCTGTCTCTCTATGACGATCTCTAAAAGCATGAGGCGTATTAGCCAGCCCAGCTGCACTTGACTGAAGCCTGAAATTACGGCAGCTTATAATCCGACTTGCTATCGGCGGTATGGACCTAGCCTCCTCCACATCAGCGTCTCTAATCCACAAACAAAATCGCCTCAAGCCTTGATTAATCTCCCTTGCTCCCACAATTGGTTTCAAGAATTTTTTGGAACTTGGATAAGCAGCTAAAAGATCGGCTGCTTCGGTTTCTGTTAAAATTAAATTACCCCCATCTAATGGCATATTGCCCGAGTGCATTACTTCCAGATTTGGGGAAATTGGGGTTTTCCTCTTTTCAACCAATACGTTAGCCCCAGCAGTTAGATAACCATTAATTCTTCTTACTGCAATTTTTTTGTTTTGTTCAAAAATAAACTTTTTCTGTTTTGATTTTTTCGCGATCCCTATGACCACCACAAAAACAGATGCATAATTAGCAACATTATTTGTCCAAAGGAATGGTCTGTGAGCAAATCTTATTTCGACGCCAAATGTTTCCAGAACAGGCCAAAGAACTGGGACCTGTCTTCCTTGCGTAATCGAGCTTGTCGCAACGTATGCACACTGAACTGAAGTCTGAGAAAGATATTGTAAAGTTTTAACAAAAAATGCGGCAACATAATCAAGTTGGTTATAGTGTTTGATATACTTTGGTAATATTAGAGCCATATCATCTCTTTGTGATTTCGTCTTTCTTAAGTGACCTGCGAACGGTGGGTTCCCGCAAATAAATGTCTCTCCCTCTAAGCTATGCACGTAACTCTCGGGCCAATCACGGGATTTATGCAACAAATCTTCACCCTTATTTTTAATTTTTTTCCACCGCGGTGGACAGATCGAAAACCAATTCATCTGGAGTGCATTACCGGTAACCACCCAATTTTCAGTCCCAAATGAAATTGAATCCGAAAAGACACTCTTTTGAACAATGTAACGCTTGTCACATTGGTATTTAGCTATGACTAGTGCAAGACGTGCAATCTCACTGACAAAACTGAGCAGTTCAATACCACGAAAGTTACTCAGTAAAATTACTGATTTGGAGTGAGTTTCATCTAGCCTTTTGTTGACTTCATATTCAATAGCACGAATTTTCTTATAAGCAATTACAAGAAAGTTTCCTGAACCGCAGGAAGGATCAAAAACTGTAATTTTTGAGATTCTTTGTTTTAACCTCACCAGTTGACTTATATTATTACCAGCTGAATCCAATTCTTGCCGCAAATCATCCAAAAACAAAGGGTTCAATACCTTAAGAATGTTAGGGACACTGGTATAATGCAAACCAACCGAACCACGCTCTTTTTGCTCAGCAAGAGATTGAATCATTGACCCGAAAATATCAGGGTTAATTTTTTTCCAATTAAGGTTACCAGCAAAAATAAGATGTCGCCGAGCATATTCAGAGAAATTTGGCACATCACATTCCTCAGCAAATAATGTTCCTCTCACCTTGGGATAGTCGTAAGTCCATTCAGGTAGTCCCTTTTTTTTTCGATCTGCAGAACTTAAGTATAGTGCTTGAAAAAAAGTAAGTAGTGCATGTCGCGTCTCTTCAGGTTTTCGGCAACTCAGTCTCTCAATGGTTCGGGTAAATATTTTTTTTTTATAAAAGATACCGACATCTTCAGCAAAGAAACAGAATATTAAACGTGCTATCAGCTGATTTAAATAATGTCGACGTCTATTGTTTTTCCAGTTTTCATTATATTTTAGCAGCTCACTATAGAGAAGTCGCAATTTACGGGCAGCTTCTATATCAATAGGATTGTTGGTAGTGTCTTCAATTGTTGAGATTCCAGCCAAGGGCAGAAAAAAATCAGAATGATCTGGAAAATCTGTAAATTGACAAGCAACGATCTCACCACTCAAAATATTTTCAGCAGCTAATTCTTCTCCATCCGTGGAGATGATTATTTTGCATTTATATTTTCTGGTGTCTGGTGCCAAACGAAGATGCTGTAAGGTTTTGGCAACCTCCCCAGTGGCAGCTACTAACATATGCAGATTATTTGGCAATAATAACCCATATTTGGTATTTGAAATATTACCAAAGCCACGGGACGTTTTGATTTTGGCTCTTTTATGCCCCAAGGCCTCAAAAAAAGCGTAAGGGAAATTCTTTGCTTGAAAAGACTTTTTAGATAAGGTTAACAAGGCTTCTTCAATTTCTAAAGGATTCATAATCTCTTGCTGGAACTCCTCGTTCAATAACACGAATATCTGAGAAATATATCTGAATTACCTTACCTTATATTCTCCCTAAAGATAACATACTGCTTAAGAAAAAACTTTTGTTTCTGTAAAACACGTAACAGTGATTTACGACAAGAAATATTGAATTTAAAATACAGATGACGAACTAGGCGGTAAAAAAAAGAATATCAATTGGATGTATGATCCAAGAGAGAAGCATGTAGCCAGGGCGTCCAGTTATAAGGTTAACTTGGTATTTCTATACTTTTGGTCAGGACTGGGTTTCCCGCCCTTCTTTTTATTTACCACCATCCCCCGTCCCACCCAGCAACGCAAAGCCCAACAGCAAGATAGCAGCATACAACACATTTCTAAACTGCTTCTCCGACATTTGATTCCTCAAGGTAGAGCCCAACAAAAATCCTAACGTGGTAGGTAGCAGTGCGAGTATGGACGTCACGGTTAAATCTAATGTTATACGATCATTATGATAAAGAGCCACACCTAGAGCTATCGTTGAAACAGTAAATAATATGCCCATCGCTTGGATTAGAGACCCTGGCTTTAGACCCGTCGATTGGAGATACATTATGCCCGGGAACACAAAAGATCCGGTAAGACCGGTAAAGCAACCATTTAAACCCCCGGCTATACCCCCTACGATTTTTTCCATACCCCGTGTGATGGTGAATTTGAATCCCAATAATCCATAACTAGCATACATAAGAAGCAATAATCCTAACAACGTTTCCCCCAATTGCTGATCAAGGTCCTCAAAAAATATCACACCGAACCAAATCGTTGGCAAAGTGAATATGTAGAGGTGCCAAAATCGCTTCAGAAGGGTAAAAGCCTCACCGCCTGACAAAGACTGCCAAATATTTGTTGCGAACGAAGGAAAAAGCAACAAAACCACTGCAGACTTCAAATCACTGATCAAACATATGAGTCCCAGACTAATGGTGGGTAGCCCAAAACCTACCACACCTTTTACTAGACCAGCACAAAAGAATATGACCGAAACAATAAAAGCTAATTGTAGATCCATGTCTATAAGTTGCTGTACCTTAGCCTCTCGACAAGACTATTAGATGACCAATAACAGATCCTAGACAAGTTGCCTCCAACCTTTTGATATTCTCACTTTTGCAAGCAACCTTGCAATCTCAGGCCCCATCTCCGACTGACCAAAGAAGGGAGCATTCTCAACAGCTCTTATCAAGTGGGCAATATCCTTTGTCTTTCGGTACTCACTCCAGCAAGTTGCCATTAATATTTCTTTACTAAGACTCATAGTAATGCTCCTTCATATCGCATATAAATAGCTTGGTCCCATCTCATGGTAAGTATTAGGGATGGCAACCCCAGAGAAGGTCAACCTTTCCGTAAAGCGTACGGTTTCTATAAACTTCCTCGATAAAGAATCGGGCTGGTCTACTACCTCTCACCTGAAATCGTGCTCGATGACGTTCGTGTTTTTTCTATATGCACCTCTTATGCACCCTAGAATCAAGAAACCTTAAGGATTATTATGAACTATTAGAGAACTCTCATCAAGACACTTGTGCTCTAAATATATGAACTTTATGGGTTTTTCTTACTACCCCTTAAGGAGAATTAGGTTTCTAAGTGGTGGGCTCGGAAGGACTCGAACCTACGACCAACGGATTATGAGGCCTATGCTCCAATATTATTAAATTTTTTTAATTACAGATACTTAGTGACCAACAAAGACTAAATTAGGTGGTACTGTCTCTTTCCTGTCTTCAGGCAACAAGACACTTCACCAAATAATACCAATATACGCATCACGTCGCACTTAACACTCGACGTCTATTTTATCATTTTAAAACCGTCTGGACTTAACCTCACCCTCGGGTCCCGCCTATTTATTATTTTCACTAGCTACAATCATATATTTGCTAATCTGTTCAAACGATTAGGTGCGTTTTGAAAATACCTCTCGTCAAGTATTTTTTACCTCCCCTACTAATGTGGGTATTATTATTTGGAAAACCGTAACTGGCATCGGGATAGACACCGTGAGAGTTTTTCTGTTTTTATTTCTACCATCCCAGAGGTGCGAGTGGATTGACTTGCCTGAATGTCATAAAAACTGGAAGCAAAAACACCTGAAAACCCTTATTTTTCTTTACAGATGGAATCGCTATTACTATATTCAACCTTTACACAATTGTTGATGCAGATGTAATAGGATAAATAATGTTAATTAGAATCATCCTCCTAATCAAACTGACACTAATTGGCACAGCAGGCTTTGCTCAAGAAGACCCTACTTATGAGGAACTAAAAGAGGATGCTGTAAATAGGCTAGTCGACGAACTAGACACAACACTACCCAAATACATTGCCAGAGTCTATGCTAAACAAGCCGCGATTCTACAAGCTAGAGATCTCTTAACTCAAGTTGGAAAAGAAAATCAATTGCGCCAGGACTTATGGAATGAGGATAATCATGTTTGGGCTGAGGCCGAAAGTTTTCTTGTCGATGGCGCAGATGTCACTATTGAGGAAGAAATCATAAAGCCTACCTGGCTGAGAGACGCGTGGTACGGTCACACCTATCGAATTCTAGGTGCTGAGGAGGCAGACGACGTCGCTGTACATTTTAAAAGTAAAGGAGGCACACTTCAAAGAAAAGTCATTGAATGGTACGTTGGAGAACTGTCGCTGAGCTTCTATACACTTGGAACAGATAGAGTCGTTCAATGGGGACTTCGAGGCTCGGAAAAAGAGATGAAAGAGCTGCAGATTAAAACTTACGAGCTGAAAGGTAGTTTCGGATGCGGAAAATATGCTCACGTAAATAATCCATGCAATCACGAACAAATGGACCCAAATTATACTACACTAAACCCAATTTATGATTTAACAGGATTTGAAAATACGATGCGGTTTGCCAGCCGAGGTCCAGGCGTAGAGTTTATGAAAATGATGATGATACAAGGTGTACACGAGGTTCATATATATGCCGAAGGCGTAGCAACTACTTTACGCTCTCGAGTTCTTTCCAAGAAAGAAGATCTACAACCGTTTATTAAGGAATTTCGAGAAAAATATCACTAAAACCTCTGCTTCTGGAGATACCAGACTTTGCTATCCGGGTAGGCTTCCAATTTGAGATTCTTATAACCGCTCTTGCCTGAATCATGATTAGTGTTATGTATAGCAATCCCACAAAGAGTTAGCCTCTCGAAATACCGTACGGTTTCTATAAATTTCTTTAATAAAGAATCAGGCTTGTCTACCTTTCGTCTAAAATTGTGTTCAACGACATTGGTGCTTTTATCCACAGGCACCTTATATGTGCCATAGTTTGATTTTTTTTATTATTCTATATTTACTATTATCTAATTTAATACAAACTATTTCTAAATCATATAGTCTTTCAAAAAATGTATCTTCCGAGGTCTAACTTCATCGGCAAGTTGGCTATCCCGCAAATCACTATACCCATCATCCGAGCAGTAAATATATTTTTTGTTTTGTTAGTTGTATTCGTTATTTGTATAATAATTACCTGTGCAGCCAAAAACGGTTAGTCATGGTTTTTGCCGATTATTAAAAAGCAATATTCAGAAATAGGAGCTTCACGTTTGTTTGACCTGAATTTTCTCTGCAGGTGCACAAAGGTTTGCCTGATATGTTTATATG
This sequence comes from Hydrogenophilales bacterium, assembly GCA_902627495.1. GTDB lineage: Bacteria > Pseudomonadota > Gammaproteobacteria > Burkholderiales > Eutrophovitaceae. The sequence continues at coordinate 59,938 of CACOJS010000003.1, read as the reverse complement.
CGATTCCCACGTTTTGTTTAGGAGCTTCCACGGTTGATTTCTTTGATGACCTGGTTTTTAGAAATGGTCTTTATTTCAAAAAATTCACAGATAAACCGTTTACGGGTGAGGTTTCTGGCATCAAAACAGGAATAATGAAATATGGCAAACAGGAAGGACTATGGCTTGAATATTGGGATAATGGCCAGTTGGCGGATAAGGGGTACTATATAAAGGGTGTTAGGCATGGTTTGTGGGAGGGATACTGGGAAAATGGCCAGCTGTGGAATCGAGGTAAATATATAAGAGGAAGTCGAGAGGGTCTTTGGGAGTTGTATTACGCTAATGGTGGTAAGTGGGGAAAAGGTCACTTTAGAAGAGGAAAACGAGAGGGGCTCTGGACAGAATACTTTCACAATGGTCAATTGTGGAATAAAGGACATTATAAAGATGGAGAGAGAGAAGGTATCTGGGTTGAGTATTACGATCATGGAGTCGTAGCCCAGCGAGGACGGTACAAAAGTGGTCTTGAGGATGGACTTTGGGAGGTATATTGGGAACATGAACAATTAAGATACAAAGCACATTGGGATGAGGGGGTTGAAATTGGTCAATGGATGGTGTTTCGGAGAGATGGGAGTCCTTGCAAGGGAAGCCGTGATGTATCTTCTGAAGGTTGGACTTATTACACTAAGAAAGGGAAGACAGTACCGGAATTGCCATTTGGTAACAGATGTTTCGATTGATTGTTATACCTGAAGTCTAGTTCAGCTACTACTCATACTGGAAACTTATATTGGCTGACAGAAACTATCCGTAGCCAACACATCTCCATTTTTAACGTTCATGTCAGACATCAAGTGACCAAAATCTGGTTGGTTCACTGAAATCCAGATTTTACGGTTTACCTTAAAAGCGTTTTCAGAAAATACGTAAATTTATTATTTATATTATCGACTTCTTTTAAAAGTTTTTCATTTTCAAAACCATTTGATTTTAGCAACTCCGTTTGATAAAAAAATGATAAAACAGTCTGATCTTTATTTTGTAACATGAAGATTCGGAGAGGGAAAATGAAAAGTGCTGCTTTATTAATTGCACCTACTTTTTTAACCCAATGAGGAGCTATCACCTCAATTGTGGCACTGGAGACAGTATCCACGTCTTCCAAACCTTTACTGAAGTCATTGAATTTCACAGAGCCAAAGATGCTTAAATTGTAGGTTCCGGCATGAAGCTCAATATTATCTGCAATTTCCTGAATACTTTTTTCGGTGTTAACTTTTGTCAGTAGTTCCTCAGCAAAAATATTTTCGGTAATAAGAAGCAAAACAACCCACCAAATAAATCGATGACCAGTTAAGTAGAATTTACGTTTTTCAATACCTGTGATTCGATAAATAGCTTGACTCAATCTGGCAACCCTAGAACATAAATATCATCACCGTGTGCACCAATAGCTCCGCCAAATTCATTATTAAGACTACCGCCAGCGGTTGCCCTAGCAACTTTCACACAGGAATTTACGATAGAACTGGCGACATTAAAATAGTATTGCCCGTTGTCATCAGTTAACGTCGAAATTTCACCAGCGTCAAGTTCTCCATTGTTATTGCAATCAAGAAAAACTGTAGCCGAGGATAGATAACCGTCCAGAACCGTACCAGAATTGTTGGGGGAACTGGTATCGGGTGCATCCCCACCGCATCCTAGAAGAACTAAACCAAGCACATTAATTGAAAAACAACGTCTAATCATTGCAGACTCCTGAAGGGAAAAGATACGATCTATGTGAGTTGTGAATATATGTTTTTTCGGACATCCAACGGCATAAGATGTCAACAAGCTACTCTTTAAGGAGCGGTAGGTTTTAAATGGTGGGCCCGGTAGGACTCGAACCTACGACCAAAGGATTATGAGTCCTCTGCTCTAACCAACTGAGCTACAGGCCCTATTTGAAATTTATAACTTTATAACAGCACGAGACATATAAGTTAACATGTTTAGGAACTGTTGGGATCAAGAAAACTCTTCAAGCGGTCGGAGCGTGATGGATGTCGCAGTTTTCTGAGTGCCTTAGCTTCGATCTGCCTGATTCTTTCTCGAGTAACATCGAACTGCTTACCAACCTCCTCAAGAGTATGATCAGTTGACATTTCAATACCAAACCGCATCCGTAGTACCTTTGCCTCTCTGGGAGTTAAAGAGTCTAAAATTTCACTAGTTGCATCCTTGAGACTCGTATAAACTGCGGCTTCAGAGGGTGCTACCGTAACGGTATCTTCAATAAAATCCCCGAGATGCGAATCATCATCGTCACCAATGGGAGTCTCCATTGAAATAGGCTCTTTTGAAATCTTTAGAATTTTTCTTATTTTGTCTTCAGGCATCTCCATTTTTTCAGCCAACGTTGCAGCATCTGGTTCTGAGCCGGTTTCTTGGAGAATTTGCCTAGAAATTCGGTTCATTTTATTTATAGTCTCAATCATATGTACAGGTATTCTGATTGTCCGTGCCTGATCAGCAATTGATCTTGTGATAGCCTGTCGTATCCACCAAGTCGCGTAAGTGGAAAATTTATAGCCTCTGCGATACTCAAACTTATCAACTGCCTTCATCAAACCGATGTTACCCTCCTGTATCAGATCCAAAAATTGCAGGCCTCTATTGGTATACTTTTTCGCAATCGATATGACTAGCCGTAAATTGGCTTCTGTCATGTCGCGCTTTGCTCGCCGTGCCCTTGCCTCCCCAGTCGCCATTTTCTTGTTTATTTGTTTTAGCTCAGGCAATAAAACTCCTGTGTTCTCCTGAATTTTTCTAAGTCCATCTTGCAACTCCAATATCTCAGGCACATGTCGAACAAACTTCTCGGTGTAGTTTTTTCGTAACTTGGCCTCTCGATCCACCCAACTCTGATCGACCTCATACCCCACAAACATCTTGATAAAATGGGTCCGGGGCATACCCGCCTTTTGGACGCACAAAGCCATAATTTTTCGTTCTGCTTGTCTAACCTGGGCAATATAACCTCTAACTTGATCGCATAAGCTCTCTGTTTGTCTTGCCGAGAACCTAAAACCGGCTAGCTCGTCAGATATTTGCTTGGAGTATTTTTTATAGGTGGCTGTCACTTTGTTCGACTTAGCCAATACCTGCATCATTTTTGTGAACAGGACACGGATATTTCCAAATCTTTTCAGAGTTTCATCTTTTCTAAGGGCCAGCTCTGCTAACCTGGAACTTTCACCAGCGTCATCCTCCTCTCCTTCTATCTCTTCAGCATCAAGTCGACTTTCAGCTTCCTCATCGCTAACTTCCTCATATTTCTCAGCATTATCCAACTCAATAATACCATCGACCAGCTCTTCTACTCCCATTTCATTCTTTTCTATTCTTTCACCCAGTCCTAAAATTTGGGCAACTGTCATGGGGCAACTGGAAATAGCTAAAATCATACTCTTTAAACCTGATTCAATACGTTTAGCTATCTGAATTTCACCTTCACGCGTTAAAAGCTCAACCGTTCCCATTTCACGCATATACATTCTCACTGGATCAGTTGTTCGCCCAAATTCCGAGTCAACCGCAGATAGTGCTTGCTCAGCCTCCGCAACAGCGTCCTCATCCGGACCGCTGGAACTACTATCGGATAGGAGGAGAGATTCATTGTCAGGTGCTTGGTCATAGACCTGAATCCCCATATCATTAATCATGCTAATTATCCCATCTATTTGCTCAGCATCTAAAACATCTTCTGGCAAATGATCGTTAATTTCAGAATATATGAGATAACCGCGCTCTTTACCAGTCACAATGAGATTCTTTAGCCTAACTCTTCTTGTCTCAGCATCAAGCTGAACTCTTTCCGCCCTTGTTCTACCGTTACCGGTTTTTGTCTTCCGTTTTCTCCCTCGAGCCATTGAACTGTTCCCGTTTAACTGATCACCTAGTTTAAAATTTTCCTTTTTAATTCATACAATTAATATTTTGGAAAATAGCGTAGCCCGCTATTATACTGCATATTAGCATCGAAGGGACTTATCTATGTGATTAAAAGTTTTAGACTAGGGCAATTACTGGTGTCTTCTCTGAAGATTCATCAATTCTTGTTTTTCTGTACCAGAAAGTTCTTTTTTTTCCAGTAATTGACTTACTCTCACAGACTTCAATTGATCAATCAATTTTCCCCAAGCTCCCCTCAGTTCCACCTCCATCTCCTTATTAGATAAGGTATCCATAGCGTATGCACCTGATTGAGCCTTAACTACCAGCCCCTCAGTATTTGTCCCTCTAAACTTTTCCAACAGGTCCTCTTCTTTATCTTCTAGGGAAATTTTTACAAGATAATAAATTAAATCCCATTCATCTTTTGATGCTAGCTCCCGCTGACATCCCTCGAAATCTACCAGTTGAGACAAATTACAAGCTTTAGCTAGATTCGGGTGGGAACACATAATTGACAAAATCTTACTAATAACTCGAGGTCTCGTGGAGTCAGAATTAGTCACAAGAGTTCGTTTGACCCTCTTTCTTTGACCAAGTGCCAATTCATCCACCGAAACTCCAACTAGCTGAGCAACTTTTTTTTGCATCAGTAAAAATAAGTTTGGAGCCTTAATTTTACTAAGAAGGTCTTTTACTTCTTTTAGGTATTTAGCTTTGCCCTCTGTAGACTCTAGGCTTACGGCATAGTTAGCCTCTCTTAGTAAAAACTCTGATAACGGCTCAGCCGCTTCTACGTGCTTCCAAAAAGCAGTAGCTCCATGCTGCCGAATAAAGCTATCAGGGTCTTCTCCATCAGGAAAAAACATAAATGATATCAACTTGCCATCATCAATCATGGGTAGGCTAGCCTGCATAGCTCGCCATGCGGCCTTTCGCCCCGCCTTATCTCCATCAAATGCAAAAATAATATTATCGGCTCTACTCAATAATTTCTTAACCTGAAATTCAGATGTCGCTGTTCCTAATGTAGCTACCGCACACCTAATACCAAACTGCGACATTGCAACAACATCCATGTATCCTTCTACAACAATAATTTTGTCAGATTTTCGGATTCCTTCTTTGGATTGAAACAATCCATAAAGCTCCTGGCCCTTATTAAATGCTGATGTTTCCGGAGAGTTCAAATACTTCGGGTTCACGTCATCAATTGATCTACCTCCAAAACCAACAACTTTCCCATACGTATTGTGAATAGGGAACATAATACGCCCGCGAAAACGATCATAAATCTGATTGCTGTCTTTTCTGATAACTAAGCCTGCCTGCAATAAATACTCGTTTTTATCATAATCATCAAAAACTGATCTCAATCCATTTGTATTATTTGGTGAAAATCCTAAATTAAAAAGCTTAGCAATTGACCCTGTGAGACCCCTATTTTTAAGAAAATTGATCGCCGTTTCCGACTCCTTCAACTGCTGCTCATAATACTTTGTCGCTATCGACAACACCGTATCGATATCTTTACGATTACTAGTGAGATGTTGGCTATCGACTCTATTGTTTGGCACTAACAAGCCAACACTGTCTGCCAATTCACTTACAGCCTCAGGAAAAGTAATACCTTGATACTCCATTAGAAAACCAATCACATTTCCGTGGGCCCCACATCCAAAGCAATGATAATTATTTTTTTCAGGAAAGACTGTAAATGACGGAGTTTTTTCATTGTGAAAGGGGCATTTCGCTAAATAATTGGCTCCTCTTTTTTTTAGAGAAAGATAACCACCAATAACATCAATAATATCCAGTCTCTCGATTAGATCTTGAATAAACGACTGAGGAATCATACTCAGTAACCATTGGGCAATTGGAAATCAGTCATATTTGACCGTGAACGAGTAACTTGTTTAATTCTAGTAACTAAAAGTATTGTGCTCCGCATTTGGTACACTCGGTTAGGATAATAACTTGCTTTTCACAATCTTAGAAACCACCGCCATGTCTGCCCGAGCACCTAATCTGGTTTTTAGTGCTTTAATGACTCGGCCCATATCTTTTATCCCCTCGGCCCTACTATTGGCAATCTCTTCACTAACAATGTTATCTAGTTCCGATTCAGCGAGAGGAATTGGTAAATAGCCGGACAAAACTTTTATCTCATAAGCCTCTTGCTTCGCCAGGTCTTGTCTATCTGCCCTCTGGTATTGGGACAGAGATTCCTGTCTTTGTTTAACCATTTTTCGTAAAATGACGTACACATCATCATTTGTCACCTCTCTTCGATTATCAATTTCAACCTGCTTGATCTCGGCAGTTGCCATTCTCAGAACACCGAGAAGGGATCCATCCCTTTGCTTCATGGCATCCTTTATATCTTTGCCAATGCTAGTCTTTAGATCCATCAAACCCTCTCAGAAAATTCCTGAAACTGGTGGCGTATGTATTTGCCGCAACTTTCTTTTATCCTGAAGCCCCTAGGATTATTGAACTTTAAATGGAATTTTTCAACCTAGTACATTTTGGGGGGAAGGACTTGACTACGAAGTCGTTTGTGATGCCGCTTGACAGCTGCAGCCAGTTTTCTCTTCCTCTCGGCTGTTGGTTTCTCATAAAATTCGCGAGCCCGCAGCTCAGTTAATAAACCTGTTTTTTCCACTGTCCTCTTAAACCGCCGCATGGCGACTTCAAAAGGTTCATTTTCTTTTACACGAACAGTTGTCATAATCTTATTGTAACCCACTCGGGGGCCCTACTACCCAAAAAAGGGCCACATTTTAACAGTAAAAAACACGGGATTGCAAAGACAACATGTTTTAAAATGGATTTATTTTGCATTCAGCTATGATTACTCTTGGAATAGAAACGTCCTGTGATGAAACGGCAGTAGCCTTGTACTCCGGTGAACAAGGGTTGATTGGGCATGATATTCATTCTCAGGTAGCTCTTCATGCTCAATATGGTGGTGTGGTGCCCGAACTAGCCTCGAGGGATCACATTAAACTTTTGCTCCCTCTACTCTCAAAGTTGCTAAGAGAAACAAACACAAAAATTCCCGATATTGACTGTATAGCATATACCAAGGGGCCTGGACTGGCTGGTGCCCTTTTGGTCGGAGCCTCCCTAGCAAACTCTCTTTCAATAAGCATGCAAATCCCCTGTATTGGTATACATCATCTTGAGGGTCATTTATTGTCACCATTTCTAAGCCACTCAAGCCTAGAAATGCCATTTGTCGCTCTGCTAGTATCTGGAGGACATACTCAACTAGTCCAAGTCAATGAGGTCGGTAGTTACCGAATTCTAGGTGATACTCTGGACGATGCTGCGGGGGAAGCATTCGACAAAACAGCGAAACTCTTGGGCTTAAACTATCCAGGGGGTGCGGAACTCTCGCTCCTTGCGGAACATGGTATTCCCAAATATGACCTTCCACGTCCAATGCTAAACCATAAAACCCTTAACTTTAGCTTTAGCGGATTAAAGACAGCTGCTCTATTACTCACAAAAAAACATGGTGACAGCGAAAAAAATAATGCTGATATTGCCGCTAGTTTCCAAAAAGCAATCACTGACGTACTTACTAGGAAAACCTTCAGAGCACTCGACCAAACAGGCATAAAATCACTAGTGGTTGCTGGGGGGGTAAGTGCAAATAACCATCTTAGACATCAAATCAACCTCATAGCTAAAAGGAAAAACATTAAGGTGCACTTTCCACCTTTAGAGTTTTGTACGGACAATGCGGCTATGATTGCCTATGCGGGGTATCGAAGGTGGGCAAATGGATCGGCCAACCCAGATAATGGCTCTTTCAGCGTAAAACCACGTTGGCCATTAGAGTCTATAAACTATTAGATCGGCGAATATTCAGTACAATTTTTGTCTCTTCACCAGAAATTAGATTTTTTATATTCTGTTTATGCTTTAAAACTATAAGCACAAAAATCGTTGTTACAGATAAAATCAAGGATAAACTACTGCCAGAAAAAATTGACACCGCTAATATTGTCATTGCTGATGTCAAAGCTGCTAATGAGGAATAGTGAGTTATAAGCGCTACAGCTAACCAAACTAAGACTGCTGTAAGACCTATCACAGGCTCTAAAGCCAATAAAACTCCTGCCGAAGTTGCAACTCCCTTACCCCCCTTGAATGAAAAGAACGCTGGGAAAAGATGTCCAAAAAAAACAGCCAAACCCGAGAGTGGTAGCAAAAAATAGGGGGCATTTGCCTCACTAACATAAACCCGAACCAAAAGAATCACCAATACTCCCTTCAACATATCTCCAAGTAATACTAAATATGCCGCTTTCTTGTTTCCTGTTCTAAGAACATTAGTAGCACCCGCATTTCGAGAACCGTATGACTCCGGATTTGGTAGTCCCATAACTTTACTAATAATGTGGGCAAAAGATAGAGATCCCACCAGATATGCTCCTATGCTAACAAATATATATTGCATATTTATCTACCTACCTACCCCCGAGGATGGTGCAGACTGTGAACTTTCTTTAGTCGCTCTCTAGCAACATGGGTGTATATTTGAGTAGTGGAGATATCCGAATGTCCAAGTAACAACTGCACAACTCGCAGGTCTGCACCGTGATTTATAAGATGAGTAGCAAATGCATGCCTAATCGTGTGTGGCGAAACCTTAGTTTTAATTCCTACTTCACGGGCATATTTTTTCAAACGAAACCAAAAGGCCTGTCGCGTCATATTTGGCTGGTTTTTCCCTCTGCTTGTTACAAATATTTTTTCAGAAGACCGATTCCCCAATATCAATGCTCTGGCGTCTCTTAGGTACCTCTCTATCCAGAGAAAAGCATCTTCCCCCAAAGGTACAATTCTCTCTTTATTCCCCTTGCCCGTCACTCTCAAAAAAGCTGATTTTGTGTCGAGCTGCACTAGTTCCAGATTTATTAACTCCGAGACCCTCAAACCACTAGCATATAATGTCTCCAACATTGCCTTGTCCCTTAACCCATCAGGTTGTCCAGTATTGGGCCTAGCTAGTATGAGCTCCACCTCTTCTTCACTTAGATTAACCGGGAGGGATTGGGGGATCTTAGGTGGGTCAACCTTCAGGGTAGGATTATCCACTAACCTGCCGTTTCTAATCATTAATCCATAAAACCGTCTTAATGTCGAAAGGAACCTACGTGTCGACCTTGGTTTCAGGTGGGATGAAAAACGCTCTGCTAAATAGCAATTAACATCACTCTCATCCGCCTGTAACATGTCCTTCGAATAATTGCCCTCTAACCACTCGCACCACAAATTGAGGTCTGCCTTATAGCTGTTTCTAGTATTAAAGGAAAGTCCATCCTCCAACCAGACTATATTGAGAAACTCTGCTATAAGATCTTGGTTCACCTTCATGAGACAGATAGTTTGGACAAAACAACTACTCCCGAAAAAAAATAGATCTATTTGCTCTTCTCAATTTTTCCTTGAAGTTTCTCTTTGATTCTTGCAGACTTACCCGATCTATTTCTGAGATAATAGAGTTTAGCTCTTCGCACATCTCCAAAACGCTTAACCTCAATACCTGCTATGAGAGGTGAGTACAATTGGAATGTCCTCTCCACTCCTTCACCCGATGAAATTTTCCGAACCACAAATGATGAGTTTAGGCCACGATTACGCCTTCCGATAACTACGCCTTCGTATGCCTGAACCCTCTTTCTTTCACCCTCAATGACATTTACGTTTACAACTACCGTATCACCAGCACTGAAATCTGGGATTTTTGTGCCAAGTCTCTCTATTTCTTTTTGCTCGATGTCGTCTATAATATTCATTATCTTCTCCGTCTCTTTATTCTACACCTTTTTCTCTCTTAAATTCGTCTAACAACGCAAATTGCTCCGCATCTAGGTTAATATTAGCTATTAAATCAGGCCTTTTTAGCCAAGTTCGCCCTATCGACTCTTTCAATCTCCATCGATCAATAAGTTTGTGATCGCCTGACATCAGTTCGGGAGGAACCCTGTGACTTTCAAAAACCTCTGGTCTAGTATATTGAGGATAATCTAAAAATATTGTCTCAAAGGATTCATTTGCCAGGGACTCTTTATGGTTTACCGCCCCCGGGATTCTCCTAACCAGTGCATCAATCAGAACCATCGCCGCTAATTCTCCCCCCGAAACAACGTAATCACCAATTGATACCTCGCGTTCTATCTTGGATTGAACTAACCTTTCATCAACGCCCTCATACCGACCTGCCAATAAAACGATCCCCTCCAATTCTTCTAACTCATCTATTAAACCCCTATCCAATCTTTCGCCTTGTGGGGTGAGGTAAACCGAAGTTTTCTTTTTAACTCCCACATCTTCCTGTCTCCTGTTGGCCGCATCAATTGCCCGACTCAAGGGCTCAGCCGACATAACCATTCCTGGCCCACCTCCATATGGGCGTCCGTCCACTGACTTATTGCTGTTTTCACTATGATCCCGGGGATTCCATACGACCAAATCATACAATCCTCTTTCCAAGGCTCTTTTAGATATTCCATATCCTGTTATAGCCTCAAACATTCCCGGAAAAATACTAACAACATCAAAATATTTCATTAGCAAAACCCTAAAAATCAACCTCCCAGTTAATGAGTATTTCGCCTGTCTTTATATCCACTTTCTTTACCACGTTATCAATGAACGGGATTAGTAGCTCGTTTTCTCCTACAACCATAACTTGGTTTGCCCCGGTTTCGAATATACCTTGAAGTTGGCCTATAACTTGCCCCTCCAAAGTCACTACCGCCAGACCAATCAAATCGACCCAATAAAACTCTCCCTCCTTCGTTTCAGGAAACTGGCTCCTTGGGATATATACATTACGGTTACGATATTTTTCAGCCTCGGTACGGTCATCAATTTCTTCAAACGTGACAATCAAGTCTTTTTTACTAGGAACCAGCTTTAAAAGTTTGAACTTTTTGGTTTGCTCTGAGTTACCCAACCACCAATACTCATACTTGGCAAGGGACTCTAGATGGCCTGTAAAAGGGCGAACTCGAAGTCCTCCCTGCAATCCATAAGGGGATCCAACTCTCCCCATTTCAACAAATGCGTCAGGATTTGTTATCGTTCCCAGCACCAACCTGCTTTACCAACCTTGCGACTGTATTTGATAACTTTGCTCCTTTACTTTGCCAAAAACTTACCCGATCTAAATCAACCCGTAGACCCTCAACACCGTCTGGAACAGTGGGATTATAAAATCCAACCCGCTCTATAAACCTCCCATCCCTTGCATTTCTGGAGTCGGCAACAACAAGCCTATAAAACGGCTTTTTTTTCGCTCCGCCCCGAGCTAACCTAATCACTACCATATATCTTCGCCTTAAAACATAAAAAACCATTGATTTTACGACGGTTCCCCGTTCTGGTGCAAGGGAAATAAAAATAAAAGCCCTAGTGAGCTTGCTATCTATTTTTTTAGAACTTTGTCTAAAAATCTTACAATAGTCTCAGACAAAGAATCTTCATGCCCCTCAAAAAAGTGTGGTGCCCCTCCCAACTCCACCTGCTGAGACCCTTCAACCTTCATAATTTGCTGTCGCCTCTCATAAGCTCCAACCCGAGTTATCACCCAATCTTCGCTCCCAAATAAGTCTAGCACCGGTACTTTAATTCTAAACATTTCCTCTAATCCATTAATTATACTTATGAAAACCCAGGCTTTAATTAAAGGCTTCTCTTTTTTGATGTATTTAAGACTAATCAAATATTGGTTGGCCATGGTAGCCCCTAAACTATGCGATACAATCGCCACATCCTTATAACCCTTATCATATAACCAATGTGCCGATAACTCATATCTTTCATTTGAATCTGGATAGGTTGGGATATAGTCCCCGACTTTTGCACCCGAACCCAAAACTGGTAGCTGAATAGCTAGGGTTGAATAACCTAACTCAGCTAATTGCATTCTAATAGCACCATAGAGCTGCCAATTCGGGTTCCAACCGCGGCCATGACCAACTATTATTGCTCCTCTAGGGTTATCAGCCGGCGTATAAAGCCCTAAAAACTTGTGTCCGTTAGATTGCTCCTGCCAAACTGCATCACCTACCATGAGAGATGGCAATATCTGGTCAGCCCATCTTTTCTCTCTATCGTAATCAGGCTCTACAACAACCTGCCCGTGTGCAGAAAAACTGAGTACAAGAATCAGCATAAAACCTATATATCTCACATCTAACCTCCAAAAAAAAATCAGTTGAAGAACTTAATATTCAATTTATTGTTTTAAAGCACGTAAACCTGCCTTTTTAACGAAATTTTTTAACATGCTACTTTGTTTAAACTGTTTACCTACTTTTTGCATGGACTTGAACTGATTCAAAAGTCTATTGACTTCTTGAACACTAGTGCCAGATCCTCCGGCAATCCTTCGTTTCCTTGATCCCCTTAAAATATGGGGATTTCGTTTTTCAAAATTAGTCATCGAATTAATAATAACCAATGCCTTACCAAGATTGTCAGATGATATCGCATCATTTTTAAGAATGTTTCTCATCGACATGGGAAGTTTCTCTAATATTGAACCCACCCCTCCCATCACACTTAATTGTTCTATCTGAACCTGAAAGTCCTCCAAATTCAGATTTTTTCTTTTACGAACTCTATCCAAGGTTGCTTGAACTTTATCGTCATTTATTTGTTTTTGAGCATCTTTTACTAAAGATAAAATATCACCCATTCCGAGTATTCTAGCTGCCATTTTTTCAGCATTAAACAACTCCAAACTCTCCACTTTTTCCCCCGTACCAACAAAATGAACTGGCACTTTTACCACCTGCCTAACCGATAGTAGGGAACCTCCTCGAGAATCACCATCCGTTTTGGTTAAAATAACACCAGTTAGCGGTAATGCCTTGCTAAAGGCTTTGGCTACATTAATAGCATCTTGTCCCTGCATGGCATCTACGATAAAAAAATTGTCACAAGGCTCTAGCAATTCGTGGATTTTACTAAGCTCCTCCATCATTGACTGATCAAGAGCCAGACGGCCGGCCGTATCAACAATAAGATAGTCGTAACCGTTTCGGCTAGCATTTTTTTTTGCATTTAGAACAATTTCAAACGGGTCTTTAGAACCCTCAGCATCGTAAAAATCAACTTCTGCCGACTGCGAAAGAACCCGAATCTGTTCAATAGCTGCAGGTCTATATACGTCGCAGGACGCCAAAAGCACCCTACTTGAATGATGTTCTTTGAACCAACGCCCCAATTTGCCGGCAGTAGTCGTTTTCCCTGATCCTTGCAATCCAGCCAAAAGAATACAATTTAGATTTTTTGAGTTTGTGATTGACCTCTCTAAAGAACGATTATTACTTTGCATCAAGTCAACAAGCTCTTGATTTACCACACCTACTAAAGCCTGGCCTGGCGATAGTTGACTTACTATTTGACTGCCTATTGCCTTTTCCCTAATACTAGAAATAAATAATTTAACGACCGATAAGGAAACATCTGCCTCTAATAGTGCTATTCTTATTTCTCGTATAGTTTCAGAGATGTTGGCCTCGGTTAGGCGCGGCTTGCCCCTTAACTGAGCCACAAGCTCGCTAAAGCGTCGGGACAAAGTATCAACCATAACTTACAATAACAGAGTGTCCGGGAAAAAGACAACACAAACCATGACCAATACTCTTATACAAATCGCAGTGTTCAGTGGATACCTATGGGTGGGCCTTAGAATATTTAGTAACTTGAAGGCGGGGGTAGACCCAAAAAAACCCAAACACCATTTAACCACACAGTTATTCTTGCTACTTACTCTAGCGAGCCATCTGTTTATGTTAGAGGCTGATATCAGGCACGGAGATGAAATACAATTCAGGTTACTAACTGTCATTTCAATTATTTTCTGGATGGCAACGTGTTTCTATTGGTTATTTAGTTTTCTCTACAGGCTAGACCTACTGTACTCTCTATTAATACTAGTTACAGCATTGGTCTTTGCCATTACTACTCTACTCCCATCAGGTAACTTATCACCCCAACCATATCCCAACATCTTTGGCACTCATCTCATTCTCTCTATGTTGGCATACAGCATTTTCACCATAGCTGGGCTTCATACTGTGGTCATGGCCATTGCCCAATGGCATCTTAATTCGGGAAAAATCCCAGAACATATAAAATCACTACCTCCACTCTTAACTATGGAAAAAATCTTATTCAGAACTATTTTTATTGGTATTCTGCTATTGTCTCTTTCATTATTAACAGGTATGTTTTTTTTAGAGCAAACTCGAGGGCAGATCTTAGAACTTAATCATAAGATTGTCTTTGGTTGGGTATCATGGGGAATATTCGTATGTTTGTTATTGGGAAGAGTCTTTTTGGGTTGGCGAGGAAGGGTAGCTATCAACTGCACACTAATTGGATATGTTTTCCTATTCCTCTCATATATTGGCACTAGGTTTGTGGGAGAAGTAATTCTAAACACCTAAACTGAATTCTTTAAGGTGACATATAAATTGGACCAGCTTTCAATCTACACTCTTTTAACCATTTTTTTTATACTGCTAGTCATTTCAGCTTTTTTTTCAATTTCTGAGACCAGCATGATGGCACTTAATCGCTATAGAATGAGACATCTTGCAGGTAAAGGCCATGCTGGTGCACTTAGAACTGAAAAACTGCTCAAGAGAACCGATAAATTGCTGGGAGTAATATTACTGGGAAACAACTTAGCGAATGCCGCTGCGGCCGCATTGATCACCGTGATAGCAATTAGACTAATCGGTGAAAATGAAATTGCTCTGACGTTGGCAACCCTTTTCGTTACCGCAGCAATATTGATATTTAGCGAAATTACTCCTAAACTAATAGGAGCGAACTATCCGGAAAAAATAGCATATCCAGCTAGCTTTTTACTCAAGCCTTTGTTAAAAGTGGCTCACCCAATTGTGTCGGTTGCTAATATATTCGTTTCCGCTATCTTGTGGATATTACGCCTGAATCCCATTAACCACAAAAAAGACGAACTAAATTCCGATGAACTTAGAACCTTTATGATAGAAAATGGGCATTTCTTACCTCAGAAACACAGGAATATTTTAGTCAATCTATTTGATCTTAATTCAATCACTGTGGAAGATGTTATGAAACCGAGAAATAGCATTGAAGCTATCGACTTAAATAGTACTCCCGAGGCACTTCGCAAAGCGATAACGGCATCTAATCACACTAGACTACCTCTCTATGAGGACCAACTTGACAATGTTCAAGGCGTAATTCACCTCAGAGAACTCTTTAGCATGTCAGAAACAGGATTAGTCGATAAAAACATGCTGGAAAAAATTATGTGGGAACCTTATTTCGTGCCAATAGATACTCCATTACTTACCCAGTTACAAAACTTCCAAGATCGAGGCTCATCCATGGGGTTGATAGTTGATGAATATGGGGAATTAATGGGGCTTTTAACCATGGAAGATATAATAGAAGAAATTATCGGTGAATTCACAAAAGATTCCCCCTTCAGTTCCACCTATTTCAAGATGCAAAGTGACGGAACCATTATAGCTAATGGTGGTTGCTCATTAAGAGACCTGAACAAACAATTGGGATTTGATTTTCCATTAGGAGGGCCTAAAACTATCAATGGCCTAATACTTAAGCACTTTCAAGATATCCCAGATCCAGGAACATCATTGAAAATAGACAACATACCGGTCGAAATACTTCAATCGCAGAATAAAGTTGTTAAAGCAGTCCGGCTCTTCCCAAATCCCAAAAAGTAACGTGAAATGGGATCTTCAGATACAAGTTTCGGACTGACTAAGCGATAAGGAAAAACTTGGAAACTTTCGAATTATCAGTATTTTATGTCAAACAGTTGGATAAATCTTCCATGGCAGCTATCGGGTTTATTTTTGGTATGGTATTCGGAAGTTTCATCACTGTTTTAGTGCATCGCTTACCACTTATGCTTGAAAATTCATGGCGACAGAGCATGGTTGCCAGCTTAAAAAATTTAGAGGTTCCAGCGACCACCTATAAATTAGTTGAACAACCGTCCAGTTACAGAGAGATTAATATTGCCCGACCCCGATCACACTGTCCAAAATGTTCACATCAGTTATTGAACCGGCATTTAATTCCTATCTTCAGCTTTTTAATACTTAAGGGAAGGTGCCAGTTCTGTAAAACCTCTATTAGTATTACGTACCTTTTGATTGAAGTCGTTTCAGGGATCCTTACCGCCTATATTTTTTACCGTTTTGAATTCACTTTAATGACTGCTGGTTCGTGCGTATTAATTTATATTTTACTCGCTTTGACTTTTATTGACCTGGGAAAAAAGATACTACCTGACTCTTTGACACTTTCCCTCGTTTGGCTTGGCTTTGTGTTTAATCTAATGACCGAAAACATTGGAATTGAAGAGTCAGTCATAGGTGCTATCTCGGGCTACATTTTTCTCCAAACTATAGCTTTGATGTTTAAACTTATCACTGCCAAGGAAGGTTTGGGTCAAGGAGATATAAAATTAACCGCAGGCTTAGGAGCTTGGGTTGGCTGGCCCTTGTTGCCTACATTACTAGTTTTGTCATCTTGCCTAGGGATAATTTTCCAATGGAGACGTATTTTTCAGAATGATAGTAACAAGCCACCTGAATTTGCGTTTGGCCCCTATCTTGCAGTTGGAGGATTAACCATATTCCTCTGGGGATCAAATATTAACCACCTGTTATTTTCGTATATATACACAATATGAGCTATGTTGTCTCGCTGACGGGAGGAATCGGGTGCGGAAAGTCAACAGTATCGGACTTTTTTATGGAGCTTGGAGCTGACGTTATCGATGCTGATATAATTGCTCACCAAATATCTGAACCAGGACAAAAAGCGTATGATTCTATAATCCGAATTTTTGGGAATGAGTACTTATCCGAAAATCAAACTATAAATCGACAAAAACTAGGGAGTTTCGTTTTTAGTAATCCAACTGCCCTAAAACGTCTTGAGAACTTACTACATCCTATAATTCAGGAGAACATATCTCTACAAGTTAAGGCATCCAAATCACCTTACCTGATCTTGTCGATACCTTTGTTATTTGAAAAAGGACAGTCAATTAAATCAGATAGAGTGTTAGTCATCGATTGCTCTCCAAGCATCCAAATAGATAGAGTCCGTAAGCGTTCGAACTTGACTACCCAAAAAATCACTGAGATTTTAAAAACTCAGGTATCACGTACCAAAAGACTCGACCTTTCCAATGACGTCATCTCAAATGATAGCTCTATTGACGACTTGCTTCGTAACGTGAAAACTCTAGATAAAATCTACAGACGATTTTCATACTATAAAAAAGACTTCTTGCCATAACTCTGGTAAGGTACGGATATCAGCAATGGGATGGGTGTAAAATTGAGGTTTCTCAATAGTGTGAGACGCCTGCTTTTAGGAAAATTTATAATGATTACCTACGAGTTTCCAATAAATGAAAGAATCAGAACGTTCCTAAGGCTTGAAAACCTGTACAACCGAGCTGTTATTTTTGTGGGTCAAGATTCAGCAGAAACACATCACGTTGCCTTACTTACTATTTTTGAAATTCTAGAAGTAACCGGACGTACCGACCTAAAATCAGAACTGTTGCAGGAGCTTGAGAGACAACGACTCCACCTTACTGAGTTTAAAGGAAACCCTTCCGTAGAGGAAAATTTGGTGGCCGGATTGTTAGAGGCGATTGAAACAGCAAAAACCGGCCTCCTTAACTCTACAGGTAAAACTGGACAGGAAATTAGAGAAAATGAATGGTTAACCAGCATTCGCCAAAGAACCTCGATCCCTGGTGGGGTATGTCAATTTGATTTACCGTCCTACCACTATTGGCTCAATGGGTCTTTGGATAACAGAAGGAGAGACTTAGAGAATTGGTTGGCCCCCTTTAAACCTATCTCGACTGGAGTCTTAGTTATTTTGAAACTATTACGTCAAAGTGGGCAAACCGAACAAGTTACCTCCACCGGAGGAAATTTTCAAAAATCACTGTCGGGCAAAACAGCACACTTAATCCGAGTCAAAATCAAATACCCGACTGACCTCATTCCTGAAGTGAGTGCAAACAAATACCTACTCAATATTAGGTTTACTATTCCTGGCAATCTTTCACGTAAACCAACTCAAGACAATGTTGAATTTGAATTATCTTTTTGTAATTTACTTTAAACATAGTGCACTTAAGCTAGCTTGCTGATTAAAAAACATCTAACCTTTCCTTACCCGACCAACTACCTCCCATCATAGATATTCCAGTGGCCCCCCTCTTTTGAGCTACTCTTAACATACCCGCCGATAGCCCTCCAAGGGCATAAACAGGTATCGAACTATTTGAAATTTCTTTTTCTAACAAATCCCAACCAATCGAACTAGTCCTTGGATGTGTCGACGTTGGCAAAACTGGCCCATAAACCACAAAATCTAATTTAAGATCTATTGCCTTTTGTAGTTCTTTTACGTCATGACATGATGCACCACACCATTCAAAATTTGGCCTTCTTGTTGCTTCCAAGAGCATTTTTGAGGAGAGATGGACGCCGTTGGCCTTAGCCTTTCTTGCCAATTTGCAGTCTCCATTAACTATCACAACGCCGCCAACTCCCTGAGCTTTTTCAACAATATGCCGAACTACCGACTCTCGCATATTTAAGGGCAACTGCTTATCCCTCACCTGGACAAATCTCAGTCCTCTGTTAAAAGCACAGTCCAACATACTTAGGAACTTTTTTTCACCAAAAGATGCAACATCTGTTATCGAATATATTAAGGGAAGTTTCAAAAATTTTAAAATAGGCCTATTGGCAGATAATATGGGATAAACTTTGATATCCCTCGGGTTCTGCCAACAAATCTCTTGACCCTCTTTTCCAAACGGATCGCCTTTCCAACGATATACTTTAAAAAAGTTCAAGATCTTTGGTCGCGTATCGGAGTCAACACCTCGGCTGAGCCACGGAACAAACGTTTTAACTTGAATACCAATCTCTTCCGATAACTCTCTAAACAAGGCTTTTTCGATGGTTTCATCATGGCAAACCTTGCCCCCCGGAAACTCCCAAAACCCACTAGCTTCTTTACCAATAGGTCGTTTGGACATCAAAACCGATCCATCTTCACGAATCAATATGCCAATCGCTATTGCCTCTTTATTCTTTTTTTTTATCGCTTTTTTTGCTTTTACCATTACTCGACTGAGAATCATGATTTTGACCGACCCAATTTATTGCAAACTGCCTTGCTATTCTTCCACTACGCGATCCCCTCTTGATAGCCCATTGTAAGGCCTCTTTTTCAAGTGTATTTTTGTTAACTTGTACGCCACCTAACTTATCAACCCAGTAATTGACTATTGCAATAAAAAGATTTTGATCAAATGGATAAAATGAAACCCACAAACCGAATCTCTCAGATAAAGATACCGATTCCTCGATTGATTCTGTTGGGTGTACTTCATCTCCTTTATGATTATTAGCTGCATTATCCGAAAAGTACTCTGGCATAAGATGCCGCCTATTCGAGGTAGCATAAACTACGACATTGTTTGGCAAGGCCACGATTGACCCATCCAAAACCGCTTTCAGAGCCTTATAACCTGGGTCATTCGCTTCGAAAGATAGATCGTCACAAAAGATTATAAATTTGTATTTAGCGTCATCTAAAACCTCAACCATGTCAGGAATATCTACTAGTTCCTCTTTGCTCACCTCAATCAACTTTAGATCGCTATTGGAGAATTCATTGAATATTGCTTTTACTATTGATGACTTACCCGTTCCTCTAGCGCCAGTCAGTAAAATATTATTGGCAATAAGCCCATTAACTAAATTTTCAGTATTCTCCTTTATTATTTTTTTTTGCTTCTCTATTCCTTTAAGATCGTTCAGTCTAACTTTATCCACTCGCGTGAGCTGCTGAAATCGTCCCCGTACACCAAATTTTTTCCTCCACCGAAAAGCATTGCTAGTAGTCCAATCTGGTACGACTATCTCGTCCGACAGAAACTCGCTCAAAGTATCTAGAAAATCATCCAACTTGCTTCCTGTCTGGTTCTTATCCACGTTTCCTAACTCCGGTATTCTGCGTTTATAGTTATATATTCTCGTGATAGATCACATGTCCATACCTCAGTCGATGCGGAGCCTCTTCTGAGATCAATTTTGAGACGAAAATTACTCTGGGACATAATATTCTTCGCAATTTTTTCGTCATAGCCGGGCACCACCTCGTTTCCCTCGAATACAAGCAAATCATCAATCCACATTTTTATCTTTGACCAATCAACATCGACTATGGTGGCGGCACCGATCGCCGCAAGAATCCTTCCTAAATTGGGATCTTCTGCAAAAAATGCAGTTTTTACCAATGGTGATTTCGCTACAGAATAAGCGACCTCTTTGCACTCTTGCTTATCACCACCCCCCACTACTTCTACTGTTACCAGCTTGGTAGCTCCTTCTCCATCCCGAACAATCATTTTTGCAAGCTCAATAGCAACATCTTGGATGGCCTCATAAATTATTTTGTAATTCGGGCTATTTTTGTTTTCTATCGGTTGAGCTGCGGAAGCCCCAGTTGCTATCAAAATAAAACTATCGTTAGTTGATGTGTCACCATCTACAGTAATACAGTTGAAGCTCTTCTGCGTAATTTCAGATATCATCTTATCCAACGTATCCTTATTTATTGATGCATCGGTAGCTATAAAACCGAGCATTGTGGCCATGTTGGGGTGAATCATTCCCGAGCCTTTTGCTATTCCAGTAACTGTAATCGTTTTACTATCCACCTCAATTTGACTAGAAACGCCCTTGGACACTTTATCAGTCGTCATAATGGCAGTCGCTCCCGCCCTCCAGTTATCACTTTTTAGTGTCTTAATCCCAGCCGCAAGTGCATTAACAATTTTTTTTACCGGAAGGGGCTCCATTATGATGCCGGTTGAAAAAGGTAGAACCTGCTCCGATGATACCCCTATGGCATCTGCAAGCTGCTTGCACACTTGTTCTGCATCCTTCTTTCCCCTCTCACCTGTTCCTGCGTTAGCATATCCACTGTTTACCACTAAAGCTCTTATACGGCCTTGCTTTAATTTACCACTTGCAATTATGACCGGAGCAGCTTTAAAGCTATTATTTGTAAATACGCCGGAGATTGTAGAGCCTGGTGAGACCGTTAATATCATCACATCGTTAGATACCTTATTCCGTAACCCCGCCTTAGCGACACCTAGTTTTACACCGGCAACCGGAATTAAGTTTTCCATACTAAATAGTTTAATTTCTATCTATATATCTATACATTGAGATCTATGATGTTCGTCCATGACACTGTTTATATTTTTTGCCTGAGCCGCACGGGCAAGGCTCATTTCTTCCTACTTTTGCTTCATTCCTAACAAATGGTTTCGTCTTATCATCACCCTGATCATCCGTCGCTTGTAATCCACCAAGTCCTTTATGATTTGGATGATTATAATCGATATCTGTAAACTCAGTTTTTTCTTCTGCAACAGCCTCGACCTCGGCAGCACTAGTAATTTTTACTTTCATTAAAACATGAGAGACATCATCCCTGATCATTTCCAACAGCGTGGAAAATAATTGAAAAGCCTCCCTTTTATACTCTTGCTTAGGATTTTTTGCGGCATAACCCCGCAAATGAATACCTTGTCGAAGATGGTCTAATGCTGACAAATGTTCTCGCCAGCGACCATCTAAACTTTGCAGCATAATTGCCCTTTCGTAGGTTTGCACAACATCGGCGGGAACCGTTTGAAATTTTTTGTGATAGGTTGCATGTGCTGACTCAGCAATCAACTTAATCAAATTTTCCTCAGTAACATTTTTCCCCTGCTCAAGCCAATCTCGCGTGCCTACCTCCAGGCCAAATTCATTCTTTAACGCCTTATCCAAACCATCCATATCCCAATCTTCTTCGAGACTGTCTTGAGGGACATAGTTATAAACTAACGAAGCAATTGCACCTTCTCGAGTGGCTTTTATCATCTGGGAGATATTGTCGATGCCTAATATTTCATTTCGCTGGTCATAGATCACTTGTCGCTGGTCGTTTGACACATCGTCATATTCGAGTAATTGCTTGCGTATATCAAAATTTCTAGCCTCAACTTTCCTTTGAGCATTTTCGATAGCTTTGGTCACCCATTGGTGCTCTATTGCCTCCCCCTCAGGCATTTTGAGTTGGTCCATTATCCAAGATACTCTATCTGAGGCAAAAATTCTAAGAAGCGGGTCTTCGAGAGAGAGAAAAAACCTGCTGGAACCCGGATCTCCTTGCCTCCCAGATCTTCCCCTTAGTTGATTGTCTACTCTTCTAGATTCGTGGCGTTCAGTTCCAATAATATGAAGCCCTCCACTCTTTACAACCTCATCATGTAAAACCTTCCATTCCTCCCGAACTTTTTTTGCCTTGTCAGTCTTATGGTTTGAGGAGAGCTTATTATCCGAATAAAGTTCTGCAATTTGAGACTCAGGATTCCCACCCAAGACTATGTCTGTGCCTCGTCCTGCCATGTTAGTAGCTATAGTTATCATTTTTGGGCGACCTGCCTGAGATATTATTTCAGCCTCTTTAGCATGCTGCTTAGCGTTTAATACTTGATGCTTTAATCCTGCTTTTTTTAATCTCGCTGACAATACCTCTGAATTTTCTATTGAGGTAGTACCTACTAAAACAGGTTGTCCCTTATCATAACAGTTTTGGACTTCTTCTAAGATTGCATCATATTTCTCTCTGGTCGTCTTATAAACTCTATCCATTTGATCATCTCTGATCATATTTTGGTGGGTTGGAACTATTACAGTTTCTAATCCATAAATTTGCTGGAATTCAAAAGCCTCGGTATCTGCGGTACCTGTCATCCCTCCCAGTTTACTGTACATACGAAAATAATTTTGAAATGTCACAGATGCCAATGTTTGGTTCTCTTTCTGAATATTGACCTTTTCTTTGGCCTCCACAGCTTGATGCAGACCATCTGACCAACGTCTACCAGCCATTAAACGGCCGGTAAATTCATCAACTATTACTACTTCCCTGTTTTGAATAACATAATGCTGATCCTTATGAAATAGGTTATGAGCTTTGAGGCTTGCGTAGAGGTGATGAACTAGACTAATGTTTGAAGCGTCATATAAGCTGCTATTCGGTGTCAGCATGCCCATCTCGATAAGTAGACTTTCGGCCGTTTCATGACCAGTCTCTGTCAATAGCACTTGATGTGACTTCTCATCAACATAATAATCTCCTTTATCTGACTCTTCTTTAGCCCGTTCTAGTTTTGGTGCGATAACATCCATTTTTTTGTATAGATCTGTACTATCATCAGCCTGACCCGAAATTATTAAAGGGGTTCTTGCCTCGTCTATCAGTATTGAATCAACCTCATCAATAATAGCGAATGACAATGGTCTTTGTACCCTATCTTTTGTTTCAAAAACCATATTGTCACGTAAATAATCAAATCCAAATTCGTTATTTGTGCCATAAGTAATATCTGCTTGGTAAGCATTCTTTTTTTTCTCAGGTTCCATGTTAGGCAAATTGACCCCAACCGCAAGTCCAAGAAATTCGTAAATCTTACCCATCCACTCGGCGTCTCTTTTTGCAAGATAATCATTAACCGTTACAACGTGCACACTCTCTCCAGAAAGTGCATTTAAGTATGCTGGTAATGTAGCTGCTAAGGTCTTTCCCTCCCCTGTTCTCATTTCAGCAATCTTTCCATCATGGAGGGCCATCCCGCCAATCAATTGGACGTCGAAATGACGCATACCCAGTACTCTTTTACTAGCCTCTCTTACTGTAGCAAAGGCGTCTGGTAATATTTCCTGAAACGGCTCAGATTCTCCAAGTCTGGCTTTGTAGCTTGCAGTCTTCGACTTCAAATCAGCGTCGGATAATTCTGAAAACTGCTTTTCTAGAGAATTAATATGATTAACCACATCTTGATAGGACCGCAGTAATCGGTCATTTCGACTTCCAAAGATCTTTTTTAAAATTTGAGTTACCATATCTGGCCTATTATAAACGCAATAAGGTCGATGATTAACTACTCACCCTAACATTAACAGGTTTTTTGGGGTTCTAGTCAGCTAGACCGTTTTAGAAAACGCCGAGGGTTTTGGGGTTTCCCTTTTTTTAGTACCTCAAAGTGCAAGTGTGGGCCGGTCGATCTTCCTGTGCTTCCTACTGTTGCCACTTTCTGCCCTCTGACAACCACATCGCCAACTTTCGCCGAAAGAGCCTCAGCATGAGCATACCTAGTAACGTAGCCATTCCCATGATCTATTTCAATCATATTTCCATATTGAGAATGTCGTTTCGCATAGATCACTACTCCCCCAGCCGCCGCTAGAATATCAGATCCCGGTTTTGCTACCCAGTCCACACCTTCATGAAAGGCCTTCTTTCTAGTAAAAGGATCTATTCTCCATCCATAGTTTGATGATAACCAACCCGACACCACTGGCCGCCCTGTGGGAAGCAGTTGATTTTTTGTATATTTCAACCCCAATCTTTCCTCTAGCATCTTAAGCTTATCTGCCCGGTCATCTAATAGTCGGTCAACATCGTTAGCCTCTAGTACTAGCTCGCGCATGGTAAGGTTTGGGACAATATATTCTGATTTAGCACCCCCAAGAGCAACTTTTTTGTCTAAAACAAATTCGTGTGGATCAATTCCGGCTAATTTGATTACTCTCATACCAACGGAATCTAGTCTCATTAGACTAGCCTGCATTTCACCTAATCGACTGGCCATCGTATCGATGCTTTCTCTGATAAAAAGTCTGGTTTTTTCGGTCTGTTCAGCGTGCACAACACCTAACATTTTTTTAAGGTAAGTACTTTCATTTTTAACTGCATAGACCAGCGAAAAGTAGTTAAGGGCTAAGGCTATTAAAAATACTGAGAATATAAAAATCCCACCCAATAGGGCCAGCTGGAGCCTATTAAATGTCCATTTTTTTACTTGCGACGACTTACCACTTATGAGGATAATATCCATCTAATCCCTTTAAGCCCTTTTATACGGATGTTCTATGGTAACAGAAGGTAACATATCAAGTATTTTGCAAGATGCCGAGGAACTGCAACCTCTGATAAAAGCTACAGGGCAAATCTCCAAACTGACCAAAATACTATCTGACATTTTGCAACCCCCGTTATTTGCCCATACGGCAATATCTCATATTGATCGAGACACATTAGTGCTGCACACTACAAATAGTGCAACCGCCTCGAAACTTCATCAACTTAAATCTTATTTATTAAAAAATATCCAAAAACACAGTAACGACATCCTTAAAATCAAAATAAAGGTTGTTCCCGACAGAGAACCCCAAAACCGATCTATGCCCGAGCCAAAAGCCATATTCGAGGGTAAAAACGCTTTTGACGAAATTTCTGCCAAAATTTCAAATGGTCCCCTAAAACTGGTTATCGACAGGATGCGAAAAAACCTAAAGTCCTAATAGACACCCTCCATTTTAAGCCTAAGGTAACCGGGCACTTTAGACTTCTCATTAAAACTTACCTGCTCCCAAGCCGTGGCATCCTCTAAAAGCCTCCTTAAAAGCAAATTATTTAATTCATGGCCTGATTTATACCCTTCAAATGCACCGATTAAGGGATACCCCAATAAATAGAGATCTCCAATTGCATCTAGTACTTTATGCTTTACAAATTCATTTTCGTACCGCAAACCCTCGACGTTAAGTATCCTATACTCATCCATTACAATCGCATTATCCAGATTACCACCTAACGCTAGGCCTTGGGACCTCAAACTCTCCACTTCGTGCATGAACCCAAATGTTCGAGCCCGACTTACATCTTTTATATATGAAGTATCCGCAAAATTAACTGACACTTTTTCGTTTGCCCGAGCAAACGCCGGATGCTTAAAATCTATAGCAAAATCAATCCTAAATCCGTCAAACGGCTTAAACATCACCCATTTGTCTCCTACACTTACTCTTACTTCTTTGAGAATCTTTATAAACCTTTTTGGTGACGTTTGCTCCTCTATCCCTGCTGACTGCAGTAAGAAAACAAACGGCGAGGAGGATCCATCCATTATGGGTACTTCACCCGCAGTCAACTCTACAAATAGGTTGTCAATACCTAATCCAGCTAAAGCCGACATTAAATGTTCCACAGTCTGAATTTTACAAGAATCTATACCAAGGCAGGTAGATAAGCGAGTATCACAAACAGCATAGGCATCAGCTTTTACTTCAACCACAGGATCAAGATCTATTCGTCGAAACACTATACCAGTATCTGGAGCGGCAGGCCGAAGAGTCATATTAACTTTGCATCCAGCGTGCAATCCGACTCCTGTCGCACGCACAATATTCTTTAAGGTTCTTTGTTTGATCATATACTTGTAACCCTGATCTTAATCCTTTATGTCAAGATATATACCTAGGTATTTGAATATTATAGTATCAAAATAATAATCTTACAACTCCTAGAAATTGGTCATTTAATCGGCCTGCCTTCTCAGGAAGGTTGGTATATCTAACTCGCCGTACCCTGACCTCTCAAGAGCCTCTATAGCAACCGATGACTGTCGAGGACGCATAACTGCTGGTTCCTCAGGAGAGGTCTCATTATCCTTAAGGTCTATTGGCACAGAATCATTTGTACCTGTGCTTTCAATAACCGTGAGTTCTCTGACCTCGTTTCCCAGTCCAGTTGCTATCATTGTAACTCTTAGGTGATCATCCAGGCTCTCATCTATTACTGTTCCAAAGCAAACCATGGCATCGGCTGCTGCAAATTGATTTATTGTTGTCATCACATCTTTAATCTCTCGCATTTTTAGACTTGATGATGCGGTAATATTAACCAAAACCCCTTTCGCACCTTTCAGGTCAACATCCTCTAGAAGTGGACTCGCCACTGCTTGTTTCGCAGCCACAACAGCCCTATCAGCTCCTTCGGCGTTGGCCGAGCCCATCATAGCCATCCCGTTCTCAGACATTACGGTCCGCACATCAGCGAAATCAACGTTCACCATACCCGGACACTTTATAACTTCTGCTATTCCAGAAACAGCACCATGTAACACTGAGTTAGCTGCTTTAAATGCGTCCAACATCGTCACGTCATCCCCCAAGACCTCCATCAGCTTGTCATTAGGAATAACTATCAAAGAGTCAACCTCTTTAGCTAACTCTTCAAGGCCAGCCTTAGCAATACGGGGTCTATTGCCCTCAAATTCAAGTGGTTTGGTAACAACTGCAACTGTTAGTATCCCCAGCTCACGTGCAGCTCTTGCGACAATTGGAGCAGCTCCTGTGCCAGTGCCCCCACCCATTCCAGCCGTTAAAAATAACATATCTGCATTTTCAATCGCCTCAACTATTCTCTCTCTATCTTCCTCGGCTGACTCCCGACCTTTATCTGGATTAGCACCAGCCCCTAAACCCTTAGTAACATTAGCGCCTAGCTGTAACTGGGTGTTTGATTTGTTCCTTTGCAAGGCTTGAGCGTCGGTATTGGCACAAATGAACTCCACGCCCTCGATACCTTCTTCTATCATATGGTCAACAGCATTACCTCCACAGCCACCGACACCTATGACTTTAATAATAGCCTCCTGAGGATGAGTATCAACTATCTCAAATATATTTTCTGACATCCGCAATCTCCTTTATAAATATCTAAAATCTACAAACTTTATTAACAATTAAAAGTGTTCTCTAATCCAGTTTTGCATTCTTTGAATAACCCCTGTTACTGAGCCAGCCTTCAACCGGTTGCTTTTTAACAATTCCACTTGTTCCAAGGCCGCAAAAACTAGCCCCATACCCGTAGAAAATCTAGGATTTTTTATAACTTCTGAAAGCGTTCCCGAATAGGACGGTTGGCCCAATCTGAAGGGAATATGAAAATTTTCCTCTCCAAGTTCGATCATCCCTGGCATAGATGATGTACCTCCAGTTATCACAACACCTGATCGAATTAGTTCCTCAAAGCCACTTCTTTGAAGCTCACCTTGCACCAAAGAATATAGCTCCTCAACTCTAGGTCCGATAACTTCCACTAAAGTGTGCCTTGACAGCTTGCGTGAAGCACGATCCCCTATGCCCGGAACATTAATCATCTCCTGTGGATCAACAAGATCTCGGTAGGCACACCCATTTTCCACTTTTATCTCTTCGGCATCTTTAGTAGGAGTTCTTAGGGCCATGGCAATATCGTTAGTGATTTGATTTCCCGCTATAGGTATAACTGCGGTATGCTGGATTGCACCATCCGTATAAACCGCCAAATCGCTCGTTCCACCACCAATGTCTAACAAACAAACCCCAAGCTCTCTCTCATCCTCTGACAAAACTGATTTGCCCGAAGCCAGTGGCTGCAACATTAGTTCTACCGGTTCTAGGCCACACCTTCTAACACATTTTATTATGTTTTGTGTTGCAGATATTGCCCCGGTAACAATATGCACCTTTGCTTCCAATCTGACTCCATTCATCCCCAATGGTTCACGCACGTCTTCTTGCCCATCAATAACAAATTCCTGATTAAGGACATGTAAAACTTGCTGATCAGTGGGAATTGGCATAGCCCTCGCCGTCTCTATGACCCGATCAATATCAGGTTGTGAAACCTCACTATCTTTTATAGCTACCATACCGTGGGAATTAAAACTTTTTATATGGCTGCCAGCAATACCAGTCCAAACCTCTTTGATTTTACAATCAGCCATTAACTCAGCTTCCTCTAGAGCTCTCTGGATAGAATGGACTGTTGATTCTATGTTAACAACGACTCCTTTTTTTATTCCTCTGGACGGAGAACTCCCCATTCCAATGACTTCAATTCCAGATTTCGGATTAATCTCCGCAACTATAGCAACAACCTTAGAAGTACCTATATCCAGGCCCACTATTATATCTTTCCGCTCACGTACCTTATTTAAAGTCACGGCTGGATTCCACTCATTTTGTTTCATGATCTTTTTCCTCTCAACCTTTAACTCCAATGGCAAAACCATCCTCATATCGCATATCCAAATAATGTATTTTTTCGGGAAAGTCACCCAAAGCATACTTCGAAAAATTGACAAATCTTGCTAATCGCATCTCTTGCCTCTCTTTGCCTAATCTTAAAACTATGTCATTTTGCAAAGTCACCTCCCAGGCATACCTACTGTCCACTGTAATGCGGGCAATTTCCTGTTCAACCTGGTAAAGCAAATATTTTGCACGCAAATAGAATGATAAAATGTCTTTTGCTGCATGGTTAGGACCCCTAAACGCGGGGAGTTTATTAGCAAGTAGCCCCTCGACACTCGCTACTACAATGTTCCCTTGCCGACTAACGAAACCGATATCATTCCACAGGGCTACTGGTCGATGTTCTATAATTTCAACCTGCAACGTGGTCGGCCACTTTCGCCGAATATGTGCCATTTTCACTCTAGTCAAAGATTCAAAAATAGACTTGGTCTCATCTAGGTCAATAGTAAAAAACCCGCCGCGAACTCTTTCTCGGATTACGTTCTCTAGGTTTTGCTTAGTGTCTCTATTGATATCTCCAGTGATTACAATTTCTTTAATTGAAAATATCTCGAGCTGTGCAATTTTAGTGCAAACACCCATTACCAGACCCATACCTGCCACAAATAAAAGATACTGAGTCATTCGGTTAAGAAGATTAATATTATTCCACATGAGCATCTTCCAAAATTTTCAATAGCAACTTATCAAACGTTATGCCCATAGCTTTAGCAGACATTGGAACAAGGCTATGGTTTGTCATCCCAGGTACGGTATTAACTTCCAACAACCAGGGTTTACCACCCTCATCTAGCATCAAATCTACTCTACCCCAGCCAGAACAACCTAGGCTCTGAAAAGCCTTCAGGCAAAGTGCTTTGATCTTTTCCTCTTGTAACGGCTCCAGGGAAGAAGGACACAAATACTTCGTTTGATTAGAAAAGTATTTTGCCTGGTAATCATAATTACCTCCGGGAGCTTCGATTTGTATTAAAGGAAGTGCTTTATCATTCAAAACTGAGGCAGTAAGCTCGATCCCCTCAATCCATTTTTCTGCTAAAACAATATCATCAAATTCACGTGCTTTCTTGAACCCTTCTGTCAGCTCGGACATCGAATTCACCTTTGTCAGGCCAATCGTAGACCCCTCGCTGTTAGGTTTCACAACCAACGGAAACCCAAGTTCACTTGCAATCTTGTCAAAATTAGTCTTATCACTAATTACAAAGCATGGGGGCGTGGAGATCCCTAATGCTTGCCAAACTAATTTGGTTCTCCACTTGTCCATTGCTAGTGAACAGGCCAAGACACCACTTCCTGTGTAGGGGATATTTGCATGAGTAAGCACGCCCTGAATGACACCATCTTCTCCACCACGACCGTGAAGCATAATAAAAGCAACGCTAATATTTTTCTCACACAAAAAGTTAACATCAGTGTTAGATGGATCAACCGCAAAAGCCTCAAATCCCTGCCGAACAAGTCCATCTAAAACAGCAGCACCAGACATTAGAGACACTTCCCTTTCAGCCGAGTTTCCGCCCATTAAAACAGCAATCTTGGATCTATCAGGTGACATAATTTTTTTATTCGTCTCCAATGATTATCACCTCTTTCTCCAAGTTAACCCCAAACGTTTGAAGAACAGCACTTCTCACATAATCAATTAACGACTCAAAATCCTGTGCTGTGGCCTCTCCGTCATTTATGAAAAAATTAGCATGCTTGTTAGATACTGAAGCACCTCCCATTGCAAATCCCTTCAGCCCACACTTTTCAATTAGACGGGCTGCATAATCATTAGGAGGATTTTTGAATACAGAGCCAGCATTAGGTTGCTGGGTAGGTTGAGTTTGAAATCGTCTTCTAAGCAACTGCCTGATTAGATCCTTACCATGATCTCCGCTACCAGAATGAGCTTTAAACCAGGCAGCTACAAAAAACTCACCAACCACCTCCAAGTGCTTAACACTACGGTAACCTATTTGATATTCACTCGGCTTTCTAACCGAGAACTTCCCGTCTCCGTTCACTGTTCTGACTTTCGAAACAGAATGCCATGTCTCTTTTCCATAACAACCCGCATTCATAGCCAAAGCCCCACCTACAGTCCCTGGCACGCCAACAAGAAATTCGAGTCCCTCTAAATTTTGGGATACACAAAATTTTGCTAACTTAGGAGAGGGCACACCAGCTTCCGCATAAACGTAGAAACCGGCTTCATCTTGGATTACCCTCAACCTGTTTAAAGCTGGGTTTGTTATTATAACAACCCCTCGTAAGCCGCTATCCCGGATTAGAATATTGCTACCCAATCCTGTAAAAATTACCGGACAACCAGTATCCAGGTCTTCAAGAAAAACCCCCAAATCATCTAAATCCGCAGGGAAGTATACAGAGTCAGCTACCCCCCCAACTCGCCAACTAGTATGCTTTGACATTGGCTCCATCAAACGCAAGTTTCCTCTCAACTTTGACACATCAAGATTTTTAACATACTTATTCACTAAATTTTTCCCTTAGAAGCTTAGGAAGCTGACTAATCGAACCTGCACCCATTATTAAAATCACATCATTCGCTTTAGCAACGTTAGAGACAATGGCTGGCACTCGCTCTATTTCTTCTACAAATATGGGTTCTAATTTTCCACCAAGCCTAATGGATCTTGATAATCCGCGGCCGTCCGCCGCAACTATAGCTTTCTCTCCAGCCCCGTAAACTTCCATCAAAATAAGCACATCGGGTAAAGACAAGACTCTTACAAAATCTTCAAAACAGTCCCTGGTTCTACTATATCGGTGAGGCTGAAAAACCAACAGTAAACGTCTATTTGGAAACGCCCCCCGAGTTGCCTGTAGCGTTGCTTCTATCTCCTTTGGGTGATGGCCATAATCATCAATTAAAGTGACATGGTCATTAGATCTTATTTTTAAATTACGATGAACCTGAAATCTACGATTGACTCCCTCAAATTCATGGAGAGCTTTCTCTATAGCCTTCTCACTCGCCCCTACCTCTAAACAAACTGCTATTGCAGCCAGTGCATTTTGCACATTATGTCTTCCGGGAAGACTAAGTCTAACCTCTAAATCATTTGATTGCCCGGTATCAGATTTATATCTCACCTTGAATACCATCCCGACGCCCATCTCCCTAACATTGATGGCCTGAAAATCGCAATCCTCATTAAACCCATAAGTCACATACGGCTTGTTAATCTTAGTTGTCAACCGACGGACTACCGGATCATCCCCACACAAGACTGCTACACCGTAGAAGGGTAATCTTTGAAGAAGTTCGTAGAATGCATTTTCCAAATTCGCAAAATTATGACCATATGTAGCCATATGATCCGAATCAATATTTGTAACTACAGCCAAGACTGGCTGCAAAAACAAGAAAGATGCATCCGACTCATCTGCCTCAACCACAATAAACTCACCGTTGCCGAGCTTGGAATTTTCGCCGGCAGCTGACAATCGACCACCAATGACATAGGTTGGATCTAAGTCGGCCTCAGCTAATATTGATGCAATCAGACTCGTAGTGGTGGTCTTTCCGTGAGTTCCTGCTACTGCAATCCCTTGTCTTAATCTCATTAATTCAACAAGCATAGTCGCCCTTGGAACAACCGGAATTCCTTTTTCTAGAGCTGCTATTACTTCTGGATTTTTACTATCTACTGCTGATGATACAACTACAGCATCAGCCCCATCTATCTGATATTTGCTATGACCAAGAGAAATATTAATCCCCATATTTTTTAATCTGTCCGTTGAGGCACTCTGCACAATATCAGACCCACTCACCTGATAATTGAGGTTGGACATTAATTCTGCGATTCCACTCATTCCAACTCCGCCTATTCCAACAAAATGCAAGTGTTTTACTTTATGTCGCATCAGGAGCCTCCTCTTCACATATGCCGGCAATAACTCCAGCACTTCCAGATACTGACAATGATCTTGCATTCAAAGCCATAGTTACCAAGTCGGCACGATCAATCTTTTTTAAAAACTGGGACAGGTATTCCGCTGTCAATGACTTCTGGGGAATATGGAAAGCTGCACTTTCATTAACCATGAACAATGCATTTTTTGTCTGATGATCATCTACGGCAAAGGGGAAAGGAACTAAAATGCTCGCGACACCAACCACTGACAGTTCCGCAATAGTCATAGCTCCTGCTCGGCAAATTACTACATCGGCTTTTCGATACATATCCCCTATGTCATCAATAAACTCATAGCATTCAGCATCCACTTCATATTTCTCATAGCGGGCTTTCAACGCAGCCAATTGGGAAACTCCTGATTGATGGAAAACAACAGGGCGGATACCTCTCGGCATCAAACTTACCGCCTCAGGAATTACTTTATTCAAAGCCTCTGATCCCCTGCTTCCTCCAAGCACAAGAATTCTCAAAGAACCTGTGTGTTTACTTAACCTATCTTTAACATTGTCTGTAATATCAATACTCGATCGGACTGGGTTTCCCGTATGAGTCGCTCCGGGAAAAGCCTCTGAGAAAGCAACCAAAGTCCTAGTGGCCAATTGAGACAATAGTTTGTTAGTAAGCCCTGGTATAGAATTTTGCTCATGAATAATCAAAGGTACTCTAAAAATAAAAGAAACAATCCCGCCTGGGAAAGCTACATAACCACCCATACTCAAAACCAAATCAGGCTTGACTTTTAAGAATACTCGTGCACTTTGATAAACAGATAATAAAAGGTAAAAAGGCAAAGACACATAATTGAGCAATCTTTTTCCTCTGACTCCAAAGATTTTTATACAATAGAATGGATAACCACTATTTGGAATAATGCGAGACTCCATTCCCTCTCTGGTTCCCAGCCAGGCTATACTCCATCCTCGTGTTTTCAATTCATCAGCAACCGCCAAGCCGGGGTAAATATGACCACCAGTCCCTCCTGCCATTATTAGGATGGAATTATTCAAACCGAGCCGCCTTTAGTCATTTGCTGGTTTTCCCAATCTATACGCAAAAGGATCCCAATGGCTGAGCAGGATACTAGCAAAGCACTTCCTCCATAAGACAGCAGAGGTAATGTGAGACCTTTGGTGGGGACCACACCTAGATTTACCCCCATTGATATGATAGCCTGCACAGCCAACCACATTGCAATACCTTGGGCCACCAGGGAAGAGAAGTATTTCTCTAGTTGGGCCGATCGAGCTCCTATCATGAATCCTTTTGCCACTAAAAACGCGAAAGCAGTTATTGTGGAAACAACTCCTAAAAAACCTAATTCCTCTCCGATTACCGCTAAGATAAAATCATTATGAGCTTCTGGCAGATAAAATAACTTTTCCATACTCCTTCCCAACCCAATGCCCAACCACTCCCCCCTAGCAAAGGCAAATAACGAGTGAGATAATTGATAGCCTGTGCTCCATAAGTTATCTAAAGGATTCATAAAGCTAGCTACCCGGGCCGCTCGATAAGGCTCAATCTTTATTAATATCCAAAAAACAAATCCACTCAATACAACAAGACTAGTTAGAAAACGCCAGCTCAGCCCACCAAGAAATAATATTCCTATCGCAATTACAGTTATGATAAACATCGATCCAAAATCTGGTTGAATTATCAGCAAAACCCCTGTGCCCACCACAATTATTAGCATGGGTAGGAATCCCTTCTTAAATCCGTTTTTAAAATCTGCTAACTCACCAGATTTTCGCGTAGCAAAATCCGATGCGTATAAGATGATAAATAGCTTCATAAGCTCAGAAGGTTGAAATGAAAACCCGGCTAGGGTCAACCATCTTTGAGCACCATTAACCTCTTTACCCAACCCTGTAAGGACAATTCCTAAAAGACATACACCAATTATCACCAGGCTAAATGCAAGGGCTTGCCAAACTTTCATTGGAATCTGTATGACAATAAATGTGGCAGTGAGGCTCAATAATATGTATGTCAAATGCCTATAGAGGTAAGAAAAAGAATTCCCAGAAGAGAAGGCCTCATGACTGGAAGCTGAATAAACCATTACTAAACCAAACCCCAGTAAAGCAAAAAAAATAAGAAGCAAGCTCTCATCAAAAGTTGATTGGTTGTGCCGGAGTTTGCTATTTTTCTTTAGAGTAAAGTTCACAACAACTCCGCTAAACTGTCAACGCTTACCTTAAATGCTCTGGATCTCTCTTTATAATCTTTAAACATATCAAAGCTGGCACATGCTGGAGAGAGCAAAACCACATCGCCATCCCGGCAATATTGATATGCCCCTTTTACAGCATCGTCCATATTATCCACATACTTTATTGGCAACTCCAAACCTTCAAAGACAGCAGCTATTTTATTTTTATCACGACCCATCAATACTACTCCCCTACACCCCTTCGACACTGCCTCTCGCAACGGCATAAAATCTTGCCCCTTACCCTCACCTCCAAGTATTAGAATTGCCGTGCCACAATAACTGCTCAGTGCTGCAATCGTTGCTCCAACATTAGTTCCTTTGGAATCGTCAATAAATTTGACTCCCTTAAACTCCCTGATCAAATGAACCCTATGTGGAAGTCCAGGAAATTTTTCTAGAGCTTGAGATATTGATTCAAACTTAATATTCAAAAGATAAGTTATAGCTGCGGCGGCCAAACAATTCTCTACATTGTGTTTACCTATAGCTTTTAGTTTGCCGATATCTAAAAGAAAATTATCTCCCTGATAAATGGCAGTACTATTTCCGTTTTTTTGTAAACCCCAATTTTTCCCGGAGCTGATTGCACACAGACCAAAAGTGACAAAGGAACTATCTACATTCTTTTTTACATTAATTTTTTTTCGATTGATTATTTTCTTGTCTGCACGATCAAAAATCCGAAACTTAGAATCAACATAGCTTTGGAAGTCATCGTATCGATCCATGTGGTCTTCTGTTACATTTAGTAAAATAGCAATATCAAAGGCATGAGATTTTGTAGCATCTAATTGAAAACTAGATAACTCAAAAACCATAACTTCAGGCTCGTCTCTTTCCCCTAATCTTACCTCTTGTAAAATATCCAGAACTGGCTTCCCGATGTTTCCACCGAGGACATAACTCACATTGGCTATGTTGCATATAGCCCCTACCATTTCGGTAACAGTTGTTTTGCCATTTGACCCAGTGATTCCAACTATTTTAGTGTTTTTTAGAGTCTGTTTTTCATTAAAAAATAATTCAACATCTCCGAACACTGGAATACCCAGTTTTTTAGAGTACCTCACCATAGGATGAGACATTGGAATCCCTGGGCTAATTGCTAGGTAATCATAAGCATCGTTCTCACGCACACCTATGGCCTTATCAAATATACCAGTGTTAGGCAGATTGGCAGTTATTTCCTTTAAGTCACTTTTCGACAAGCGATCATCTGACACCAAGACATCTCCCCCTTTTGAGGTTATATATCTGGTCATAGATAGTCCGGTGACTCCAATACCTAATACTAAAAATTTTTTATCTTTAAATATTATTGTCATGAAAAATACATTTTTTAATTTCACTTTAACTTCTCAATTAATACTTCTATTTTTACCTTATCTTTAATGTTGAAAGCCCGATCAAAACCAACATCATTGTAATAATCCAAAACCTAACAACAACCTGATTCTCTTTCCAACCCTTCAACTCAAAGTGATGATGTAACGGTGCCATCCGGAAAATTCTTTTACCCGTCAATTTAAAAGAAACCACCTGTAATATCACTGATAGAGTTTCAATTACAAAAACACCCCCCATAACAAATAAAACAATTTCTTGCCTAACAATAACCGCTATAGTTCCCAAGGCGGCACCAAGTGCCAAAGCTCCTACGTCTCCCATAAAAACTTCAGCAGGATAAGCGTTGAACCAGAGAAAAGCCAACCCAGCACCAGATAAAGATGCACAAATAATTGTTAACTCCCCAGCTCCTGGTATGTAAGGAAACCCGAGATATTTAGCAAAGACCATATTCCCCGCGACATAAGCAAAAATACCGAGTGCACCAGATACCATAACAGTTGGCAAAATCGCCAAACCATCAAGACCATCTGTTAAATTCACAGCGTTACTGGTGCCGACAACAACAAAGAAGGTTAAAATAACAAAACCCAAGACACCCATGGGATAAGCAACTTGTTTGAAAAACGGCACTATAAGTTCCATTTGCTCTGGCATTGAAGCACTGTCAGCCAAATATAAAGCCAATAATAACGCGATCAATGACTGTCCAAGGAGTTTTGATTTCGCAGATAGCCCTTTGGGGTTACCGTAAATCACCTTTAAAAAATCATCTATAAATCCAATCAGACCAAACCCGAGGGTAACCACTAACACAACCCACACGAGTCGATTATTCAGGTCTGCCCACAGCATTGTAGTGATAACTACAGAGATTAATACCAAAGCCCCTCCCATGGTAGGTGTCCCCGTTTTTACTAAGTGTGAAGATGGCCCATCATCTCTTACCGCCTGGCCTATTTTATAGGTCACAAGTTTTCGAATAATAGATGGCCCAATAATAAAAGATATTAAAAGAGCACTCAGCATAGATAAAACTGCTCGCAAAGTGATGTAATTGAAAACGTTAAAGGCACTCACACTGCCTGACAATTCTTGTGCTAACCAAAGAAGCATAACTAATTCCTAAATAGAAAAATTTAAATCACAGAATCCGATTATCTCTGACACTAAAGTCTCCAATTTTGCTGACCTTGAACCTTTTACGAGAATATTTACGCCTGGCCTTAAACTTCCTCTCAAATCCTCCAAAAGATCTTCTTTTCCTAAATATTGTTGCGATCCCCTTCCGAAACTTTTAACAGAAAAAGCAACGGTCTTACCAATACCATAAAGTCTATCGACGCCGTTCTCTTTTGCGAACTTTCCTATTTCTTCGTGAAACTTTGCGGAATCAGTTCCCAATTCACCCATGTCACCCATAATAAAGAACTTGGGACCCTCAAGCTTTGCCAATACACTTAATGCGGCTTTCATTGATTCTGGATTTGCGTTGTATGAGTCATCGTACAAGCGAATCTTTCCTGGCAATTTTATTAATCTTAATCTGCCCCCAAGTCCACTGTACTTTTCCAATCCACTCGTAATATTTTCAAGAGAGATACCCAAAGAACTCGAAACAGCAGCAGCAGCCAAGGCATTCCTAACGTTATGAATTCCTGGTACCTGTAGTTTTATTTTGCAATTCTTCCCAAAAATACTCATGTGAATATCGCTACAGGACGATTCTAGGTTAACGGTAGCACTAACATCAGCATTTCCAAATCCAAAAGTCACTATTGATAAACCAGCGGCCTGCCTCCTCCACCTATCTACGTTGGGATCGTCCAAGTTCAATATAATTGTAGAGCCAGGCTTTAGATCATCCACCAATTCTCCTTTAGCTTTAGCTACTTCCAAAACTGACCCCAACCGTCCAACATGGGCAGAGCCTGCGTTTGTAATCAAACCGATGGATGGAGATGTAATGTTAGAGAGGTATCCTATTTCCCCTTGGCTGTTCATCCCCATCTCAATTACTGCATATTTGTGTTTTTTCCTGATTCGAACCAGAGTGATCGGCACTCCAACATCATTATTCAAATTACCTAAGGTGGATAAGACCTTTTCTTTGCCAACACAATCTTGCAATATGGAAGCTATCATCTCCTTTACGGTAGTTTTACCATTACTACCCGTTACTGCTATTACAGGAATTTCAAATTTCTCCCGCCACCATGCCGCCAACCTTCCGAATCCCAAACGAGTACTGTCGCTCACTACCAATAAAGGCTTCTGAATATCTCCATGCCAATTTGCACTAACCATAGCCGCAACTGCCCCGGAATCAAAAGCATCATCAACAAAATCGTGTGCATCAAACTTTTGTCCCTTAAGAGCAACAAACATATCTCCTTTCCTGACAGAGCGACTATCGCAAGTTACTCCAGCAACACGGACATCTTTACCTAAATGAATTGCATTTATAGCCTTAGCAACTTTTGATAACTCAAACATTAAAGACCCTATTCGCCTTCTTCAACAAAACCTTTTCTGCCTCCTCTACATCAGAGAAGTGTAACTTTTTACCCCCAAGATCTTGATAGTTTTCGTGACCTTTTCCAGCGATCAGAACTACGTCGTTTGGCCTCGCTTCATTTATTGACTTACTAATGGCCTTAGCTCTATCCTGCTCTATTACAAAATTAGAATTGGCACCTTTTAAAATATCCTCTATGATCAGCCTTGGATCTTCAAACCGTGGATTATCATTAGTGATAAATGTACGGTTTGCCGTAGAAGTAGCGATCTTTCCCATTTCTGATCGCTTTCCAGTATCTCTTTCCCCGCCACATCCAAAAACACAATACAGACGGTCAGGCGGTCGCAACAGCTGAGCAAGTGATTGTAAAGACTTCTCTAACGCGTCTGGAGTATGCGCATAATCAACCACTACCAAAGGCATCCCGGAAACTCTAATTGCTTGCATTCGACCTTCTATTGGTTCACATGAACTCAAGGCGGCTGAAGCAGCCTCTATATTTAAACCCTTTGCAATCAAGACGCCGAAAACACCTAAAATATTGTAAACGTTATGGTCCCCCATAATCGTTGTACTAATAGCTGTCTTCCCC
The DNA here is from genome assembly GCA_902627495.1 of Hydrogenophilales bacterium. GTDB lineage: Bacteria > Pseudomonadota > Gammaproteobacteria > Burkholderiales > Eutrophovitaceae. The sequence goes on along the minus strand of CACOJS010000003.1, from coordinate 20,298 downwards.
CAAGAAGTATCAAGATGTAATTCCATACCTAATTTGTCGCGTTTTATCCGATGACATCGAATATCACCCGTTTTTTTTCCATAAGAAATTATGTGAACCCGGGAGGGATCTAACTGCGTAATGAGGTTTTTACCGAATTTATCATCAGAATTAATTACAGCGGTTTTGAGAGTCTCAACAAAAAATAGACGACGCTTTTCACTCTGGTACCTATCAATAGTTTTATGGTAATCCAAATGATCCCTTGAAAGGTTGGTAAAAAGCGCAGTGTCAAACGCCACTCCTGCCACCCGGCCCTGCGATAACCCATGCGATGACACCTCCATAGCAACATCTGTTGCCCCTTCCTTCCGAAAAAAATCTAACATCTTATGCATCACTAACGAACCAGGAGTTGTATTCTGGCTTTCAAAATTATGCTTCTTGAACGAGCACCCCATGGTCCCCATACTAGCTGTTGGGTAACCTAACTGGTTAAGACAAGCAGAAATCCAACTAGCACATGAGGTTTTTCCATTAGTCCCGGTAACACCCACAACCCACATTTTTTTACTAGGATTTTTATAAAAATAGTTAGCTATAAGTCCTGCTTTGTACCTCAAGTTTTCGATCGGTATATTTTTTACGACCCAATCTTCTCGCCAGTCAAAATTTTGGGATTCCCAAAGAATAATAAGAGCTCCTGCCGAGATAGCCTCAGCAATAAAATCCCTACCATCTACACTTTCTCCCGGGTAAGCCAAAAACATATAACCTTTTTGTACTTGATCACTATGGTCAGCAATACCTAGCGGGAGTTCACGTTGTCCCTCCAAGATTTTCTCAGGTAAAAAATTGCCTGTATGATCCAGTCCCCTGGACTCCATTATCCCTCCACCTGGCCAAACTTCCTTTCAGCGGTAAAGGTCTCTTCGACATTATCTTCCCTAACTCCCAGAAGTCGGAGCGACTTTCCCATCACCTCGCTAAATACTGGGCCCGCAACCTCACCCCCGTAATGAACATTACCTCGGGGATCATCCACAACAACAGCCACCACAAGCCGGGGATGACTGGCTGGTGCAAAGCCCACGAACGAAGAATAGTAATTATTCTTTGAATACAAACCGCTTATTATTTTGTGAGCTGTCCCAGTTTTTCCTGCCACTCGATAACCAGGTACTCTAGCTTTTGTGCCCGTACCTCCCTCTTGTGTCACCCCCTCCAGCATCGCTCTTATAGCATTAGCAGTAGTCGTACTTAAAACTTTTTTCCCCTCAGGCAATGCATCCCTTTTAACAAAGGTAATTGGCAATAACCTACCGTCAGTAGTGAAGACTGTGTACGCTCTAGCTAATTGTAATAAGCTAACTGACATACCGTGCCCGTAAGACATAGTCGCTCTCTCAATTTTTTTCCATTTATTGTATTCTCTTAGCCGTCCTCTAGCTTCACCAGGGAAACCTGACTTGGGATATTGACCAAAACCAACGGCTGAAAAAGTCCTCCATAAGTCTTCTGGCTGCATTCTAAAAGCCATCTTGGCTGAGCCCACATTGGATGAAACCTTAATTATTTCGGATACGGTCAAATCCCCTCGTTTGGGATGGGTATCAGTAATTTGCTTACTTCCAACTTTTAGTGTTCCGTTTCCAATGTCTATCTCAGTATTAGGGTCAACATAACCAGCTTCTATAGCTGCTGCAGCATTAAACGGTTTAACTGTCGATCCTGGTTCGAACATGTCTACAACGGCTAAATTTCTAGCAAACCGTGGTTTATAGGTCTTTCTATTGTTTGGGTTATAAGATGGCCAGTTAGCAAGAGCTAATATTTCACCGGACTGTGCATCCAGAACGATAATACTGCCCGATTTTGCCTGGTTGTTTACTACAGCTTTTTTTATCTCTCGAAAAGCAAAGTTTTGCAACCTCAAATCCAACGCTAGAGGCAAATCATGCCCCCTCTGAGGAACGGCAAACCTATCAAGATCCTCATCCACATAATTATTTTCCCGATCTCGATATACAAATCTTTCGCCTGGTTTGGCAGCCAGCCAATTATGGTATTCTAATTCTAGCCCTTCCTGGCCAACCTCATCAATGTCGGTGAGACCAACTATGTGAGCAGTTAACTCCGCTTTCGGATAATATCTTTTATATTCTTTTTCAAAAGAAATACCCGGTATATCAAGGGCTACTATTTTATTAGCTCTTTCAGGCGAAATTTGTCTCTTAAGATAAACACAACCCTTATTCTTCTGTTTTAATCGTCGCTCCAGCAACGTAGTCTTTATCTGTAGTAGCTCAGCTAACTTGGTACGTTCTACCTTTGACATAAAAACTTGTTTAGGAGCCGCACAGACGGTATTAACAGTCGTACTGATGGCTAATGGGACGCCATGTCTATCGGTAATTTTCCCTCGGTTTGCCCTAAGCTTTTCTGTGTATGTCAACCAAGGTTGTTTCGTTGATTTATATTCATTGTGCCAACCCTGAAGATAAAGAGCCCGCGCTACCAAAACCAGAAAACCACAAAATATAAATAAAAGCATTAATCTTGATCGTCCTGGTGACAATCGAATGCTCAAAATATTTGTGAGTTCTGGTCTCATGGGGTGGGTAGCGCGGGAGGGGGAGGAATTAATTGAATTCTTGTTGAGCTGGGAAAACGCATTGCGAGTTTTTCTTTGGCGACTCGCTCCACTCTGGAGGATTTTATATCCTTCTCAAGTTCTATCTGAAACTTATCGTATTCAGTGTCCAGCAGTTCAGTTAGGCGTTTCTCCTTCTGCATTAGATTAAATAAAGCTCGATGTGTTTGCTGTGCCGTTACTAGAGACAAAGAGAACACTAACAACAGTATGAATAAAATAAGGTTGCTTATACTCATGCGACCAATCTTTCAGCGATTCTCAATACAGCACTCCTAGATCTGGGGTTTGATCTAACCTCTTCTTCTGTTGGAAAAAGTGGTTTTCCAACAATCTTTAGTCGGGGTGAAGGAAACTGATCAGCTTTTAGGGGAATTTCCCTTGGAATCGCCGGTACCAGGGACTCTGATTTAAAATATTGTTTTACAATTCGATCCTCTAACGAATGAAAGCTTATTATGACAAGCCTTCCACCAGGTTTAAGGCAATTAACACATGTTGGTAAAAAAAGTTCCAGAGCGTGAAGCTCTTTATTTATATAAATACGGAGAGCTTGGAAAGTTCGTGTGGCTGGATTTTTTTTGTGTAAAGGGACGATAATAGCTTTTTTGATTATTTCCGCTAACTGAAAAGTTGTCTCTATCCTTCTTAAATTTCTATTAAACACTATCGAACGAGCAACCCGCTTAGCAAATCTCTCTTCCCCGTAATCTTTTATGACTTTTGCTATCTGAACCTCGGAAGCTGAATCTAACCACTCTGCAACCGTTTGCCCTCCAGAGTTATCCATACGCATATCTAGTGGTCCATCTAACTGAAAACTAAACCCTCTTCGTGGATTTTCCAGCTGAGGTGAACATAACCCTAGGTCTAAAATGGCACCATCAATGAAATCAGTTTTTTCCTCCTTTAAAAAATGATTTAGGCTACTAAAACATCCTCGCTTAAAAGTCATTCTGCTATCCCTTATTTTTGACACCTCTATCTCTGCATCAGGGTCCTTGTCGATAGCAATCAGACGACCAACCGGTGACAACATCGACAAAATCCCTCGACTATGCCCCCCTCGACCAAAAGTCCCATCAATATATGTCCCATTATTTTCAGTAATTAAGCCCGACAATGCTTCTGTTAACATTACCGTTTTATGATTATTATTAAATTCCATTTTTGACCACTTACTACAAAGCAAAACCCTGAAAATCAGGAGAAAGATTGTCAGGCTCAACCTCTAAATTCTCTAATTGCTTTTCCCAGAACGTACGACTCCATATTTCAAAATGACTACCCTGACCTATTAGCATCACCTGTTTTTCAAATTTAGCAAACTGTCTCAAGGTGGGAGATATTAGCAATCTTCCAGAATTATCTAGCCCTAGTTCTTCTGCAAAACCAACTAAAATCCGTTTATAAGCACTAGCTGTTTTATCAAAACTAGAGAAGGCCATTAGTTTGGATCTTATAGGCTCCCAACTCTTTATCGGGTACAGAAGCAAACACCGGTGGGGGTGTGCTGTAAGAACTATCGTCTCCCCTCCATTTCCCTGAAAACTGACGCGGTGTTTGGATGGGATCATCAGTCGCCCCTTGGCATCTATATTTAATGAGGTTGCCCCCTGAAACATAACTGTTTTTTCCTCAATTTAATCTATTTTCCCACTATTTCCCATATTTTCCCACTCTAGAGCAAAAAAAAACCAAGGTCAAGTCTGAATATGACTATTTCTCTATTGGTCACAGTAACTTATAGAAAAAACTTAAGAAATTTTTTATGATAGAAAAAGTATTATATTATTCAATAGCATGAGAGCATTTGTTTATATATTAGAATAATTAAAGCTCTTAATGCATTGAAAAGTAAAGTTAGCCTATAAGCCGGGTTCTGTCTAAATGCTAAAGCATTGAGGCAATCATTCATCTAGGCTAATGGTTACCCATTAGCTCAAGCAACCAACCCAGGAACAGTGCGAGTAACACTATTGCCCCTCTATTTGGTCTTGCTCCAGATGGGGTTTACCCTGCCAGGCACGTTACCGTCCCTGCGGTGGGCTCTTACCCAGTGCCCTGTATCTGCACTAACCATTGACATGGCTCACCATTTCACCCTTACCTATACAAATTAATTGCAGAGGCGGTATATTTTCTGTGGCACTTTCCATCGCCTCACGGCGCCCGGTCATTAACCGGCATCCTACTCTTTGGAGCCCGGACTTTCCTCTGCCTTGACTAAAACAAAACAGCGATTGCCCAGCTAACTTTGCCGCAGATAGTATATAGCTTTTTACATAAGAATTTTCAAACAATAATCTAAGGTTTCATCATCCAAATGTGCTCAAGCATCCTCTGGACCTTCGACCAATTCTGATTTCTTGGTTAAAGCCAAACGATATACCTCTTTTCTATGTTTTCCAGTCAACTTTACGGCTAGTTGCACAGCTTTCTTGAGCGGAAATTCACTTAACAGTACATCCAAAAACTGAGATAAGTTGTCCGATGACCGATCATTATTACCTTTAGTTCTACCTTCTAGTACTAATACAAACTCCCCTCGAACCTCAAAGTCACCTGATTCAATAGCTTTTACCAGAGACCTAAGTGTAAATCGACCAGTAAATTCATATAGTTTTGTCAGTTCCTTAGAAACACTAATAAGTCTGTCAAAGCCAAACGCTCGCTCTAGGTCTCTAACTGTTCCCTCCAATCTGTGAGGTGCCTCAAAAAAAACTTGTAATCCACACATTTTAGAAGAAAGACTTAGGATCTCTTTTCTAGCACGACCTTTGCTGGGAAGAAATCCATGAAAAGTCACCATCTTTGCCGAAATACCACTAATTGATAGTGCTGCAGTGAGAGCGCTCGCACCAGGAATAGTGGCAACCTTTATGTTTTCCTGATGAGCCCTAGATACTAAAAGACATCCGGGGTCACTTATCCCCGGCGTTCCAGAATCCGATATTAAAGCAACTGATTTTCCCTGCCGCAACAGTAAAAGGATACCATCAGCCGACTGAGCCTCATTGTGCAGATGATGTGAAATAGTTTTCTTAGAAATGCCCACACTTTCTAATAACTTCCGACTTACTCGGGTATCCTCTGCGGCAATAATGTCTACCCCCTTTAAAATATCGATAGCCCTTATGGATATATCCCCCAAATTTCCTATTGGCGTGCCAACAACATATAATGTACCTCCTGCCACTTTATAGCGAGTATTATGCAAAACAAAGCCGCCCTAAAAAAATTAATTGTTTCTCTACTATACTCATCATTTGTGATGGGCTCTAGTTATGCTATAGCTCAGCAAAACAAAGAGCTGGATCTACCAAATACAGCCCCCAATTCCGACAGTAACCTTACAATCGAGAATACAGCGACTAAAGAAGCTATTGATCACATTGCAGTAATTTTACCAACTTATAACCAAAGAATTAGAAATATCACTAATGCTATTTTCCAAGGGATAATTAGCAAAAAAACAATGGAGAAAGATCTTTGGTTTCCGATTCACCTATACGAATTAAAGCAGAGGGACAAAAGCGAATTAATTAATACATACCAAAATGCTCTCAAAGCTGGTGCAAAAGCAGTTATTGGACCACTTACCCGTAAAGCCGTTAATACATTATATGGATCTGAAGTTAACTTTGTGCCCACAATTTGTTTGAATGTTTCACAGAGACTAGACCTCGGTATCACAAACTTGTATGAATTTGGATTACAAATGGAATATGAGGCGAAAGCGATAGCTCAACTTGCCCACTCGGAGGGTGGGCAACAAATGATGACTATCTTTGAAAATTCAAATCTCAACAACAGAATCATCCAATCTTTCAACCAAGAATGGTTGAATCTTTCTGGAAAACTTGCTGAACAAATTAGCATTGAAGACAATAAAATTAATTTTGATAACATCGTTCATATGCTAGATACTACCCAAGCAGATACTATTTTTATCGCTGTTTCACCCGACACTGCACAAAACCTTCGTCCTTATTTGGGCACACGGCTGCCCATTTATAGTACATCTCTTGTTCATACATCCAATACTAACAAATTGAGAATGCATGATTTAGAAGAAATTCGGTTCTTTGAAATGCCCTGGATAGTTAGCCATACTGCGAAGGTTAGTCAAAACTGGGGGGACGATTCTTTGCATCTACTGAGATTTTACGCATTGGGTAAAGACGCATATACTCTAGCAAAAAAGGTTTTTCAGGGCACCCCGAATGATTTGTGGAAAACCCAAGGAGAAACAGGTGAATTAACCTACTCTGACCAAAGATTTTATAGAAAAGGTCAACCTGTTAAATTCGGAGGAGGTGAGATAAAACAGCTCGAGACAATCAGCTCGGAATAACCGTTTACCCACAAGAGAGTATAATAAGCCGTAGCGAACCATTAAAACCTAAAAATATCAAATTAACTGGGAAATTTAACATGAAAAAATATTGTGTCATCTCTTTCATCGTAGTTGGGTTGGCTTCAATCTCGGGGTGTGCACCTGTTATCTTTGGTGCAGGGGTTGGTGCAACCGCCATGATAGCAGAAGATAGAAGAACCAGCGGTGCCATGCTTGAGGATAAAACTATTGAAATAAAAACTCTTAATCTCATACGGGATAATTTAGGAGAAGGAATTCCAATTAAGGTCTATAGTTTTAACCGCTACGTCCTCTTAGTTGGTCAGGTAAAAAATGATGAAGCAAAAATTAAAGCAGAAGATTTAGCAATAGAGATTGCAAATGTTCGTGATGTACAAAATGAAGTTGAAATCGCAGGACGAGTTACTTCTCTGTCTAAAAACAATGATAAATTACTTAAGGCTCGGGTATTAGGTAGATTTGTAAAGGAGAAATCTATTAAAGCTTCACATTTTAAAATAATTGTAGAGGCGGGAATAGTATATCTTATGGGATTAGTATCTCAAGAAGAGGGAAAAATCTCCTCGCAGGTTGCAGCAAACACCAAAGGGATAAAAAAGGTAATTACTGTCTTCGAATATATTAATTGACTGTGTGTGCATTTCTGGCTTTTTTAAACATTGCTATTGTTGAATCACGTCTCTCTGAATGGTTTACCAACGGTGCGGGATAATCTTTTCCAATTTCGCACAAAAATTGTTTTTGCTCACGTCTGTGCATTAGCCACGGCTCATGAATGCAAGAATCGGAAAGGCCCCTAAGTTCTGGCAAATAACACCTAATAAATGTCCCTGCCTTATCAAATCTCTTTGACTGTAAAGTTGGGTTAAAAATTCTGAAATAAGGTTGTGCATCACATCCTGTGGACGCTGCCCATTGCCAACCTCCATTGTTTGCTGATAAATCATAATCCATCAGTTTCGATGCGAAGTACTTCTCCCCCCACCTCCAATCAATTTGTAAATCCTTAACCAAAAAAGAAGCAGTAATCATTCTCAGTCTATTATGCATAAACCCACAGCTATTTAGTTGTCGCATACCGGCATCTACAATTGGATAACCGGTCTGACCTTGACACCAAGCTTCAAAATAGTCCTCTTTATTTTCGAACTTTAACTCTCGATAAGCCGGTCGAAAGGCCATGTCAACTACAAAGGGAAAGTGATGAATAATGTTAAAATAAAAGTCCCTCCAAATAAGCTCATCGAGCCAGGCTTTTCGCCCAGGTGTCTGGGACGATGTGGCGAATCTATAAAGATCCCTTATGGAAATAGTCCCAAATCTTAGATGAACAGATAGATGAGACGTAGCACGTAATGATGGATAGTTTCTATCACTATCGTAATGTTCGATTTTTTTTAAAAACCGACCTAAAATCTTCTGGGCCCCGCTCTCTCCTGGACTAAAGTCTGAATTATTACTGACCTCATCAGAGAAACCCATATCCGACAATGTTGGCATCGACTGGAGGTAAGCTTTACTCATTTTTTTCCATGGCACGTTACTATCAGGATCCAGTGAAATTCCTTTTTCATTGACTTTTTTTAACCATGCTTTTTTGTATGGAGTAAAGACTGTGTAAGGAGTCCCCTGAGCAGTCATAACATCATCTCTCTCCATAATGACCTGATCCTTAAAGCTGTAAACCTTTTTTCCTATTGAAAGGAGAGTCTGTTCGACCCTGAGGTCTCTATCTACCGCGTAGGGTTCGTAATCCCTCGAGAAATATAATGAATGAATTGTCAAGTCACTGATTATCTGTTGTAGCTCTAGGATTGGATCACCATGCCGGATATAGAGTTCTCCCCCAAGAGCTCTGATCTTTTCTCGAAGCTCAACGACGCTGTACCATATGAAACGGACACGTTGATCATTTCTCGCAAGATCCCGCAAAATACTTGTATCAAAAACAAAGACACTGAATACCTCGTCGCAGCGCTTTAACGCCTCAATAACCGCAGTATTATCACTTAGTCGCAGGTCACGTCGAAACCAGACAAGCCCTTTTTGAGAAGTACAAGAACTCATAGTTCGTTACAGTCTTTGATACTCGATTGCATTATAATTTACCATTATTATCACAAAATAGTTACGGAATTTCGACAACCATAAGATGCAATAGTTCAGTCCACAGTAAAAAGGAAGTTGCCCGAAAACGATCTCCAAATGCTTAAATTATTGCATTTTTTTGTAAATCATTGTTTCTTCATAGGACTTTTTAATAAATATCTGTTATGCTGAAAATGTAAATTTAGTGGGAGCTATTAATGCCACGATTAAGCAAAGAATTAGATAGCACCTTGAATAGTTAATCAAATGCAAGTCGATAAAAATTGGTTAATATCCACTAACAAAAACGCAGAACATAAAGAGAAAACTTAATGACTGATATGTTATATCAAGATTTATTCAAGCAATTAGAAAGTGTCAGATGGGATATGTCTTCAGACATAGAATGGAACGAATACAGAAAAATATTGAATGCTGAGTTAGCAGCGTCGACAACCTAAACAATCAATATTTGTAAAAAATCAACAACCTCAACTATAGGCATTCATGAGGATTACATACCAAAAAAAACTGATTAATCCTGATAGTATTGGTTGTATCTCCGAAACTTTGAGACCATTGGTATTCACCAATGGTGTATTCGACATCCTTCACAGAGGTCATATATCTTATTTAAAGCAGTCTCGAAATCTTGGGAATTCTCTTTTGGTAGCTCTCAATAGCGACGATTCAACTAAACGATTAAATAAAGGGAAAGATCGACCAATAAATAGCCTAGAAGACCGAATGTCAATTGTGGCCTCCTTGGAGTCAGTAGCTTATGTTACTTGGTTTGAGGAGGATAATCCGTTATCAATCATAGAGTCCTGCAAACCTGATATCTTAGTGAAGGGGGGTGATTGGCCTGTTGATAAGATAGTAGGTGCAAATTTGGTAAAAAGCTGGGGAGGAAAAGTCATATCAATTCCATTTGCTTACGAACGCTCCACAACAAAAATGCTAGATACCATAAGAGGAGAAAATACGCCCTAAATTTTAACCTATAACCTCTGAAGGTTGATTCTCATCTTCAACTTTTAAGAAATGTCGACGATAATGCTTAAGCTCATCAATGGACTCTAAAATATCGGCTAAAGCCTCATGTTTACCGTGCCTCTTTAAATCAACCAGTATTTTGGGATTCCACTTCTTAGCAAGCTCTTTTAAAGTCGAAACATCTAGGTTCCTGTAATGAAAATAAGCCTCTAACTCTGGCATCCAGTTTGCCAGAAAACGACGATCTTGGCAGATCGAGTTGCCACACATAGGGGAAATACCTTTATCTATATGTTTTGACAAAAAAGCAATAAGTAAAGACTCCGCCTCTGCTTCACTAATAGTCGAAGCTTTTGATTTTTCAATTAAACCAGATTTACTGTGGGTCGACGTGTTCCATTCATCCATACTATCCAGTATCTCATCCCTTTGTGAGAGAACCATAATTGGAGCCTGTGCAACAAAATTCAAATCACTTGTTGTAACCACAATTGCTATCTCCAGTATTCGATCAACTTCGGGAACCAGTCCAGTCATTTCCATATCAATCCAAACCAAATGATTGGAATCTTGTGTCATAATCTCACCTAATCGCCTTATCAATTAAATTTTAGTTATTTAAACCTTTATCTTCATATTATATATACAATAAGAACTATGAATAATTTTTCCATAATATTCTTGTGTGCCCTCTCTCTTTCAACCGCTACCAAGGTATGGTTGGCTTTTAGACATATTTCGTTTATCAAACAAAATTCTGGAAATGTGCCCCCAGCTTTCAGCGGTGATATATCTCTTGAATCGCATCAGAAAGCCGCTAATTATAGCATTGCCAAAACGAAACTTTCTTTTGTCTCAGTTGTAATAGATGCCCTCCTCCTCCTTGCCTTTACCTTTGGAGGCTTATTTCAAGTAATGGACAATATCGCGATGTCTATCTTTGATAATGAGATCTATAGAGGTGTATTATTTCTTATACTTTTGGTAGCAATCTCATCGTTTGTAGACCTACCTATAAGTCTTTACCGGACTTTTGGCATTGAGGTCAAGTTTGGTTTCAACAAAACAACGTTCAAAACATGGTCTCTTGACTTGATTAAGAATATCTTGGTTGGATTGATTTTAGGATTACCCTTGATCTGGCTAGTGCTGACCCTTATGGGGTTTATGGGAAATCATTGGTGGATATATGTCTGGGTTGTAATGGTTTTGTTTGTCGGTCTTATTCAATTTATTGGTCCCACTTACATTGCTCCTCTCTTTAATAAGTTTACTCCACTTGAGGATGGAAGCTTGAAGTCACGTGTTGAATCTCTATTGTTAAAATGTGGATTTGAATCAGACGGTCTTTTTGTAATGGATGGGAGCAAGAGAAGTAGCCATGGAAATGCATATTTTACAGGGTTTGGAAAAAACAAGAGAATCGTATTCTTTGACACCTTATTAGAAAGATTAAAAATCTCTGAAATTGAAGCAGTATTAGCACATGAATTAGGACACTTCCATCTCAAGCACGTGGTAAAACGCCTTTTGATGCTAGGTGCGATATCAGCCTTATTTCTTCTGACCCTTGCAATACTAAAAAACCAAGAATGGTTTTACCTCGGGCTAAATATGGAGGTAAGCAACAATAATGGGGTAGCTTTGGGTCTATTCTTCTTAATTGCACCAGTCTTTACGTTTATCCTCCAACCACTATTTTCGCGGACATCTCGTAAACATGAGTTTCAGGCCGATGCATATGCCTCAAAGTTTACTCCTTCTAAAGACTTGATAAGTGCCTTGGTAAAACTTTACGACGATAACGCTTCCACTTTAACTCCGGATCCTATTTACTCTGCATGGTATGACTCCCATCCAACAGCAACAACGCGCATTCAGAAACTCCAAAGTTTGTAGATTATGAACAATATAATAGGATTTATGAGTTACCTACTATTTCTCCATCCAGAACTAGAAAGAAGATAAGCGTGAATTAAATGACTTGTACAGGGAGGTTATTACAATGGAACTAGAAAAAATTAATCTAGCTTTACAAAAACTAGATAATTGGCAACACATAAACGGAGTCATACAAAAATCGTTTAGATTTGATGACTATCAAACCACTATGTTTTTCGTCAATGCTATTGCATGGATTTCTCATAACCAAAATCATCATCCTGAAATTGAAATAGGATACAATTTTTGCACAGTGAAATATACAACTCATGAAATCTCAGGAATATCTGAGAATGATTTCACCTGTGCCGCAAAAGTTGACCACCTAGCCACTATTTAGTGATTTGATCTTGATGACACATCACTTCTTTTGCTCTGGCACAAAGACTGTATAAGCGTGACGACGATTAAGTTGGCTGCTAAACCCCAAATCCCTGCGTGAATACCCAGCATATGCGGCTCAAATGATGGGATAAATTTTAGCACTATAGTTACAAAAAAACCCATAACTATTCCACATAAAACAGGCAGCCAGCTCAACCTAGCTACAAGAACACCCAATATAATACTTGGTGCGAGCTGAAGCATTATCTCCAACTTCAAAACTATTAAGCTCCATATGGTTTTAGATATGAATGCTGCCAAAGCTGCAGTCACAAACATTAATAACCAAGTCATAATCCGACCAACAATCGCTAGCCTTTTATCATCCAGATTAGGAGACACTGGTCTAATAATATCTTGGGTAAACATTGAGCCAAGACTTAGAAGTGCACTGTCAACGGTAGACATAATTGCAGCCAAAGCGGCTGCCAAAAATAATGCCAAAATCCATTGCAACATTGGGATTTTGGCCGACATATGTTGGAGTAAAATGGGTATTACTCTGTCCGTATCAGCACCATGTAGAGACTGCGAATCACCCAAAATGAATATTGCTAGCATACCCGAAAGCATTATAGGCAAGGTGGTTACCAATGGCATTAAACACATCCACTTAAAACTACTCTTCAATGTTTCCCAATTCTTTGCGGCAAAGATGCGTTGAAGTGCATGAGGATAAATAGCTATTGCCAAGCCAAACATCATGATCAACGATAACCCTCGCCTAAACTGATTAGCATCCATGGGAACCCACGTGTCCGACCCCAACTTCAACTGCTCAATAAACTCAGCGTCAGTACGGACTTCCATAAAAACTACTGTAAATACAACTATACTCCCCAGGAGCAGCATAATTCCCTGCATCATATCAGTCCATATCACGGCCTTCATACCCCCCAAACTTTCATATAGGGCCATTACAACCGCTAAGCCAAATATGGCATAAACCATAGAAATTTTGCCATCGCTTATAACTTCAACCAATAAACCAGCAGCTTTCAGGTTAGTTAGAACATAACTCGCCAACGTTAAAATTAACAGACTATTGACTAGATATACCAACCCAAGATTACGATAACGTAGTTTTAAAAAATCAGCGATCGTTACAAAACTGTGTTCTTTAGCAAGCTCATTCAATTTCCGTGCAAAAAGGAAAAATATAGGAATGACAGACGCCATACCAATAACCGCAAAGAGTGATACTGGACCTTCCCGGTATGCTCGACCAGCAAAACCTAACATTGTATTACCACTATAAGTTGTTGCGTATAATGTAAAAAAGAGCCCTACAAACCCTACTGATCCACCGGCTAAGTAATAGTCTTTTAATCGAATATTTTTAGATTTTGCCAACCAGCCAATAATCGGTAAGCAAAGGAGATACCCAGTAACTAACCATATTGTTAGTGGATTCGATTCCATGATATCCAATGATCCAAACTAAAGTTAATCCTTCGAAAAAGGCTAACCAAAAACTGAGAAGATTGCAAAACAACCAATCAGTCCTATCCATATAAACAGCACCCTGGATATTAGCTGACCCAATCTAGGTAAAGTTTGTGAATCCGGGTCGCTCCCTACCCCCACGGAATTTAAACTTTTTTCATTATTATAACCCGTCATAACTCCCACCAGTCTAACTCCCAAAGCTCCCGCCGCTGACATAGTAAATATCTTTGGACTACCATCATGAGTTGCGTTTTCCGTATGCTTACGCAAGGACTGAAGTGCATCCTCAAAATTCCCTGCAATAGCTAGACTAAAAGCGAAAATTCTTGCGGGTATCCATTCTACTATTTGATGCACGGTAATGAGAAAATCTATATTTCCCTTACCCAAGACATCGTCCTCCCGATTTTTCTTTAGGAACTCTAGCGACACAAAATAACCAATAGCCGCCGAAGGTCCCAATAATACAAGAAAAAATATGACAGCAAAAACCTGATGAAAAACCCTAGCAAGGTGATCCTGAAATACTAAACTAATTAGCCCTACCTGATCTAATCCGTCTGTTTTTTCTTTTGTCAGTGTGCTAACTTTCTCTTGGACATCTTCTGAAATAGGTGGCACAAAAAAACTACTTGTGACTTTCAACTGGTTGTGATTTTCCATAAAAGAGGAAATTAGAAATACTACAATGACGCCTACTACGAATCCTAATAGTGGGTTAATAGATGACAGTGCCACACTAACAATCATAGTTATAACGACCGGAATACCTATCGAAATCCCCCAGATTATTAGTACCCCGTTGTGTCTCAACCAGGTAACCTCCTCCGAAAGATAATCAATATACCGGTGTAAAAAGTGATTAAATTTTTCCCGATAGCTGACTAGCGGAGTGAACTCAAGTGCGAAAACAATAATTAAAGTTAAAAATATCATTTCAGAAATATACCAAAAACTCTCAATTTCAATGAATCATAGCATCTCAAATAGATCATTAGAATGAGATATATTAATTACAGTCGTTATTTTCATTAATTCTCTGCATTTTTATTATACGGTAAAGGTTTACCAACATTCCAGCTGTTGCACCCCAGACATATCTGTCTTCGAACGATATTGAATAATATTCTCTGTCCTTACCTGCGATAGTTTTAAGATGTTTCTGATGATTATTTGGATCTAACAAGAATTTTAACGGTAACTCAAAAACTTCGGTCACTTCACGAAAGTTCAATTCGTATTCAGGGCGCTTAGTTGTCCAACCAACCACCGGTGTGATTCTAAACCCAGTAAGAACGTCATATGTTGGCAATCTTCCGAGAATATCAATAGTTTTCTCACTGACTCCAATTTCTTCCCGAGTCTCTCTTAGTGCTGTCTCAATAAGATCTTTATCTTCACGGTCACGCCGACCCCCAGGAAAACTTATTTGACCTGCATGATTCGTTACATTATGACTCCGTTGGGTGAATACTACCTTGGCACCGTCTGGGTAGCCTATTATCAAAATAAGAATGGCCGCATCAATGGCCTTTTCACCCACAAAACCCTCCACCCCTGATAATTTATCCAAATCAACTGACAGGGAATAATGAGTCAAAATCTTTCGAAGCATTTCACGACTTATTACCGTCATGACTTATTTCCTTTACTATGCACCAAATATATTTGTGTACCCGGACTATTAAGGCAAAGTTTATTTTCTCAAAAATTCAGTTTAGCATACGCCATAACCTGTATTTTTTCGTGTACTACCAAGCTATGGGAAAAAAACTAATTCTTCTACTTGTCATCTCTTTACCATTTTCGAGTCTCAAGGCTACTGGTTGCTCGACTGAAGTCAGGCGACTTGCTGACGATCTTCAGGGAATACCTCTAACTCAGCGACAAACTCAGCAATTGGCGAGTATTTTATTCGACGCTAGAAAGCTATGCTTTGCCCAACGCGATATAAAAGCCATCGGTTTGATTAATAAGGCTAGAAAGCTTCTTGGCCTTAAACCATCGACCGGTGAATTTGACTGGGAGAACGTTCCACTTGAATCATTGGAAATCGACGATTGATCTAAACTTAAGATAAATAATTGTTACCAAAAACATAAAACCAATTCTCACAGCATAAGATCATGTTTTATATTATCTTTTTAAACAAAATGGCCCACTGGTCTAGAAAAAAATATCAAAACCTATTTACTTAACTCCCATTAAAATATTTATCTTTCGAGATTATACTATGGCACAATATGGACAAAAGCCATTAAATAAATGGAGGAGCAAGTTTGTCAGGACGATTAGAGGGTAAAATTGCATTTTTGACAGCTGCTGGTCAAGGAATTGGTAAATCGACGGCCATCGCCTTTGCAAAAGAAGGAGCCGAGGTAATCGCGACTGATATTGATGCGAACAAATTACAGATTCTCAATAAAGTGCCTGGTATCACCACAAAGGTACTGGATGTACTAGACGATAGTGCAATAGAAGAAATAATAAAAGAGGTGCCAATACCAGATATACTCTTCAACTGTGCAGGTTATGTTCACCAAGGATCCATTATTGATTGCAAATACGATGACTGGGATCACTCTTTCAGATTAAATACTAGGAGTCATTTTGTGGTCACAAAAAACTTCATGCCAAAGCTATTAAGCAAAAAAAACGTATCAATTATAAATGTGGCTTCTGTGGCTAGCTCAGTTAAAGGTATTATCAATCGATATGCCTATGGATCTTCGAAAGCAGCTGTCATTGGTATGACGAAGGCCTTAGCCGCCGACTTTGTAAACCAAGGAGTTCGGGTGAACGCTATTTGCCCTGGAACCGTCGATACCCCGAGTCTTAGTGAGCGAATGCTCGCATTGGGAGATATCGATAAAGCCCGACAACAATTCATAAAGCGGCAACCAATGGGACGTTTAGGAGAGCCAGATGAAATAGCGACGATTGCGGTATTCCTAGCTTCGGACGAGTCTCAATTTGTTACGGGTCAAACTATGATGGTAGATGGGGGCATAACCATATAAAAGGGATCTATAAATCCATTTTTTAAGATATTGATATAATGTAACCAGCTTTAATAAAAAGGGGAACCAAACATGAAAATAGTCCGTTATGGGGAAAAGGGGGTTGAGAAGCCAGGGTTTATTGATAGCAATGGGAACCTTAGAGACCTATCTAAACAATTTGAAGATATAGATGGATCTTTTCTATCCGACGACAATCTCTCTCGCTTAACTAGTGCTAATGAAGAAGGCTTCCCTTTAGTAGAAGGGGTCGAAAGATTTGGAGTCCCAGTAGCCAATCCCTCAAAACTTATAGCAATTGGTTTGAACTACGCAGATCATGCCGAGGAAACGAACAGCCCAATTCCCACAGAACCAATTGTTTTTATGAAAGCTGTAAGTGCTATAACGGGACCCAATGATGACGTTATTATTCCAAGCAACTCAAAAAAAAGTGATTGGGAGGTTGAGTTAGCATTCATTATCGGAACAACAGCCAAAAATGTATCAAAGGATAATGCAATGGACCATGTGGCCGGTTATACGATATGTAATGACGTCTCTGAACGAGAGTGGCAATTAGAGCACGGGTCTCAGTGGTCAAAGGGTAAAAGTTTTGATACGTTTGCACCAATAGGACCCTGGCTAGTCACCAAGGATGAAGTACTCGATCCACACAACCTACCCATGTGGCTTGATGTTAACGGTACTAGAATGCAAACTGGCAATACTAATACTATGATTTTTAATATTCCAGAAATTGTGTCTTATCTTTCGAGTTTCGTTACATTAATACCTGGAGATATCGTCACAACTGGTACCCCTCCGGGAGTAGGGATGGGTATTAAGCCTAGTCCGGTCTTTTTGAAACCTGGGGATAAGATGCACCTAGGAATTGATAGCCTTGGTGAACAGGAACAAAATGTGAAATAGCCCTCTTTCCCAAGTCCACGAGTATATTAGTACCTGTAGTCGGTTTTTAAAACTGACGATAGGTACGGCTGTAGACAAAATGAATTAATGACTTCCACTTCTTCTAGGCTACTTTCCACCGCTCCAATGATGGATTGGACAGACACGCATTGTCGTTATTTTTTTCGACTTCTCTCCCCAAATTCGCTCGTTTATACAGAAATGATACCAGCTAAGGCTTTAATTTATGGCAATCAAAACAATCTCTTAAAGTTTAATCCATTAGAGGGCCCGGTCTCTTTACAATTGGGGGGAAATAACCCCATGGAACTTGCAAGATGTGCTGCCACAGCTGAAAAGTTTGGTTACTCAGAAATTAATCTGAACTGTGGCTGTCCGTCGGACCGCGTGGTAGACGGGGAATTCGGTGTCAGCTTGATGAATGACCCTATTTTAGTTAAAAGATGTATGCAAGAATTAATTAGAGCCGTATCCATACCAGTGACAATTAAACATCGCCTCGGCATTGGCTCTGCTTTCAATTATGAATATTTGAAAAAATTTGTAGAAACAGTAGGGGAGTCTGGTTGTACTACTTACATCGTCCATGCAAGGAACGCCATTTTAGGCAAACTAACACCTAGTGATAATAGGAAAATACCCCCATTAAACTACGGCTATGTTTATAAGTTGCAAGAAGACTTTCCAGAATTTAACTTTATATTGAATGGGGGACTTAATTCTCTCAGAACTATCACCGAGGAGAAAAATCGAGTAGCTGGCGTGATGATCGGAAGAGCTGCTTATCAAAACCCCTATTTTTTAGCTGAGGTCGATCGTATGCTGTTTAACTCATCAATTCAATCTAGACAAGAAATAGCAAATAAAATGCAAAACTATGCACAAGATCAAGTATCTCATGGAGTATCTCTCAAATCGATAACCAAATGCTTGCTGGGGTTATTTAAAGAGCAACCTAACGCTCGACGCTGGCGGCAAATTCTATCAGACCCAAAAAAACATTATGAAATGGGTCCAGAGCTTATTTCATATGCACTCTCTTGGGTTACAAAAAAGGTAGATAACAGCATTGAATCTCGTAAATTTCTCCACGCCTTGTGAAAAAAAGACTCCTCTTGTGTTGTTTACTTCAAACTATTACCCTAACGGTAGGAGCTTGCCGGGCAGGGGATGGTGACAGATCAAGTATCGAAGAAATTCTAGCAGATATTGAAATCCCTATCAGTGACGTTAATTTCGGAACCCTCCAATCAGAACCTGGGGCATCACCACCACTCGGTCCACTATTACAGAGGTACTATGCACAAAAACACCGATCCTTGGTTATAGATTCTAGAGATCGTGCCATATCAATTTACAGAAACCTAGAATCGGAGACTTGTGGACAAAAAGATCACTCCCAACTATCAAGAGCTCACAATTTAGTCCAAGAATCGATGATACTATTTAACAAAGGAGAATTATATATTAATACCATCCCTCAAATATCGGTTCGCTTTTATAAACAATCTTATGATTTACTTAAGCACATGTACTCCCTTGATAAGCAGGGTATTTGTAAATGATAAATTTAATAAAAGCCAATCCTACCATTTCATCATTAACGGAGTAGAAAAATAAATGATCGATTTTCCGATACAAGAAAATCATTGGCCTAGAAAACTTGAAGTATATGGATGGTTATCTCTTGACCGTAGAGGATGCTGGTTAATCAAGGGTAATAAAGTACGCAACGCTAAGCTTACAAAATTTATCTCGGCAAACTATTATGTAGACATTAATGGCAGATACTTTTTCCAAAATGGACCACAACGTGTCTTTGTATCTATAGATCTTGCCCCCTATATTGTAAACGTTATGGGCAACAACCCTCTCGAGCTTGTTACCCATAACGGAATACGGGTAGAGGTAATAGATCAAGCATGGTTTGATAAAAGGATGAACCTCTTCATTTGTTGGGACAATGTCATTGGGGCGATTAATGACAGAGATAATCCATACTTATTCGAATACCTTGTTGATAAAAATAACAGCAGAATTTCCTCTAAGGATTCAATCGACCCATGGTTTGGCTCCAGTGGCCATCCTAACGCAGAAATCTTTCTCAACCATAATGGCCGGAAGACTAAAATAATAACGACACTTAAAATGACACATTTATCAAAGTTATTTGAAGCAAACCCTAAGCCGATCGCAAAAAAAAGAACTTAGTAAACTAGAGGGACAATGAAAAACAGCATCATCCCCCCGTTTATGCCAGACCCTAATTAGGTCGATTACCTATTACTGGAAAAGGCCATGCAGCTGGGGTGGCCAAAGGTTTTGGAGCAGCAGGCACAATTGGTTCCGGCTTCTTTTTAGGAGCCTCCAGTTTCTTTCTTGCCTTTGATGGCCTTGCTTTAGCTTTGATAGGCTTTTTCTTGGCCGCTACCTTTTTCTTGACTACTTTTCTCTTGGCTGTTGTTTTTTTCTTCGCCGCAGTTTTCTTCTTCGCT
>CACOJS010000002.1 GCA_902627495.1 Hydrogenophilales bacterium | reverse complement strand
AGGGGAAAGGATGTCAAGTGACTGAAGATCAAGGTGATAAACTCAATACCGACACTAAAATTAGCCTTGACAAACAGTACCGTCTACAATGGGAGGAAGCTCAGGACTGTTTTGTTCTTTTATACCCAGAAGGTATGGTCAAATTACCGGGTAGCTCGGGAGAAATTATGAAATTGGTCACTGGGGAGCACTCAGTGGTAGATATAATTAACATTCTTGAAGATAAATTCCCAAATACAGAACTAAAAGATGATGTGATTGCTTTCTTAAATAAGTGTTACTCAAATGGCTGGATCCATGAACAATAGTATAAAACCACCATTATGGTTGAACGCAGAGGTAACCTATAAATGTCCGTTACACTGTGTATTTTGCTACAATCCCGTTGACTACGATACACACGGACCAGAGCTAAAAACTGAAGAATGGTTGCGGGTGTTCCGGGAAAGTCGAGAATTGGGGGCAGTACAACTCGGCATATCAGGTGGCGAACCTCTTATGCGTAAAGATTGTGAAATCTTGGTCTCAGAAAGTACTAAAATGGGGTTCTATGTTAACTTGCTTACCTCTGGTATCGGCCTGACCGAAAAACGAATATCTGCATTCAAAAAGGGAGGGCTTGGCCAAATTCAATTGTCTTTCCAAGACTCTACCAAAGAGATGAATGATTTTTTATCTAGTACTCGAACCTTCGATTTAAAGGCAAAAGCGGCAGGGCTAATTAAAGAATATGATTATCCCATGGTCCTCAATGTTGTTCTTCATAGGCTCAATATCGATCATATTGGCCAAATTTTAGATATGGCAGAAGCAATACGGGCAGACCATGTAGAACTGGCAAATACTCAATACTATGCCTGGGCATATGAGAACCGAAAACATTTAATCCCCAGTAAAGAGCAGTTGATCAGGGCAGAAGAAGTTACCAATAAATTCCGAAAAAAAATTGGTAAAAAAATGAAAATCTATTTTGTAAACCCTGACTATTATGAGACTAGACCAAAAGCATGCATGAATGGTTGGGGGGCTATATTTCTTAATCTCACGCCTGATGGGGTGGCACTGCCATGTCATGAAGCTAGGATGCTTCCGGGGTTAGATTTCCCTTCAGTTAGGGACAAGTCTGTCCGTGAAATATGGTTCGAGTCTAAGGGGTTCAATGCTTACCGCGGTGATGATTGGATGAACGAACCATGTAAGTCTTGCCCAGAAAAAGAAAAAGACTTTGGTGGATGTCGTTGCCAAGCGTATATGGTAACTGGGGATGCAACTAATGCAGATCCTGTGTGTGACAAATCACCTCATCACTACATTTTGGAAGAGCAAGTAAACCAAGCTCAAGTTACCGAGACCAAAGTTATAGACTCCAAACCGCTAATTTTCTACCGTACTGATAAAAATTCCAGAGAATTATCAAAAAAAGAGACCAGTCTTTCACAGTGAGGTAATGTGTGACGGATACCAATTTCCCGGCTGTAATCGCTGAAAATCTTTGTAAAACATACCAGAATGTTCCCGCAGTTGATAACCTCTCCATACAAATTAACCAGGGTGATTTCTTTGGTCTCCTAGGGCCAAACGGTTCGGGCAAAACAACCACCATACATATATTATGTACCCTAATAAAGCCGACAACTGGAACAATTCAAATAGCAGGCTTTGATCCGGCAAAAGATCCGATAAATATACGAAGAAAAATTGGACTAGTTTTTCAAGAAACTACTATTGATCGATCTCTATCATTATTACAAAATCTAGAATTTGCTGGGCAATTGCACGGGCTAGATAAAAAAACAATTAAGCAAAATGCAAAACCTTTAATAGATCTTTTCGAGCTAAATCAACACATCAACAAACCAATAGCGGCATTCTCGGGGGGAATGAAGAGAGCTGTCGATATAATCCGTGGAATAATTCATCAACCAGCTATTTTAATATTAGACGAACCAACTATAGGACTTGACCTACCGAACCGGTTGAAGATTTGGAAATTTATTCACGAACTACGTAAAGAATACGGGATGACAGTATTACTAACGACTCACTATTTAGAGGAGGCGGAGTCGTGCGACAATGTCGCATTTCTTAATAGTGGAAAACTCATTGCGCAGGGAGAACCTAAAGAGCTTATATCTACACTGGCAAACCACATTATTGAATTAGAAGGGTCGGATGCGGCAATCAGAAACGTTGAAAATGTCCTAGGAAAACCTTTACAAGGTCAGGGGGTATCATATTACAAATCTTTCGGTAAAGATTTTGAAAGTCTCACCTCATTACATAACAGTATTCAAGGGAATATCGAGCAATGGCGGGTTAGGAAACCCAATCTTAATGATGTGTTTCTTTGGACCATCCAAAGAGAGGTAAAAAAACAAAATGATGTTTAGAGCGGTGTGGGCAGTTCTGGAACGTGAAATCATTCGCATGATAAGACAAAGAACGAGACTTATCGCATCCATGATCCGACCCTTGATATGGTTATTTGTTATAGGTGCTGGTATAGGCTCAATGCTTGATTACTCTGGAGAGGGAAGTTATACCCATTTCTTAATACCAGGCGTTTTAGGAATGACAATCTTATTTGGATCAATGCTTTCCGCCCTCACAACCGTTTATGATAAGGAATCCGGTGTCATGCGAATGATGATTGTGGCACCACTCCCTCATTATTGGATTATTATTGCCAAAACTTTATCGTCAACTCTAGCTAGCGTTCTTCAAGCGATTTTATTGTTGATTATTTTAACTCTACTAGGCATGATGGCCAGTGGATCAAACTATATTTTATTGAGTGTCGCGATTATACTTTCATCACTTGCATGCTCCGGCATTGGAATGTTGACGGCCTCTTTTTCTAAATCTCTCGACAACTTTGCCGCCGTGATGAATTTTGTTATATTTCCTATTTTTTTTATTAGTGGGTCTTTATATCCAGTTCATGACCTTCCATATGTACTTTCACTACTTGCCCAGTTTAATCCCTATACTTATGCCGTAGATCTTTTAAAACATGCACTATCATCACCTTTACCCTCAAGTGATTTTAATTTAATCTTAGATATAGTTATATTGGCTCTTTTTGTAGTTTTTGCAACAGCTATATCTAGTTGGCGCTTTGCCAAGGAAACCAACCATGAGCCCCTCATAAAACGAATAACAGCCTCTACACGATAAACCTAAATATTCATAAACAGGCCGTTGTTTTATTACAAATCTCGCCAATCAAATCCATCAGACTGAGTTGCAACACCAACCCAATCAGGAGAGGTGTTTAGTACGGCAGACAAACTACTTCTAGCCAGGTCCGCAGTGTTATTAGCCTCTGAAAGATGTGCCGCAACAATATGCCGCAGTTGAGTACAATCGATAGTCGCAAGAATGCCTGCAGCCGAACGATTATCTAAGTGCCCAAGGCGACCAGATATCCTATCCTTGAGAGACTTTGGATACTGAGAATTTGCCAACATACCTAGATCATGATTACATTCCAAAATCAACCCATGACATCCAGAAATGATACCTTCTAAATAACTCGTTGAATGACCTAGATCAGTCAGCAATCCAAGCCTACGATTGCCATCACTAAACAAAAATTGAGAGGGCTCGTTAGCATCATGGGGAACCGGAAACGGGTTAACCCATAAATCTCCAATCGCAAAGTTTGAGAAATCTCTGATCAAAAATTTCTCTGAGTTGTCACCAATAGCATATGATGTTCCAGGGGTTAGAAATATTTTTAGGTTATACTTGGTTGCCAGTTTTTCGACCCCACCCACGTGGTCTCCATGTTCATGGGTGACTACTATACCGTCCAAAGACTGTGGTGATACCCCTTTCACTGCTAACCGTCTTACAGACTCCCTGAAACTAAAACCGCAGTCGACTAATACTCTTGTATTACCACACTCAATAATTAACCCATTCCCTCGACTACCGCTCCCTATACTGCAGAAGCGAAATTTCTTTAACGCCACACTAGACTCATATTAAAACCATGCAACTCAAACCTCATTTTTCAATCGATTTAGTATGGACAATACAGCTGGTCCAAAAATAGCTTTTCCTTCTCCATTTAACACAACAACATGACATTGGCCGTCTTCCACTTCATCCACGACAATCTGATATTGCACTTCATCTGGTTTCTTAGGTTTTTTCCAAAAAGCCAATTTTTGCCAAAAGCTTTTTTTGTCATCTTCCTCATTCGGTGCGATGTACCTTACGTAGTAGACCCCTTGCGATCGGTTGCGGTCCTCCAAAGTAAACCCTAACCTATCCAAAGCAATACCAAGCGTTCTCCATGCAGGGCCGTAGGATTTATCTAAAATCAAATATGCTGATTCGCTATCATCGCTCTGGAAAACTTTCGCTGTCTTAAGCAAGGAAGTCGAATCTTTTACCTGCATGGCACTCTTTTGATCAAGTCCTAGCCACATGGTAATACGGTACAACATTTCTGCCTCTAGCTCAGTGTTTGCTGGGGTAACCTCCCAATTCCTTCTTATGGTATCAACACTTACCTTGATTCGCTTTTCTGTCATACCCTGATGTGTAATATAAATCTCAGAAGTATTATCTTCATCTCCAGGCTCCAACCGCGTACGAAACTTGTCACGCTCTGGATAAGAATTAATATTATCAAGGACACCCCCCAAAAGCCGATTTATTCCGGATTTAGGTGCCTTTGCATCCCTTACTGCCCACTTGGTTTCCATGAAACCCAAAGACGGCATATTTTTTTCAATTACAAAACCATTGTTTTCCCAAAACTGCCTAACCCTATCCCATAGGACGTCAATTGAGTTATCAACCACAACCCAGCGTAGCCTTCCGTCACCTTTTACCTCAATACCTTCTATAACTGGTAATATCTCTTGTCCATCAGATGTTCCAAGAACAACTCCATCCCCTGCCCCAGTAGATTGAGAGTATTCTGAATATGTAGATGAAGATCCTTGCGGAATATTGAATCTGTCATCGGTCAAAGGTGCTACAAAATCTGGTGGCATAACCAGAGGATCTGTTTTTTGTGCGTTTATTGTCTTATAGTCAAGGTCTCCACGCTTGAGAATGTTATCCCCTGCCTTGAAGGCTTCGGTACTACAACCCGATATAAAAACCAAGTTGGTTACCAATATGGCAAAGATGAAATAATCCAAAGAGCTTTGCCTTTTTTTAAATAATAAATTTCTCATATCACCATTTTTTTCTGTTTTGAACAAATAATCCTCTCAATCATTTTAACTTGACTCCTGCCTGCTCTAGTCCTTTTACTAAAGGACCATGCCATTTAGTAGATAGACTAGTTAGCGGAGATCTAATCCCTGATGGCAACTTCCCCATTTTATTTAACGCCCATTTCACAGGTATGGGGTTAGCCTCACAGAAGAGATACTTGTTAAGCGTTACAAGCCGTTGGTTAATTTTTTTTGCACTTTCCCAGTCTTCATTAAAGACATAATCACACATATGACTAACTAGATTTGGAGCCACGTTTGCTGTAACCGAAATTACACCGTGTCCTCCCAGCATCAAAAGTCCAAGGGCTGTAGCATCATCACCACTATAAATAGCAAAGTCTTGACCCACTCTTCCAATTAACTCAACAAATCTTTCTAAATCAGCGGTTGCGTCCTTTAATCCAATTATATTGTCAATTTTTGAAAGACGAATCACTGTCTCATTTGACAAATCAGCCACTGTCCTTCCGGGTACATTGTACAAGATCTGAGGAAAGTCAACAGTCTCCGCAATTGCCTTGAAGTGAGCGTAAAGCCCCTCCTGGGTTGGCTTATTGTAATATGGGACTACGCTTAATCCAAAATCCGCACCAACATCTTTGGAGTAAACAGATAGGTCTATCGCTTCTTGGGTAGAATTTGCCCCTGTTCCCGCTATGACCGGAACTCTTCCCTGGCTAGCTTTAACAGCAAACTTAATTAGTTGACAATGCTCATTAAAACTAACTGTAGGTGATTCGCCAGTTGTACCAACTATAACAATTCCTTTTGTGCCCTCATTGATATGCCAATCAATCAACTCTCCTAAAATCTCATAATCAATTGAGGTATCACCTACTTTCATTGGCGTTACTATAGCAACTATGCTTCCTCTCAACATACTATTAGGCTCCTTTGACAGTAATTGTACCCGATAACTTTACTAATGACGGAAATCATCTAAGCATAATGACTGATTCATACCATCTGACGCCAAAGTCGCACAAACTCGCTGAAGAATAGCACTACTTGGCAAATCCACCCGACCTTGTTCAAAACCTATGATATGTAATTTGTCCCTCAACATATCCAACAACTCATAAGGAAACAATAAGTAATCAGGATTTGATGGTCTTCCAAACACCTGATTTCCTTGAGCAAAAGTTTCATAGATCAAAATTCCTCCTGATTCTAAGTTCTTTATTAAATCAGGCAGCATAGGTCTGTAAAGATAGTTAGTTACTATAATCCCTCCAAACTTCCAGCCAACCAATGGCCAAACCCCAGACTCCAAATCCTCACACAGGGTGGTGATTTCCGGTCTGTCTGGAATATCTGAGAGCTTAGTAGCATCCCTATCCACGGCTACCACATTATGCCCCAAACTGGCTAGAAACAGCGAATTTCTACCTCGCCCACAGGCCAGATCTAAAATTTTAGTCCCCGGCTTCAACAGGCTAGACCAACGAATGACCCAGCGTGAGGGAGAATTACCTTGGAAGTTTTCCATTTAGTTTATTATTGAAATTATACCATGACCCAATATACACCACCCTAGCCATATTCAATGTAACATATGTATCTTACACTAAGTATAGAGATTAAAATGTGCTCACCAAAAGCCAAAGAAGTCAGGAAGTTATTTAGATGAATGAATATCCGATGGTGTCTTGGTTATCGGAAAAACATCAATTTCCACCGATTGGGCAAGCTTTAAAAAAACCAAATGGACTATTAGCCGCTGGGGGTGACTTGAGTAAAGACCGATTATTGAGTGCCTACAAAAGAGGAATATTCCCTTGGTTTACTGATCCTGAACCGATTCTCTGGTGGAGCCCAGACCCCAGGTTGGTAATCTATCCTCAAGCAATAAAAATATCGAAATCCCTCAACAAAATATGGAAAAAAAACCTCTTCAGAGTGACCATGGATCAATCTTTTTACGAAGTAATTCAGAAATGTCGCGAGCCTCGGAAGAATGAAGATGGAACATGGATCTCGCGGCCTATGGTTGAGGCTTACCTTAATCTTCATAACGCAGGATATGCACATTCAGTCGAAGTTTGGCACTCTAAAAGGCTTGTAGGAGGCCTATATGGTGTAGCAATTGGAAGAGCTTTCTTCGGAGAGTCAATGTTTTCAGACGAATCAAATTGCTCAAAAATTGCTCTCGTGGCTTTAGCAAGGTGGCTAACAGACAATGAATTTGGAATAATAGATTGTCAAGTTGATAGTGATCACATGCGATCTATGGGGGGTGTTAAAATTAGTCGACAAAAATTTGCACAAATACTAGCAAGTTTAGTAACCTATCCTACGAATCGTGTGAAGTGGGTCTACCAAAGAGGTGATACTTGAATGACAAGACTAAATGATTTGCCCATTGCCACCCTTCAATTCTACACGACGGCTCCCTACTCCTGCAGCTATTTAAAGGATACCGTCGCAAGATCTCAGGTAGCAACACCCAGTCATGCCATAAACCAAACAACTTATAGCAATCTAGTAAGCAAAGGATTTAGAAGGAGTGGCTCTTTTACCTACAGACCATTTTGTGAAACCTGCAAGCAATGTGTTCCTGTACGAATAAATACTGAAAGTTTTTCTTTGAAAAAATCCCAAAAAAGAGCGTGGAAAAAACACAAAAATCTCTCTGCTAAAATATTTAAGCCATCTTTCTCCCAGGAGCACTATAGTTTATATACCAAATACCAGGCGGTAAGGCATAGCGGAGGCGGCATGGATAGCGACAGCAAAGAACAATATAAACAATTTCTTCTCCAGAGCCATGTAAATTCTTTACTAATCGAATTTCGAGAGAAAAATAAGCTTAAGATGATTAGCATAATTGACAAGTTAGATGATGGGGTATCGTCTGTCTACACTTTTTTTGACCCTGAAAACAAAGGAACCAGCTATGGAATATACAGTATCATCTGGCAGATAGAATACTGCAGATCGTTAAAACTACCTCACCTCTATCTAGGATACTGGATAAAAGATAGCAAAAAAATGTCCTACAAAAGTAAGTTCCAATCCCTAGAAGGCCTCATCGATGGAAACTGGATTAAGCTAACCTTTGTTGGAGACTAAAAAAGTGGGAAGAAGCGAGGTGCTTTACAAAATTATCCGACCCCTTATCTTTTCACTTGAGGCCGAAAAAGCTCACGACTTTGTTTTCCAAATACTAAAATACTCGGCTAAGCTTGGCATTGGAGACCTATTAACCGATAAAGTACCAAATATGCCAGTGAGTGCAATGGGCATATCTTTTCCTAACCCTATTGGCCTAGCGGCAGGTCTAGATAAAAATGGGGATCACCTTGATACCCTAGGTTCGTTTGGCTTTGGCTTCATAGAAATTGGAACAGTAACCCCCAAACCACAACACGGCAACCCTCAACCAAGATTATTTAGACTAAAAAGTCAAAAAGCGTTAATTAACAGACTGGGCTTCAACAATGAGGGCGTTGCCGCCATGATCTCGAATATCAAGAATTCCTCCTATAAAGGTATTCTTGGGATTAACATTGGTAAAAACTCAGAGACTCCGTTGGAGAGTGCTTATCAAGACTATATATTTTGTTTACAAAAACTATATCTATTAGCTGATTATTTTACAATTAACGTGTCATCTCCCAATACAAAAGACCTTAGAAATTTACAAAAACCGAATTATTTTAATAACCTTATCAATAAAATTACGGATGCAAGAGATGAATTGTCAGAAAAACACGGAACAAGAAAACCGTTAGTAATAAAACTTTCACCAGATCTAGAGGAGCATGAAATACTTGAAATTACAGAAACCTTAAAGGTTCGTAAAATAGATGGAGTAATTGCTACCAACACTACTACTTCTAGAGATTTTTCGGGGAAACTAAAATACTCAAATGAAGTGGGCGGACTAAGTGGAGCACCCTTGTTTTCTAAGTCAACATACGTACTAGAAAAATTAAACGCGAAAATTGGAAAAGAAGCAGTATTAATTGGCGTCGGAGGAATTATGTCAGCTGACGACGCTTTAAAAAAGTTTCAAGCTGGTGCAAGATTAATACAACTCTACACTGGTTTAATATACAAAGGCCCTTCACTATTGCCTAACATTAGCAACGGGATATTACGTTCATGTCACAAAATCTAATAAACACTCTCAACTCAAAACTACCGCAAACACAATGTCAGAAGTGTGGCTATCCATCTTGCTTAGAATACGCAAAGGCCATTAATACCAACAACGAAGATACCAACCGCTGCATACCTGGTGGCGAGGAGACACACCAACTTATCAATCAAATACAAAAAACTGGGAAAAGCAATCAAAGACTAGAATTGTCCCAAAAAGGGGAGTACAAGTCAGCAAAGATAATTGAAAATCAGTGTATTGGTTGTACTCTTTGTATTCGAGCCTGTCCTTTCGACGCTATCGTTGGGTCAAAAAAAAGAATGCATACCGTACTTACCGACCACTGTACTGGTTGTGAATTGTGCGTTCCTGTTTGCCCAGTAGACTGTATTGAAATTAGAAAACTATCAGATCTAAAAGAAGAAGGTAATAGCCATGCTGACGATATCATTAATAGCAGTTACCACAACTTGAGCCAGAAAAATCTAGTCCGTTACCAGGAGGCGAGTAATCGCAGAAAAAGGGAGAATATAAGAAAAGATACTCATGAAACCAGAGAGATCCGGCATACCGCTCAAAAAGATTTTGATGATAGGTCACCGGGGTCCAAAAAATTACTTATCTCTGCAGCTATAAAGGAAGCGGATGCTCGGATAAAAAGTAGAGAAAAATTGAGCCAGTTTCGAAAGATCCGCCCAGAAGTCTGACATCCAAGGCAACCTGAATAAATCTAAAGACTAAACGCGACCGCTTAATATTTTCAATACTTTGAGAAAAGTTGACTGGTTTGAGACGCGAAATAATTCGAGAGTTCTTGAATATCCTGACTTGTCAGGCCAGCAGCCATCGCTCCCATAATAGGATGGTTTCTCATTCCATTTTTGTATTGTTCAAGGGCCTCGGCAAGATAATCGGAAGCTTGCCCACCTATTTTCGGGGTATCAGGTGTCATGGATTTATTGCCATCCAAACCGTGACAGGCAGCACAGACCTCTTGTGCTTTAGCCGGAATACCAACTAGCTCCTCCTCTGATTGTGCATTAACCAAGGGAGGCCCAAATGCCAAAACCAGAATTACAACGAAACCAAAACTTTGTTTTATATGATTCATTCAGTACCCTTCTCAGTCGATACGATAATTTTTTTGTTTTCAGAATAATAAGCCGCTAGATCCGCAATATCTTGATCACTCAGTGCCGATGCAATTGCACGCATCCCAGGATGTGTTCGACCACCAGATTTATAGGCCCTAAGGGCATTAGCCAGATAGAGAGCATTTTGTCCCCCCAGCTTTGGAACCGTATAGACCGTTGGGTAAGCCGTCCTAAAACCGGGTATTCCATGACAACCTTGGCACATTGCATTTTTTTGTGCACCTGCCTCTGCATTTCCATCTTGTGCTACGGCGTGCATAGACTCCACTCCAAACAATAACAGAATAACAAGAACACTAAGAACTTTCTGAAGTTTCATGTCTAATATTTTTCCTTTTTCTTGTATCACTAAATTTAACTCCCGCTAGCTACAACACCTTCTGCAATATAGACCGATCTTTCAAAGATCTGATCATGAGTATCTTCGACTTTTACTGTCAACTCTCCTTCTGAGCTTGGCTTGAAGTAAAACCCAAACAGCGGATTATCCGATAATGAAAAATCAACCTGGGCCGTCATAACCATTTTGTTGTTATATGTAACTGCCACATTTCTGACAAATTGTGGCACCTTAGACGTATCAAAATCAGCTGCTAATGACGATTCATTAGGGTGACGGATTTGCATCTGAACCATTACCGGGCGATTAAACTCAATAACATCATCAATCCTAAACCTAATCTTCCCGAGAAGAGCAGCTGAAACCTGATTTTTACCACCTGGTGACGAGCAACCTCCAGAAGCGTGAACATATCTCTCTGACGTATAAAGATTACCATCATTTGTTTCGGCCACTGCCCTAACAAAACTAAACTGCTCAAATCGCAGTCTAGTCTCAATCTTCATCCGACCACTATGAGGAGAAAAATGGAACACACCGGCAATAGGGGAGGGATTACCCTCAACGATTAGATAGAGCGTTTTTATATAGTTTTCCTCAGACTGATCAATAAGACCGTTAATCATTACTGGAACAGTGGACGCATCATCTGCCTTGGTATTGAGGAATAGTCGGACTATTTCATTTCCGTCTGCCCTAATCTCTCTGTCACCAAACATCGCCAATTTTAGGGCATTCCACTCGGGACTAGCATTAGGATCCGGGTCATTATCAGCCGCACCAACTGCACCACCCATCAACAGGAGACTTAACAAAAAAACTAACACTAACTTAATAAGTAATTGATTTGTATAAAACATTAATATTTTCTCCCATTTAGGCACAGGCCTTTTTAGGCCTATCAGTCACTATATTACCACTGATTATACCGGATTACTCCCATTCGAGCTCAGTCCAAGCTGTTGTCACGTTCCGCCTATGATATTTCTCAAAATTCACCCAATTGTTTTTCTCTTTCCAACCAATTGTATGCACAGCGTCCATTAAACGCATACCTTCCTTAATTGCCTGCCTAGTCTCAGCCAGGACTTGATCTAGATACCTCTTCTGTTTCCGAATCGCCGTATCCCAAGTAATTTTTGCAGCACCATGTCCTGGTACATAAAATTTAACCTTGATGTTACTGAGCTCGGCAAGCACTGAAATAAAACCTTTTATGTTTGAGTCAAGGATAGGGATATGATCGACAAACAAAATATCGCCAGTCCACATTACTTTTTCCTTTAAATCAAAAACCGTCAGATCATGATCTGTGTGTGCTGGGGACCAAGCCTTTATTGCAACTTGATGATCGGTTCCAACAGAAACAATAAGACTATTTCCCACTTCCACAATTTCGTCAGGAAAAACTACCCTACTCCCTATTGCCGTTTCCCCAAGATCGTCTGTTAATTGCCTAATATAGAATCGCTCGCGGGCTCTAAGTTGCCTAGAAAGTCCAATATGCCCAACAAATTTTGGATTATCTGCTATAAATGCGGATGCTCCAAAAAAATGATCAGGATGTGCATGGGTGATCACCACATAACAAACCGGCTTATCTGTAACTCTCCGAATAGCGGCCCTCAATTGCTTACCTAAAAGATGAGTCCCACCGGCATCTATCACAAGCACGCAATCTTCACCTACTATAAAACCAATATTTGCGTTATCTGCAAGATTCTCTTTTGATCTCACTTCATTACCACCATAATGCACATAATTACTATCTGAAATCTGCTTCAAACGCACCCGGTTATCACCAAACACCAATCTTGGCATATCTGCAAGGCTAAATACCACCACAAACGCGATATAGAATCCCAATTTACCCATCTTTTATAGATAACCCTTTTAAAATCATTAAAACACGCATATTCTATAGTGATTCATTGTATTATTATTAAACAGTAAATACCTGTGTTTTTTATGACCTACTATCCGAGTGGTGGCACAAACTGGATGCTACTGTTGTTGATATTTTGTAGCAACAGTTTTTCTGAAAATTTAGTCTCGGTAGAAATAGCTCCTAAAGTTTTTGTTTTTCTCGCAAATAACTCTGACTTTCTCAAAGACCCAAAACAAGGAAGATCCAATTCAGGCTTCATAATTGGCAAAAGGGGTGTGATTGTAATTGACAGTGGCACATCACATCAAACAGGTGTAAACATTATCAACGATATAAAAACAAAAACAAATTTACCCATAGCCTTAGTTATCCTAACCCATACTGATAAAAACTTTGTGTTTGGGTCCAGTGCATTTGATGACCTGGGTGTAAAAATAGTCGCTCACCCAAATACTTCCAAACTGATAAAAGAACGATGTCCTAATTGCCTAGAAAACTTAGTATTTGAGCATGGTAAAAAGATGAACAATACTCGTTTGATCATACCTGAACCACTGTCGGATCAATCAGTAAGTCTAACCAAAGCAGGAATACAGATTGATATCCTACACTTTGGGCCTGCAAAAACTTCTGGAGATCTAGCCATTCTTCATCCCGAGACGGGAACTCTTTTTGCCGGAGGCTTACTATCAAATAAGTACATTCCCGATTTACAAGGGGCACGCGTAAACAACTGGCTAAAAGCAATAGCACAAATTCAAAGGTTGTGTGTGAACCAAATAGTGCCTGGTTACGGTAGTATCATAAATGACACATCTAGATTAGATACTCCAAAATATATTTTCTCATTAAGAAAAAAAGTGGCTGAAATATACAAAAACTCAAAATCATTAATAGATACTATTGAACTTGCCCGTTTACCTGATTTCCAAAACTGGCATTCTTACAAAGATCATCATAGCAAGAATGTTCAGTCACTCTATCTGGAGGTCGAACTCAACGACTTTTAGATAGCACGGGTAATTATCCTTTGCTGCACTACTCGCAATCAATCAGTACTTGTCCCTCCGACCGTCAGCTCGTCAATCCTAAGTGTTGGTTGACCAACACCAACTGGAACGCTTTGACCATCTTTTCCACAAGTTCCGACCCCCGGATCCAACAACAGGTCATTACCAATCATTTTGACTCGCTTTAATACATCTGGCCCATTTCCAATTAAAGTAGCCCCTTTAATAGGCTGAGTAATTTTTCCGTTCTCAATTAAATAAGCTTCAGAGGCGGAAAAAACAAACTTCCCACTGACAATATCGACCTGCCCCCCACCAAAATTCACAGCATAGATACCATCTGTTACGCTTTCAATCACCTCCTCAGGTTCCTTATCACCATTAAGCATGTAGGTGTTAGTCATGCGAGGCATAGGGACGTGAGCATAGGATTCCCTGCGACCGTTACCCGTAACTTTCTGATTCATTAAACGGGCATTTAAGCTATCTTGCATATATCCACAAAGAATTCCGTTCTCAATTAAGGTGGTACATTGGGATTCATTTCCTTCATCGTCAATTGACAAAGACCCTCTCCTATCCGTTAGAGTCCCGTCATCCACGACCGTAACACCGGCGGCCCCCACTCTCTCTCCAATTCTGCCCGAGAAAGCCGAAGTTCCCTTTCTATTAAAGTCACCTTCTAGACCATGACCGATAGCCTCATGAAGCAGAACACCGGGCCATCCCGGGCCCAACACTACCGACATAGTTCCTGCTGGAGCTGGTTTTGCCTGAAGATTTAATAGGGCCTGCTCAACAGCTTTTTTTGCATAAGACTCTAAAACCTCATTAGAAAAATACCCGTAATCGAAACGCCCACCTCCGCCGGCGGAGCCTTGCTCTCTTCTACCGTGGTCAGTAACAACCACTTGCACTGAAAGTCGAACCAACGGACGAATATCCGCCACAATGCGGCCATCATAACGAGCAATCAAAACCACCTTATACTCTCCAGCTAGACCAACGTTGACCTGACTTACCCTAGGATCAATTGCTCGGGCATAATCTTCCACCGTTTTTAAAAGATCGACCTTACTCTGTTCACTTACAGATGCCAAAGGATCAATAGCAGGATAGAGTACGCTTGTCTTTATATTGCCGGAGGCACCCAAGGCCTCGCTTCCCGAATGGCCAGCTCCTATGGCTTTTATTGCTGATGCCGCTGAATTCAGAGCACCAATGCTAATTTCATCCGAGTAGGCAAAAGCTGTTTTTTCCAAGCTCAGGGCTCGGCACCCAACTCCTTGATCTATATTAAAACTGCCAGATTTGACAATACCCTCCTCCAAAGCCCAACCCTCAGATCGCCCATATTGAAAATACAGATCTGCATAATCCACACTGTTACCCACGACATTATCCAAAACTCGCGAGATCTTTATTGGATCCAATCCAAATGGTTCCAATAGTAAATTACTAGCCGTGTTAAAAAGCTCCGATGATGTAAGGGTGTTTTGATTTTCTGATTGCATAAAATTTTCGAATTATAAAGTTTTTATTCAAGGTCAATAGGTTACTTTTTTTGAAGTAAATTAATCGACTGTAGTTGTAAAAATCAATTATCTTGAGGTGAAAGCTCCAAGTCTTGATTAAGAAGGCTTTTAACTTCAGGGTCATTCCATTTCCCAGTTACAAGGTATCTCTTTGCTGCAATTTTATCAACCGGATCACCAAAAAACTTTTGGATAATGTATGTTGCCACCCCAACCGCCGGGTTAACAACAGCCGCTCCAGCAACAGCCGCTGCTGTAGACAACTGGGGAAAAATACTTACCTCCAACCTTTGGGTTTCTGTAGCCAAATCAATTTCTCCCAACATTTTTACTCTTGCTGCTGGACCAAGCATTGCAAAATTATTAGTTTTGGCTACCCCGTCTGAGATCATAAAATCACTGCTTATATTTTCAAAATTAAAACCAGAGCTAAAAATGTCACTGAAATCTAATACCAGTCTCCTTGGTAGTGCCTGCAAACTTAGAATCCCTAATAGCTTCGCAGCTCCAGGCTCGAGCTTTGTGAACTGTCCATCATTTCCTTGAATATTAATGCTACCATTAAGGGTGGAATGATTGATTTTATGGGGCAAACCCTCCCAACTCACCTCCCCAGTCAAACTACCGGTTCCTCCATCAACGCCTTTGGCATAACCTAATCGGGTAAGAAATTTACCAATATCAGATGCTCGGATGTTTACCATCAACTGGGTAATGGGTGTGTCACCAATAACAGCCTTTCCGTTAACTGTAATCTGTCCGTCTGCGTTAGTAACCTGTAATAGGTTTAAGTCCCAAGAATCAGATGATGGATCCGCAACCAACTCCAAAGCCCCTAACGATTTTCCTTCAAAAGAGAACTCTCTAGCCACAAGATCTATTGCCGGCAAATTAGTTGATTGATCAATTTTAATAGAGGATTGATCTGTCAAAGATTTGGCTGGAACATCTAATCTCTCAAAACGACCTACAAACTTGTTTTGAAAAGGGCCTCCCCACTCCAATTCACCATTGCCTTGCCTCGCTGACAAAATAGCCCTCCAAGCGTTATCGTCTTTTTGTGCACTAAGGTCAATATTATTGAATCGCCGTCCACGCCATTTCAGAGAATTAACTCGAAGAACTAAATCTGTGAATTCAAACTTTCCAGCTTGATTGGCTGAGTCCGATTTTTCGATTAAGTTTTGTTTTGGAAGTAACAATTTACCCCAAGCATCTAGATCAAAGTTGTCCAAGTCAATTGTCAAGCCTACCCCCCGCTTGGACATCTTCACCCCTTTTCTGGTCATTTTTACGTCACTACCTACCCCTACACCACCGGAAAACATTTCTCCTGATTTTGAAAGCTGAGAAAAGACCAAATCTTTGATTTCAATATTTAGAATTATTTCATTTAGGGACAACCATTTCACAACTAAATTCGTCTCGATTCCTCTTTCTGAAGCTTTGTCTAATGGAGGTGGGAGACGACTATTTATCCCAACCAGATCAGACCCTATGGTTAACTGAGGAAACTTGTTCGACAAGTCTAAAGTACCAGCCCAACTAGCCGTCCCTGATAGAAGTGCCTCCAAACCATTCCTATCAAATTTAATGTGGTCCAGATCTACCCCCCCTTCAAGGTTAACAAAGACTTGCCCGTCCCTGGTCCTTTTTGTGATGTATTCTATTTTCTTTCCAAGTAAAGTCGCCGACCCTTTACCGGTGCGAATACCCTTATGATCGAAATAAAATTTATGAGCAAAATTCTCTAAGTTCAGACCCAGCTTTTTAAAACCCCAATGATCGCCTGTTGAATGATAATCCCCACTTAACTTTTTTGGTAAACCTTTTTTAAATGGGTGCCTGTATTCAAAAGCAACGTGCCCTAGGCCATCAGCTTTAATATTTTTTGCTACGCCGACGACCTTATCACCAATAGGGCTGTTGAAAAGCAATTTATGAAAATCAGCCGAGTTACCACTGCCTCTTCCAGCCAAGATTAAATATTCTTTTTTGGTCCCCAGCTTATGAACCTTTGCCACTGAATCTGCTATGTCAATATCATTTATGCTGCCTGAAGTAGCTACCATCGATATTTTCCTATCACTCAAACCAACGTAGCCTCCTAACCTGTCAATTTGAGGCCAACGTTGTGAAAATTTAAGCTTTACCTGTGAAAGTGAGGCAGTCATTGTTACATCGTCTAGGCTGAAAAACCTTCTACTACGAAGTTTGTTTGAAGAACCAGTCCACATTAACCTTCCGTCCTGAACGGTACCGGCCCGTACAGACTTTTTCAACCAGTCACTCGCTCTTGGTGCTTTCTTGGGAATGTATTTCCAGAGATTAGTAGCTGAAAAATTATCCATATTCACTTCAATCCCAAAAGTCTTTTTTGAGTCACTATACCCCCCTGAAAAAGTGCCGGTCATATCGGCAGTCTTAAAGCTTCCACTCCTTATTGATACAGTTAAATCATTTTGGTTCCAATTCCAACCAATTTTAGCTTTAAGTTCCTCAAGAATCAGTCGATCAATCATGGTGGGGTTATTAACTACGGACAAATCAGAGGTATCTAGAAGAATCGAACCCCCATCTTTGTTCATGTTTACCGATCCATCCGCTCCATAGAAACTAATTTTCTTATCAGTCGCATCAACCGCTAAGTCCTTAAAATACGACCTAAATTTACTTATATTGTAATCGCCTTTTTCAAATGTCCAAACAATCACAGTGTTAAAAGCCTTACCTGAAATTTGGTTATTCATGACAGCTTGAGGCAATTTTTCATTTATACCCAATCGCGTCACGAGGGGTAAAATCGAACCCAATTCAAAGGTGCCCAGCTCTACCTTATAATTTACAATTTCCCCAACT
Source organism: Hydrogenophilales bacterium (assembly GCA_902627495.1). Lineage (GTDB taxonomy): Bacteria > Pseudomonadota > Gammaproteobacteria > Burkholderiales > Eutrophovitaceae. The sequence continues at coordinate 158,077 of CACOJS010000002.1, read as the reverse complement.
TTTGCTCTAAGAAATTTAAAATTAATTAGTGATTCGCTGAGTGTACTCTCATTATCGAAAACAATATTTTTCCCTTTTATCAACATCCCATTAGGACCGGTGCTCCAATTTACAACTCCTTTGAGCCTCTTCAGCATGAATTCATTCTCACTTGCACCACTTTCCAACCCCACATCATACAAGGAGAAATCTACTGTTAACTCTCTGATATCAGTTGCCCCAAATTTGCCCCAAAACTTGAGATCACCAAACCCTTGATTAACTTTTATCGAGTTCATCATCCGAGGGTAATAAGTATTTATTATTCGATTTATGCGTGAGGATTTTAGCTCTATAAAAACTATTCCATCTTCGGCCAAAGAGTGTCCACCTTGCTTAGTATTGAAACTCGCTCTAAGCAAAATAGACTCTGCTAACTGGGGAGGGGGCTCACCAGTCACACTTATCTGATGAACCCCTGAATAATTATCGACACGAAGACTCGCCTTTTTTATTTCAGCGGTCGGTCTTTGTCGATACTCGTCTGTCCAATTTATCGTAGCATCTTGGACTAAAATTTGGCGTTGTCTCAAAACCCAGTTCTTAAGATTTTTACTAGCATCCAAACTATACTCACCAACTTGAGCACCCGCCACCCAAAGCTGACCCTTTATATCGCGACGCACCTCTAAAACTGGTTGGGATATTTCTAAAGAATGAAAAGCAAAGGTAGCTGAAAATAATGAATTAATTGACAGTACAGCATCCACACGTTCAAGTTCTAAAGCAGTGTGACCATTATTTTCAGCCACGCGAACATCGTATAAAGTCAACTGTGGTCTATAACCCAGCCACTCGCCTTTTATTCGTCCAATGGTAACCGGCTGACCCACAGCATTGGTTAAACCCTTGCCAACCAGAACCTTATAGTTATCAATATTTGGAAGTAAGTAATATCGCGTACCCAAAATAAATATCGTAACAACTAAACATGAATACATGGCGAATAAAGCCATTCCCCCGGAGATCCGGGCAACCTTAGCTATAACACCCCTGATAAGATTAAAACTTTTCAAATCTGTATTCTCTTCTTAAAATGACCATGACTATCCCGAGTGGTACAAATAAAACAACAATTTTTACCGCATTTAAGTGCTAGTTGATATAAACTTGGGTTTTTTTTAACGGATAGAATAACACTAATGGCAGAAGAAAACGGAATCATATGGAAAGATGGGAACCTTATTCCCTGGAGAGATGCAACCACACACGTGCTATCTCACTCACTTCACTATGGTTTAGCAGTATTTGAGGGGATGCGAGCCTATCAGACAAAAAATGGTTCTGCAATTTTTCGACTAAATGAACATATTGAAAGGCTGTTTAATTCAGCGAAGATCTACCTCATGAACATACCCCACAAACCGGAGGTGCTGATTAAGGCCTGTTTGGATGTTGTTAAAGAGAACAACCTGGCATCAGGTTACGTTCGGCCAATATCCTTTTACGGACCTGAGAAACGGGGGGTGTCACCAGTAGGTGCCAAAGTACATACGGCTATAGCAGCCTGGGAATGGGGAGCCTACTTGGGGCAAGAGGCAATAGAGGAAGGCATTAGAGTAAAGACCTCCAGTTACTCTCGACATCATGTAAATGTGACAATGTGTAGGGCAAAATACTCTGGGACTTACGCAAACTCTATCTTGGCCAATCAAGAGGCTTTGGAACACGGCTACGATGAGGCCCTCCTTCTAGATGTAGATGGATTTGTGGCTGAGGGGGCAGGAGAAAACCTCTTTATTGTTAAGGATAACAAGCTGTACGAGCCGGAGCTTACATCGGCATTGATAGGTATTACTCGCGATACCGTAATAAGATTGGCTGAAGATATAGGCCTACAGGTTGAACAAAGAAAATTAACGAGAGATGATGTCTATACAGCAGATGAAGCGTTCTTTACTGGGACGGCAGCTGAGGTAACACCAATAAAAGAACTTGACAGTAGAATTATTGGGAGTGGTACAAAAGGGCCTATAACTCATAAACTACAATCTTTGTTCTTCAAACTGGTGAATGGGGAACTAGATAAATATAAGAATTTTTTAACCTATATCAGAGGATAAAATGACCCGGCCTAGGAATACATCTAATTCTGAGAAGGTCATCACTGTAACAAAAGCTGACTTCCCGCTACATTGCCCAACTGCAGATCAGGCTTCCTGGAATATGCACCCGAGGGTGTATCTGATAGTGAACCAAAATGGTAAAGCAATTTGTCCGTATTGTGGCACAAATTATACTGTCTCAAGAAAAAACTGACTAAGTCGTTTTATAAACTTACCAGGAGAACGGTAACGTGAAAAAAATACTCTTGATAGCACCCTCTTGGGTTGGGGATGCAGTTATGAGTCAGCCATTGATTACCAGACTTAAAAACTCCAATAAGGAATGTCTAATAGACGTTTTAGCTCCACCATGGGTATGCCCAATATTTCAGTTTATGGACAATGTGAATAAAACTCTTCTTTCTCCATTCAAACATGGGCAATTAAAACTTAAAGAAAGGTTGGCATTTGGATCCTTCTTAAGAAGACTCAGTTATGATGAGTGTTACATCCTCCCTAATTCCTTCAAGAGTGCTCTAATCCCATTTTTCGCTCGAATACCAGTCAGAATTGGTTATGTTGGTGAATGTAGATACCCACTGTTAACCAAGTTTTTGTCACTAGACAAAAAACAGGTTCCACTAATGGTTGATCGATTTACTAACCTCGCCTCTCGGAAGGGTAAGAAGGTAGAAAACAAGCGAAAATGGCCAGAACTATCGGTCTCCGAGATTGCAAAATTAGCCATCAGGAAACAATTCTTAAATGCAACAACACAAAAAATCGCTTGTTTTTGTCCCGGAGCAGAGTTCGGCCCTTCCAAAATATGGCCATATAAAAAATATGCCCATGTTGCCAAATATCTCACATGGCAAGGATACCTTGTAGTTGCAGTTGGGTCGGAGAATGATGCAGCTATCGGGACAAACATAGCCAAAGAGAGTGGAAATTTGATAATGAATTTATGTGGTAAAACCTCTATTGGGCAAGCAATCACACTTTTAGCGACCAGTGATTTAGTAATTTCGAATGACTCTGGACTCATGCACGTAGCCGCGGCATTAAACCGTCCCTTGATAGCAATATTTGGGTCAAGTTCACCTCAATTTACCCCCCCGCTTAGTAATAAAGCCCTTATCTCAAAAGTTGACTTGCCTTGCAGTCCTTGTTTCAAAAGGTCCTGCCCACTAAACCACACGAACTGCCTGAACAATATCAGCGTTCGGTCGGTTGAGAAGCAGATAGAGCAACTACTTTTATCTTGTGCAGAGGAACAAGTTAATGACATGAGCTATAAGACAAAGGGCCTTCAACCTGATTAACTCAAGTACAATGACAAACCAAATTACCTACAAGTCACCATGGTGGCTACCAACTAGTCATCTGCAAACAATTTACCCATATCTATTTTTAAAAGGAAAGTCCCCGATATACGACAGAGAGCGGGTAAATACCAAAGATGGGGATTTTATAGACTTTGACTGGCTTGATGGACCTATTGATTCTCCAATTGTTATTGTTTTTCATGGGCTGGAAGGTTCATCCAAAAGTCATTATGTGATCGCACTTATGGAACACTTAAAAAAACTCAGGTGGCGTGGGGTGTCACCCAATTTTCGCGGATGCAGTGGAACCAACAATGCCCTCCCTAGAGCCTATCACTCGGGCGATCATGATGATGTGGATTTGATGATTAATCACGTTCGGAACAAAACAACTGGTCCAATATTCGCCGTAGGCGTGTCTCTTGGTGGAAATGCTTTGCTTAAATGGTTGGCGATAAAATCATACAGACATGAACAACTTATACGGGCTGCGACTTCCATATCGACCCCTTTTCACCTGGTAACTACCGGAGATCTACTTGGAAAAGGTATAAACAAAATCTATAGCCGCCATTTTTTAAAGAGCCTTAAAACCAAGTGCTTTAACAAGCTAAAACTATTACCAGATAAATTGAATATACAGAAAATAATGACCGCGACGTCTTTGCGAGATTTTGATGACAATTATACAGCCCCAATACACGGATTCCGAGACGTAGATGACTATTGGACTAGAGCAAGTTCATTTAAGGATTTAAATCATATTAACACTCCAACCTTGTTGATCCACTCGGGAAACGACCCTTTTCTTCCTAAACCTTATCTCCCGGATCGTAATACGCTTCCAAGTAAGATTCTGTGCCTTTACACTGACACGGGTGGTCATGTAGGCTTCACATCTGGAAAGTTTCCTGGAAATCTTAGTTGGTTGCCAAACACTATAGTGAGTTACTTTAAAAATTTTCTTTAGAAGACTGAAGCGTAATGCAAAATAATCCCATACCAAAAAACATATTTAAAGAATACGATATTAGAGGCATCGTTGGGATAACCCTGAGTTTTGAAACAGTGAATATGATAGGACAGGCAATCGCACAGATGTTTCATGAAAAGGAAGTTATACCCACAAAAATTTGTGTCGGACGGGACGGTCGTAAATCTGGAAAAGATATTACAGCATCTCTAATTAGTGGTTTAAATGCAAATACAAACCTAGAAGTCATTGATATTGGTCAAGTTACCACACCGATTCTTTACTATGGAGCAATTAAAAAATCCAATGGTAATGGAATAATGGTTACGGGTAGCCACAACCCTCCAGAATATAATGGTCTTAAGATAATGATTTCTGGTAACACCTTATCAGGGAGTGAAATTCAGGAAATATACAAAGTAGCAAAATCGATGGAAACTCAAAAAAACTTTAAAACGACAGTTACAAAATTAAATCTTGACCACGAATATATTGAAGAAGTCGTAAGAAAAATCACACTTAAACGCCAAATAAAAATTGCTGTTGACTGTGGAAATGGGATTGCTGGGAAATATGCAGCTAGGGTGTTCAAAGGCATCGGCTGTAAGGTTGAGGAATTATTTTGCGAGGTAGACGGAAACTTTCCTAATCATCATCCTGACCCATCACAACCTAAAAATTTATCAGACCTTATTAATAATTTAAAAACAAACGATGCGGAGATTGGATTAGCTTTCGATGGAGATGGGGATAGACTGGGAGTAGTAACCAAATCAGGTGAAATTATTTATCCTGACCGCCAATTAATGTTATTGGCAGCAGATGTTTTATCACGAAATCCTGGGGCTGATATTATATATGATGTCAAATGTAGCTCCTTGCTAGAGACATGGATAAATGACCATGGTGGTAACCCTGTCATGTATAAAACCGGTCATTCACTGATAAAGAAGCGAATGCGTGAAACCTCATCACCATTGTCAGGAGAAATGAGTGGACACATATTCTTCGGTGAAAACTGGTATGGATTTGATGATGGAATCTATGCCGGAGCTAGGCTTCTCGAGGTGTTGAGTAGACTACCAGACGCAACCAGGGCTCTGAACGCTCTTCCAAACTCGATTAACACTCCCGAGATACAAATACCTCTAGACGATGGCGAAAATCACACTTTTATTTACAAGTTACAAAAAACTGACAAACTGCAACAAGCAACAAGGATAATTACCATAGACGGCCTTAGGGCCGAATATGCCTTCGGTTTCGGACTTGCAAGAGCGTCAAACACTACCCCGGTTATAGTGCTTCGTTTTGAGGCTAATGACCAAAAGTCCCTGGAACTTATCCAAGGTGAATTCAAGCTCGCTCTCCGAGAGGTTGATTCTCAAATTCCGATTCCTTTTTGATTTTTTTATTCAAGTTAGTGATCTCTGTTAACCCATTCTTTGACAGATTTCAACGCAACCGATACTTTTTCTGGTTGATTACCACCTCCTTGTGCCATTGTAGCTCGACCTCCTCCTTTGCCTCCAACCTGCTGAGCCACAAATGAAACTAAATCACCAGCTTTATATTGGTCACTAAGATTATCAGTCACCCCCGCAACTAAAATCACATTTTCTGAGTTTGCAGATGCTAACACTATAACTCCACGAGTAAGCTTTGCCTTAATTTGATCCATAGTTTGCCGAAGAACAGAAATATCTGCATTTTCGATTTTGGTGGCAACCACCTCAATTCCGTTGATGATGTCTGCACTGGCTACAATATCACCACCTTGCGAAGCTGCCAACTTAGAACGTAGCCTAGTATTTTCTTTCTCTAAAAGCTTTACGCTTTGAAGTAGCGAGTTCAACTTCTGGTCAGCCTCGTCACGGCCCGCCTTTAAAATAGCTCTAACTCTTTTCAACTGGTTTTCATCATCCTGGACAATGGTGATTGCCTTATCACCTGTCACCGCCTCTATCCTTCTAATTCCAGCAGCCACTCCTGTCTCTTCAACTATTTTGAACAGTCCTATTTCTCCTGTTTTACTAACATGAGTTCCCCCACAAAGCTCTTTTGAGAAATTGTTCACACCAATAACCCTCACAGTGTCTGAATACTTTTCCCCGAAAAGAGCTAATGCCCCGTCCTCTACTGCCTCATCATAAGGCATAACATTCGAAGTTACCGAAACATTTAGGCGAACTTGTTCGTTAACAATTTTCTCGATGTTGCTAATCTGAGCGTCTGATAGAGGTTTGTTATTTGCAAAATCAAATCTAGTTTTATCTTCATCAACTAACGATCCTTTCTGCTTCACGTGATCACCCAGAACTTTGCGCAGGGCTGAGTGCATAAGGTGTGTCGCTGAGTGGTTGCAAGTAGCTTTTTGCCTCATATTACCATCAACCTGTGCGTCAACATTATCGCCGATACCGATTTTGCCTTGTTTCATTACCCCGTTATGTCCAACCACACCTGCACTAACATTCTGCGTATCATTAACGACAAAATTAGAAAAAGGAGTGTTTTTACCTACCAAGATTCCTCTATCACCAACTTGACCACCCGATTCAGCATAGAAAGGAGTTTGGTTCAAGACTATCACTCCTGCATCCCCTTCACTTAGTTCATTAATTGATTGATCATTACTGTATATGGCTACCACCGTCGACTCAGTCACTAGCTGTTGATAACCCAAGAATTTAGTTTTCTCACCATCATAATTAAGTGATACGTTTTTTTGAAACTTTGAAGAGGCTCTTGCACGCTCTCTTTGGTCCTCCATAGCGGCCTCAAATCCAGAAAGATCTAAGCGCATATTCCGCTCTCGTGCTATATCGGCTGTTAAGTCAACAGGAAAACCATAGGTATCATATAGTCTAAAAACGGTTTCACCATCTAGCACCTTGTCTTCTCGAAGCAGGGCAGTCTCCAAAAGGCCCATGCCATTATCTAGAGTTTGTGCGAACCTCACTTCCTCTTCATGTATCACTGAAGACACATGCTTCTGTGATGACATGAGTTCCGGGTAAGCGTCACCCATCTCCAAAGCCACATGACTTACAAGTTTAAAGAAAAATGGGTCCCTTTTACCGAGTTTATAACCGTGCCTAATTGCACGCCTAATAATCCTACGAAGAACATAACCTCTCCCTTCATTTGTAGGTAATACTCCATCCGTAATAAGAAAACTACAAGCCCGAATATGATCAGCTATTACTTTCAAAGAATTAGATCCAAGATTATTAACACTTACTGCAACCGCTGCAGATTTTATCAAGGCCTGAAACATATCAATTTCGTAATTAGAGTGAACATTCTGCAGTACAGCAGAAATTCTTTCTAATCCCATACCAGTATCAACAGAGGGTTTAGGCAGTTTGTTGAGTTCCCCAGAGTTATTCCGATTAAACTGCATGAAAACAAGATTCCATATCTCGATAAAGCGGTCACCGTCTTCCTCAGGGGACCCTGGCGGCCCACCTGTAATGTGGGGACCATGATCCCAAAATATCTCAGAGCATGGGCCGCAGGGGCCGGTATCCCCCATCTGCCAGAAATTGTCACTCTGATACTTTTGACCTCCCAGCTTATCCCCAATACGTATAATTTTCTCTAATGGGAGATTTATGTGTTTATGCCATATATCAAACGCTTCATCATCATTATCATAAACTGTAACAAGTAATCGCTTCGGATCAAGCCCAAACTCTTTGGTGATCAATTGCCAAGAAAAGCTAATAGCATCTTCCTTAAAATAATCACCAAAACTAAAGTTTCCTAGCATCTCAAAAAATGTGTGGTGGCGGGCGGTATACCCTACATTTTCAAGGTCATTATGCTTGCCTCCAGCTCGGACGCATCTTTGAGAGGTTACTGCCCTATCAAAAGCTAATTTTTCTTGCCCCAAGAAAACATCTTTGAACTGCACCATACCTGCATTAGTAAACAATAGAGTAGGATCATTTGCAGGGACTAAAGGACTGGAATTGACTCGAGTATGCCCTTTTTTCTCAAAATAAGATAAAAAACTTTCTCTAATTTCTCTACTTTTCATTTAATAAAACCGTTTTTAAATGCAATTTTCTCAACGACCTCCCGAGAAAACCCTCTCCCAATCATGAAACGAATCCTCTTGCTAATAACCTTTGAATCATTGGTAACCTCGCTGAATCTATTAGTCCATACTTGCTGAGCTATTTCACTTTCATCGGTTAATAAAACACAGCGTGCCCTTTCTAATTCGGACGATGCTACACCCATTTTTTTTAATTCAAATAATATTTTCCTCTGACCGTACTTAGATCTTTTATTGGCAATGACAAAATCAACGAACCTCCTATCCGATAGTAATCCTGTATGCTCGAGTTCATCCATTAGAGAGTCAATTATAGCAATGGAGTATCCCTTCTTGCATAACGAATGAGATAGGCCACTCCTACTGTATTCTTTTCGGGATACCAATCGATATGCTGTTTTTCTGGCATCGTTTATGGCATCATGTCTAGTCTTTGTCGGCACCATTGGGCTCCAAAAGGCCTAGTTTTTCCTTTATTTCGATCTCAATTTTTTCGGCCACCGCAGAATTAGTCTTCAAAAATTCGCGTACATTATCTCGCCCTTGCCCAATTCTATCACCATCGTAACTATACCAAGAACCCGACTTTTCAATTAAGCCGTTTTGAACCCCAAGTTCTATGACCTCACCCTCTCGAGAAATACCACTACCATACAAGATATCAAACTCAGCTTTACGGAAGGGCGGTGCCACCTTGTTTTTGACAACCTTTGCTCGAGTTTCACTACCAACCACTTCATCCCCCTTTTTGATCGCTCCTATGCGCCTAATGTCTATACGAACGGAGGAATAAAATTTCAATGCATTTCCACCAGTTGTGGTTTCAGGATTACCAAACATAACACCAATTTTCATTCTTATCTGATTGATAAATATCACTAAAGTATTGGATTTCTTTATGTTTGCGGTCAACTTGCGAAGAGCTTGCGACATGAGCCTTGCTTGAAGACCCATTTGGGGATCACCCATATCGCCCTCAATCTCCGCTCTTGGTGTAAGTGCAGCAACTGAATCAACAACAACAACATCGACACTTCCTGATCTAACGAGCATATCAGCAATTTCCAAGGCTTGCTCACCATGATCAGGCTGGGAAATAAGCAAATCATCTATTGTAACCCCAAGCTTCGCAGCATATTGGGGGTCTAGTGCATGCTCTGCATCCACAAATGCTGCTGTCCCTCCTAATTTCTGCATTTCAGCAATTACTGATAGTGTTAAGGTTGTTTTACCAGATGATTCGGGCCCATATATCTCCACAACACGGCCCCGTGGCAAACCGCCTATACCTAGAGCCACATCCAACCCGAGTGACCCAGTAGACACAACCTTTAAGCCAGTTTCAATATCATTTTCACCCATCCGCATAATTGACCCCTTACCAAATTGCTTTTCAATTTGAGAAAGGGCTGCCTGTAACGCCTTCTGACGGTTATCACTCATTGCTTCTTCCTTCACTGTTAGGTTTTTATTTTGTTGTCTGATTATTACATAAACCGTGGATACCAAAAACAGCCTATTTACCACTAAGAGGCTACTGGGATACCTCAACTACACCACTCTATTATCCCTTCTAAGGCTCGAACAATAGTCTTCGCCCGCACTAACAACCTATCCCCAGAAAAACTACACCTCAAAACTTCAACTTTCCCTTGTCTATTCCCGGAAGTCGCTCCCCAACCTATAAAGACCGTACCAACCGGTTTCTCCAAACTACCTCCAGTAGGTCCAGCTATGCCACTAACTGCAGTAACTATTGATGATCCGCTTTTCTGTAGGGTATTCTCAACCATTTCTTTCACAACCTCTTGTGATACGGCACCATATTTTTCCAAAGTCTCTTTTTTGACACCCACCAAAGATATCTTAGCTTGGTTGCTGTAGGTAATATATGCTCGATCAAACCACTCAGAGCTCCCAGGGGTTCTTGTTACCAGCTCTGCAATGCCCCCGCCGGTACAGGATTCTGCCGTAGATAAGACAAAATCTTTCTCTAAAAGAATCTCGCCCACTCGTTTTCCGAGAATATCTAGATTATTTTCCATAACGGAATCAAAATTGATTTAAAAAAAGCTAAACATAGTAAGGTATAAAATGAAGCTACCAAGTCATCTAACATAACACCTAGCCCATTACACAAATTCTGATCGATAAGGTTTATAGGGTATGGTTTAAAAATATCGAAGATCCTAAACAAAATGAAGGCAGTTAGCAGCCACCAAATTCCCGGGGGGGTGAAAAATAAAACAACACAAAACCCTACCACCTCATCCCACACAATAATTTTACTATCGTGGGACCTTAGGCTTGTGCCTGAAACATTACAGACCCATATACCAACTGCAAACATTAATATTAAAACCAAAATAACAGCTGTTGACCGAAATAAATCAGCTATTAATAAGTAGACTGGGATAGCCAAAATTGTACCGAACGTTCCAGGGGCAATTGATACTAAGCCCATTCCAAAACCTAGGCTTATAATATGAGCCGGATGGGAGACAATAAAAGACGCTCCTTCTCTCAAGCTTTTAAACTCTGAAGTGCTCAAATCCCTCCCGACTAACTATCAAACTTTCACCATCACTATCTACAAATCTGAGACCCTTTCGAGATGTAATCTTGCCAATTTTAGTACACCGGATATCCAAGTTTTGAGATATTTCCAAAATTCTCTCACTTTCAGTGACGGGAGCTGTAAAAACAATCTCATAATCATCCCCCCCCCGATAGCATGAGATTTCGAATTTTTGTCTCGTTTCTGAAACGCTTCAACTCAGTTTCACAGGGGATCTGGAAATACTCAATATCAGCACCCACATCCGATAATCTTAATACATGATCAATATCTTGACTCAATCCATCCGATACGTCTATAGCACTGGTGGCAATCCCCGAAATTGCCTGTCCAAGATCAACACGTGGGGTGGGTGTATCCAAAAACTGCTCAAACCGGGACCATGTGTTGCTACAAAAGAATGTATCTCTATGCTCTTTATAAAGTAACCCTACTGCAGCACCACCTACAGTACCTGAGACCCATACATCATCTCCCGCTTTCGCACCGTTGCGTTTTAAAAACAACCCATTTGTTACCTGCCCAATTGCAGTTACTGTGATCGAAAGTGGGCCCCGTGTGGTATCCCCACCAATCAGACATACTGAGTGTTTGTCAGCAAGATTCCAAAAGCCGTCAGCAAATTGTTTTAACCAATTTTGATTAGCAGTGGGGATGGTAATTGATAATAACGTATATTGAGGTCGAGCACCCATGGCCGCCAAATCTGATAGGTTTACTGCTAATGCTTTGTGACCAAGGTTAGTCGGGCTCGTTTTCTTTGAAAAGTGCACATCTTCAACTAAAGTATCGGTAGTGATAACTAACCTTTCTTCACCATTCGCAATTGGCAAAATTGCTCCATCGTCTCCTATACCAACCACATCATTTGGGACAGGCCTTTTAAAATATTTCTCAATAATTCTGAACTCAGTGAGCATTTAATTCTTTGGGACGTATAGTCGCTACTAGCTTATCCAAAACACCATTTACAAATTTATATCCATCTGTTCCCCCATAGCTTTTTGTAAGCTCCACTGCCTCATTTATAATCACGCGATAGGGAATTTGTTTCTGCTCCAGCATCTCGAAAGAGCCAATCAGCAAAACCGCGTGCTCTATAGGGGATAAACTTTTAAGTGCCCTATCCAAATGAGGCGAGAGTATCTCATCTAAATCTGGTGCACATCGGATTACTCCTCTCAACATTGTATCAAAGTAATTCAAATCTATATTCAAACTTTTTATCCCCAAAAGTTGCTGTGATCGCAAACCATCTATTGAAGAAGCATCGTTCACCAACCATGCGTACAGTGCACGCAGAGCAAATTCTCGAGCATTTCTTCGACTAACTGCCAGTTGGTTGGTATCTTTTGACATGGACTACTCCAGGCTCTAGCTTTCTCGCTCTTTTTTTAAAAAGACAATTAACTCAACCACAACATCTACGCACTCATAAGCCTTACTCATCCGTCGATCCGTAGCCTGTTCTATCGACTCACAGGTAAGGACACCATTTGCTATGGGTATCCCACTATCCAATTGCACTCTCATCACCCCATCGAATACACCATTCGATACCAACTCAAAATGATAAGTCTCGCCTCTGATGACGCAACCCAGTGCTATCATGGCACTAGGCTCAATAACCTCCGCTAACTTTTGTAGTACAAATGGAAGTTCAAGTGCCCCAGGAACCTTCTCCACGATTATATGTTCTCTCTCTATGCCCAGGTCATTCAAGCAACCAAGTACCTCGCTTAAAATCGGTTCTACAACATTACTATTATAAATCGACGCTACGACCCCAACTTTTATTTCTTGTGGAGAAACGTCAGCCTTCCGAAATCTCCTAATCCAGTTTTGTACCAAATCATCTCTGGATAAGCCGGATTGACCCAATGAGTCGTTTTTTCTCATAACAAATCCTCTAGTCTATCGGTTTTTCAACGTATCCAGTAACTTCCAATCCAAACCCCGACATACTCGGCATCCTCCTAGGTGTGGCAAGCAGCTTCATTTTTCGAATAGATACATCACGAAGAATTTGAGCACCTATGCCATAAGTCCTTAATGGGACCTTTTTATCTTTCCCAACACCGTTACTGCTAAAGCGGTCTAATAATTGATGCCCATTTTCTGTTCTATGTAGTAGAACAATAACTCCCTCCCCTTGGCTCGCTATATAATGCATAGCATCATTTAGATTCCAAGAATGCCTCTGATTACTTATATCCATCAGATCCATCACAGACAAAGGCTCATGAACTCTAACGAAGGTCTCCTTTGAATTGCCCGGATTGCCCATTAACATAGCAAAATGGGCGTCTTGACTAATTTTATCCTCGTAACCGATAAGTTGAAACTCTCCATGAGTCGTATTTATTTTTCTGGTAAAAACTCTCTGAATCAGCGTTTCTGTGCGACTTCTATAATCAATGAGGTCAGTAATTGTCCCGATTTTTAAATCATGCTCTTTAGCAAATACTTCCAGATCCGGCAAACGTGCCATTTCACCATTTTCTTTTAAAATTTCACATATGACGGCGGACGGGCTCAATCCTGCCAGACTTGCTATGTCACAGCCAGCTTCTGTATGACCTGCTCTAACTAGAACACCACCTTCCTCTGCTCTCAATGGAAAAACATGGCCTGGTTGAACGATATCCTTAGCCACTGTATTTTGGTCAACCGCCGTAATAATAGTATGGGCACGATCAGCAGCAGAAATTCCAGTAGTCACTCCTTCTGCCGCTTCTATTGAGACTGTAAAATTAGTCCCCATTCGCGATCGATTACTACCTACCATTAACGGTAACCCCAATTTTCCACACCGTTCCTTTGTCAACGTCAAGCATATAAGACCTCGGCCATGCGTTGCCATAAAATTTATATTCTCAGGAGATGCAAACTGAGCCGCCACCATCAAATCACCTTCATTCTCGCGGTCTTCTTCATCAACTAAGATAACCATCTTACCGTTTTTAATGTCTTCTATAATTTCTTCCGACTTTGCAACTCTACTATTCATTTACCTTTTTCCTGTGATAGCGATAACATTCTCTCAACATATCGAGCGACTAGGTCAACTTCGAGATTTACCTTGGATCTAATGCCTAGATTCCTTAGAGCTGTCTTACTCCAAGTATGCGGGATTAGGTTCACGTAGAAAGAACTATGACTAATGTCATTCACCGTTAGGCTAACTCCGTTTACTGCAATAGACCCTTTACGACTAATATATGGTGCCAGAAGTCTGGGGTAAATAATCTGGACTTCATAGTTATTATTATCGATATCTATAGACCCAATTTCCCCAGTTGTATCTATATGCCCGGTAACTAGGTGTCCCCCAAGTCTGTCCGAAAGTCGCATAGCCTTTTCTAAATTGACTTCTGTGCCGCCCTCAAATCCGATTATCACCTCCATAGTCTCTGGCGACACATCAAACCACAATGTATTAGCTGCAAGTTTAGTCACAGTTAGACAAACTCCGTTTACCAAAATGCTATCACCCATAGCAACATCTACAATTTCATAATCACCAACATCAATGGCAATAACACAACCTTTTCCCCTCATCTCTACATCTACTATGTTACCAACCGCCTGGACTAACCCAGTAAACATCATTAGTCTCCCTGTTTTGGAAAAGCACGTACTCGAATATCTGGACCTATGGTAGTTACTTCTTTGATAACAAATCTCGGAACATCTTCCATTGTTGCTACATCCCCAATATTTAACATACCACGTCCCCCTATACCCATCGCTATAGGTGCGTAATAGACAATTATCTCATCAAAAATTCCCTCCCGAAGTAATGCACTATGCAAATTGCACCCGGCTTCGGTTAGAACTTCATTAAACTGCCGTTTTCCCAACTCCTTCGCTAGGGCTTGCAAATCGACTTTACCAAATTGATTCGGCAAACTTAAAACATCCACACCCTTATCCTCGAATTTCTTTATCTGGCCAGTGTCTTCGTTGGCTGTGATTAATAGAACTTTATCATTATTAAAGACTTTAGAGGTTGTAAGTGCTTTTAGGTTACTGTCCGTTATTAATACAACTGGCTGGCGATCTGTTTTAACTCTCCTCACATTTAGTTGGGGATTATCTGCAGAAAGAGTTCCAATCCCTGTTAATATCCCACATGACCGAGCTCTCCAAGTATGTACGTCATCTCGTGATTTATCACCGGTAATCCATTTGCTCTCTCCGTTTTCCAAAGCAGTCTTACCATCTAATCCAGCGGCTACTTTTATTCGAAACCAGGGCCTCCCACAATTCATACGATTAACGAAACCGATATTTAACTCTACTGCTGTATCTTCCAAAACCCCGACACTAACCTTTATACCTGACTCTTTGAGACGCTGTATCCCGCGACCTTTTACCAAAGGATTGGGGTCTTCCATGGCACACACGACCCTCCCAACTTGAGCCTTTATCAACTCGTCCACACAGGGTCCAGTTCTACCCATATGACTACAAGGTTCCATATTGATATAGACTGTGGCACCACGTGCATTACCACCCGCCTCCTTGAGTGCGAGAACTTCAGCATGCTCAGCTCCCGCAACCTTGTGCCATCCCTCTCCAACTATAGAGTCCCCTTGCGTAATGACGCAACCGACACGGGGGTTAGGGGTGGTAGAAAACAATCCTCTCTCTGCTAGCTGCAAAGCTCTTGCCATCCATGACTCGTCTTTTTCCTGAAACATTACTCATTATCCCTAATTGACACATCAGGTATTTCTTGCACTTCTTTAATAGCATCTTGAAAATCATCAGCATCCTGAAAGTCTCTGTAAACCGATGCAAATCGAATATAGGCCACCTTGTCTAATCGATGCAGCTCTTTCATAACTAACTCGCCTATTTTCCTAGAATCTATCTCTCGCTCCCCTGACGCTAGCAATCGATTCTTAACACGACTAATAGACTCATCTAAAAGGTTCGCGGAGACGGGGCGCCTATGAAGAGCCCTAAGAAATCCAGTCCTTAACTTTTCTTCCTTAAATTCCTCTCTGGGACCATTTGACTTAACGACCTGCGGCATGCGCAAAACCACATTTTCATAAGTAGTAAAACGATTGCTGCAATGTATACATTTTCTTCGCCGGCGAATACTTTCCCCTTCATCCGAAACTCGAGAATCAATAACTTGTGTCTCCGAGTGTTTACAAAAAGGACATCTCATTAAAATTCACCCTTTGCTCCTTAGCAGAACTACGGTTTTCCACAGGACCGTACATAACCAAGATTATTTCAAATATACTGGAAAATTCCTGCATATTTCTTCAACTTGAGCCTTTACACGTTTGATAACACTACCTTCATGCGGGGAATGTAGCACATCAGCAATCAGGTTGGCGATCTCCTCTGACTCGGTTTCCCCTATACCTCGCGTAGTTATAGCCGGCGTTCCTATCCGGATACCGCTAGTTACAAACGGTGATTGTGGATCATTGGGAATAGCATTTTTATTTACCGTCAAATGGGCACTACCCAATACAGCCTCAGCTTCCTTTCCTGTGACACCAGTAGATTGCAAATCAACCAAAAACATATGGCAGTCAGTTCCACCAGAAACTATTCTTAACCCTCGATCTAACAGCCTTTTTGCCATTATTTTTGCATTCTTCAATACGATATTTTGATAATCAACGAAATCTTCAGTCATAGCTTCCTTGAAGGCGACAGCCTTGGCGGCAATAACATGCATGAGGGGACCACCCTGGGTTCCCGGAAAAAGTGCTGAATTAATTTTCTTTTCATATTCAGATTTACCCATAATAATTCCACCTCGCGGCCCTCGCAAAGTCTTATGGGTAGTACTAGTAACGAAGTCAGCATAGGGAATTGGGCTTGGATAAACACCAGCAGCAACGAGCCCAGAGTAGTGGGCCATATCCGCCATAAACATTGCACCCTGATCCGACGCTATCTCAGACAATACCTGCCAATTAATAACCCTGGAGTAGGCAGAAGCACCAGCGATAATAAGTTTAGGTTTATGTTTCGCAGTCAAGGCCTCTATTTGTTGATAGTCAATCTCCTCGTTGGTATCCAAACCATAAGCTATCGATTGATAAATCTTTCCACTAAAATTAACTGGCGACCCATGAGTTAAATGTCCCCCGTGAGCAAGCGACATACCTAAAATTTTATCACCCGTCTCAAGAGCAGCAAGAAAAGTGCTTGCGTTTGCTTGTGCACCAGAATGTGGCTGAACATTCGCAAAATCAGCCCCAAACAATTTTTTACACCTATCTATAGCGATGGATTCAGCAACATCAACAAATTCACAACCCCCATAATATCGCCTCCCAGGATAACCCTCGGCGTACTTGTTAGTCAGCACCGACCCCTGAGCCTCCATGACTCTTGGACTAGTATAATTTTCAGAAGCTATTAATTCTAAATGGTTTTCCTGTCTTTGCTTCTCCGCTACGATAGCTGATGACAACTCAACATCAAAATCTCTAATATTATCTATTTTTGAAAACATGATATAAAACCTCTAATATGAATTTTAGTCTACCACTATAAAACTAGACTTAGTCTTTTTTTCAATATTCCACAGAGTCTTTAAATTTAGCATTTCTTTCGTTTAAGCATCGCTTAAAAATTACACTAAGAATAAGTAGGCCAGATCCCGACAAGAAATAAGCTATCAAATATCCATGAGATTTAATAATGAGTGCTATGAACACGACGCCCAATGAAGTGCCTGTCAACATACTAAATCCATGCAGGCATAAAGCAATTCCTCGCTTTGAGGGAATCATTTCAGAAGAACATGTCTGTAAAGTATTGTGAAACATAAAAAAGGCAAAACCAGATAAAGTTATTGCGAAAATACTATACTGCCATGTTTCTATTAAAGGCATAGCAAAATAACAGCAAAACATCGTGATACCACCTCCTAAAACTAAACCTTCCTGCCCTAACAATCGTATTAGCCTGCCAACAACCATGGTATACAAAATCGCACCGAACCCAAAGAACGCCACTACGAGTCCTGCGGTGCCCATTGTCAAACCAAACTTATCCTGAAGGTAGGTTCCTACAAAGGCATGACAACCGTGAAATAGAGCTCCCTCTATAAAAACCGTTGCCAATACAACTCTGACCCACCGATCTCTGAGAACCTCGATCTGCTTTTTAAAACCCCATCCGACATGGAGTTTCTTGTTATTTTCTCGTCTCCTTTTCCCCGCCTTCAACACAATCATGAACAACATTGCTGAGTTTAGAAGAAATAGAACAAAGTAAATAAAAAAAACAATCCTCCAACCGAATGCATCGCTAATAAATCCGCTGCTGGATGGCCCAAAGATAGTTCCTAAAATTACAAATGCTACTAATTTTGCTAATGCTTTTTGGCGATCTCTATATGTCGATGCATCTGCGACCCATGCTAAGGCCAGTGGTATTAGACCCCCAACGCCCGCACCCGTCAAAAACCTAATAATGGTAAATTCACCTAGAGTCGATACTTGGGACGATATGAGAGACATCAGCGAGGCCAGCATGCTCGCCCAGAACATTACTTCTATTTTCCCGTACCTTTCGGATAATGGCCCATAGATCAACTGAAACAGCCCGTAGGCAAGAGAAAAAGAAGTAACAACTGCTGCTGCGACAGTGGCCTCTACCCCAAAATCTAGACCTATTACTAGCAAAAGAGGGTCCAACACTCGCATGTTGGCTCCCGCCACAAAGCTTGTAATCCCTACCACTAGAAACATTAGGTTCATAAATCACCAAACCTACTAATTCAAAAAGATAGACATCCACCGAGTTTATGTACTACCCGCTTAATCATCCTTCCTTGGTCTCTAGCTTCAGGATAAAACCAGCTTCTGCGGGTAACAAACGGTGAGAAAGATAAATCACCCCCAAATGCCTACTAATTTTTACCAAATAAGAGCATAAGGGTTCGAGATGTAAATTAAGCAATGAATAATACCATCAATTGATTATCATTTCTTGAAAACCACAACGTGATTGAATTGGAACTTAATACCAATATCATCACCAACTGAAAAATAGGAATGACTAGAAAAAGAGGCTAGAACTTTATTCTTATTTTCAAGTGATAACGTATACAAAATTTCTGCACCTTTGTACGACCGTCGAATGATTTTTGCCCTAATATTACTAGTCTCATCAAATATTACGTCTTCTGGACGCACCAAGATGTCAACATTATCACCAGACTTAAGACTACCCATATTCTCTAACTCAAGATCAGCTACCCCACTTGATAATTTACCATCTCCCGTCACAACCGCATCTATAAAGGCTCCGTCACCTATGAAATCCGCCACGAAACGACTTGCTGGCTCATGGTAGACATGGTGGGGATCATCCCACTGGAGGAGCGTCCCATTCGCCATAACTCCTATTTTATCGCCCATAACAAAAGCATCCTGCTGATCGTGGGTAACCATGACACAAGTAATATCATGTATCCTCAAAAGATCGGAGATCTCTTGACTCATCCGAAACCGCATATCTAAATCAAGACTAGAAAAGGGCTCATCCATCAAGAGTAATAATGGCTTAGGAGCTAAGGCCCTAGCGAGGGCTACTCTTTGTTGCTGCCCCCCTGACAATTCGTGTGGAAAACGGCTCCCGAGGCTACTTATTCCCATCATTTCCATGTACTCACCACTAACTCTATTTCTCTCCTTAGCTCCTATAGACCATAAGCCAGCACCTACATTTTCTCGCACGGAGAGGTGCGGAAATAGAGCATGATCTTGAAAGACCATACCTACCCTCCTTTCTTGAATAGGTATAAATCGGTCCGTTCCGAAGACTACCTGATTATTAATTTTAATCTCTCCATTGGTCGGGTCGTGAAGACCTGCAATAGCTCGTAAAATCGTAGTCTTCCCACAACCACTTGGACCTAGCAAACAAACTCTCTCACCTCGTGAAACCATGAAGTCAACTCCCCTCACAGCCTCATAATCACCATAATCGCAAAAAAGATTGGTCACCTGCAGATGCACGAAAATCCCCTCATAATCCCCAAATTTCGATTTTTCATTTTATACCGTATCATTAATTTTCCTGGATTTAGTGAGCATCCAACTCAATAGTAGAACAGGCAAAAGCCCAACTGCCACAATAAACATACAGCCTAGAGCAGCTTCGCCTAACATTTCATCCGATGCGTAATGATAGACATGAACCGCAAGCGTGTTGAAATTAAAAGGCCTCAAGATCAGCGTGGCGGGCAATTCTTTCATACAATCGACAAAGACGATGATCAAAGCCACAATTGCTCCACCCCTTATCAACGGGAAGTGGTGACGCCAGAAACCACGATAACTTGAATAGCCCAATGCTTTAGACGCCATGTCCATAGACGATGATATCTTTCCCAGACTACTCTCAATTTGCCCCATTGCTATTGTTAAAAACCGTACTATATACGCAAACAATACAGCGAAAAAAGTCCCACTGAATATTAGACCCGTTGACAGTCCGAACCATTCACGAGATAGAGAGTCGATAAAGTTATCAAACGCACCCAATGGCAATAAAATACCAATTGCCAGAACAGCTCCTGGCATGGCATAACCCATGGATGCTATCTTTATGATAGAGCTCAGCATAGCATCAGGATATATCCGACGGCAATAAGCTAAGAAAAGTGCTATGAGAAGAACTATTAACGAAGCCGACATGGACAAAACTAAACTATTAGCAACCAAAATGCGAAACTCAGAAGTCCAAGAAACTGAAAAATATTTCACGGAAAGAACAGACAAAACGACTGCGGGGACTATGAAACCTATGATAATAGGAAAAAGGCAAGTTGCAAGTGCAAAAAAAGCACTCCACCCTTTCAATTGATAATTTGGTAAATTGGAAAACCTGGTCGAACTCTGCTGATAAAAACGTTGACGTCTTCTACTAAAGTTTTCTATAACGATCAGCAAGATTACAAAAACCAGTAATGATGATGCGATCTGGGCAGCCCCAGCAACATTGTTCATACCAAACCAAACATCTATTAGTCCAAACGTCATAGTAGGAATCGCAAAAAAATCAACAGTCCCATAGTCATTCAAAGTTTCCATTAGCACGAGAGAAACTCCAACAACGATTGCCGGCCGTGCACTAGGCAAAGAGACCTTCAGAAAGGTTCCCAAGACACCTCGCCCCAACACTCTACTAACTTCCAATACATTTACAGACTGTTCCAAAAATGCTGCTCTGGCTAAAAGATAGACATAGGGGTACAAAACAAATGACATTACAATTATGCCTCCACCTAACCCCCTAATGTCTGGGAACCAGTAATCTGTTGGATGTGTCCAGTCGCACAAATGCCTTAAAAAAGTTTGTAATGGCCCGGCATACTCGAGGAAATCCGTGTAGGCATAAGCAACCACATAAGATGGCATTGCTAAAGGCAGGAGGAGTAAAAAGTTGAAGTATCTCACTCCCGGAAAGCTGCACATTGTCACTAACCAAGCAGTAGACGTACCCAATAGAACCGCAATAAAACCTACCCCGATAGACAGAATAATGGTGTTGTATACATATCCTGGTAAAGTAGTATTTATCAAATGAGACCAGACCTCGCCACTTGGCTGTAGTGCAACAAAAACAATCGACAATACGGGTGTTGCAAGAAGTGCCGACAAGCACAGTGATACCCAGGCACCAAGCCTCACTCGGTGCGAAATAAGGTTATGTATTTTTCTCAAAACAAAAACCTTACCGCAAGGCTCAACTACTCGTTGTATTTAACTTCGTCTGCAAGTCTGATAGCACGCTCTCTGAGACGAGCTATACGGCTAAGCCCCAAATCATCCTGCTTAAAACCTCCCCAAGAAGCTACAAGATCTTGGGGGTTAATACCTTTTTTCACAGGATATTCACCATTCCTTTCGGCATAAAGAGATTGCCCCTCGGAGCTAGACAAAAACTCCATCAATTTAATTGCGGCATCAGGATTAGGGGCATACTTGGTCAGTGAAACCCCACTTACATTCATATGAGTCCCTCTATCCATCTGGTTCGGGAAAATAATTCTAACTGAATTAGCCCACTCTGTTTGCTCTTCATCGACCAACATTTTAGCCATGTAGTAGTGGTTTATAACTGCAACATCACAAAGTCCACTGAAAATGGCCTTAACCTGTGCTCTATCATTACCCTGAGGCTTTCTAGCCAAATTATTTTTCAACCCCATCAACCAGTTTTTTGCCCCATCGGTACCATGCTCAGCAATAACGCTTGCCGTAAGGGCAACCATATAAGGGTGTTTCCCTTGACGGGTACAAACCCGCCCCCTCCACCGAGGATCTGCTAAATCTTCGTAACTCAGAATTTCCTCTCCCGCCCTGATACGATCTTTAGAGACAACTATTATTCTAGCTCTCGAGGTCAAACCAAACCAATAATTTTCTGGGTCTCTGAAGTTTTGCGGAATATTATTTAATAATATGTCAGAATTCACCGGCTGAGTAAGGCCTGCCTCCTTAAAATCTGAGATTCGACCAATATCAACTGTAAAAATCAAATCTGCTGGACTATTTCTACCTTCGTTTCTCAGTCTCTCCAGCATTCCCTTCTGGGCAAAAACAGTATTTACTTCTATTCCAGTATTTTGGGTGAATTTATCAAAAAGTGGTTTAATTAGATGTGGTTTCCTATAACTGTAAACGTTAACTTCTTTCCCAAAACAGTTGAGAGTTAACGATACACAAAGAGACAATAAAATTATTTTAGGGATGCTTTGGCTCATACTATCCTTTCAAAATTTAAGCGAACTCGTAACAATTCCCATCCTGATAATGATATTTATTGTACCTTGAAAAAAACCAAAAACCACGTTTTTGTTGAAACCTCAGAATATTGGTCTAGTACGACGCTAATTTTGCGAGGATTTCAAAATGATTTCTGCTCCCTTTTCAGCAATCATCATTGTTGGAGCGTTGGTATTACCAGATGTTATGGTAGGCATTACCGATGCATCTATAATCCGTAGATTATCCACCCCTCTGACCTGCAATCGGTCATTCACCACAGCCGACTTTTCACTCCCCATCTTACAAGTTCCAACAGGATGAAATATCGTAGAACCTAAATTCCCCGCAGCCTCTATTAGCTGTTCATCACTTTGTATTTCCTTTCCTGGACGGAACTCCTCAGGCTGGAACTTTCGGAGACTGTCAGATTGCATAATTTTCCTAGTTAACCTAATAGAATCTACTGCTACTTGTTTGTCATCATCCGTAGATAAATAATTCATCTTTATTTTAGGGTGCTTAAAAGGGTTGGGGGAAACTGCTTCCACACTACCCCTACTGGTAGGCCGAAGATTACAGACCGACGGTGTGATTGCCGAAAAAGAATGTAACGGGTCGCCAAATTTATCAAGAGAGAGGGGCTGTACATGCCACTCAATATTCGCAGACTCACGTGAATTATCACTTCGTGCAAAAGCACCTAATTGGGAAGGAGGCATAGTAAGTGGTCCCTTTCGAAAGAACAAATACTCTAATCCCATTTTTATCTTACCGGTGACACTATTAATTAAATTATTTAAAGTGACGGTGTTTTTTACTTTGTATTGAATACGGATTTGTAAATGATCTTGTAGGTTTTTCCCGACTCCATCTAGTTGATGTACCCAATCGATACCACATTTTTCCGAAAGTCTCCCGTCCCCAATGCCTGACAGCTCTAGAATTTGTGGTGACCCAATGCTACCCGCACTCAATATCACTTCCCTACCACTATCTGCGTAACATTTTCCTTCGTTCTGTGAAAAGAACTCCACACCAATAATTCTTTTGTAAGAACCTGTTTTTGTTACATCAAGTTTTTCGACGTGGGCTTTTTTTAAAATAGTCAGGTTCTTACGGTTTTTGATTGGCCATAAAAATGACCGAACTGCGTTCCACCGCACCCCGTTGCGCTGATTGACCTGGAAATAAGCATTTCCAAAATTATCACCTCTATTGAATTCTTGAATCTTCGGGATGCCTGATTCCTCTGCAGCATCCCTCCAGGCATCCAGAATCTCCCAGTTCACTCTTCGTTCCTGAACGGGAAGTTCCCCACCAGCACCATGAAATTCATCAGCCCCATGGACATAGTCCTCCATACGTTTGAAATATGGCAACACAGAATCCCAATCCCATCCTCGATTTCCCATAGCACTCCAGTTATCATAGTCTGATCGCTGACCGCGCATATAAATCATGGCGTTAATTGAGGTGCATCCTCCCATTACGCGTCCCCGTGCATATCCCAGAGAGCGCCCATTCAAGCCATCATCAGGTTCCGTGTGATAACACCAATCTGTTCGCGGGTTTCCAATGGTGTAGAGGTATCCAACTGGAATAGGAATCCAAAAATAGTTATCGTCTTCCCCGGCTTCTAATAACAAAACCTTATTGCGAGGGTCCTTAGACAGACGATTTGCCAATAAACAACCCGCCGACCCTGCTCCGATAATAATAAAATCAAAACCCGAAATTTTCTTTACCATGTAAACCCAAAAAAGTTAGACTTACTACAACTATAATTGACCTCACTAAAAAAAATCCTTGTGTGGACATTGCCATCTCTTATATTTTAATAGCCACTGGAGATTTCAGTTTATGAGTTAAGGCTCGCCCCATTCTAGCACGCCGTCCTATATATCGATCTAGTTTTTCTCCCACTAATTTAATCTGCTTAAGCTTATTATTACGGACCCCATACCCTGTAATGCATAAAAATCTTTCATTTAAGATCGCACTGGCAACTATAGTCTCCCCATCATGTAGTCCCATGAGGATATTGCCTCGACCGCGGGACATCTCTCTAAGCTCACCAATGGGAAAAATCAACAGCCGAGAGTTGCTGGAAACGACAGCCACCAGACTATCCTTCCCATTTTCATAGACACACGGTTTATGCATAAGATCGTTGGTTGCTAAGGTCATAAAGTCACGGCCCGCTTTTCGATTAGACACCATGTCAGATATCGAAGATAGGAAACCGTATCCCCCTTGCGAAGAGATGAGCACCTTGGTTTTTGTTGGTCCAGATACACAATGCAAGATATGAGCACCCGACTGCACATCCACTAGCGAAGACACCGGGACACCATCCCCTCTACCTGATGGAAGCTGTGACGCCGTCAACGTATAGGCTCTTCCTTTTGAATCAAGAAACACCACATGATCGGTTGTCTTTACCTTATGAAAAGCCGCTAGCCCATCGCCTTCTTTGAAAGATAATGCATGCTCATCAACTTCCCATCCCTGTCGACATCTCACCCAACCTTTTTTTGAAAATATCACTGTTAACGGCCCATCTATTATTCTAGGCTCAACGGAAGCTCTAGTAGCTTCTTTTATTAGGGTTCGACGATCATCACCAAAAGACTTAATATCGCCGGAAATCTCATCAGAAACAACTTGCTCGAGAGCCGTACGGCTCTTAATTATTTTGTTTAAGACTCTTTTGCTCTTCTTCAGACCGCCAATCTCTTTCTCTACTTTTAATTTCTCAAGCTTAGCTATTTGCCTTAGCCGCATTTCCAAAATATCTTCTGCTTGAACCTCAGTTAAATCAAAGGCATCAATTAGGTCATGTTTTGGCTTTTCCGAGGCCCTAATAATTCGCACCACTTCATCAACATTTAATAAAACGACTAACCTTCCCTCCAAAAGATGAAGCCGATTAGTAACCTTTTCCAACTCATTCTTGGTTCTTCTCTCAACGGTCTCAAAACGGAATAGTAACCACTCTGTTAACACTTCTCGCAAATTTTTATTTCTCGGTCGACCATCCAATCCTATCATCACCAAATTGATGGGGACATTAATCTCTAAACTTGTTTTTGTTAGCAAAAGATTTAGAAAATCAGATTGATTAATACGAGAGGTTTTGGGTTCAAAAACCAAGCGAACGGGATTATTTCTGTCTGACTCATCTCTTACACGATCTACCATACCTATCATGAGTTGCTTTTCCCTTTGTTGGTCATTTGAAAGAGTTTTTTTCCCAGGTCTAAATTGAGGAGCAATAAGGGAATCTATTTCTTCCAGTACTCTTTTAGAGGAAATGCCAGGGGGCAGCTCACTGACTACTAGTTGCCATTGCCCCCGAGATAACTTTTCTAAAACCCACTTTGCACGAACCCGGATACTTCCCCTACCAGTCTCGTACAAATTATATATATCAGACGGAGAGCTGATTATATGAGCACCCCCGGGGAAATCTGGCCCTTTTATGAATCGCATCAACTGCTTGATTGATAGAGTCGGATTCTTTACAAGTGCCACTAGGGCGTTTCCTATCTCCAAAATGTTATGACTTGGAATTTCCGTTGCCATGCCCACCGCTATACCCGAGGACCCATTTAGCAAAACCACTGGAAGTCTAGCCGGCAAACACCTAGGCTCCAGCATACTCCCGTCATAATTCGGAAGAAAGTCAACGGTGTCCTGACCAAGTTCTGCCAATAGAAGGCTTGCAAAACTCGTTAATCTTGCCTCGGTGTATCGCATGGCAGCAGGGTCATCACCATCTCTGGATCCAAAGTTCCCCTCTCCGTCAACCAGAGAGTAACGTAGGGTGAAATCCTGAGACATTCTAACCATCGCGTCATATACAGACGCATCACCATGGGGGTGAAACTTTCCCAACACATCACCAACAACTCGAGCAGACTTTTTTCTTGGGTTACCCGCAGCCGCACTCATTTGCCACATGGCATACAATATCCTAGCCTGGACCGGTTTTTGTCCGTCACTGGCTCTTGGAAGAGCCCGCTCTTTAACAGTAGCTACAGCATATTGAAGGTATCGGGTAGATGCATAGCGACCAATCGGTATTACATCGTCAAAACTTCCAGTGTGAGGAGCAAAGAAAGAAGGCACCTCTGATTTTTCATGTTTTTCACCGCTTGCTTGCCTTGTGTTCTTATTAATTTTTGAAGGTTTCTTCTTAAAAAGCTCATCCTGAATGGTCATGTTAGTCGCAATACTCCGATAAACGATAGTAAAAATAGTAAGTGTCTAAGAGACATGGCTTAAGTCACTCAACTATAAATCTTTGAGCTGCCAAATCAGTTTCCCCGCGACTAATTGACAGCTCCCAAAGACCCGGCACTAAATCAGAGGTCTTAGAGGCCTTATACATCACGCACCCCGTTACTTTTGAATCAGACACAGTGTATTTTTTTGGCACACTATACCCTATTGATTCTATGCCGTTTGACTTTATAAGCAATGGGTGTTTGATTGTTTCTACAAAGGTCAATCGACTTTCCGCTGTGTCTGCATACATTGAAAAACAGAATCCGAACACCACAGGACCGTCTATTTTTACTTTTCCAGTCGTCTCCAAATGCTCACCAGATTCACTAAAAAGCCCATAACTGGTAATTGATGAGTCCGCACAAACCGGCAGTGACATAAATACGGAAAAAAGAAAAATAAATCTTGTCATAAACTTTCATCCTTATATATTAAAATTGATCATCTATTAAATTCCCATATTCCTCCATCCATTCTCGACGCTTAGCGGCACATTCTCGTGCCATCATCATGGTAAAAATTTCTGTTGAAATATTTTGTCCATCCTCTAATGACACCTCTAAGACCCTTCTAGTACTGGGATTAAGAGTGGTGTCCCATAGCTGCTGAGGACTCATCTCCCCCAACCCTTTAAACCTGCTAACTGTCCAGTTATTCTCTTGCCTACCCTCCTCACGTAACTTTCCCTCAATACCATGCAATTCATCCTCATCAAGGGCATAAATCTTACGTGCTGGTTTGCTTTTACCAAAAGCTGGAACATCTAGCCTATATAAAGGAGGTTGAGCAACATAAACATGCTTATTTGAAATTAACTGCGGAAAATGCCGAAAAAATAATGTTAACAAAAGAACTTGGATGTGTGCTCCGTCCACATCAGCGTCCGCAAGAATATTAATCTTTTTATATCTTAACTTTGAAAAATCTACGGTATCCGAAACATCATGATGATCTATCCCGATAGACAATGCTATAGCCTCAATTTCTTTGTTGGCATAAATACCAGATGAGGCATCTTGCCAAGTGTTTTTCGGTTTCCCTTTTAATGGCAAAATTGCCTGAAATTCTTTATCTCTGGCGGCCTTTGCAGAACCGCCAGCAGAATCACCCTCTACAATAAAAAGCTCTGACTGATCAGCATCGTCAGAAGCACAATCTGTCAACTTTCCGGGGAGAATTGCCAAGCTAAAAGTCTTTTTTCTAATCACTTTCTGTGATTTTTTGGTCCTATCAATCGCTTGTTGGATCACAAATTCTGCTATTTTTTTACCTAAGTCTACATGCTGATTCAGCCACAACTCTAATGGATCTCGCATAATCTGTGACACCAACCTGACAGCATCGCGAGAAATTAGCTCATTCTTTACCTGACCTTTGAACTGAGGATCCAGTATTTTACAGGACAGTACAAAATTCACCTGACCAAAAACATCATCAGGGGTTATTTTTAATCCCTTTTGTCCCATAGCATGTAAATCTATAAACTTTTTAATAGCGGAATACACACCTTCCCTCAATCCAGCAACATGGGTGCCCCCCAAGCGTGTCGGTATCATATTTACATAGGATTCGGTAACAGGATCACCACCATCGGACCAACTGAGAGCCCACATTGCACCTTCCCCACTGGAAAAGCCAGTCTCATCACTTCCCGTATCACCTACATAACGCTCACCAAAGAGAGGGTTGCAAAGCTGGTTCTCTAAAGAAACCGCCGAATTAAAATACCCTTTCATTCCCTCTGGGAAATACCAAGATTGTTGCTTAATTTTTCCAACTTTTTCAACGCCTAAGAAAAACTTAACGCCAGGGAGTAACATTGCTTTGGCTCGTAATAAAAACGAAAGATCATTTTCAACAAATTTAATTGAGTCAAAGTATTTTTTATCAGGCCAAAATTGCACTCGGGTTCCGGTATCTGACATATCAACCTTTTTAACCTTGCGAAGATTTTTTCTAACTACTCCATTCGGACCAAAACTTAAACTGGACTCCATACCATCCCGCTTTACATTTACCTCCAATCTAGTAGACAAAGCATTTGCGACACATACACCGACACCATGGAGGCCACCAGCAATACGATAGACTGCATCTTTATCTGTTTTCCTAAACTTACCCCCTGAATGGAGAGTGGTAAAAATCAACTGTACTGCTGGAATTTTTTTTGTTGGATGTTTCTCAACGGGAATCCCTCGGCCGTTATCAATAACCTCAGCTGACCCATCCTCTCGCAATATAACAGATACCTTTGTTGCAAAACCTGCAAGGCCCTCATCCGCCGCATTATCAATTATTTCGACCAGTGCATGGTTGGGGTTGGCAGGATCGGTGTACATTCCCGGCCTGTGGAGAATTGGCGAGAGGTCCTCTAATACCTCAATATCTTTAGCAGAATAATTACTTTTCTTTCGCACTATTTATACTACTCCGGATGTGGTGCCAATGTAGCTGGTTTTCCTTTTATTCTTGGAATGAACCTCACTGGGTCTCTGGGATGTAGCAGGGGAATGCTTAACAACTTCCCTTGCACGTGATTGACAAATAATTTTACCTTTCTGGAGACTAACCTGCCTGAAGGATAAACCGCACTGATACGCATCTGAGCTGGCCCAAAATCTGACAATAGATGAATGAGCCTGCCACTTTCCAAATCCTCATTCAATAAAAAAGCAGGCAAATTAGCAACACCAATGCCGTGCCTTGCCGCAGACCTAATAGCAAAAGCACTATTTGCCTTGAAATTACCAAAAACACGAACTAAGGTTGGTTTCTTACTTGAGCCAAAATTCCAGTCATTACTAGAGCTGTAGTAAGTATACGTATTGTAGGAATAAGTGATGCAATTATGCTGTTTCAAATCGGCAGGCTCACGGGGCATCCCATGTTTAGCTATGTAATCTGGAGAAGCAACGCACATGCGTGCAAAACTACCTATGTGCCTCGCAACTAAAGAGGAGTCCTCTAACTCTCCCATCCTTATAGCCACATCCACCCCTTCCTGAACAACATCCACGTATCGGTCTTTCAAGGACAGATCAATAGCTAGTTCAGGATATTGCCTCTTAAATTCAAATACCAAAGGAACCAGATAACGTCGGCCAAAAGCAGCTGGTGCACTTACCCTTAAGGTACCAGTAGGATTATTTTGCAGGGAGGCTATTTCAGAGTCCATTTCCCGCACTTCATCTAATATTCTTTTTGCCCTTTGGTAATATTCCCTACCAGAATCAGTAACGGATAACTTACGGGTAGTTCTATTTAATAACCGTACACCAAGAATATTTTCCAGAGCATTCATGTGCTTACTGACTGTAGGTTGGAGCATATTCATCTCCTTAGCGACTGCTGAGAAGCTTCCAGACTCCACAATTCTAGTAAAAACTTGCATTAAATGTAGTCTATCCATACCAAAAATGCCTTATTCTTATTTGGAATAAATTATATGCTTTTTCTAGGTATTATCAAGATAAAAGAAATAAATTATCATACGCCATGTATTTGAAGGTGTGCTCTTGGTATTAAGTGTTGATCAGGTAAAGAGATAAGGTTCGTAATTTCTCCTCCCCCACGAATCTTATCGGGGCCTTCGGGCCCTTTTTTTTTCTTTCTAGAAGTGCCTCATATTGAAACGTAACCTAGGTACAATGTACTAACTATCATGCGACCTGTTTTTGGAGGGATTTATGATTATTGTTGGTATAACAAATTCTGGCCAAAAATTCCGCCCTAGCGATTGGACTGACCGCCTATGTGGCTGCCTTTCGGCATTTGAATCTGATCAGAAAATTACATATTCGCCATACCTTAAACCCATGTTACTGGATAACAACAAATGTGTGGTTGTAGACAAAAAACTGGAGCTAGTGGATCCGATTGCCTTCAAGTTCTTACTGTCCTTTGCAGAGGATAATGACCTAAAAATCCAAAATAGAGAAACACTCAACAAAGCATCTTGATGTGGGCTCTTGCAACTGGGTGTTAAGATTGATCTCCGACCCGAAGTCTTCCCGACAGACATAACAGTAGAAATGGAATTAAGGGCAGAGCACTCAAAAACAAAAACGCTGCACTGTACCCCAACATGGATGCCTGTCGATCTATTTCTCTGCCTAACTGTGCTAATAACTGATTATGTTCCCCAAAGACTATAGCCTCACTGACATAATCCGAAAATCTATTAACATATGGGACTAAATCCGAGCGGGCAGTTCCACTGTTCATAAAATAAAAAACCAAGGTAATAGATACGCCAACACTACTACAAATACTTCGAGTCAAATTTATGATTGCCGACGCATCAACCCTTTGCGATGATGATGATCCATAAAAAGCTACTTCCTGAATTGGAATGATTAGGATACCTGCTCCTACTCCCTGCAAAAGCCCTGTCCAGATAATGTCCCACTCTCCTACATCAAGGCTCCAACGGGACATTTCATAATTTGAAACGGCAATTGCTATTAATCCTATTCCCATCAAAACTCGAGGATTAACCTTGGTTGATAACTTACCAGCTAGAAATAATGCTAATACCAACCCCACTCCTCTTGGAGTCTGTAATAATCCAACCGTATCTATAGGGTAACCAATAAGCTCCTCTAAAAAGACCGGCATAATAGCCAATATAGGCACTGTTAATAGCCCGTAAAACCCCATTAAGACCATTCCCAACCGAAACTGTTTCTTAGCCAGTATCCGAAAATCTAAAAAAGGGGAACGGGAACTCAAACTGTGAGCAAAAAACAAATAGAACCCTAAGGTTGCCAATGCCGCCTCTATTACAATTTCAGGGGACTCAAACCAATCTAGACGATGTCCCCTATCAGCCATAATTTGAAGAGCACTAACACCCAGGGCTAAGGACAGAAATCCAAACCAATCCAACTTTGCTTCTTTTTCTTTTTTGGACTCATTCATGAAAACAAATATTCCAGTGAAAGCAATAATTCCAATGGGTATATTTATATAAAACACGTATCTCCAAGATAAATATTCGGTAAGGTATCCTCCAAGGACTGGTCCAAGAAAAGATCCCGAAAAGGCCCCTACACTCCAAATAGATAATGCTCGACCGTGCTCTTTTCTGGGAAACATATCCAGCATGACAGAATTTGATAGAGGTATAATAAATGCTCCAGTCAGTCCCTGAATGGTCCTTGCTATTACTTCTACCATCAATGAATCTGCGGCCCCACACATGACTGAAGAAGCAGTAAACCCACCAATCGAAAAAAGAATGATTCTTTTTCGACCGAACCTCCGGCTCGCCCAGCCCGCTGTCGGCATAGTAATAGCCGAGGCAACAATATAACAAGTTATAACCCAAGCAACTTGGTCTTCCGTTGCGGCAAATATTCCCTTCATATGTGGAAAAGCAACTACAACGATTGTCCAATCGATTGAATAGAGTAGAGTTGCAAGCATTATAGAGGCAATGATTAAACCTCTAAATCGTGGAGCTTTCTCCTCCATATCAACATCCATTAGATGTTTTTCGTCACGCCCTCTTCCGGAGCAAGAAACCTAGGAAACCAAGAATAATCCTTTAACTTTTTTAAAACAGGCGGTAAACCTCTGTTTTTCTGAGTATCCACAGAAACAGAAACTGTCATTCCTACCCTTAACTCCACATCGTGATCCAATCGATCAACCTTGATTCTAACTGGGACTCTTTGAACCACTTTTATCCAATTTCCGGTAGCGTTTTGTGGAGGTAACAATGCAAACTCCGCACCCGTAGCCTGGGCTATAAGCTCCACCTCCCCTATCCAGGTCACATCAGGATAGGCGTCAGCAACTATGCTTACCGATTGACCGACTCTCATATTAGTTAACTGAGTTTCCTTATAATTAGCTTCAACCCAAATAGGATCGGAGCATACTATGCTAAAAATATCTGCACCTCTCTCGACATATTCCCCAACCTGCAACCTCATGTTAACTATAGTTCCGTCAACAGAAGATAGCACCCGTGTCTCTAATATATCTATCTCAGCCCGGTCAAACACCGCTTTAGCTTCTAAATACCTTGGGTGCAATTCGGGCGATAATTTAGGATCACCATTAAGGCTCGCCAAGACTCTATTTATACGTTCTCTAATGGCCTTAAGACGAGTTCTAGATACCTCTAGTTCATGAGTAGCTTCATCGAACACATCCGCTCTGACCATACCTCTCTCCCTCAGCGACGCTAACCTCTTAACTTTTCTTTTGAAGAACTTCACTCGATCGGTTGCCTCTTCTTTATCAAGAAGAATAGCCCTGTAATCAGCCTGCAAAGAACGAACTTCCGTCTTCACTACTTCCATTTTAGCGGCAGCTTTATCCCGACTAAGCTCGAAACCAAGAGATTCTGTTCTAAAAAGCTCGTCCCCTTTTTTTACCTTTTGCCCATCTATAACCCAAACTTTTAGAACCCGACCCGATATCTCAGGACTAACGGCGATGATATCGGCCTTAACATAAGCATTTTCTGTCTTAACTAAACTACCGCCGTCCGCGTAAAATCTTAGACCAACAACAGTTGCCAACAAAGGTAACCCCAACAGAAGTATCCATTTTGCCGTTAACCCCATCACCACCAGAGGCTTATTCGTGGTTTTATTCATTCTACCTTCCCCGAGAGCTCATCAGGGTGTAACCGGTGCTCAACAGCAGTAGTCACGAGATTTTTTTTAACCCGTATTAGTATGTCTACAAACTGCTCTCTTTCTTCCTCTGAAATTCCGACAAGTGCATCAGACCTCGCCTCAGCCGCTATCTTTCTCATAGCTTTAATAATCGGAGACACTTCATCAGACAGAAAGATTTTTTTTGCACGCCTATCCTTTGAGTCCTCTACACGCTTGACCCAACCTTTTTTTTCTAACCGATCAATAAGTCTCCCTAGTGTTGGTCTTTCTACCTCTAGCACTTGTGCCAGCTCCGCCTGGTTAGCTCCATTATGCTGAAATAGATTATTTAAAACCCACCACTGGGATCGGGTCAAGCCGACTTCACTCATTCGACGATCAACCGAAATACGCAGTAATCGAGCAACGTCATGCACTAGAAATCCAAAATTGCGATTTAAATCTTCTTTAATCATTAGCTAAGTTATTATTGTCTAGCTTATTATTTTAGCACGACTTGCAGTTTTTTTTCAAACCAAGACTATAAATTAGCATTTCTTTAACAGATATTTACGGTAAATTAGAAGATTATTGAAAGAAACATCAGCTTGCGAGGGAGGCTAAATGAAAATTACTGCAATAGAAACAATAAATGTAAAAGAATATCCAAATATTCTTTGGGTCCAAATTCATACTGATGAAGGGATAGTTGGGTTAGGAGAGACTTTCTATGCTATTGATCCCGTTGTCTCTCACATACATCAGACCTGTGCCCCTTACTTATTAGGGAAAAATCCTCTCGAAATAGATAAACATAACCATAATTTCCTAAATACTTATCTGGGCTTCAGCAGTGTCGGTGTTGAAATGAGGGCTGCTTCTGCTGTAGATATAGCTCTTTGGGACATATTTGGCAAAGTCACTAATCAACCAATTTATCAACTTTTAGGAGGGGCAACTAATCAGACTGTAAGAATCTACAACACCTGTGCAGGTTATCAGTATGTTAGAAACAAACCCACCCAAGATAGTGGTAATTTTGGTCTCCCCACTGATAACATGAAAAATAGTCATGGTCCCTACGAAGATCTACTAGGATTTCAAACAGACGCTGGTGAGGTTGCACAGTCTCTTCTTGATATGGGGATCACGGGAATGAAGATTTGGCCTTTTGATCTAGCGGCAGAAAAATCGAAAGGTGTTTATATTTCTAATTCTGATCTCAAAGTAGCATTAAAATCTTTTGAAAAAATAAGAGAAAGAGTGGGCGATCAGATGGACATACATGTTGAATTTCACTCGCTTTGGCAGCTACCACCGGCGATTAAAATTGCCAAAGCGTTAGAAGAATTCAACCCCTTCTGGTTCGAGGACCCAATCAAGATGAATAATCTTGATGCATTAGCTGAATACGCTAAAAGAACAAACGTATGGGTTACAGCATCCGAAACTCTAGCAACGAGGTGGGCTTTCCGCGATCTTTTTAAAAAAAATGCTGTCTCTGTGTGTATGTTGGATATTGGGTGGACTGGAGGAATATCAGAAGCAAAAAAAATTGCCAGTATGGCGGAGGCACACTCCTTGCCAATTGCACCGCACGATTGCACTGGACCAATTTTATTGACGGCATCCGTACACCTCGCTATGAATTTGAGTAATACTTTGGTACAAGAAATTGTTAGAGCTTTTTATTACGACTGGTATAAAGACCTAGTTACCCACCTGCCCCCAATTAATAATGGGTTCATCACCGCTCCAGAGGGACCAGGATTAGGAACCCAACTAAACCCAGATATACCTCGAAGAAAAGATGCTCTTATCAGAGTATCTAAGTTGTAAGATCGCAACCATAATTATGTCTAATAGGTATACTTCATCTAAAGTTAAAAGTATAAGCAAAAGTGAAACCCGACCACTGACATTGTCATGCTTGTATTTTTTCAGCCTCTTATGCAGTTACTACCTCTTAAGACCAATAAGAGATGAAATGGGAATCCGTGCAGGCGTAGAAAACCTAAGTTGGTTATTTTCTGGAACTTTTTTCACAATGCTATTGGTTATACCAATTTTTGGTTGGTTGACTAACCGCTATAGGAGAAAAATATTTTTACCGACCTGTTATATTTTTTTTTCGACAAATATATTAATTTTCTTCTTTGTCTTACAAATAAATATAGGGGGAAGGCTAGTCCCAACCCTATTCTTCATATGGCTTAGCGTATTTAATCTATTTATAATCTCAATTTTTTGGAGCTTCATGGCTGATATTTATAGCGATTCTCAAGCCAGAAGATTATTCGGATATATTGCTGCCGGGGGAAGTGCAGGTGCCGTACTAGGCCCAACACTAGCTGCACTTCTGGCTCCCAAAATCGGCACCCCGGCCCTGTTACCAATATCTTTCTTTTTCCTGTTAGGGTCTACTATTTGTATAACTAAACTCATGAGGTACCTGCCGAAGGAAAAGCCGGCAGAAACTGCAGCTAGACTAAAAGCAAAAATATCAATGATGAACTATATTCAAGGAGTCACTCTAATTGTTAAATCCAAATATTTGCAAGCAATCTCATTATTCATATTAATTTATTCTCTACTATCCACTTTTCTGTATTTCCAACAAGCTGAGATCATCAGTACACTTTCGATTAATTCAGATAAGAGGACCAGTCTCTTTGCCCAAATTGATTTAGCTGTAAACCTACTGACAATTGGTACACAGTTACTCGTATTTCATCGACTTATCAAAAGTTTCAACCTTGCGATTACTTTATCACTAGTACCATTACTTTCTATTTTGGGCTTCATTCTATTAGGGATCTTCCCAGTTCTAGCTGTATTAATTATTTTCGGAGTAATAAGGAGGGCAGGAGAATATGCGATTACCAAACCAGCCAGAGAGATTTTATTTACAGTTTTACCTTTTG
Organism: Hydrogenophilales bacterium; assembly: GCA_902627495.1. Classification (GTDB taxonomy): domain Bacteria; phylum Pseudomonadota; class Gammaproteobacteria; order Burkholderiales; family Eutrophovitaceae. Next base: position 121,455 of record CACOJS010000002.1, on the reverse strand, counting down.
ATGAAAAATACAAAGCAAAAAACGTAATTGATACGGTAATATATAGGGGTGGAGATGCAATCAGTGGATGGATATATGAAGGTCTTAAATTAATGGGATTAGGTCTAGTAGGAATATCTTTTCTGGCGGCACCCGTCGCCCTATACTGGGCCGTTATTGCCAAGTACCTTGGTAATTATCAAGAAAGGCTGAGGGGAGAGAAAAATGAACCTTAAAAGACGAGAATTCATTAACCAGATAGCCCGTTTAATATTTTTATCAGGTATACCATTTACAAAAACCGTTGCTAACTCCAATGCAGAAAATCCAATAACAAGAAAAATTCCGAATGGGAACAATAGTATCCCAGTTGTTGGTATTGGTACCTACCGGACATTTGATAAGGTACCAAACTTAAAAAACTCGAGAGCTCTAGGAGAGTTAATAGATACATTTTTGACAAGGGGCGGTCAAGTTATTGATACATCACCCATGTACGGGTTCTCCGAAGAGATGATCGGGGCGGTTAAAGATAAACTAAAAGTTGATAAGTCGCTATTTTATGCCACTAAAGTATGGACTCACGGAGAGGAACAGGGTCGAACGCAAATTTCTAATTCTTTCAAAAAAATGAAAGTCGATACAATAGATCTCCTTCAAATTCATAATCTAGTTGACTGGGAGGTGCATGCCAAAACCCTGTCAAAGCTTAAAGAAACGGGAAGAATAAAATACACAGGAATTACCCATTATCACGAAGGGGCTTACAACGCCTTAGAGAAAATAATGAAACTCAAAATGTTTGATTTTGTTCAATTTAACTTCTCACTAATTGAACCCGAGGCTGAGCACCGACTGCTATCAATCGCGAGAGAAACAAACCACGCCGTAATTATTAACCGCCCCTTTGGTGGAGGCCAATTATTCAGAAAGACTAAACATCTAAAGATTCCACCATGGGCAGAAGAATTTGATTGTAACTCTTGGGCTCAATTTTTCCTAAAATACATTCTTTCATATGAACCAGTTACATGCGTGATTCCCGGTACTGGAAAAATGATCCATTTGATAGACAACTTAGGGGCGTCTTATGGGCGACTTCCGGATAAAAAGAACCGAAAAAGAATGAAGTCTTTAATTGAGAATATCTAGATTAATTTTCGCTCTGAAAGATTTTTTATTAAATCAGTTACTCCGTAGGACCATGGAGCGACATGATCACAATGATTAATGCGATTTACTAATACCCCTAACCTAGGGCATGATATGGATACGATGTCACCTAGCTTATGCGTAAACCCCTGACCGGGATCATCTCTATCAACAACTGGGGCAAATTGTGTTCCCAGGAATAGGACCAGACCATCCGGGTATTGATGATTCCTGTTGATTGCTTGGTTTACTAAATCAAGCGGATCTCTACTAATTTCTGAGAAATTACTATGCCCTCGCAAGCTAAATCCATCTACACCATGAACATCAATGGTCAGCTTAGTCTTTCGAATATCCTCCATCGAATATTTTTCATCAAACAACCTTATAAACGGGCCTATTGCACAACTGGCATTATTATCTTTTGCCTTTCCTAATAACAAAGCACTTCGCCCCTCAAAATCTCTAAGATTCACATCATTACCAATAGTTGCGCCAACTACCGTTCCGACCCTGTTGATAGCCAAGACCACTTCGGGTTCAGGGTTATTCCATGAGGAGTCGGATCTTATTCCAATCTCTGCTCCTACCCCAACCGCTGCCATGGGCTGGGCTTTATTAAAAACCTCAGCATCAGGCCCTATACCTACCTCCAGGTACTGAGACCAAAGGTTTCTAGAAATTAAAGACTCTTTCAGCTTCTTAGCGACTTCGGATCCAGGGACAATACTTGAAAGGTTATCACCGACCTCTAGAGAAATCATTTTCCTAATCTCAGCCGCCTTATCGAGCTCTCCATTTGAAAACTCTTCGATAACTCTCTCCACCATACTGGCTACAAATGTCACACCACATGCTCTCACAGCCTGTAAGTCAGTAGGAGCCAGAAAAAAAGGATAATCTATATTTCTAAGATCCGAGTGAGAGTTTTCAACAAAATCTTGAACATACCCAATCTTCCTGACCCATGGAGTAGAAATAGCATTAACTATATATTGGACCAAATTTTCGACATTTAACAGCTCGCTAGTAGTAGGGGTCAGTCTCGAAAAATCATAAACTTGGTTTTCTAGTACCACCACCGGACTCGGCCCGGACTCGTCGGGTACCCACACCCTGCCTATAAACAACCCATCCCCACTGTCTATAGCAGTCAGCCTTTTAAGATCTCGTGTCAGAATATCATTTACCACTGGAAAATCCCAAAATACCTCATACGTCAATTGTCATCTTTAAAAATTAAATTTATTTCCGAATCCGGAGTACTAAGTTTAAACTAGTTCTTTGTCCATAGTATTGACAATATACCCTAGATCTACAAACGAACGCTATAAGGAGATAACACGATGATATATGAACTACGAATTTATTATACGATACCGGGGAAATTAATGGCCTTAAATGACCGATTTGATAAACATCTCTTGAAAATTTGGGAAAGATTTGAGATAAAACCAGTTGGGTTTTGGACAACATTTTTTGGGGAATACAAAAAACCCTGTATTACATGCTAGCATGGAACGGGCTCGCTGAAAGAGAAAAAAATGGAATGCTTTTATGAAAGACTCAGAATAGCAGACAGGTAGGGAAAAGACTGAATAAATGGTCCTCTATTTTCTCGTATAAAAAGCCAGCTTCTAATGCCAACTAGTTTTTCTAACCTAAAATAAACTTTGTTAATACATTATAAATTAGGAAGACTCAAACAAATATCTAAAACTTATGACAAACAATAAAATTTTCAACGTAAATATTAAGTCACAAAAAATACTGGCCACACCAAGCGACATAAAGGATGCTCTTCCGGCTAGTAAAATAGCTCTCAGAACTATCAGCCAAAGCAGGAAAACGCTAGAGAGCATCTTAGATCGGAAGGATAGAAAGTTCATTATTGTAGTTGGGCCATGCTCGATCCATGACCCTGATGCAGCTCTAGAATATGCTGAAAAACTGAAAGTCCTTGCTGATAAGATAAAAAAGAGAATCTATATTGTCATGAGAGTCTATTTTGAAAAACCCAGGACCACGACTGGCTGGAAAGGACTCATAAACGACCCCCATATTAACGACTCTTTTGACGTAGAGACCGGAATAAAAATCGCCCGGAAATTACTTATCGACATAAATGAGATCGGCCTTCCCACAGGTACTGAAGCATTAGACCCAATTACACCTCAATATCTAGGAGACTTGATTAGTTGGAGTGCTATTGGTGCTCGAACCACCGAGTCACAGACTCATAGAGAGATGGCTAGCGGACTATCTACTCCCGTAGGGTTTAAAAATGGTACCGATGGTAGTCTATCTACTGCCATAAACGCACTCTTATCAGTATCGAAACCACACAATTTTCTTGGAATAAATCAGAATGGGCAGATTGCCGTTACCCAAACAACAGGGAATCTATATGGTCATGCAGTCCTGCGCGGTGGAAATCACGGACCCAATTACGACCAGAGTGCTATCTCGATAGCAACTCAACAACTGGAGAACAACAATTTACCTCCAAACATCATGGTCGACTGCAGTCATGCAAACTCTGACAAAAATCCTGAAAAACAACCCATGGTTCTAAGAAGCTGTTTGGAACAAATTGAACAAGGAAATAAATCAATAATAGGGTTTATGCTTGAGAGCAACCTGGTTGGTGGCAAACAATCCATTCCAGCCAATATATCGGACCTAGTTTATGGAGTATCAATTACCGATGGCTGTATGGGCTGGGATGCCACTAAATCTCTACTTTTAGAAACAGCCTCCAAACTTGAAGAGATGGAATAGTAACTTCTACTTTCATACCTTTTCGTCGTTTTTATATAGCCTTTCCAATTGTGAAAATACTAAAGCTATTATTGCGAATTCGAAAGGCATAGTTACCCAAGGTAAGATAACAGACATCAACCCTAAGCCTTCCACATTACCCATTAACGCGAAACAAACAGCAAGACTAGCTGGTATTCCAACACACAATAAAAGGATAGCCAAAACGTTATTTTTTGACAAATTCCACGCAATCTTAAGGGCATCTGGAATCTCTACTTCCCGCACTGATACTAGCGGGAAAACCAACAAAACACGGCTAGCCAAATAAGCTCCCGGTAGTACCAAAAGAGCGATAAATAATGGGCCGCCAGAGGACTGGCCATCCAATATGACTGCACCCACCATTAGACCAACAAAAAGAGTCAGTACACCAAATCCGAAGCTAACCATCACCATAATCAAAAGAAACCTCGTTTCTCTCATTGTCCAAGAGATTAGCGAATAATCCTTTTCGTCTCTTTCACCTAAAAAAATACCATAACTCCTGACCGCTAATATGATGGTTAGCATGAAAATTAGTATTGTAATTAACGCACTAGTGGAATTTCGAGACTCTTGCAAAATGGAAAAATGTTGGTAAGAAGATAATAAAACACCCATAAGGGTGGGAACCCAAAGAGAGTGTAAAAGGCTGGTCCTGCACTCCATGACCAGGAGTATGGAGCCCAGGAAAAGCTTTACTATTGGTAACCTCATAAAAAAGAAAACTGCATATTCCAGAGTTAATCGTGCTTAAAGACAATCGTCTTGGTGGAACAAAACTCGTATAGTGCCTCAAAACCTTTTTCTCTTCCATGTCCACTCTTTTTAACACCTCCAAAGGGAAGCTCTATTCCGCCACCAGCCCCGTAGGCATTCACATAAATCTGGCCTGCCTTAACATTCTTTGCCATTCTAATCTGTCGAGCACCATCCCGTGTCCAAACTCCAGTTACCAAACCATATTCGGTAGCATTGGCCAAATGTACAGCATCACTCTCATCATCAAAAGGAATAGCAGATAAAACCGGACCAAAAACCTCATCACACGCCAACGAATTATCTCGAGGAACATCCGCGAACAAAGTGGGTTTCACATAATAACCTCCTTCAGGAACCCCTTTGGCAATAGTCCCTTCAGCAACAACCTTAATTCCGTCAGAGTTGGCTCGATCAAGAAAACCTTCAACCCGTTCTTTTTGAACGGTAGAAATAAGGGGACCACAATTTAGGTCCATCTCATGGCTACCAACTTTTAATTCCTTAAATTTATCAGCTATAAGCTCTAGGTATTTATCATAAACTGATTTCTGCAACATTAACCGCGAACCCGCCGAACATGTCTGACCACCGTTTTGTACTATAGCGTTAACAACGACAGGTAAGGCACTTTCAATGTCCGCGTCCTCAAAAATAATTTGAGGTGATTTTCCACCAAGCTCTAGCACACATCCAACATGATTTTTTGCAGCAGCCGTTTGCACAATGGTCCCCACCTCTGGTGAACCCGTAAAAGATAAGAAATTGATATCAGGATGCTCACTAAGGCTCGCTCCAGCCTCCTCTCCTAATCCAGTGATGATGTTGATAGCACCTTCCGGAAAACCCACATCCATTGCCAACTCACTCATTCTGATAGATGTCATACAAGCCTCTTCTGCTGGCTTTAAAACTACTGCATTACCCATGGCTAGTGCAGGAGCAAGGCTTCGCCCATACATCTGTGCTGGATAATTCCACGGAATAATATGCCCAGTTACTCCATGTGGTTCTCTGAGTATTGAAACCATATAGCCATCCATAAAAGGTATGGTATCCCCATGGACTTTATCAGCAGCACCTCCATAGTATTCAAAATATCGAGCGGCTGCAGTGATGTCAGCTTTAGCCTGCATTAGAGGTTTTCCTGTATCCTTAGCTTCGAGAGCAGCTAATTCTTCAAAATTATCAAGCACCTTTTGACCAAGTCTGCTAAGCAACCTACCGCGATCAACCGCTGTAAGTTTTGCCCAACTACCCGAGCTAACCGCTTTTCGTGCAGCACCAACAGCCAGATCGATATCACCTTTTTTTCCTCTAGCCAACTTGGCAAAAACAATCCCATCACTGGGGCTTACTACATCGATTGTTTCACCATCTAACGATGGCATCCATTTCCCATTGATTAAGTGTTTCTGCTCTACCATGTAAATACCTCCAAAGATTTTAGATTAAGATGAAATTATTGATAACAACACTCACCACACAAATTCATATCAAAGTCCCTGATTTCTGGGACACCCTATCAAACTTCCTATTTTTGTTATCTCTTAGAACAAATAAAATGTTCAACCAGAGCATCTTGAACAAGCCAAAAAGCCAACTCCTCATGCCTGCCCTGATTTATTTTTAAAAACTGTACTACAATTTCTATCAGTTGTGCCACACCTATGTTTTCAGGAATGCATAATTTATATGGTTTTGTCCGACTTATTCTTCCCTGCAATAAACGTTTTGCATAACCCTTAACAAAAACGGCAGCCCGACCACATTGATATGCTCTCGGATCTAACTCACATACAGCAAAGTCATCGAGAAGTAGCTTTCCTGTATAATATCCTTCCTCAGCGTATACATATTTGGCGAATACAAAAATCACAGGAAAAAAACGGATTAAAAGTTTCAGACTCGGCATAATACGTCTCTTATGGAGCTCTTGCCTCTGTTAAGCATACCCATAAGTATCCCGGAAGTTGTAAAAATAAAAAAAAACCGAATGCTATACTGTATCCCAAAGAGCTATACCCATCGCCGTCGGAATTTGGCCAATAATTAACTATAGCACCAACCCCCCATTGTATTGCAAAAGCCCCCAAAAAAACTAAAAGGTTTAGTGCAGTATTTACCCTACCCCCAAGTTCTGCAGAAAAACCACGAGAAAGGACTATGTAGGCCAAACTACCAACTGTTCCAAAAAAGCCATAACAAGCCCAAATAACTACCAACCCCTCTTTGATATTCAATACCAATGGGATTTGAATGATTAGAAATATTCCACCTCCCCACTTAAAAATAGTCAGCGGTTGAACTCCCTGTGCCAACAACCTTGTTGCCAGCCCACCCCAAAATAAAAATCCAAACATAGTAAAGATTCCTAAAATCAGCAGATAACCTCCGACCTCTTTAAGAGAGAGTCCCGCCACATCCATAAGCCAAGGAGCAGCCCAGAGCGTTTGAACAGCTAGGTTTGTACCCTGCAAAAGTGTCGATGCAGTAGCAATCCGCCAAAATAGTCTTGACGTAAAAATATACCCGACTCCCTTTACCTGCATTACAAAAGAAATCTGCTTTTTGGGATATTCTTTCTCAGGTACTAAAAAAAACATGCTTACTGCTACAGCTACTGTACACAGGGAAGCCAAGAGAAACATACCTCGCCAGTCTGTCACCTCTAAAAGGGCAAGCACTGGTAATGTTGCTGAGATGGCTCCTAGTCCACCACAAAAAAGAACAGACCCATTCATAACTGGTAACCAATTTTCAGGAAACCAAATTGAAAACACTTTAAAACTTGACATTAGAGCAGCCGCAAAGCCAGCACCTATAAGAGCTCGAGCACAAATTAGATCAAAAAAACTGTCAGAAATAGAAAATAAAGTGGCCCCTAAAGCCCCAACAATAAGAAATAGAGAATTCGTCAAGCGAGGTCCATACCTATCCAACATCATTCCCACTGGCACTTGAATAGCCGCAAATGTCAGAAAAAAAACTGATGTCAATAAACCTAATTCATGAGCAGAGAGATGGAACTCTTCCACTAAATCAGGTGCTATCACAGCATTAACGCTACGATAGAGATAAGAAAAGTAATAGCCAAAAGCAAAGGGCAGGAAAATTTGAACTAACGCTCTATTTGACTTTAGAATCATGTGTTTTTATCTCTGATAAGATTTACAGTCGTCGATAAGTGACCTTATTGTATCCAATAAGAGCATTTACTATGAAACTAAAAATTGAAATAAAGAGTGCCGCAAATACCCCTGTCCAAAACGAACTAACAGTAAAACCTGGAACAACCCAACCCACAAAAATCAGCATCAAACCACTTATAATCAACACTGAAAAGCCCAAGGATAATATACTTAGCGGGAGAGTCAGAATGATTAGCAAGGGTTTGAGAAAACTGTTGACCAAACCCAAGAGCAACCCTGAAATAAATAAAGATCTTATACCATCAACCTCTAAACCTAAAAAAATATCATCAGCTATCCATAACGAGAGGGTATTTACCCCCCAAAAAACCATAAACTTAAGAAAATCAAATTTCATCATGATAATAATACTAGCATGTCAATTAATTCTAAATTTAATTTTAACAAAAACTTCGTGATACCTAAGAACGATATTTTTCCCATGAAATTATTGGGTCTGTTGTTTATTCTGTCGATTTTTTGGGGTCTGAATTGGCCGGTAATGAAATTGGGAATCCAGGAAATTCCAGTCCTCACTTTTAGGGGGACTGCCTGTATTTTTGGGGCTATTGGCTTATTCATAATTGCCAAAATGGGAAAGGTCAAAATCAGCTTTCCAAAAAATGAGACAAAAAGGCTTTGTGCAATAAGTTTTTTCAACGTTTTTTTGTGGAATATACTCGTGACAACCGGGTTAAGTCACCTTGACTCTGGCAAGACTGCAGTCGTAGCTTATACAATGCCTCTCTGGGTGGTATTTTTATCAATATTCGTGTTGCAAGAAAAACTCACTAACTATCGTCTCTTGGGTCTATCCTTGGGGGCTACAGGCATAGGGCTGCTTATTAGTGATGATCTGGTGCTGGATGTTGAAAACCTTACTGGTACATGTCTTGCTCTTGCGGCTGCAGTTTCATGGGCAATCGGCACAGTACTAATGAAACGGTATCCAGTGTCATTAGGCACAACATCTTTTGTAGCTTGGCAGCTTCTTCTTGGAGGTCTTCCCATTTTTGGTGGAGCACTTATTTTAGAATATACCAACCCATGGACCTGGAGCTTGCTAGCATCAATGTGTTTACTCTATAACACCTTAGTAGCCATGATATTTTGTCACTGGGCTTGGTACAAAATCGCGACAAACACAGCAGCCGGAGTTGCTGCACTTTCAACACTTATGATCCCTATCATAGGAGTTTTTAGTGGCATGATTATGCTGGACGAAACTCCGGGTTGGCGCGAGTTTTGTGCATTGTCAATGGTAACGCTTGCAATAGGCTCAGTGCTACTCCCAACCTTATCTACTTTCTTCAAGTCGGAAACCAAAAATTAATCCCCGAAGCTATCAGTGACCGCTCCTTTAGAGGCCGTTGATACTAATTTAGTATACTTTGCCAAAAGGCCTTTTTGATACTTTGCAACGGGCGGTGTCCAACGCGACCTGCGCTCATCAAGCTGATCGGAAGATACATGTAATTCAATAAGTAGTTTATGTGCATCAATAGTTATTAGGTCGCCTTCTTCGATCAAAGCAATTGCACCCCCAACAAATGCCTCAGGAGCAACGTGCCCCACTACCATACCCCACGAAGCCCCAGAGAAACGACCATCAGTTATCAAACCGACAGAGGCTCCAAGCCCCTGGCCAATTAAGGCACTTGTAGGGGATAACATCTCCTGCATTCCTGGCCCACCCTTTGGGCCTTCATACCGAATCACCACTACATCTCCAGCCACTATTTCTTTACTGATAATGGCCTCCATCGCCTCGGGCTCTGAATCAAAGACTCTAGCAGGCCCTTTTATTACTGGTTTTTTAAGTCCACTAATCTTGGCTACACAGCCTTCGGGTGAAAGATTTCCCTTCAAAATGGCTAGGTGCCCCTTCTCGTACATCGGATTCGCCCACTGACGGATCACATCTTGATCTTCCCTAGGGTTAGGTGAAATATCAATCAATTCTTCCTCCAATGTTTTTCCAGTAATCGTGACGCAATCACCATGAATCAAACCATTCTCCAAGAGAGTCTTGATAACCTGGGGAATTCCTCCAGCTTGGTGAAGATCAGTTGCAACGTATTTCCCCGATGGTTTTAAATCACAAATCACTGGAACCTTAAGTCGAATTCTCTCAAAATCATCTATAGTCCATTCGACCTCGGCAGCTGACGCAATAGCTAGATAATGAAGAATCGCATTGGTTGAGCCCCCTGTGGCCATTACAACAGTAATAGCATTCTCAATTGATTTTCTTGTTATGATATCCCTCGGTCGAAGATCATTTTTTATGGCTCGATACAAAATCTCCGCAGAAGTATATGAGGAATCTGCTTTCTCCTGATCTGGTGCGGCCATGGTCCCAGAACCCAAAAGGCTCATGCCTAAGGCTTCAAAAGACGTTGACATTGTATTAGCTGTGAACATTCCGCCGCAAGAGCCAAAAGTTGGTAGAGCGTTTTTCTCAATACCCTGGAAATCCTCTTCTGCTAAGTTACCAGTGGAATATTGCCCGACAGACTCGAAAACGCTGGCGATAGTCAGATCTTTGCCTTTCCAAGTTCCAGGCTTGATAGTCCCGCCATACACGTATATGGACGGTATGTTTATTCTTGCTAGAGCCATCATACCAGCAGGCATGTTCTTATCACATCCGCCAACAACCAATGCACCATCCATCATTTGACCATTAACTGCTGTTTCGATTGCATCTGCGATTACCTCCCTAGACACAAGTGAATACTTCATACCTTCCGTTCCCATTCCAATCCCATCCGTCACTGTCGGGACCCCAAATACCTGAGGCTTTGCCCCAACCTTCTCCAATGCTCTCATAGCCTGGTCAATTAAAGGCTGGATTCCGGCATTACAAGGATTCATATTTGAATGCCCGTTCGCTACCCCTACGATTGGTTTGTCAAAATCACCATCTTTGAAACCCACAGCTCTCAACATTGACCTATTTGGTGATCTTGTAACCCCTGCTGTGATCAACTTGCTACGCCAATTTTTTGACATCTATACTCCTCCTAGTGAACAGATTCGGTGAAAATATCACACCAACTATAGTTTGATTTTTTTTACTATAGATTTAGTATGCTTTGATATTTAACAAAAATCTACCCCAGGGAAAACAATTAATGCAGCGACTCTATAGGTATTTAAGAAAGCTTAAGTGCTAAACCTTATGAAAACTGAACTCAGATCACACATTACAAAGTTTCTCGGAACCGAGAAACAAACCAGGGATCTAGGCCATCTTATGGCTCGTGGGGTGATGCCGAAATTTTATATCTCTCTAAATGGCGAACTAGGAACAGGAAAAACAACGTTTACAAGGGGGTTGATTCAAAATCTTGGCATTAAACAACCTATAAAAAGCCCGACTTATAGCCTATTAGAAACTTATACCACGCCCAACCACACCATTTGTCACTTTGATTTTTATAGATTGATCTCTCCCTTAGAGTTTCTTGAGGCGGGTCTGGGTGAATATTTTGAAAGCGATAATATATGTATAGTAGAATGGCCTAATGTTGTGGCAAGCGTCATTCGACAGCCAGACATTGAGGTTGATCTTCAGTATTCAAAAACCGGCAGAAAAGTCATAATTAAGTCAAATACAAAGTCTGGTGACACTTGGTTGTTAAAAACTAGCCTGAAATAGAGGTAATTACATTGCTTGATCTCTTTAAACTAAAATTTATAGCCCTCAGTTTATTACTTTCTTCAAATGCGATAGGTGGCAATGAAAATATATTAAGGCTATTCGAGCATCCAGATAAAACCAGAATAGTTCTTGAAACTACTACTAAAAAATCATACGAGTCTTTTTCCTTAAAAACCCCTGATAGATATGTTGTAAATGTCAAGGGGCTCAGGATTGAGGAATTAAAAACCACCGTTAAACTATCAAGGAATCCGGTGGACCCTATCCTTAAGGCAATCCGACTAGCACAGCACAAAAAAAATGTAATAAGAATAGTTTTTGATCTAAAGAAACCTACTAAAACTAAGTCATTTATACTGGAGCCCTATAAAAATAAGAATCATAGACTAGTTATAGACATTTACCATCCACCAGAAAAGGACAATTTAACAGACAAGAAGAACAGACAAAATGAAGCAAAATCAAAAACCCCATCCAAGAAAAGAAAACCTCTGATCGCCATCGATGCAGGACATGGCGGGGAAGACCCTGGAGCTATTGGGACTCGAGGCACACAGGAAAAAAAAATTACCCTGGCGATCGCAAAAAAGCTTTACTCCTTAATTAGCAAAGAAGCTGAAATAGAGGGATTCTTAGTTCGCCAAGGTGATTATTATATTTCACTAAGAAAAAGATACCAAATAGCCGAAAAACGCAAAGCTGACCTATTAATTTCTATACATGCTGATGCTTTTATGAAATCTAGAGCCCAAGGTTCATCAGTATATATATTGTCTCAAGGAGGTGCATCCTCTGCTCAGGCAAGATGGTTAGCAAATAAAGAAAACCAAGCTGACTTAATTGGTGGTGTCAATTTGAAAGAATATGAAGATAAAGGGGCCGAGCTTAAATACACTCTTACGGATATGGCCGTAACAGCGAAAAAGATGCTCAGCAATCGATGTGCTGAGGATATTCTAGAAAAAATATCTGGTATCAATAAACTGCATAAAAAAAACGTGGAAAAAGCTGGATTTATGGTGCTGAAGTCCCCAACTCTTCCTTCCGTTTTGATTGAAACCGCTTTTTTAACAAATCCTGCTGAGGAAAAGAAACTACGTCAAAATAAGTATCAGTGGAAAATGGCAAGAGCAATACTCGAAGGCATCAAACAATATCTATCAGATCCCTCAAATAGGCTTTATTAGATGAAAATCTGTGGAATACTGTTAGCTGCTGGTGCAGGCACCAGATTTGGGGGTAAAAAAATGACGGCCAAGTTAGCCGGCGGCAAAATACTAGGCCTAGCGTCCTATGAGAACCTTCTAGCTTCCGTTCCAAACTCTATCGTAGTTATCAATGCCAATGACACTCTTACCAAAAACCTGTATCTTGGTGTCGGAGCTAAAACTACATTATGTGAGCTATCAAACTTGGGTATGTCGCATAGCCTAATTCACGGAGTTTCGACAGCTTCTGATTGTGATGGATGGATAATCGCACTTGGGGACATGCCCTTTATAAAAAAAAATAGTATCGATAGGATAGCAGCGGCCCTATCTGAGGGAGCTTTGTTAGCTGTTCCTCAATACATGCAGAAAAACGGACATCCGGTTGGATTTTCCAATAAACTAAAATCAGAAATCCTTGGACTAAAAGGAGACAGTGGGGCCAAGACTATTTTAGAATCTTATCGGAACAATACAGCTTTTATTGAAACAAATGACCCTGGAATCCTTATGGACATTGATAAAAAGGAAGATTTGCCACCCAAATAATTCTGTGTGGTAAGACTAGTTAGGTTTTAAACATCAACGTCAACAAAGTTGCCTATGCCTGCCCGAGAAGCGGCAGCACTGGAATAATTGGCAGTATCAGTAGCATCGTTGAAATTCATAGTCATTCTTTTTTCGAAACCATTGAGACTTAAACGTTTTTGTACAGGAGCGTTCTTAAAGTCCACCGAGGGTTCTGTCTGCCCCTTGACCCTAGCCACCACCTGTTGAAACGTCCCGCCTTGATTCACTGGAGAAATCGCCATACGACCCCCTTTTTTTATTCCAGTTAAGTTTGCAAATAACTCATCCAAATTATGCCATAAAAAAATTCAGTATGAGTTTTTTTTTTAACTTTTTACTATGTTTTCCACCACTTTCTTAGCATCACCAAAAATCATCATAGTCTTATCCATATAAAACAGATCATTATCTAAACCGGCATACCCTACAGCCATTGATCTCTTTACCACAAGCACCGTTTTGGCTTTAAATGCATCCAAGATGGGCATCCCATGAATTGGACTTCCTGGCACATTTGCGGCTGGGTTAACCACATCATTGGCACCTAATACCAAAACTACGTCAGTCGTGGAAAAATCACTGTTAATCTCATCCATTTCTAATACTTGATCGTATGGAATCTCAGCCTCAGCTAAAAGCACGTTCATATGACCCGGCATCCGACCCGCTACTGGATGAATGGCGTATCTGACATTGACACCGCTATCTAGGAGCTTTTCTGTCATTTCTTTTACAGCATGTTGTGCCCTTGCTACCGCCAGCCCATAACCAGGGATTACTATAACTGATTCCGCATTGGCCAGTAAAAATGCAGCATCCTCTGCACTACCTGACCGGTAGGTCCTTTCTCCAGATGCTGTATCCTCAGAATCAACTTCCCCCCCGAACCCACCGAGGATAACATTAAAAAAGGAGCGATTCATTGCCTTGCACATTATATAAGACAAAATTGCTCCGGAACTCCCAACCAGAGACCCACTGATAATAAGCATAGTGTTATTTAGCGAAAACCCTATACCGGCAGCTGCCCATCCGGAGTAACTGTTAAGCATTGATATAACGACTGGCATATCGGCACCACCAATCGGGATTATAATTAACACTCCTATCAAAAATGCTAACACTGTCATTAAAATAAAAGGAGCCCAACTTTCATTAATCATAAATAAAATACCTGCACCCAGCATTATCACTGCGAGAACAAGGTTTAGCTGATGTTGCCCTCTAAATACCACTGGAGCACTCTTCAATTTTCCAGATAATTTCCCAAAAGCAACAACCGACCCAGAAAAAGTTATTGCTCCGACAAAAGTACCTATGAAAAGCTCAAGGCGATTAACTACAGGAAGCCCCCCCGTGTCAGATAAGATACCAAAAGCCTCTGGGTTGTTAACCGCAGCAATAGCAATAAGAACTGCCGCCAAACCGACTAGAGAATGCATTGCTGCAACCAATTCCGGCATTTGGGTCATCTCGATACGCCGGGCCACAACTGTTCCGATTAGCCCACCAATCGCTATCGCTAGGATAATCAGCTCCCAGTTCTTCGTGAGTATAACTGTGGCACAAACCGCTATGATCATCCCTATTATGCCAAACACATTGCCCCTGCGTGCCGATAGAGGCGAGCTCAACCCCTTAAGCGATAAAATAAAAAAAACCGAGGCAACAAGGTAGGCTATAGCAATCTGATTAATAGACATTTTTTTATTACGTTTTACTTTTAAACAATACTTTTAAGACTTACCTTCCGGTTTGGACTTTTCTTTTTTCTTAAACATTTCCAACATTCTCTGGGTAACTAAGAAGCCGCCAAAAACATTTATACTCGCGAGTAATACCGCTACAAATCCCACTACTACCCCCCAATCTAAGTTTTCTGGGCCTGCAGCTAACATCGCACCTACAATAATAATTCCAGAAATAGCATTAGTTACCGCCATTAGAGGGGTGTGAAGAGCTGGAGTGACATTCCAAACAACATGATATCCAACAAAGACGGAAAGCACAAAAACCGTTAAATTTACGACTGTTGGGCTGATCAACTCCTGCATTTAATTGCCTCTCTTTTCATATCTACTGTAGCGGTCATTCAATTAGGGACTGGCCCCTCTCACATACAAGGGTACCAGACACAATCTCATCCTCTTTATTAATACGAAGTTCTCCTGAATCTTTATCCATCAAAACGTCGACAAAATTTGTTAAATTACGGGCATAAAGGGCACTCGCATCAGAGGCCACTGATGATGGTAGGTTTGAGATGCCCACAATAGCAACCCCATTTACATATCTTGTCTGGTCAATCTCTGACAAGGGGCAATTACCACCCTGCTCAACTGCCAAATCAACTATTACTGACCCCGGCTTCATACCCTGAACCATGCCCTCGGATATTAGCGTGGGTGCTCTCCTACCTGGAATTAGTGCAGTTGTAATCACGATATCTGCCTGAGCAACCCTCTTAGAAACAAGGTCATGCTGCCTCCTTTTATAATCTTCAGACATTTCCTGGGCATAAACACAGTCTTTAGTTTCCTCATCGCTAGACCCCTCAGAGGCCGGCACCTCAATAAACTTTGCCCCAAGAGATTCAACTTGTTCCTTAGTTTCTGGTCGAACATCGGTGGCTTCGACGACACAACCAAGTCGTTTTGCCGTGGCTATTGCCTGTAATCCGGCAACTCCTACTCCCATGACCACGCATCTAGCTGCCTTAACCGTCCCGGCCGCCGTCATAAGCATTGGCATAACCCGGGAATACTCATTCGCAGCAACCAACACCGCCTTATACCCAGCCAAATTAGCCTGTGATGACAACACATCCATAGTTTGTGCCCTAGAAATTCTTGGCAGTTTTTCCATGGCAAAGCCTGTCACACCTGTAGAGGCCAGCTCTAGAAAATTATCATTGTCATACGGTTGCAGAAGGCCGACTAGAACATGACCCTTCTTAACAAGAGATAACTCATCACCCTCTGGCCGTCCGACCTTGAAAATTACATTGGCCTGTGCGTAAACATCTACCAAATCTTCCGCCATAACGGCACCAGCTTCTTCGTAGGCTTCATCTGAGATCAGGCTTTTATGTCCTGCACCCCTTTGAACCACCACTTTTTTGACACCCTTTTTCAATATCGATTTTGTGCTGTCGGGAGTAATAGCCACCCTCCGTTCATTCGAAGTAAGTTCTGCAGGCACACCAATAATCATCGTCGAGTTTTTTTCGTGCATTACTTTATCCTACTACATTGATCGTTTTTTTTATTTTGCTTTATTGGATAGTAATTATAGGGCAAGCTATGGGTGGTAACAAAAGAATTTTAGGCAAAGTACCCCGGTATTATAAATCCAAAAACAAAAAATATGAATGACATTCGCACATTACCCGATTCAGTAGTTAATCAAATTGCAGCTGGAGAAGTAGTAGAGCGGCCTGCCGCCGCCTTGAAAGAAGCCCTTGAAAACAGCTTGGATTCAGGGTCAACCGACATTCGCGTTAGCATCGAGGATGGAGGCAAGAAGATCATCCGGGTCCAAGATAATGGGTCTGGGATTCATAAAACCCAGCTGTCACTGGCAATCTCGCGACATGCTACAAGTAAAATCAACTCTTCTGAGGACTTAACAAATATCAGGACACTCGGTTTCCGAGGAGAAGCTCTCTCTTCGATTGCAGCTGTATCCAAGCTTTCAGTAATCAGTCGATTGGTGGAGATGGAGCATGGATGGTGCCTAAAATCGACTGGAGGGGTTGTTTCAGATGTCGTCCCTTGTGCATCTCGGGTCGGCACTGAGGTTTGTATTGAGGACATATATTTTAATACACCAGCTCGGAAAAAGTTTTTGCGTAGCTCTACCACGGAGCTTGCCCACTGTGAAGAGATATTTAAAAGAATAGCATTATCCAGGCCAAAGATTAGTTTTTCGTTCAAACACAACGAAAAACAAAAATGGGACTTACAACACAGTGATCAAGACACCCGGATTAATGAAATATTAGGTAGTACTTTTTTGTCCGGAAAAATTCCAATCCAAGCTAACACAGAAAATGCACTTATCTCCGGTGCTATTAGCGTTCCCAATATATCCAGTTCAAACCGTGAAAAACAATACTTTTTTGTAAATGGCAGGTTTGTTCGTGACAAGGTTGTTACCCACGCCATAAGACAAGCGTACCAAGATGTTTTGTACCAATCCAGACACCCAATGTATGTAATTAGTCTGGAAATAGAACCCAAACTAGTAGATGTGAATGTTCATCCAGCGAAAACAGAGGTTCGATTCACAGAGCCTAGAGCTGTGCATCAGTTTATTACGAAGACCTTAGAGCTAGCATTAGCAAGACCTATTAACGCTGAATTGAGGCCCCTAGCTTCCGAATTATTAATGGAGAAAATCAGACCAACATTTGACTCTTTTAATGGAAGTCAACAGATCATCAATACACAAAATACACTCAAATTTGGGCGACACATCCGGGACAAAAATGTTGCTAGGCCTCAGACGGGAAATAACATAACGGCTAATGACGCCTCCCCTAATATTATCTCCTCCGATGATAATCCCCTTGGAATTGCCATTGCACAAATTGGTGGAATTTATATCTTATCCGAAAACATTCATGGTCTAATTATTGTTGATATGCATGCAGCTCACGAAAGATTAGTTTACGAAGATCTTAAAAGGGCCTCCAATAGTGACGGAATTAAATCTCAAAAACTACTCATAACAGAATCTTTCCAAGCAACAGAATTGCAATTAGACGTAGCATCCAATAACAAAGAGACACTAGAAACCCTAGGGTTTGCAATTTCGCTGGTTCCTCCCGATGCGATTTTGATACGTGGTGTCCCGGCATTTCTTAAAGATGCAAATGCCACTAACCTGGTAATCGATACTCTTGATGAAATCAGTAGAAATGGGGTATCAAATATTTCTAGTGAATTACACAATGACTTGTTGTCCACTATGGCCTGCCATGGTGCGGTACGTGCAAATCGACGACTAACTATTCCAGAGATGAACGCACTCCTCCGCAGAATGGAAATCACCCCTCGTGCGAACCAATGTAATCATGGTCGACCCACTTGGCATCAAATCACTATTGAAGCCCTTGATAAAATTTTTATGCGAGGTCAATAAAAAATAGTGAGATTGTCCGACATAAATCTAAAAAAAATTATTTTTTTGATGGGGCCAACGGCTTCAGGTAAAACAAACTTGGCATTATATCTTTGCGATAACCTCCCAATAGAAATCATCAGTGTTGATTCTGGTCAAATTTTCCGTGGCTTAAATATTGGAACTGCTAAACCAGACATACGGATCCAAAAAAAATTTCCGCATCATCTAATAGATATAATTGATCCGACAGAAAGATATTCAGCAGCGAGGTTTCGAGAAGATTCTTTAGAAAAAATCCAAGAAATTCAAAACAGGAATAAAATCCCGATTTTAGTGGGTGGTACCATGATGTACTTCAAATTTCTACAAGACGGTTGTGCAAAGCTCCCCAGTGCCGATCGCGTCATTAGAAAGCATATTGACGACGAAGCCAAATCCTCTAGTTGGCCAAACATGCACAAACTATTAACTAGGTTAGACCCGTTGGCCGCTAACAAAATCAACCCTAATGACTCCCAGCGGATCCAAAGGGCTCTTGAGGTATATTACATCACCGGAACACCTCTTTCCGAATTACAAAGGCAAGGTGAAGATAAAGCACAACTTGATATTTTAAAACTTGCTATCGCCCCAAAAACTCTCGATTTATTAACACCAAGTATCGACCAACGATTCAAAAGAATGTTTGATCAAGGCCTAATAGATGAGGTGATTGATTTAAGAAAAAATTTTCTTCTCAACAAAGAAATGCCTTCCATGAAATGTGTGGGCTACCGCCAAGCCTGGGACTATCTTGACGGACAAATCAACAAAAACGACTTCCTGGAAAAAGGGATAACAGCAACACGTCAACTAGCCAAGAGGCAAATTACTTGGTTACGAGCTGACACAATAAAAATATTTGATAACCAGTCACGTCAACTTTTTTCCGAAACACTTGGTTGGATAAAAAAAAATTTAGACTCTTAGTTTAAGCCTTGGTGTTTTTATCAACTTCAATAATTGAAGCTCTTGCTGCACCTTTAGCAAACTTTATTTTTATACTGTCTCCCGGACTGAGTTGTGACCAAGCACTAATTACTTTTCCATCCATCTTTTCAACAATGGAAAATCCTCGACTCAAAGTAGCTCTAACATCAAACTTTGCCACTTTATGTTCCAAAGAATCTAATACCCTCTCCCTCTTGTTGAAGACATATTGTCCCTGTGCAACTAAATCACGATACAGCATCTCTACCACTGCCCTGCTAGAATTTGGGAAATTTTTTTGACCTCTTAACGAAACCATCTGCATTTTTAGCCTATTCTGTGCGACATAGAGAACTTTCTGGTAGGAAGATGACAATCTATACTTTAGCCCCTGGATCCTTTCGAGTTGTCCTCTGACTCGGTCGGCAGGAGCTACTAATCTCCGAGATATATAATCCAATTTCTGTGCCTGTCTATCGATGAGACCCTTCAAACTTCTTTGCAAATTCTTGTTAATTGTCTCTAAATTTGCCATGAGATTAAATCTATCGGGGGAAACTGTCACTGCAGCACCAGTAGGAGTAGCAGCTCTATGATCTGCAACAAAGTCAATTATTGTGAAATCCGTTTCATGCCCAACCCCACTAACCACTGGTATGGGGCAACTGTAGACTGCTCTCGCCAGCTCTTCACTGTTAAAACCCCATAAATCCTCCAGACTACCACCTCCTCGACAAACTATGATTACATCAAGGCCTTTCCACATCGTTGCAGCTTGGAGGGCCTGGGTAATTTTCTTTCCTGACTCCTTCCCTTGCACCAGGGTGCGAAATATGATCACTCGGATTGAAGGCATACGTTTCCGCAGAACCGCAATAACATCCCTTATGGCCGCCCCCTTCTCAGACGTTACTATCCCAACAGTGCTGGGAAAAACAGGAATTTGCTTTTTGGATTTCTTCTCAAAAAGCCCCTCATTCTGTAACTTAAGTTTTAATTTAACAAAAGCTCTGAACAACTGCCCCTCTCCCCCTAAGCGGATGTCCTCAACTATTAATTGAAGATCTCCGCGAGCCGGGTAGACTGTCGGCCTTACTAGCATTTCAACCTCTAAACCATCTTCTAGATCTATTTTTTTTTGAACATTAGTGCCCCTAAATAAGGCACAACGTATTTGAGCCGCACTATCCTTAACTATAAAATAACAGTGCCCGGAGGCTGCTCGAACAAAATTTGACAATTCTCCTTGAACCCAACAGGAAGGGACAGCCGACTCAATACTATGTCTAAGAAGTCTAGATAGCTCGCTAACTGTCTGAATTTTATTAGGTGCCTGCATTTGTAAATTTCGTTTTAAAGTTGATAATCTATCTATTATTTCATGACTTTGATCCACAACACACGGTTTTTGAGTCTAAAATAATATTAGGGAGTATCATTTTTTGCAAAATATAAAAAGTGTTTGTTTATAATATGCTTTCTCCGCCATCATCCATAAGAAATACTACTATTTCTACTACTACACATAAATTATTGATTATTATGGGACAGTTATTAACACATTTATCCACAGGGCTGGCCACTTTAAATAGTTTGAAAAAAAACAACTACTTCTGCATAAATCTGGGTTGGTGGTACTCTGCGAAGTGAGTATTAACTTGCTCCCGTTTTAGATGCAGGCTAAAGTTGAGCCTGTCTAAAACAAATGAGAACTCTATTGTGATTGATATTATACAGGCAGCTGGATGGCCAATTTACCCTATAATCGTATGTTCAATAGTAGCCCTTGGAATCATAGGGGAACGCTTCTACACCCTGCGGTATTCGCTGGTATCCCCTCGGGAGCTGGAGGACCTGATTATAAGAGTGAAACAGGGAATCAAGGTTGACAAGGAGACCATCGATGATGTTTCTCGCTCATCATTAATGGGGTTTATCCTAGCTACAGGCCTTACCGAGAATGAGGACCCAAAGCCCGACGTTGAGGCCAGTATGGTTGAGGCGGCCTCCTCAGTGTCTAAAGAACTGGAGAAATTTCTTACCACCCTCGGTACAATAGCAACGCTTTCCCCACTTCTCGGTCTTCTTGGGACAATAGTTGGTATGATAGAAATCTTTGGAGCCTCATCAGCAACCGGACTCGCTGACCCTGCTAAATTGGCACATGGTATTTCGGTGGCGCTCTACAACGCTGCGTTTGGAATCATAGTTGCCGTTCCGAGCCTTATTTGCTACCGCCACTTCAGAGCCACATCTGATTCACTCCTGAGAGACATGGAGGCTACAGCTAACAAATTGGCCAGAGCTCTACATTCTAAAGAAATGGAATAAAAGATGAGGTTTCGCAATACCAGCTTTAAGGAAGAACCGGAAATAAACCTAGTTCCTTTTATTGATGTTCTTTTAGTAATTGTAATCTTTCTGGCTGTTACAACCACTTATGCTAAGTTTTCCCAGTTAAAAATAAATCTCCCGGTGGCCTCTGCGGAGGCAAAGAAAAACGTACCGGACCAAATCGAAGTTGGAGTCTCAGCAGACGGACAATACATGATAAATGGGCAGCTAACCTTTTTCACCTCTCCTGTTAATTTCGCCTCAGTTCTACAACAGACGGCCCGCGGAGCTCCAGATCCAACTGTTCTGCTAAATGCTGATGGTAAGGCACCTCACCAATCGGTTGTAAATGTTATGGAAGCAGCACGAATAGCGGGTTACTCCAAAATTGTATTTACAACGCAATTTGAATAAACCAGTCTGTGCGAAACGTCAGCTCCTCTCTACCTTTCCCAAACATTTCTTCCCTAGTGTTCTATGTTCATAGGGGTTACTTCTTTGTTCATTCGCAATAAAATTTGGAAAAAAAAGACTCTTACCAGTCTGGTTCTTTTACCGCTATCAATTATTTTTTTTAGTTTAATTTTTATCCGAAAAAAAATGTTATTTTGGACAGTTAATAGGCGGAAAGATCGAATTAAGAAGCCCACTATAATCGTTGGAAATATAACCGTAGGGGGGACAGGAAAAACTCCTTTAGCGATATATTTAGCGAATGAACTAACCGCTCGAGGCTTGCATCCTGGGATTATTAGTAGGGGATATGGCCGAGAAACACAGGATATTTCTGAGGTAACGCCAAATTCATCCCCTGTACAGGTGGGTGATGAGCCGTGCATAATAGTCCAGCAAGTTAGAGACTGCCCAGTATTCGTCGGTAAAAATAAACACCATGTAGCTAAAATGCTTCTACAAAGATATCCAATGGTTAATGTTATAATTAGCGATGATGGTCTACAACACTATAGCTTGGAAAGAGACATCGAAATATGCCTCATTGATGGCGACAACCCTTTTGGAAATGGGTTCCTTCTTCCGGCAGGACCATTAAGGGAACCAAAATCTAGATTAAAGTCTGTAGACTTTATAGTGACCAAAAATATTCCATCTCAGCTTGATGAAAACATACCGACATTTGAAATGCAGTTAATTGGAGCCACGATCATCAAATTAAAAAACCGACAAATTACGGAACCATTGTCATACCTTAAAAATAAAAGGTTTAATGCTGTTGCAGGCATCGGAAACCCTCATCATTTTTTTCAATTATTAGAAAAATATAATCTTAAGTTCCAATCTTTCAGTTTTTCTGACCATCATATGTTTACGCCCGATGATCTAGATTTCAATAATTCTGATCCTGTTCTAATGACTGAAAAAGATGCTATAAAATGCAACGGATTTGCACATGAAAATTGGTGGATGCTTCCGGTAAAAGCTAAAGTTGAGGACACTTTTATTGAAAAAATTATGGAGAAGATACAAGATAAATATGAATACTAAATTACTTGATTTTTTGGTGTGCCCAGTCTCCAAAAAAAAACTTATTTATGATAAAAAAGGGCAAGAGCTAATTTGCAAACAATCTGGGCTTGCTTATCCCATACGCCACGGCATTCCAATCATGCTGGTAGAAGAAGCACGAAAGCTTGAAAAGCAAGAAAACTAGAGTTTCTTGGAAACCCTTTAAAAAAAAGGTGACTTAAGATACCTTATGCGGGCTAGAAACTGTATATGAAAAATTTCAACGTTATTATTCCAGCGAGATTTAACTCCTCAAGATTTCCTGGAAAACCACTGGCCGATATCCTGGGAAAACCAATGATAATCAGGGTTGCGGAGAGGGCTTCTCTATCAGGAGCCAAGCAAGTATTGGTTGCTACAGACGACCAGAGAATTGCTAAAGTTGTTAAAGATCATAAATTCGACTGCGTTTTAACAAATTCCAATCATCTCTCTGGAACTGATCGATTAGTAGAAGCCGCAAAAAGACTCGATTTACTACACGATGAAATAGTTGTAAATGTACAAGGGGATGAGCCAGAAATAGAACCGAAACTTATTGCAGATGTTGCTAAACACCTGGATTCGTTACCCCATGTAGCTGTAGCTACGGCCTGCCAACCAATTAATTCGACTAGTGACTTTTTAAATCCAAACGTTGTTAAAGTAATTTTAGATAAAAATGGTAGGGCTATCTACTTCTCTCGATCCCCCATCCCATGGGCACGAGCCAACAACTTGGAGAGGTTGTCAACAAACCTGACCAAAAACATAGCTGCGTACCAACATATTGGCATCTATGCATATCGTTATAAGTTCCTAGAAAAATACAGTCTCCTCCACCAACCAGAAATAGAAAATTCTGAACAACTTGAACAATTGAGAGTAATATGGAATGGGTACGCGATTGCCTGCCTAGTAACAGAAAATATGGCAGGTGCAGGAATTGATACGCCGGCTGACCTGGATAAACTGATTAAGACCATAACCCACAAAAATTAAAACGTAAAAATTATCGCGAGGACAAATTAATGAAACTAGTACTTTTAGGAGCACCAGGAGCTGGCAAGGGGACTCAAGCTCAATTCATTACCCAGGAGTTCTCTATTCCACAAATCTCAACTGGTGACATGCTTAGAGCAGCGGTAAAGCAAGAGAACACTCTTGGCAAAGCCGCAAAAAAATATATGGTAGAAGGTAAATTAGTTCCTGACCAAATAATTATTGACTTAGTTAAAAACAGGATTCAGATGGCCGATTGTGAACAGGGTTTTCTATTTGATGGATTCCCGAGAACCGTACCACAGGCTGAGGCTCTTTCAGCTGCTCAAATTTTTTTGGATGGCGTTATTGAAATTCAGGTTCCGGATACAGAAATTATTAAGAGATTATCTGGTCGTAGAGTGGAACCAGAATCAGGAAGAAGCTATCATATTGTTTTCAATCCTCCCAAAATATCAGGCAAAGACGATATAACGGGGGCACCACTTATTCAAAGGGTCGATGACAAGGAAAAAACAGTCAGGAAGAGATTAGAGATCTATAACTCAGAGACCCGAAAGTTAATCGACTTTTACTCCAAAACCGCGGGGGGAGGACTCTCTTCACCAAGATATATTGAAGTTCCCGGAGTCGGAGCTGTAGAAAAAATACGTTGTGAAATAATATCAGAGCTGAATACACTCAGGAATAACCTCTAACAGGACAAAAAAATTATGGAAAACAATGCATTTTATGCCCAGTCTGGGGGCGTTACCTCCGTTATTAATGCATCAGCGGCTGGGGTTATCGAGGCTGCTAGCAAAACAAAAGGCATAGATGCGGTTCTGGCAGGTCAAAATGGAATCCTAGGAGCTTTAACAGAAGAACTTATTGACACCTCTCAATGGGAGACATCAGCTATAGAAAGTTTGAAGAACACGCCAGCAGGGGCCTTTGGTTCCTGCCGGTATAAGTTAGGTAGTATAGAAACCAATCATGACCAATATAAACGACTTATAGAAGTTTTTAAGGCACACAGTATCAGATATTTCTTCTATAACGGCGGTGGAGATTCAGCTGACACCTGCTTGAAGGTCTCAAAAATATCAAACCTAATGGGGTACCCAATAGCTGCAATTCACATACCAAAGACAGTTGATAATGATCTTCCGATTACTGACTGCAGTCCAGGTTTTGGGTCAGTTGCTAAATATGTTGCAGTATCGCTGAAAGAAGCAATTCTTGATGTGGCCTCTATGTGCAAAACCTCTACAAAAGTTTTCGTTATGGAAGTTATGGGTCGACATGCGGGCTGGATAGCAGCGGCTGGAGGATTAGCCGAAAACGATGACAATCCTCTGCCGATAGTAATCTTATTTCCTGAAATTGCCTTCGATAAAACTGCCTTCCTAAGCAAAGTTAAACACAATATCGAGATCTTTGGCTACTGTGCTGTTGTCGTGTCCGAGGGTGTGAAACAATCTAACGGTGAGTTTTTATCGGATCAGGGTACCTCAGATGCGTTTGGACATGCCCAATTAGGCGGCGTTGCACCCGTTATAGCAAATATTATCAATCATGAACTGAGAGTAAAATATCACTGGGCTGTTTCAGATTATTTGCAAAGAGCAGCTCGACACATCGCATCTAAAACGGATTTAGAGCATTCAATAGCAGTTGGACAAGCCGCCGTAGCATTGGCATTAGAAGGAAAAAATGCTGTAATGCCTAGTATTGTGAGGTTGTCGGATGAGCCCTACGCTTGGAAGATTGGTGTTGCAAATCTTGAAGAAATAGCAAATGTAGAGAAAAAACTACCCAGAGAATTCATAAACAAAGATGGATTTGGTATTACTGACAAGGCAAAAAAGTACATGAAACCCCTCATAACCGGTGAGGCCTATCCAACCTATACAGAAGGCGTTCCTAATTACCTATTTTTAAACAAAGATTTAGTTAAAAAAAAATTAAAAAATAACTTTTCTCCCTCTTAATATCCTATGAATAATTAACTGACCAAAATTTCCTGAGCTTTCCAAGGTCACGTTTTGCTTTATAATATCGTCATTTTGGCGGACCTCGTCCGAACATGCGGGGGTTTTCTGATGGGCTATAAACCTTAGATTTGATGTTTTGTTAAGGAAAATAGGGGTTCGCTTGAGTTCCATCAAAATTTTTTTCATTTACGGGAGGTTCAATGTCTTCAAGTTTACTCTTCGCACTAGGGTGTGCGATTGTAGCAATAGTGTATGGTATTTTTTCAATAGGTTGGGTTTTAAAACAGGACGTTGGTAATGCAAAAATGCGAGAAATTGCCACCGCTATTCAAGCTGGAGCAAAAGCCTACCTGAATAGACAGTACACCACCATTGGCATTGTGGGAGTCATACTGTTTTTAATACTTGGCTTTCTACTAGATTGGCTTACTGGGATTGGATTTCTGGTAGGAGCAATTCTCTCGGGAGCAGCCGGTTACATTGGAATGAATATTTCTGTTAGAGCAAATGTTCGAACAGCTCAGGCCGCTAACAATGGAATGAATGCCGCACTAAATGTCGCCTTTAGGGGAGGAGCCATTACAGGCATGCTGGTCGTTGGCTTGGGATTGCTAGGAGTAGCCGGTTATTATTGGGTAGCTCTTCAGTACACCGACATAGAGGGTGCACTACACTCTTTGGTTGGGCTCGCTTTCGGTGGTTCGTTAATCTCCATATTCGCTAGACTGGGGGGTGGAATTTTCACGAAAGGGGCTGATGTTGGGGCAGATTTAGTAGGCAAGGTAGAAGCCGGTATTCCAGAGGATGATCCCCGAAATCCAGCAGTCATTGCTGATAATGTGGGGGACAATGTTGGCGACTGTGCAGGAATGGCTGCTGACCTGTTTGAAACCTATGCCGTTACCATTGTAGCAACTATGCTTCTTGGGTCCCTTATGTCGTTTGGAGATTCGACTACAGCAATTACATACCCCTTGGTGCTAGGCGGGGTATCAATCTTGGCTTCAATATTAGGAACCTTCTTCGTATCTACTAAAGAAGAGGGCAAAATAATGGGTGCCCTTTACAAAGGATTGATTGTGTCCGGATTACTGGCGGCTGTGGCTTTCTATTTTGTTTCAGAATCTATGCTAGGAGATATGGCTATGCCTTTGTTTGGTGCTGGCATAGTGGGACTGGTTTTAACTGGAATTATGGTTGTTATTACCGAGTACTACACCGCTACCGAGTTTCGGCCCGTACAGCACGTTGCCGCGGCCTCTGAGACTGGTCACGCTACCAATATCATTGCCGGTATTGGGGTGTCAATGAAGTCAACTGCTTTACCAGTGCTAGCCGTCTGCCTAGCAATATGGGCCTCCTTCACGCTTGGAGAAATGACAGCAATGGGTGGACTTTATGGAATAGCGGTTGCTGCTACCGCCATGTTATCTATGACAGGAATGATAGTGGCCTTGGATGCGTTTGGCCCCATAACCGATAATGCGGGAGGAATAGCTGAAATGGCTGAATTGCCCACGAAAATTCGAGATATTACTGACCCCCTTGATGCGGTCGGGAACACCACAAAAGCGGTTACAAAGGGGTATGCAATTGGGTCAGCTGGCCTTGCCGCATTAGTTCTTTTTGCGGACTACACTCACAAACTCGAGGCTGCTAATAAGTACGCTGAATTCTCTCTTTCAGATCCCTCGGTCATAATAGGGCTTTTCATTGGTGGACTAGTCCCTTTCCTTTTTGGAGCAATGGCAATGGAGGCAGTTGGGCGTGCGGCTGGGTCGGTGGTAACTGAAGTGAGACGCCAGTTCAAAGAAATCAAAGGAATTATGGAAGGCACAGGAAAACCAGACTATTCCCGTGCGGTTGATCTTCTAACTCAGTCAGCGATTAAAGAGATGATTATACCATCACTATTGCCGATTCTTGTGCCTATCCTATTGGTAGTTATCGTAAATATACTCATGGGGCCTGGCGAAGGTATAAAGGCACTAGGAGGTTTGTTGATTGGAACGATTATTACAGGCCTTTTTGTTGCCATTTCAATGACAACCGGCGGCGGGGCTTGGGATAACGCTAAAAAATATATCGAAGATGGTAATCATGGCGGCAAAGGATCAGAAGCACATAAAGCAGCCGTCACGGGAGATACTGTTGGCGACCCGTATAAAGATACGGCAGGGCCAGCCGTTAATCCACTGATTAAGATCATTAATATTGTGGCTCTTCTTTTAGTCCCTCTACTATAAACAAATATATTACTTTGCAACATTAAAAAGCGGTTACAAAAGTAGCCGCTTTTTACTTTCTAAATACCTCTAAGTAAAAGCGGTAAGAATTCACATGTAAACATGAATTTTTATGGCATCAGGCTATCTGGTTTTTCTTGTGGTGTGATAAATCTCAAAGCTATGTGAACTGCACTACCTTTTTCTAAGGTGACTGGCAAGTTCTCGAGTAGTATGAGTGTCAAAAGACCGAACTAGTTGGCTTGGAGGGCCAATAGCTACTAAGTTACCACCCTGACCTCCTCCTTCTGGTCCTAAATCAACTAACCAGTCGGCCGCTGCCCATAGATCAACATTATGCTCAACTACTACCACCGTATTACCAGCATCAACCAACTTATGAAGCACGTGAATCAACTTTGCCACATCAGCCATATGTAAGCCAACTGTTGGTTCATCCAAGACATAAAGGGTTCTATCTTTAAAACCTCCAGCTTTTCTAGCTTTTTCATGATCCATTGTTCTGACAGTTTTAGCCAACTCGGCCACTAACTTTATTCGCTGAGCCTCCCCACCAGAAAGTGTATAGCTGGGCTGCCCCAAACGCAGGTACCCAAGGCCAACGTCACGAAGAATTTCTAATGTGGTTTTGACAGATACATGAGGGTCAAAAAAAACCACAGCCTCCTCGACAGACATATTAAGAACATCACCGACGGACACACCTTTATATTTTATCTCTAATGTTACAGGATTAAACCGCATTCCATGACATTCATCACAGTCAACTACGACGTCAGATAAGAAGCTCATCTCCACCTTTTTAAATCCTTGGCCTTTGCACTGTGCACACGAACCTTCTATTTTATTGAAAGAAAAACGGGAAGCCAAATACCCTCGTTCCCTGGACTCGAATGTAGAAGAAAAAATGTTTCTAATAAAACCCCATATTCCGACATAAGTTGCTGGACATGATCGAGGGGTCTTCCCAATAGGAGACTGATCTATCTCTAACACTCTAAGGATCTTTTCATAACCCTCTATATTCATACAACCTACCATTTCAGTTGACTCTTTAGACCTCAAAGGACCACTCAATATATTTGAAAAATTGGCAAAAAGAACCTCTTTTACCAAAGTGGATTTTCCACTTCCTGATACCCCTGTAACAACAGAAAGGGCTGACAGTGGAAATCTTACGTCAATACCCTTTAAATTATTTGCTGTAGCACCTCGAAGATGTATAAAGTTTTCCTTTTGATCGCAAACTGAATTTCTTTTTTTATAATTCAAAACTGGAAATTTTAAAAATCTCCCAGTGACCGACTTTGGCGATTTAATTATTTCGTTTACATCGCCAGAGGCAATCACCTCTCCCCCCATTTCTCCTGCCGAGGGACCTAAATCAATAACGTGATCTGCCAAACCAATCATTTCCTTATCATGCTCAACCACCACCAGGGTATTTCCTAGGTCCTTCAGTCGTTTTAGTGCTTTCATCAAAGTTTTATTATCTCTAGGGTGCAACCCAATGGTTGGCTCGTCCAAAACATAACAGATACCTTGCAAATCCGTCCCAAGCTGTGCAGCCAATCTGATTCGTTGTGCCTCACCACCCGACAGAGATGGAGCCGCTCGATTCAACTTCAGGTATCCAAGGCCCACCGCTAATAGAAAATTCAGTCTTAATTCAACTTCCCTTTTGATCTCACTAACGATTATCTTCTCTTTTTTGGAAAATTTAAATTTTCGAAAAATCTCAGATAATTCAGTAACCGTAAGGTCTGTTAAGTCTGAGATAGAATATCCTTGGAACTTCACTGCCAATGAACGATCATTCAGTCTGGCACCTTTACAGCTTTTACACTTTTCTTTGTAAATTATCGACTTTGTTTTCGTTTTTTTTCGACCTTCATCAATCTGATCAGATGCATCAGTCACTATTAAACCCGTACCTTGGCAAGAATCACACCAACCATATTTAGAGTTGTAAGAAAAGCTCCTGGGATCCAAGTCATCAAAACCATCACCACAAGAAGGGCATGAGCTTTTGACCGAAAAAGTTAATTGTTGATTATATACAACCTTTCCCTTATCAGATCTAAGGGGAAGAATGACATGCATAACCCCCTTTCCCATCTCAAGAGTTGTCTTTACCTGGTCTAGCAGAACACCACTATTAGCCTTACTAACAAGAATCTCTGCTACCGGAAGATCAATCGAATGCTCCTTAAACCTATCAATGGTCGGAAAATTATCGGCGGCCACAAATTTGTTATCTACTCTTAAGTGTGTAAATCCTCTTTTCCATGCCCATTCTGCTACTTCAGCATATTGTCCTTTTCGGTTCACCACCAAGGGTGCTAAAAACCCAACTCGTTCTCCTGAACAACTAAGTAATATTTGTTTTACCACATCAGCTTCCGATATTGGCTTTACACAAACACTACATTTAGGACAATATTGCTCGCCTAACTTTACAAACATTAGCCTTAGAAAATGATAAATTTCAGTTTGGGTGGCTACCGTTGATTTTATACCTCCTTGACTAACCCTTTGCTCGATCGCTATCGTTGGTGGTATCCCGTAAATAGCATCCACATCTGGCTTAGATGGTGGTTGTATGAACTGCCTGGCGTAGGCATTAAGACATTCAAGATACCTTCTTTGGCCCTCAGCAAAGATGATATTGAAGGCCAACGTTGATTTGCCACTCCCCGATACCCCTGTGATAACCGTTATTTGATTATGTGGGATTTCTAAAGATATGTTCTTCAAATTATTTTGCCTCGCGTTAATCACCCTGATATTTTTGAGCTCAACAAGAGTCCTATCTTGAATCTTTGGGATCCTAAGGATATTTTTCCATGTTTGTGTTTTAGTTAGTGCATCTCCTGTACATGACTTTCCTTTAAACATAATATCCTTAACAGTACCGGCAAATACTAATTTCCCTCCTCCTTCTCCTCCGTCAGGACCCAACTCGATCACCCAGTCTGATGCACGGATAACATCGAGATTATGCTCAATAACTACTACGGAGTGTCCATTACGTACTAGCTTCTGAAGTGTGTGAACCACCTTAGCCACATCATTAGAATGAAGTCCTGTAGTTGGCTCATCTAAAAGGAATAAAGTGGCTTCATTTGGCCTAATTTTTATTATTTGTGCTGCTAGCTTTAATCGTTGGGCCTCACCACCAGAAAGAGTGGGGACTGGCTGACCAAGTCTCAGATAATCAAGCCCCACTTCCTTCAACACTTTTAACTTTCGACATAGAGAAACTTTATTTTCAAAAAAATTAATCGCCTCATTTACAGTCATATTTAAGACGTCATTTATATTACTTCTCATTTTGCCCCGTATGTTAAGATAAATTTCAAGTAAGCTTGGCTTGAATCTTGTTCCCTTACACGCTGGGCATCTTAGATAAACATCAGAAAGAAACTGCATCTCAACATGCTCGAACCCGCTTCCCAAACACAAAGAACACCTACCTGAACCTCCATTAAAACTAAAGTCACCTGCCTTTAAGCCTCGCTGCACAGCTTCAGAAGTTTTAGCAAATATTTTTCTCAGATCATCAAAAGCACCTATATAAGACACCGGGTTCGAACGCGTAGAACGCCCTATAGGGTTCTGATCAACAGCTATTACAGCAGACAAGTTCTCGAACCCCTCAACACGTTGGTAACATCGTGATAAACTGCTTTTCTGTTCAAAAAAATGACGAGCTGCACCATAAACAGCGTCCATCAATAATGTTGACTTTCCCGAACCAGATACCCCCGTTATTGACACAAAACTTTTAAGAGGTATCTCAACTGATAAATCCTTCAGATTGTTGATATTGATTCCATATA
Organism: Hydrogenophilales bacterium; assembly: GCA_902627495.1. Classification (GTDB taxonomy): domain Bacteria; phylum Pseudomonadota; class Gammaproteobacteria; order Burkholderiales; family Eutrophovitaceae. The sequence goes on along the minus strand of CACOJS010000002.1, from coordinate 89,128 downwards.
TATTAACTTTATTGCTACTCCCAATATTTAATTCTTTACATTTGATCAACGGTTCACTACCTGTCAAATATTTAGCTGTTTCTGTTTTCCCATGAGATAACATATTTTGAGGAGACCCTGAAAAGACCAGTTCACCTCCGCTATCTCCCGACGCTGGTCCTAGCTCTATAACTTGGTCAGCACTGAGAATAATCTGAGGATCATGATCAACAACCAACAAAGAATTGCCAGATTCAACAAGTCGTCTCATAATTGAGATCAAACGGTTCACATCACGATAATGTAACCCTACAGTGGGCTCATCAATTACAAATAGAGTATTTGTCAATGAGGATCCAAGAGCAGTAGTTAAGTTAACTCTCTGCATTTCCCCGCCCGAAAGAGAACGTGACTGCCTATCTAACGTTAAATATCCTAATCCGACTTCTTTCAAAAAGAACAAGCGCCTTCTAATCTCCCCCATTAGTAGAGAAACAATATTGTCATTTTGATCAAAATTTAATGATCTAAAAAAATCATCAAGTCTATTTAAAGGTAAAGTCATGACTTCATGAATATTTAAACCGTTAATTGACTGCTCATCGATGAAAGGGTTCGTTTCAGGCCTTCTTCTTTTTTTTGAAAATACAGTATCCTTCCCACCAATTCTCCAATTCATAGCTGCCTTCTTTAGACGACTACCAAAACACGTTTTGCAGGTCGAGTAAGATCTGTATTTTGATAACAAAACCCTGATGTGCATTTTGTATGCTTTGCTCTCAAGTAATTCGAAAAAATGTGTAACTCCATACCAAACCCCTGGCCATGATTCACTCCAACTCGTCCAACCGTCCTCCCCCTGTAAGACCCATCTTTTATGTCTTTCTTCTAATTTTTCCCACGGAATATCAAGAGGGATTTTTCTTTTTTTTGCATATTTTTCAAGACTTTTTTGACATCTGCTGAAACTTTTGGTCTGCCACGGTCTGACTGCCCCTTCCCTCAAAGTTTTAGTAGGGTCAGGTACTACCAATCCGAAATCTACCCCAATTACGCGACCGAAACCCTTGCAACTTTCACACGCACCTATAGGGGAATTAAAAGAAAAATAACTGGGAGACAGTTTTTTGAAATAAACGTCGCACTTTGCACAGTGCATATCTTCACTGAAAGCCCATACGTTTAGAACCTTGCCACTTTTCTCCGAAAGTTCCACCCGGATTCTCCCCTTCCCTAACTTAAATGCCGCCTCAATTGCCTCAATAAATCTTGTCTTATTTAATCTACCCAGAACGAACCGATCTTGTAGAACAGCAAGATCACCTCTAGGTGACTTTGAAACCCGGGAGTAACCCTGTACCATCAATTGTTTTATAACTTCACTCTCTGAAAAATTTTTAGGAACAGTAACATCAAAGAAAAGCTTAAGTCTTGCATTAACCTTCCTTCCCTTTAAAGACATAAAAAAGTTAAAAATTTCAACCGGTTTATCGTCCTTTACAAGAGATTGGCAAGAAGGACAATACAATTGGGATGCTTTGGAAAACAATAACTTTAGGTAGTCAGCTAGTTCGGTCATAGTTCCGACCGTGGATCGTGATGTACGAACAGGATTCGCCTGCTCTATCGCTATTGCAGGCAGCACATTATTAATTTCCTGAACATCAGGGCGATCGATTCTCTCAAAAAACTGCCTAGCATATGGGGAGAAGGACTGAATATATCGACGCTGCCCTTCAGCATATATGGTATCTAGAACAAGAGAGCTTTTACCAGCACCCGATACCCCAGTAACTACGACTAATTGGTTCAACGGCAAATCAAGATCAATATTTTGTAGATTATTCTGTTTTGCACCCCGAACTTTTATTACTCCTCTAAAAGAATTGGACATCCTAATATTTTCCGCCAAATTACGTACAGTACCAATTAATAAAGGCTTGCAATATTAATAATTTTTAGTGTAGAGTCCAAGTGACATTTGGAGTTGGGTTAAACACCCAAGCCAACCTGCCTCCCGGGCAAGGTGGATCGTTTAAAACGGATGTGGCTATTTAAATTAGTGGCAACAAAACGGGTGAAAATCTATCTTCAAGTGGTTAATAGCTAAAACCTTATGCAGTAGGGCGGATTTATCTTTAATTGCCATGCCCTGACCTTTGTTGAAATGGCTAAACTTGAGGAAACAAAATGAATATTCAAACTGTTGCAATCCACGGAGGATATAATCCTGATCCCAACACCAAGGCGGTTGCTGTTCCCATCTATCAAACGTCTTCTTATGCATTTGATAACACACAACACGCAGCTGACCTTTTTGACCTTAAAGAGGAAGGGAATATCTACACGAGAATAATGAATCCGACCCAAGGAGTATTAGAACAACGACTGACTGAAATGGAAGGAGGGGTTGCGAGCCTAGCATTAGCGTCTGGTCAAACAGCAACGACCTATGCAATTCAGACCATCGCCGAAGCAGGGGACAATATAATATCTTCAAACTCGCTGTATGGAGGAACTTATAACCTTTTTGCTCATACTTTTCCTCAATTGGGTATTCAAGTCAAATTTGCAAACCACGAAGATCCAAGTTCATTTACCAAGCTAATTACTGAAAACACGAAAGCTATTTATTGCGAATCAATCGGCAATCCCTTAGGCGATGTTGCCGATCTGGAGGCTCTTGCGAGCATAGCTCATAAAAATGGAGTACCTCTAATTGTTGATAACACTGTAGCATCCCCATTCCTTTGCCAACCTTTTAATTATGGTGCAGATATAATCATCCACTCGCTAACAAAATATTTAGGGGGACATGGGAACTCAATTGGTGGAGTAATAGTTGATTCTGGTAGTTTCCCTTGGTCAAAATATAAAAGTAGATTTAACCGCTTAAATGAACCAGATCCATCTTACCACGGAGTCATTTACACCGAAGCGTTAGGTGATGCTGCATTTATTGGAAGGGCTAGAGTTGTACCCCTCAGGAATATGGGGGCCGCGATATCGCCTTTCAATGCTTTTTTAATTCTCCAGGGAATAGAAACATTACCACTCCGCATGGAACGGATTTGCCAAAACACTCAGATTGTTGCCGAGCATTTAAATAGACATGAAAAGGTATCTTGGGTGAATTATGCCGGTCTACCAGATAATCTCTATCATGGTAATGCAGACAAATATACAAAATCCAGCGGATCAGGGATTCTTACATTTGGCCTGAAAAGTGGATTCAATGGTGCCACGACCTTTCAGGATACCCTCAAATTATTCACGCGCTTGGTAAATATCGGGGACTGCAAAAGCCTTGTCTGTCATCCGGCTAGTACTACCCATCGCCAATTATCCGATACGGAATTAGTAGAGGTTGGAGTGAGTAGGGAGATGATTAGGTTGTCTCTCGGAATAGAGCATATAGATGACATTATCAATGATTTAGAACAAGCGTTAAAACATGTCTAAATTTGTATGTTGACCAGACTCTTACCGGATCGAGTAGTGGAATACCCTTAGATTATTAAAAAGGCTCGATCCGGGAGTCTTTCGTATTTAGCAAGAGGGCATAATCTGGTGAAAGATCTGGTAAGATCAGAACCCAAGGGTTGTTAATTGTTTGTTATGTTTAGTGTGAACTTTTTCTTGGTGATTTGGTCATAGTCTTTTATGTTAGGTAAACTTTTCGGTCAGGCGTCGAATCCGATAAAGGATGAAAAAGGTGTGTTAAATGCCATCTCCATCCTCTTTGCCGAGGTTATTAGGGTTGATTTTAAGATCGAAACTGCGGACTTAACGGTCACCAGGAGGATTCTGATGGAATGTCATGACATTGGGGATAAGGAGGCTAGCCAACTCATTGACCAGGCTCTTTCAATAGAAAAACGTCCGACCTCGTATCATCCGTTTACACAAATCTTAAACCAAAATCTAAGTTATGCAGAAAAGGTGGACTTGATCCATAGTTTTTGGAAGATCGCTCTTGCTGACAAAAGTGTCGACAAATACGAAGAGCATATAATCCGGAAATTTGCTGACTTACTACACGTATCTCATAAAGATTTTATCTACAAAAAAAATCTGAGCGTAAAAGGGGCGAAATATGACTGACACGGCATTGACGCTTTTAGCACTTGCAGCTCACTTTTTGGGGCAACCCATTCCCGAAGAAAGACCAGACATAAGATATGTACCTCAACAGATTCTCCAGGACAAAATCTGTCCTGGCAAAAAATGCAGGATAGAGGCCTTACATGATGAGGGAGTAATCCTACTTTCAGAAAGTATGAAAAAAAAAGACGAAATTATCCATAATGGAATCCTTCTTCACGAGCTTGTTCACTTTGTGCAGTATAAGAGTGGGAAAATTTTAACAACGTGCGAAGGACAAAGAGAGATGGAGGATGAAGCCTACGCCCTTCAGGAGTTTTATCTTAATGATAATGGTGTGTATTTAGGAGGTCCTATCCGCTTTGGGGCTATGGAGTTGACTTGCAGAAAAAACAACTAATTTTCACTGCCTAACTTTCTTGTATCAGCTTTAGAGGTGCGATGTTGAACTATTACCTCCGCACCACCCGGATGGTTGTTCCCTGTCCCTTGTTGCTGATTGCTTGAAGATCCCGCCGACTCCGGATGTCTCCCTCTGGATTTCTTCCGATTCCGTCTCCTAGAAGAAGCCACCTTTCCTGTCGACCCTCGAGGTGCTCCATTTGCCTTTGAGGCATCCGTTTGTCGCTTCCTCTTTGAACCACTTCTTTTACTACCGCCTTTGCGGCGCAAAGATTCAATTAGCAATCGAGTGACGTCCTGACCATATTTGTATGCTCTTTGGTTGTCCACAGATTCTGGCCCAATAATGTTTAATGACGTGGCCCCACAATCCTTAATAAAGTCAGACAATAGTTTGGCTGCTTGACCTGGCTGTAGTTCATCACCATCTATGAGACGATAAGGCTTTCCCTGTTGCACACAATCGTCTAGCGTCTCCTCTGCACAGCCCTCTAATACTCTGAAGAACAATATTGCCGATGCATCACTGTCAAACACATTTTTTCGAGTACTTTCCCGATCATCGTTATCTTCAATTCCAACAAGAGGAAAGGATTCATCTGAGCCATTTTTCAGCGAATCAAGATTTCGTGAAGAACACCAACCTCCACACGACACATTCAGCGAAAGAGCAATATCCAATGCTCCTCTTGTAATTCCCGGTTGCCCTCCCGACATTATTTTAAAATTATTCACTAAGATTTCGCCTTTCTAACCATCTGGTCTAACCCCTTACTTTGTTGAAAAAAAAAGCCGGTTAACAATCCTCTAAAACAAGCTTTAGACTCCCAGGAAATCTAGGTTTCATATGTCTCACGCACAGTTCATTGAGATTGTGTTTTCTAAAAAAATATATCGACCCTTGAGCCATTTTCTATATAAAACAAATTTTTTAAATTAGCCAAAGTTGGTAATCAGAGTTAAAACCCCAGATCTTCAATCCCCTATCGGGATAAAAAACCCTTCTAGTTTCTCTCCCTACGAATCCCAACAATATCTCTAAACCGACCTTTTCTCGGTTTCCCTAAAAAGTTAAGGAATTGGCCTCTCAGGTTTGGATAGTCTCTGGCTTTTTTCCAGTTTAACGGAAACAAAACGAATTAAGACATAAAAAGAGTTATATGACAAGCCAAGTATCAATGAAAATAGCAAAAATTTTGTTAATTTGGAGTAAATTTTTGTTCGGAGACATACTAATATACAATATTTAAAAGTTTTATTATAACTATGAAGGGAAATCTATGGCAGATGCTACGACTAGTGGAAACCCAGATATTAAAATGGACCCTAACAACTTGTTTCGGGAAGAGGTGTTTACGGACAGAAAAACAGGCAGTTTGAAGATGTTAACGCCGGTTGACAAAGAAGGCAGCTATGACAAATCCCGGGAGATTCTATTTGTCGGAGAAGCACAATTAATGACCCCAATGGGGGCTATGCCACTGGCATTTCCAATTGGTGCAAAGTCCCTAGGTCAGGCGGCTGAGATGTTTGCTGATGCAGCTAAAGTGGCTGTAGAAAGAGCTGCAAAAGAGCTTCAGGATCTCAGGCGCGAAGCTGCATCATCCATAGTTATTCCGGAGGGGATGCCAAGTGGGAACCCTGGTGGTACTGGTATATTAGGATCTGGAAAAATAAAGATGCCATAGACCCCAATATGTGCCCAAAAAAAATTAACTGCTTCTGGTCACTCCACTTTTGACTAGTTGCGATATTTCATCGCCGGAATAGCCGGCCTCCTTTAAAATTTCTTCAGAGTGTTGTCCATGTGTCGGAGCTGGTATCAGATCTGAAGGTGGAGGGTTTAGTGCCCAATTCGTCGGTGTTCTCATCCCCCTGACCAAACCCTCGCTGGGATGATGTTCCATGCTAAAAAAACCTGTGGTATTCAGGTGTTCATCCGCTATTAACTCACCGATATTGTTCATGCGCGATACTGGAATATCGCCTTTTTCCAACAATTCCACCCACTCATCTGTAGTCTTTGTTTTAAAAACGCCATCAAGGAATTCATAAATGTATTCAATGTTTTCCTGTCGACTCTGTTGAGATTTGAACTTGGTTGTTTTCATAAGATCTTGTCGACCTATTATTTTACAAAAACTAACCCATTGTTTGTCATTGTAAACGAGGGCACATATGTAGCTGTCAGTGGTAATATAGGGTCGCCTTGCAAGAGCTCGCCGATAAAAGCTGGAGGACTCGGCAGGCTCATAGGTATAACCCGCTAGGTGATCTCCTAAAACAAAGTGAGAAAAAGATTCAAACATAGGGACTTCAATGGCATCTCCCTCACCAGTTTTTTCCCTCTGATACAGCCCTGCAGTCACCGCATAAACTGCGTGCAAGCCAGTAAGACGATCAGCCATATTAACTGGAGTGTATTTTGGTGCCCCCCCCCATTTCAGAGAACAACCAAGGCATTCCAGATATACCTTGAATCAAGTCGTCATAAGCCGGCTTTCTAGCATAAGGCCCTTCTTGGGAATATCCATAGCAACCGACGTAAAGTATTTTTTTATTTATTTTCTTAACATCTTCGTAAGAAAAGCCGAGCCGACGCATTGCTGCTGGCCTAATATTGTAGATCAATACATCAAACTCGGAGATAAGTCTAAGGAGAGCTTCTTTTCCCTTTTGCTGTTTTAGATCTAAGACAATACTACGCTTACCGCGATTTAAAGCCAGAAACATATACCCCATTCCAGCACTTTTCCTGGGCTCAACATGCCTGATCGTATCGCCCTCATGGCTTTCAACCTTAACAACTTCAGCACCTAGCTCAGCTAAAATCTGAGTACAAAAGGGTCCCATAACCACTGTAGTAAGATCTAGAATACGCACACCATCAAGAGGACCTCTGGTCATCACTTTTTTATTTGACATTTGCAATTTCCTACTCTAATAATTCGTAAAGATTTCATTTACCAACAACTAAGGATACATAAAATTTTGGCTCTAGTTAAATTTGAAAGCGAGGTAGGTGACATCATAATGCTTCCTGATTATGCTGATCAAATCCTAAAAATGATAGGTCATTCGGGAGAAGTGCCTAGTGCTCTACTTTCAACTGAAATAGAACCAGCCATAAAATTACTCGAAATAGGTTTGGCACAGAAGGAACTTGAGAAGGTAAAGCCCCTGGAAAGTCAGTATCACCAAGAGAATAATATTCCATCACTAAGAACTAGGGTCTATCCTTTTAGAGAATTACTCAAGAGGGCGAAAGACAAACAATGTGGTCTAGCTTGGAAGCTCCTAACATAAGCAAGAAAATAATCATAAAAGCTTTCTCAAGCTAGTTTTTAAAACCTTGCCATAATTGTTTTTCGGAAGCTCATCAATTATCTTATAGTGCTTTGGCTTTTTGAAGCGGGCGATGTTGTCTAAACACAATTGATTTAACTCATCGAAAAGTTGAGATGTTGACGATTTACTCACGATAAAAGCACATACCTCCTCTCCCCACTCAGGGCTCTTCTTTCCAACAACTGCAACCTCCAAAACATTGGGATGCCTAAGCAAAACCTCTTCAACCTCTCGTGGATAAATGTTAGACCCACCACTGATAATTAAATCCTTCGAGCGATCATGTAGAGTCAAGAAACCATCTTTATCTAATGTCCCAATATCTCCTGTATGAAGCCAACCGTTCCGTAATGCCTTTTTTGTCGCGGCCTCATTTTGCCAGTAGCCTTTCATAACTGCCCCACTTTGAACTAATACCTCTCCTGATTCACCTAAGGGAAGCTCCCGATCCATGTCATCAACAACTTTTACCTTCACACCCATCTGGGGCACCCCAACAGAGCTAATACGTTCTGCATAACGAGGGTTTTTTTTATCATTGATGTGCCACTTTGACAAAGACGTGATCATCATGGGGGATTCCCCTTGTGCATAAATTTGTGCTAAACAAGGACCTAATACTCTTTTCGCCTCGAGCAAATCACTTACATAAACCGGACCACCTCCAAGAATAATAGTTTTTAGGCCTGGTAAGCGAGGTTTGTTTTTCTTAGCTAAGCATACAAGCCTTCTCACCATAGTTGGTGCTGCAAACATAGAAATGCCCTCCCCACTGCGGCACAACTCCAGTATCTCCTCAGGGTTGAACCCGCCTGTCTCAGGAATTATATTGTTCGCACCAGCATAAACGTGAGGGAAATTATAAAATCCCGAGGCATGGGACATGGGAGCAGCTTGTAAAATAGAATCTTCAGGACTGATGGCATCTACGGATGCAAAGTAACTCATAGTCAACGCTTCAAGATTTTGGTGAGTGAGCACTACCCCTTTTGGTTTGCCAGTAGTACCACTCGTATAGAATAGCCAGGCCGGATCATCATAATTACTCGGATAAATTTCTGAAACCGAACCAGAAGCTGAAGCCGAGAGTTTTTTGAACTCTTTCGTGGACACATCAAGGAAAAGGGTATTACTGTCGATGATGCCCTCTAATCTGCTAGCAACCTCAGTTGAAGTGAAACATAATTTAGCTTGAGAGTTAACCAATATGTATGCCATTTCCCGAGGGTGTAGCTTGGAATTGATCGGTACAACCGCCAATCCAGCCAACCAACAGCTGTACATAATCTCAAGGTACTCTCTGCAATTACCCAAAATAATAGCTACGTGGTCTCCAGGTACCAATCTTAGTTGGGTGATTATATTTGCAGCATATAATTGACAACGCAGTACTAATTCTCTGTGTGATAGATACTTTATTTGCCCCACAGAGATAGCCGGCCTGTCCGGGTAAATTTGTGCTGCTTGCTGTAAAAATCGAAAAATATTCAAATTTTTACCCTATAGGAATAATCCGTATACAATAACCACAAGAATAACCTAATTAAATAATGTATATAAAAAAATGTTTATGAATATTGGGGGCATATGAATATTGACGGTAATTTTGTAACCGTCCCCACCAACGATATTAAGCTCCGCTGCTTTGAATCGGGAAATTCAACAGGGCAGTTAGTTATATTAGTACATGGGTGGCCAGAATCATGGTATTCCTGGCGCCATCAAATTGAACTCTTGGAAAAACTAGGATTTCTAGTGGTTGCTCCAGATGTGAGAGGCTATGGAGGTAGTTATAAGCCAACTCGCCTTAGCGACTATAGTATGGAAAATCTTATCAAGGATACCGTTGGAATCATTGACTTTTACCAAAGAGACAGCTCAATACTAATAGGACACGATTGGGGGGCCCCGATTGTATGGAATACTGCAGCAATATACCCTGATCGCGTAACGGCAGTAGTGGGACTCAGTGTACCCTATTACCCTAGAGGGAAAGTCTCATCTCTTGATCTATGGAAATCCATATATAAAGATCGCTTCTTTTACCAACTTTATTTCCAAGAGCCCGGAAAAGCCGAAAAAGAGCTAGATAAAGATATCCGCCTTAGTTTACTGAAGATATATTACTCGGGCTCGGGTGACGCTCCTAATGATATGTTTTCGAGTAAAAAAAGTCCTCTTGCGGACATGTTATCTGATATACCTTCACCAAACCAACTACCTAACTGGCTCACGAAGACTGACCTCGATTATTATACCAGCCAATTTATTGAACATGGGTTTGGTCCTTCCCTCAACCGTTACCGATGCCAAACTAAGGATTGGCAGGAATTAACCCAACTTACTAATGCCAAAATTGATGTGCCCTCGTGCTTTATCGCTGGAGAAAAAGATCGTGTGCTTAAATTTGTTCCTAATGTTGACCTAATAGAACACATGAGGCCATGGATGACTGATCTAAGAATTTGTAAAATCCTAAAAAATATTGGACACTGGGTACAGCAAGAAAGCCCTGAGGTAGTAAATAGTCATATTAAGGAATTTATGCTTCACCTTTAAAGCAACAGGGATTGAGTTCCTTTGCCAACATTAGATGATATGCTTTTTTAATTATGAAAAAAAGAAATGAGAGATTGTTATGCAGATTTTTGATCTAAGCGGAAAAGTAGCGATTGTAACAGGATCCAGTAGAGGTATAGGCTATTCGATAGCTGAAAATTTGGCCCGAGCAAATGCCAAAGTAATCATATCTAGCCGAAAAGCTGACGCCTGTGATGCTGCAGTAAAAAAAATCACGTCTTTTGGAGCTAACGCCTACGCTATCCCAGCGAACATTGGGAAACGACAAGAACTTGAAGACTTAGTTATTGAGACTAAATCTCAATTTAAAAAAATAGATATTCTAGTCTGTAATGCGGCCTCTAACCCTTACTACGGACCTATGTCGGAACTTCCGGACGAAGCCTTTAATAAAATCCTACAAAATAACGTGGTGTCCAATCACTGGCTGGCAAACCTAGTACTTCCAGAAATGGCTGAGCGAAGAGATGGCACTATAATTGTAGTGTCTTCAATTGGGGGGCTTAAAGGATCGGACAAATTAGGAGCTTACGCCATTTCTAAAGCAGCCGATATGCAATTAGCTAGAAATTTAGCGATAGAATGGGGATCAAAAAACGTGAGGGTTAACTGCATAGCACCAGGGCTTGTAAAAACAGATTTTGCTAAGGCTCTCTGGGAAAATAAAGAAATAAGGGAGCACTACGAATCTCTCACCCCTCTTAAGCGACTTGGTGACCCCGATGATATAGGTGGAATTGCGGTCTTTCTGGCTTCTCGTGCTGGGCATTTCATAACTGGTCAAACGATTGTAGCTGATGGTGGCGTAACAATAGCCGGCTAGAATATCTAAATTTTTGAAATATATGGAGGAGAAAATTTTTAAGAACAAAGAGCATAACTTTCGAGCACTCCTGATAATAGTCTTTATACTGCACGGCTGTTCCTCACAGGGAGATAGTGTGAAACTCTCGACAGGACCGCAGGGGGGATCTTGGTATCCGCTTGGTGGGGCACTGAAAACAATAATTGAAAAAAATATAGCGAATACAAAAATACAAACACTACCGGGAGCTGGTATAGCAAATGTCAAGGCTGTCGAGTCAGGAAAAGTAGAGTTAGCTTTAGCAAACTCTGTATCAACTGTAGATGCTATCAAGGGTAATCCGCCATTTAAAACCAAAGCCGTCAACGTCTGTAACATAGGAAGCCTTTATCCTCAGTATTTTCAGATAGTCACCTTAGAAAAAGCTAATATAAAGAAGTTTGATCAGTTGCGAGGCAAAATTTTAGCCGGGCAGGGCCCTGGCAACACTGCTGAAGTTATAACTCGCCATATTCTAAAAGTACATGGACTGACCTATAGAGATCTAAAACGAGTGAACTATGGATCATACACTGACTCTGTAGCACTGATGAAAGATGCTAATGCTGATTTTTTTACTCTGGGAACAACGATACCTGCAGGTGCAATAATGGATCTTGCTAGTGTCAGAGATGTCCGGCTCTTAGGAATAAACTCAACAACCCTAAAAAAAATGCGATCCCTTAACCCCGGTTATTTAAGAAATACGATTCCATCAGGGACCTACCCCAAACAAAATGAGACCATAGAAACCATTGGGTACACTACACACTTAATAGGACATTGTAGCTTAGACAACGAATTTGTATATAATTTGCTTGATAGTGTATTCGAAAATATAAGTGACCTAGCAGCTATTGCTAAAGCCATGATAGGAGTTACTCCTGGCGACATGGCTAAAGAAATAGGTGTTCCTTTGCATACTGGGGCAGCAAATTGGTATAAAAAGAAATCCTTGTAAAACACATGATGACCGAGCGGTGAAGATAGAATTTGATAAGTTAGCGTATTTTTGGTCCAAGCCTTTTTCGAAACACAACCTTACAGTAATCGTTGGTGTTTCTATGTGTATTTTCCATTTGCACGTAGCGTGGTCAGGAACATCAGACGCATTAACACTACGAAGTATTCATCTCGGATTCGCACTAGTTCTAGCCTTTCTAATCTCCCCTACTTTGAGACCGGGAAGACATATATTAGCTAGCCTAATAAATCTTTTCTTAATTTTTCTCAGCTTAAGTGTCACTGGTTATGTGCTTTTTGAATATGAATATCTTATAAATCGCATGATGTACGTGGATGCTTTGAGATCATTGGATTGGGTCTTTGGAATTAGTGCCATAGTATTAATCATCGAAGCAACAAGACGAGTAATTGGCTGGACACTACCCGTCACTGCTTTAGGTTTTATTGGTTATGCAGTTTTTTTCACTGAGATCAGTTCCGAGCAATTAATTGAACAAATGTATCTAGGAACCCAGGGTATTTTTGGCATCCCAATTTACGTCTCGGCAACGTATGTAGTTCTTTTTATTCTCTTTGGAGCCCTAGTTGAACGAACTGGTACTGGTAAATTATTCATGGACTTTGCATTAAGCTTGACGGGTCGATCACCCGGTGGTCCAGCGAAAGTCTCTTGCGTTACAAGTGGATTATTTGGCACAGTATCTGGAAGTGCCGTAGCCAATGTTATGACGACTGGAACTTTTACTATTCCTCTGATGAAAAAAATAGGCTATCGCCCGTCGTTCTCTGGAGGTGTAGAAGCAGTTGCATCCACTGGTGGCCAACTGATGCCACCAATAATGGGGGCGGCGGCATTTATAATGGCGGAATTTATGGGGAAAAGTTATTTGGAAATAGCCAAGTTAGCACTATTTCCGGCACTACTATATTACCTCGCACTTTTTTCGACTGTCCATTTCGAAGCTAAGCGACTTGGAATGAGCGGACTAGCACAGAAAGACCTCCCTAAACTATCGTCAGTTATAGCGTCGAGGGGGCACCTTTTCATTCCTTTGTTAGTCGTAATTGGTGTTCTTTTAGTAGGATTTAGTCCACCTTTTGCCGCGTTATGCGGTATCGCGTCTACTCTACCCACTGCCAGTCTCAGAAAAAATACTCGGAAGTATGTAAGATGGGGAAATATCATTGCGGCTCTTGCACAAGGGGCAAAGAATGCCACGACAGTAGCGTTGGCTTGTGCTTGTGCGGGAATAGTTATAGGCGTTATTTTTATCACTGGATTGGGATTAGAATTTACTAATCTGGTGATCGGTGCGGCTTCCAACCATCTTGTGTTAGCACTTTTTCTTACAATGCTAGCAGGAATTATACTGGGTATGGGCATGCCTACAGCTGCTGCTTATATAATGCAAACAGCCCTACTCGTTCCAGCCCTCGTAAAGCTTGGCGTTATTGTTGAGGCGGCTCATATGTTTGTATTTTTCTTTGCCATATTGTCCGCGATTACACCCCCCGTGGCTCTAGCGGTTTATGCGGCCAATGGAATTTCGCAAGGTACCATTTGGGAATCTAGTTTAGCTGCTCTAAGACTAGGAGCTGCCGGTTACATCATCCCATTTATGTTCGTCTTTAGCCCGGCCTTGCTAATGGTTGGACCAACCCAAGAGATAGTACTCAGCATTGGATCTAGTGCTCTGGGAGTGATCGCCTTATCAGCAGGTCTATCTGGTTTTTTTATGACAGCGGCCTCAAGTATGCATAGATTAGCATTAATCACCTCTGCCGTATTTTTACTAATACCAGGTTCCACAAGTGATCTTGTTGGACTGGTTTTAATGTCAGGGATTAGTATCTCGCAAATTTATCTTACAAAAAATGACTAAAACTATTGTTGTTACTGGTGCCACCGATGGTATTGGGTTAGAGACCGCAAAACAGTTAATGATATCGGATCATAATGTCATATTTCATGGGCGAGATAAGAAGAAGACGGAAAAGCATTTGTCATTTTTAGAAAAAAAGTTAAAAAAGGTAGGTATGCCAGTTTGGGGAGACCTATCCAGTATGGAAGAAGTGATCAAACTGTCGGAACAGATTGCAGGCCTATCAACTGAAGTCAATGTGCTAATAAACAATGCAGGGGTTTTTCGTAACCGACGAAAGATAACCAAGGATGGTTTTGAGGAAACAATGGCTGTTAATCATTATGCTGTTTTCTTACTTACACATAAACTTTTACGGACAATACGGCCTTCAATGAAAAACAGGATTGTAACCGTCAGCTCCATGGCACACCAAGGAGCGAAAATTGATCTAAAAAACCTTGAATTTGAATCAGAGTTCAGCGGCTTTAGGGCTTATGCCACTTCAAAGCTAGCCAACATACTTTTCACAACAATTTTAGCGAGACGATTAGAGAAGGATGAAATCACAGCTAACGCTCTTCATCCTGGAGTGATCAACACAAAACTCTTGCATGCCGGCTTTGACATAAAAGGAGATAGTGTCAAAGAAGGGGCTAAGACGTCTGTTTATGTCGCAACTTCGGACTCGATTGAAAAGATCTCTGGAAAATATTTCATAAATTGCCAAGTGAGCAAATCCTCAAAGGAATCTAACGACTTAACCCTCGCACAAAATCTATGGGACTCTTCTCTCGAGAAGCTACAAGCTTTTCTATAACTAAAAATCTTTCAGTACGATATTTCATTTCCATCCCAAGAAAAAAAACCACCAGTATTTCCACTATTTAATTTTTCTATAACTTGTAATAAATTACTAGCCGCAAAGTCTGAAGAAACTAGGCTGTTATCAGGGATGGAATTCCTGAAAGGTGACGAAAGTGAGGTATCAACAGTTCCGGGGTGCAAAGCCACACAAATAGCTGAAGCGTTCTTTCTCTTCAATTCTATAGAGGCTGTCTTCACAAACATGTTCAGAGCAGCTTTGGAAGACCTATACCCATACCATCCCCCGAGTCTGTTGTCTTGAATACTGCCAACTTTTGCTGAAATCACAGCAAATACCGACTTTTGCCTTTTATTTAGAAGTGGCAAAAAATGCTTCATAATCATGGCTGGTCCAAAACTATTAACCCTAAAAATCTTCTCTAAAGAATTTAAATTCAGGCTCTGTAGATTTTTTTCAGGATAGAGGTCTAAATCCCGCCAAAGAACTCCTGTAGCCACAAACACTATATCCAAACACTCCGCCGATTTTTGAATAATCCCCGCTGACCTTTCTATAGAGTCTTCATTTTCTAGGTCTAGATATAAATGATTCTTACCACTGATATTGTTATCTCCTTGAGTTCTAGAACAAGTGTAGACTTCTCCGACATTATTATTATCTAACAAAGACAAAGCCAAAGAACTGCCAATGCCACCACTAGAGCCAATCACTAGCGCTGTAGCGGGTTTTCTAAAGCTGTTAAGAGATGATCCCAAATTTTTCACTAACTCATTAAGCTAATTTGGTAGATCCCCGCAAAAGTTTCCCGGGCAAGGAGCCGGTAACCTCCCCGTCCGCCATAACCTCAATGCCAGAGACAAATGTATGCCGATAACCAGATGCTTTTTGCAGAATTCTCTTTCCGCCCGCGGGCAAATCATAAACAACATGTGGTATGCCAACACTCAGGCTCTCAAAATCTATCAAGTTGATATCTGCCTTATAACCAGGATTGATTTGTCCTCTGTCATACAAGCCATAGGTTTCCGCTGTATCCTTGGTTTGTTTTTTGACTAAATATTCCAGTGGAAACTTAGGTCCTCTTACTCTGCGTCGACCCCAAAAATCCAGCATACTAGTCATGCTTCCGGCATCACACAAGAAACCAACATGTGCACCAGCATCACCAAGACCACATATTGTCGAATCATCGCCGAGAAGTTCATGAATAACACTTAAATCACCGTCAAAATAATTCTCAAAGGTATGGAAGAGCAATGCCTTACCATTATCTTCCAGCATCCACTCTAAAACTATATCAAGAACGTCTCGGTTTAGCCTGTTTGCAACAGCCTGAGCAC
This sequence comes from Hydrogenophilales bacterium, assembly GCA_902627495.1. Taxonomy (GTDB): domain Bacteria; phylum Pseudomonadota; class Gammaproteobacteria; order Burkholderiales; family Eutrophovitaceae. The sequence continues at coordinate 72,874 of CACOJS010000002.1, read as the reverse complement.
TGTCATTGGGATGCGGCTCGAAATTGATTGGACTCTCCAGCTTGTAGGTCTTATTAAGTAAAGATAAAACCCATTGTGTGTGTTTGTCTTTTGGAATTTCAGAAATAAGTCGTTGCTTTAAATCCTCACTGGAACATATCTGAGCCACTCTAGCTTCAGGGGATAGAGAGCTAAGGAGCTGCCAAGCAGGATGGTTGATAAAAGGATGAATGGAACTTTCAAAGCCCATCATCATCCCGATCGGCCTTGTACCCACCTGTCCAGTCACGTGTTGGCCATTAGATCGAGCTCGCTTTATACCATTTAAAGTATTCCTCCAAACGTCGGGTGCATTGTGCACCTGAAGCAACAAAACAGTCAATGGACAACCAGCCACCTCAGCAACACGTCTGAGTATGTCGAAGTCACCCTCTCCAAAGTCAGAGTTAACTTCGATAACTCCTGTTCCTGCACGTCGTATCCCCATGGCAATTCCAGCGAGCTCTGGCTCTGACGCTGACAAACTCGGTGTGAGGCTGCCATCACCAGCTTTATGTTTAATGGTGCGCGACGTAGAGAATCCCAAAGCACCAGAAATTAATGCTTCTTCAACTAATTCACTCATTTTTATCACTTCATCATTTGAGGGTAAGGACTGATGGTCAGCCCCTCGCTCACCCATCACAAAGAACCGCAAGGCAGCATGCGGAATCTGTGTTCCGATATCCATAATCCGTGGCTTTCTTTCTAATACCTCCAAATACTCAGGAAAGCTCTGCCACGAAAAATCCAGACCTTCGGATAATACCGACTCCGGAATATCCTCAACACCCTCCATTAGGTTGATAAGGTACTTCTCAGCACCTTTCCTAACAGGAGCAAACCCAACCCCGCAATTACCAAAAACAGCCGTCGTGACTCCATGCCAAGAGGAAGGTGTCAGAAATTCGTCCCAAACTGCCTGACCATCATAATGGGTATGTATATCAACCCAACCTGGGATCAATAAAAGACCACCAGCGTTTAATTCTCGATAACCTTTACCAGTAACAGACCCAACAGATACTATTCGACCCCCATTAACTGCTACGTCCCCGACGAAGGCCGGACTTCCTGTCCCGTCAATTATGTTTGCATTTCTAATAACAAGGTCGTGCATTAAAATTTCTCTTATATATGTTTAAAAGACCCTACAATAAACGAGGCTATGGATTTTTTCAAATTACCTATAGAATCCCTGTTTTAGAGTACACTTTAAAGTTATCAGTTGGAATAAATCATGAAAAAAGATTATTTACCAGTGCTTGAACCAGAGGTTTTAAAAACCATCTGCCGAGGAATTGAAAAAGAGAGTCTTAGAGTCACTGCTAATGGAACTTTATCAGAAAAAAAGCATCCGGTCGGCCTTGGATCTGCATTGACCCACCCCAAGATAACCACAGACTTTAGTGAGTCCCAGCTTGAGCTAATTACGAAAACTCATACCTCAGTAGAAAACTGTATTCATGAGCTAAAAGAAATTCATCAAAATGTCTACAGACACCTTGGGGATGAATTTCTTTGGTGTAATAGCATGCCATGTAATCTGCCCAATGAAGAGTGCATACCTATTGGGACGTATGGATCGTCTAATGTCGGCACTGCAAAAACTGTTTACCGAAATGGATTACATCATCGGTATGGATCTACAATGCAAATGATATCTGGAATTCATTATAATTTCTCTCTTCCATCAAGTCTTTGGGAATATTACAAAAAGACTACACAAAATACCCATTCAATAGAAACGATTAGTAATCAATATTATTTTGCTTTGATTCGCAACTTCCAGCGGCAATCCTGGCTATTATTATATCTTTTTGGTGCATCACCCGCGGTATGTGCTGATTTTGCCAAAAACACTACAGGGGAGTTAAAACAACTTCGGTCGGGGGATAAATACCTTCCTTTTGCTACATCTTTACGAATGGGACCCAAGGGGTACCAAAGTAATGTGCAAAGCTCAATATCCGTGAGTTATAACAGCCTCGATAGCTACACAAAATCGTTGAAGAAAGCTTTAACAGACCCGTATCCACCATATGCGTCCATTGGAATAAAGGATGGTGATAACTACAACCAACTTGCCACTAGCCTGTTGCAAATTGAAAATGAATTTTACAGCACCATTCGTCCCAAAAGACGCATTAAACCAGGGGAACGAGCACTTAATGCCTTAAATAGTAGAGGAGTAGAATATATTGAGATAAGAGCCATAGACCTTGATCCCTTTTGTAATGTTGGAATTACTGCTGAAACTATTCGGTTTGTAGATATCTTTCTGATCCACTGCCTGTTAAATGAGAGTGCTTATGATTCAACCAAGGAAATTGTTAAAATGAATCATAATCAACATGTAGTGGCAGAATATGGCCGGGACCCTAACATTAAGCTGGCAAATGGAAATAATATAGACTCATTGAGGGATTGGGGACTAAAAATACTTGATGAATGTCTACCTATTGCTGAGGCCCTGGATTCTAGTTTTGATACAGAGCAATATGTTCATGCCATGAAAAATGCTGAAAATGCAGTAAAAAATCCACAAAATACACTTTCATCAAGAGTTTTGGAGGAAATAGAAAATTTGCATGATGGATCTTTTCATCAATTTACTCTTGATAAGTCTAAATCCCACAAAAAAGAGATAAGTACCATTCCTTATCCATTGACCATGGAGAGAGAAAATGGTGCTATAGCTCAAACTTCTCTGTTTAAACAACGAGAGTTAGAAGCTGAGTCCAGCGTAGATTTTGAAAATTATAGAAAATTATACATAAGACAAGCCCTTACCCAAGATAGCGACACAAATAAAAGAAACATTGGAACTAAATAAACTAGCCTCTTCGTCCATCGGTCAAGCTCAATTCAGTCATCTACCGAAAAAGAAGTCATCAAACCATGACTGAGCTCCATCTTGAGCCTGTAGTATCTCTGATCTTGCCAGCTTGGTACTCAAAAGATAAAGCTTATAGTTTGCCCTCTCATCAAAATTAATAGCAGTCGCTATAAAGAGCCATTTATACGCCTCTACCTCCATATCCCGAGATCTTCCTTGGTCAATATAGATAGAGGCCAAATTGTCCATGCCATAGGCATACCCGTTATCTGCTGACATGTAAAACCACGAGATTGCTTTTTTTGGGTTTTGGTCTACCCCTAGGCCGTCCCGATAAAGCACTCCTAGGCCATTTTGTGCCCGGACATGACCCTCTTTTGCAGCTTTTAGCCAGAGTTTAGCGGCGACCTGGTAATTTTTTGCCTCAAAAGCATCAAACCCCCGATCAAAAGCTTCTTCAGGTTCTTGGGCTTGAATACAAGTTCCCAGACAAGCTAGACAAAGCAATACTAGTTTTTTTTGAGCCACGGAGTCGTCATTTTTATCTGGCTAGTGGGAAAAAAGAAACAGGGGTCATCAGTTTATTTTCCTGTGTCAATAGCGCACCAAGTTTTGCACTCTCTGCCCTATAGTTTATCCAATCCGGATCCGCGGCGAGAGCAGCTCTCTTGGCCTCCCTATCAGCGGCATTTTCGTACATCCATATGTGGACATATTGATTGGGGTTACCGGACTCACAAGCCAGGAAGGCTAACGGTTGCCCAAGATGTTTTGTCTGTACTGGTTTCCCTAGCCTTTCATACAGAGCCAAATGTTGTGGCAAAGAATTGGGTTTGCAATCATACGTTCTAACATCAATTAACATCATTAAATCTCCTTACAATTATGCTCAAGATTGACATAGTGATTAATTATTCTTGCAAAATCTCCAACAAATCCACCTCGAAAACTAGAGTTGCGTTTGGAGGTATCACTGGGGGTGATCCTGTTGCCCCATAAGCAGTATTCGGCGGACATACAAGGGTAGCAGACCCTCCAACTTTTATATTAGGAATACCCTCACCCCAACACTTGATGAGGCCGCCTAACGCAAAAGTGGCTGGCTCTCCTCTGTCTTTGGAACTGTCAAACACAGTACCGTCAATTAAAGTCCCGTGATAATCAATTTTAACTTTGCTACTGCCCGTAGGGGCCTCGCCAGTCCCTTCCTTGGTAACTTTAACCATCGCCCCTGACACTGTCTTGATAATATCAGGGTCTTCCGATAGCTTTTTGACATACTCCTCTCCCTCTTGTGTATGGCGAGCCGCGGCCGCTTCTATTCTTTTACTGCCCCACTCCTGGATTTTTGATCTGTAAACTGACATGTCTACCGCCAGCTCTTTTTGTAAAACATTGTCTGCAAAGCCCGCCTGTATAGCCTCGAGCTCATCCTGATTTAGACCAAGGACCCTGACCTGTTGACTAATCTCTACTCCAATTGCATAAAGTATGCTTCTTTCTTCTTCATTTAAATTTTGGCCTGAATTCTCGCCTTGATTGGTACACCCCAAAATAAATGCTGGTAAAACTAAGTAGATTAACTTCATATTTTTTCCCTATAAATAAAAACGGCTAGCCTGCGAATACTACTAGAGAGCAAGGGACCACAGCAAGAGAAACCCAATACTTGATAACAAAACCAGCAAAAAATAGTTAAGAAACCGAATGTTCCAAACTTATCCGACCTAGACGACCCGCCCTATAATCATTGAGCAAAAGATCTGCTGCCCTCTCCGTATTGAGAATCCCTCCCTTCCTGTACAATTTTTTCGCAATGGCAATACATTTTACTAAATGAGCACCATCACTAACAGTATTGGTCAACTGATACCTTGACCTTACAGATTTGGGGTAGTGCTTCAATAAAATTTCACCCAAAAACTCAGCAACCTCTTCCTCATAAATCGCGTTCCTACCTATGCCATTATTCACAGCCAGACAAAAAGCAGTCTTTTGCTCTGTAATCTTTGGCCACAATAATCCGGGTGTGTCAATTATCTTAAACTCACCATTCATAACATCTAGAGCTTGTTGTTTCCGCGTCAACGCTGGTTCGTCGGCAACTGCAGAAATTCGCCTACGTGCGAGCAAATTAAATATTGTGGATTTCCCCACATTTGGAGTACCAACAATCATAATTTTTAGTGACCTACCCAACCGTCCGCTTAAACCTATCCTATCGCGACAACCATTCAGAATTCTTGTGAAATCTTTTTTCTTATGCCTTCCTGATGTTAGCGGCACTACAGTATCAACCTCGCTGAAGTATTCAGCCCACCATTTAGTCACTTTTGGATCTGCCAAATCCACCTTATTAAGAACCTTTAACATAGGTTTTTTAGCTAAAAGACACAAATCTACTATTAAAGGATTGGTACTAGCCATTGGGGCTCGAGCATCAACAATTTCTAAAGCCACATCAACCCCCAACAATATCTTCTTAATAGACTTTCGTGCAGAATGCATATGACCTGGAAACCAATTTATGTGATTCATACTGATAAAGAAACTCTCAAATCACCCTACTTTCAAAGAACTCTCTTGAATTGATAACTTCACATGATTAAACCATGCTAATTAAGTTGTGCTCTTGGCTTAAGCTTATGTACATTTGCATAATTGTCTGTTCGAGAGGAAGCCATGCTCACTTCTCGAGTTTCAGTCAATGATGCATTTTGGTCGTCACTAGAAATTGAATATATCCCATTCGCCGACAAGCTTGCCTCCAAATCAGCCAAAACTTTCTCTGGCTCAAGCACAAAACTACTGGCAAAACAACGCCAAAACACCCAACCGGTTCTCTCCAATACCCTCTGCCTTTGCATAGAGTGAACCCAACTGTCAGACTCTTGGTACTTATCACCATCACATTCTATGGCCAAGCGTTTATCAGACTTACCCTCAACTACAAAATCAACCCTGTAAATTCCTACATCCACCTTCGGCCGAAAACGATACCCTTTAGATTCCAACCAATCATAGATTTCCCGCTCGAGAGAGGATTCGCAAAGAGATTTTCGTCTCGATACATCAGGAGCATCTATATTTTTTTCGAAAGGTTTGGAAAAATGAGCTATTAATGATCTCCGCAAAGAATCCCCTAAAGCTAAATCTGATTCCTGAACTGATCTGACAAGAATCATCTGATCTCTTGCCCTCGACGTAGCAACATTAAATCTCTGAGCAAAGACATCACCAGTTAAGGGTGCCCCTAGATCATTAGGAGCAACTACTAACGATAGATATACAATATCTTTCTCTCTACCTTGGAACATTCTAGCGTCTCCACAAACGACATTGTGCGATCTAAGTTTGCCTATACCCACGACTTCTAGCAGCCTATCCCACACCTGGTTTGCCTGATCTTCCCCCAACATTGAAATAACCCCTATTGATCTTCCTTCAAACCTGCGGTCACTACATAGTCTACTGATATCTTCTACAATAAATTCGACCTCTTGAGAATTGATAGACTTTTCACGACGACCAGAGGTAACTAGAACATCCAACAATGGCGGATAAATACTTTCAGAAGCGAGCGGCAATCGAAGTGGCTGTAATTCATGCTTATAAAACTCCCTTTTGGAATACTCAATTATTGGAGCTACACACCTGAAATGCTCCTTCAACATAACCCCATTGTTTGCAAAGACTACTCTTGCAAGATCATAAATTGATCTATCAGGTGCCAATTGATCCTTGAACGCTGGAACTTGATCTAAAAGGGCTCTGTTCATAAGATCTTTAATTCTATCCTCTTGGAAGCCTATAGCCTGAGGCGTAACCTGTCTGTCATCCCCCACAATAAGCATTTTTGAGCCTCTTAACATTACCGGAAGAGCCGACAAGTCCGACTGTGACGCCTCGTCGATTATCACGAGGTCAAAGCAGCCAATTTCAGCTGGCAAGGCCTCCGATACTCGATGATGCGGCATTACCCAACACGGAATCGCTTTTTGTGCCTCGAGAGCCGCATTTCGTGCCTCTTGCCTGAAGCGAATAGCCTTTTTTCCGGTTCCCTTGCCAATGCGCTGGATAGCATTAAGATAAACTTGGAGGGATGCACGAACAGATGGAGTTACTGTTTTTGCAAGGCGCTGCCAGGTACGCCGTATAAGTATCCTCTCATATGCCGTGGTTAGATCTCCTTCTAGTTCCGCACGTAGCGAAAAAAGAGCTTTTATCTTTTCTTGCGAGTCGATTAGAAAAATATGTGTTGCTAACCGCCTTAATCGCCAATTTTTCAAATTAAGAGCTTCTATCAACCCTTCTGAGTCATTCGAAGGATTTAATAGTAACTTTGATAGCTCTACTGCCCCAGACTCTCGAATTTTCCTGATTATACTATGCACATCCTTCAGTGCTGATTTTTTTGAGTTAACCCTTTCTATCTCAAACACAAGGCTATCCCACTCTTTTAAGATAAGAGATCCCTCAACTTCGGGATTGCCAAGCTTATCAGAGAGGAAATGTGCAATTGCAGTACTGAATTTTCCGGAAGACCTCTCAACAATGTTCTTTAACCTAGCCATAATATTACTAACTGTAGAGAGTCCATGACGGCTCAAGTGATACTCCAGGGCATAGCTTAACTCATCAATAACTGCCGGGTTGACAACCAAGTTTGAAGCCTTGGCCCAATCCGGAAATATATCCGTGGATTTTTTTGCCAGCTTTTTTTGTTCTTCAGCCAGCTCGCGTATAGCCTTATAAAAGGCAAATTGACCCTCCGCTGATAATTGGCCTTTAGTATCAATTGATAGTACCGCGTGCAACCCAATCTCTGGTGCCAACTCATTCCAGCGGGCAGTCAACTCCTCACGACGACGGAATACGTCAGCATAAGCATAAACATGTAACCAATCCTCCTTTACGTGGGGCGATACCCCACCAACCTTCGTCAACGATAACCAGTTTTTGATTACACCCTTGCCCGGCGTAGTGATGGTATAAGCTTTTTTTCCTTCTGAAAGTCTTTTCACTGCAGACAGAAACAGTGGGTCAAGCAGAGCCGAATCTGGCACACGCACGGGCCTCTTAAGGAAAGCAGTTCTCTCAATACTGAGCTTTTCTAAATCCCTACCCAGATCATCCAGAGTGCTAAAAATATCTGCGGGTTCACCACTCCTTATACGTTTTACAACTACTTCGCTCCAAGGAAGCCGTGCCCCCAGCAAATGCCCCCACCGAGAACTTACTTGTCTAACTTCCTGAGCTAATATTCGAGCCGACTCGAGAGTGCGTGCATCAGCATTGTCGGGCCAGGGCCAATCAGTTTTTCTTGCTTTATCAGTTAATCGCCTAAATCTTTGAAGATCACCGTGGGCCTTTGTTAGGGAAATTGAGTCGGGTAACTCTTGTACACTTGGCAAAGAATCGTTTATAAACAATATATCATCCCCAAGCTCTTTCAACCTTTCCTTCAATTGAGAAATATCGTTGTCATCAAATGTTGGCCGATAATTGGAGGAAACTCCAAGAGGGTCCGGGATGGATTGATATGCCTCTTTTGATCGGACTACTTCTTGGGCAGCCTCCTGAGGGTACAGAGTCTCCTCATCAATAGTTATTTGAGATAAATTAAGTTTAGCCCATTGATTTACCTCATCATCAACACCTGAAATTTTACGATGTAATGCCTCAATCTGCTCTTCCAGTCCTTTGACTTCCAATCTAACAGCATCCGGATCCAAACTCTGTACCCCATAAGCTATCTGCTCTATCGACTCAACAAATTGCTCTAAACCATCCTGCTCGGTTGATAGTAATGAAATAACCAAAGGTCTAATCTCTTGAGGAAGCATCTCTCGTAGGACCGCTAAAGCCGGCTCCCTCATGGAAGATACCAAAACGCGCCGACCAGTTGCTAGCCAATGACAGATAATGTTAGCTATGGTGTGCGTCTTACCAGTACCGGGTGGTCCTTGAACGACCACACCATCGGATTCTTCTAGTAAACTGGCAACACGTGCTTGTTCAGTATTGAAAGGTTTGGGAAAAAACAAATCGGACACCTCTCCCCCTCTTTCTGTTTCATGGTGCGAAAAACTCACTCCTCTATACAGCTTGGATTTTCTTGACAGCACACGATCAGACGGAGGTACCAATAAACTCCTCACAGCAGGAGGCAAAGATTCGCCATCCATGTGTCTTTGTAATGAGCTTCGGAATCTTTCAAGGTCCTGAACAGCCAAACTTGAGCTTCTAGGTCGAGAGAACAAAACCCATGACTCTTCAAACTCTAGGGTGGCTGCAGGGTTACTATTTAAAACTACTTTCTTAAAGAAATTTAGTGCGTCCGAATAACTAGACTTATCGAAGGGGTTAAAAGAGGATGTCAGGCCCAAATTTTCTGACTGGTCTAAATCTTCTTTACTGATCTGAGGGATCTCACCAGGGATAAACATTTCCCACTCAAATTTTGGATCAAGCTGTCTAGGTCTCACAACGGCTGATCCACTATCCTCATCAAACATCAGGTCCATAGCCTGGGATATTGCTGGATAACTTATTCGCCGATTTCCTTCCACATAAGTGGCCAAACCTCCACCCCAAACCAGTTCTAACTGATGTTCGGATAACCCTCCCCCAAGCTTCTGAAAGAGAGTGAAGAGCCCCAAATAAACTCTAGACATCAACCTTCTATTTTTTTCTCTTTTTGCCCAAGAGGCCCAAGTTGTCCTAGTATAGTTTGACAACTCCTGTTGCAAATCAGACTTCATGGGATAATCGTCAAGGACTAACCAATCACTATTTCCTTGAATTGTATCAATACCTTCACGGTTTTCTGATTGATCAGGATACATGTCTGCAGAAGCGACCGAATCAGCTAATATTTTGTCGAGTAACCTCGGTTGATCATTTGTTGTAGCACCTAACTTGATCCAAGGAGCTAACAAGGGAGATGATGGTTTTGGGACTGATTCCTTAGCCGCTGGCTTTTCCAAACGCAACCACTCCTGGTCAGGAGTCTCCATATTACCCATCGATAATTTGATTCCCTCAAGACCAGATATATCACGCTCAAAGAGCAGGAACCCCCCATGATCAGCAATATCAGCAACAACTCTATTCCGAGACCTCATGGCCTCTTGAGCATAACCAATTAGTGATAAAAGACGACTAAGTTCAGGGTTCACAACTATTCATTTGAGATAAAAATATTAACAGCAAAATGATACCCCAAATAGGTGATGACTCGTATTAATAAATGAATAATTTCATCTATAAAACCGTTAAAACAAGAAGACCATCGGACAGAAGCAAGATAATTAATTGTTTAATTGATCTTTTTTTTTTGTTTTGCCAACAACTTACTTTGCATGTTACTGTCTGACAGTCATCAGTTGGCCTGGTGTTAAATCCTTGCCCCCTTAGAGGAGGCCAACGTTGACGGAGGAGATATTCACACCAAACTTTAGAAATAGGGGGGATTTCTATGAGGTGGTCAAACAAAGTCCTAACTGCAATTAGCCTGCTGTTTTTTGTCGGCAGCTTGTCGGCTGCCCACCACGAAAACGACTCGGAAAGTTTAGAGAGAGCTGGCACGTGTAGCGATGCAAAGATGCAAGTGGAATATTTTTGTAACGAAGAAAATAGTGCCAACGATACTATGGTGCAAGTTGGAACGGCCTGCCGTAATGCCAAGATTAACTTCAAGGCAGCTTGTGAAGGTATTGCTGACGCTGATTCGGAGTACAAATTCGACAATTAGATTCATTTGCTTTTATTAAAGTGTGACTCAGAAAAAATAGGGAGGAGTTATGGCAACACAAAGACATATCGGCGTTCATATGAGCGATGAGGAATATAAGGAGTGCGATTATGCTGATGAAATGGCATTCCGATCTCCAATACCCACTCAAGTAGTATCTAATGGTGAATATAATCCCATGCCTCAGACAGAAGACCAGAAAAAAGTAGAGGGGTTAATAAAAGAAATGGGAGACTATCAGGCTAAGCGGCATGGTATGGATCGCCGGAAATTTTTAGCGACATCAGCAGGCATGGCAACCGCCTTCCTGGCAATGAATAAGGTTTTTGGTCCTATCTTTGATGTCTCAGAGGCTGAAGCCCACGATATGGAGATGTCTGACTACCGGGCAGCTCAGCTATCCCGTCAATTCATCTTTGATGATCAAACCCACTTTATTAGAGATGACTTCGAGCAAGAGGGTTTGTTGGGGTTAACAAAATGGGCGGTCGGAGCTGACGTAAATCCCAACATTAACGACGCTCCCATGACCCTAGCTCGTTACAAGATGGATAATTATCTAAAAGAAATATTTCTAGATAGTGATACCAAAATAGCTCTTCTCTCAGGAGCTCCATTTGATGATCCGTCGTGGTGGTTGATTTCCAATGACGCAATACAAAATGCCTGCCGTGCAGTGAATAAAATGGCTGGTGGAACGAGAATGCTAGGACATTCCATTATTACCCCTAAATACCCGAACTGGATGGATGAAGTGGATCGGGCAATAGAGGAATTAAAACCATGCTCATGGAAATCCTACACGATTGGTGATCCTTTTGGGCCCTCTAAGTATGCCTGGCGCTTAGATGATGAAAAGCTAATGTATCCAATGTATGAAAAAGCTGTTCGTGCAGGAATAAACACCATATGTGTACACAAAGGTCTAATGCCAAGAGACTACGAAAAGGCCTTTGCAGGCACCTGGCAAAATGCGACAGTGGATGACTTGGGTCAGGCAGCGAAGGATTGGCCCGGGATGAATTTTGTCATTTACCACGCAGCATTACGACCATGGCTCGCGGACAAACCAGAACTTGAAATAGCATCTTTTGAGAAAAGCGGATACATGGAATGGTCGACCGACCTTGCACGGATTCCTGAAAAATATGGTGTCAATAATGTGTACGCTGAGCTGGGCACCACTTTTGCGAGCACTGCGGTCACAAACCCAAGATTTTGTGCTATGTTTTTAGGACAACTGGTCAATATGATGGGGCCTGAAAGAGTCGTTTGGGGAACTGATTCAGTTTGGTATGGTAGCCCTCAATGGCAGATAGAAGCTCTTCGTCGCCTCGAGATTCCTGCAGATGTAATGAAAAAACAGGGATGGAAAATAGCCCTTGGGGGTCCTAACAGTGAGGTAAAACAAAAAATATTTGGAGCCAACTCAGCTTCATTGTACAACCTAGATATTGGATATGGTGGGGTCGACTGGGATAAACCATTTAGGCATGACCAAATAGCACAAATAAAGGCTGATTATATTGCCATGGGGGGTGAAAGAAGCAATGCTTCATACGGCTACGTTGCTAAAGAAAATAACAAAGCTTAGAAACATTATTTACAGGGTAAGGTGAGCAATGTTTTGCTCACCTTTTTTTATTGAAGGAAGCCTACCGTCCTTGGTAGCCAAAGGACTAGCTGAGGAAAGGCAATCAAAAGAGCCAAACCCGTAAGCTGTAATAGAACAAAAGGAATAATACCCCTGTATATCTGACCCATATTTATAGATGGAGGGACAGTACCTTTCATATAAAACAAGGTAAATCCAAAGGGAGGAGTTAAAAATGAAGTTTGTAAATTGACAGACAACATAATAACAAACCACGTTAGGAATAGAATCGGTCCACCGTCACCAAGATGCGGCCCAAAATCCACTCCTTGGAGAATTGGAGCAAAAACAGGAAGAACTATTAAGGTAATTTCTATCCAGTCAAAGAAAAACCCTAAAGCAAAAGTCAAAACCAGCATAAACACCAGGATTTCCCAACCGGTATTGATCCCCATTGCACTCAAAATCTCAACTATTAATTCATCACCACCCAAGGAACGGAATACATAAGAAAATAAGGTGGCACCGAAAATAATGAAAAATACCATTCCATTTGTTAGCCCTGCCCTTTCAATTACTGATTTCAATGTTGTGAGGTTAAGTCTGCCTTTTGCTTGAGCTAGTATTAACGCTCCCAAACTGCCTATTCCAGCAGCCTCAGTCGGAGTCGCCCAACCGCCAAAAATAGACCCCAAGACTAACACTATCAAAAAAACTGGTGGAATAAAGCTTCTACCTATCATCCGCACAAATTCTTTCCTAGTTTTTGGACCTGAAGAGTCGGGTAATGCAGGTGCTTTCTTAGGATTAACTAAACTGGTTACACAAATATAACTAAGATATAACGCAGCTAGTATAACCCCAGGAATTACAGCAGCCGCAAACAAAGCACCTACAGATATGGATAATAAATCACCCATAATCACGAGCATGATAGAGGGAGGTATGAGTATTCCCAAAGTGCCCGCTGACGCAATAGTCCCAACAGCCAATTTTGTATCATATTTTCTCTCCAGCATTGATGGCAACGCAATCATAGTAAGCATAACTACTGAGGCCCCAACGATCCCTGTGGTTGCCGCCATTATTGTCCCCATTATTGTCACTGACATTGCTAGCCCACCCGGAACCCGCCTTAACAATACTTGCAAACAATGTAACAAATCATCGGCAACCCCGCTTTTTTCAAGCATAGTACCCATAAAAATAAACATTGGGACAGCAACAAGAATAGGATTTGATGCCGCGGTACCCCAAATACGAGGAAGCAGATTGAAAAATTGTATGGGTTCAAACAATCCTAGCAAAATTCCTATCGCTCCAAAAAGAATACCTATTCCCCCTAGGACAAATGCCACCGGAAAACCACAAAATAGAGTCAAGGCCAGGACGATGAAAAGTACTAAAGAAATATACTCGTTTACCCAGGTCATAACATGTTCCTACCTATGGTGCAATTGAAAAGTTCCAAAGGAACTCTTTACGCGTAGCCTTTCAGGGCCATAAAGAAAAACTAATATTCGCATAATTACAGAAAAAACACCGACCAGAAGCATTATTAAGCCGATCAAAATAACAGTCTTAGGAATCCACCTCCAGGGAAGACCATTGGAAGAAGGAGAGCCCTCGTTATCCATTAGAGCAGTGAACGCAAAATCAAAACTAAAATAAATTGCTAACAAACAATACGGGATCGCAAATAAAATACACCCAATAAGCTCGATCCAGGCCTTTAGCCTTGGTTCCAAATTTGCAATCAAAACATCGATTCGAACATGTGAGTTTTTGACATAAGCCACACCCAACCAAAATGAAAATAAAGCAGTATGAAGATGCCATTCCAGCTCTTGTAACCGGGTGGAACCCATTCCCGGCATTTGAAAACCGAGTTTGCGAGATAGTACATCGAAAACAATTACTATAACCGTAGCTATAAATAGCCCCCCCGAAACCATGGCCACTTTCTCTAGAAAACGGTTAACACCATCACTGATGGCTAACAGTTTCTCCATCAAACTACTGGCTCCTTTTTACACACATACCCATTGGGTTTATCCACTTTACTAAGGTCAGGCTACCAACGATTTATCGAAGATACCCATATTCCCCCCAAAGACTATAATTGTCCCTGAAATTCTTATAAGAGTCGTACACTGTCTTAAAATTCGGGTTTTTTTGCGACTCCTGCACAACCACCTTTTCCCAATTGGCTTTAAATTCCTCAATTATTTCTGGAGCCCATCTTTGAATCTTCACATTATCTTTTTCTTGCATTTCTTTCATGGCTGACCACTGTGTAGCCTCGGCCTCTGCCAGCATCTTGGTTATCATGTTTCCGCAAGTGTATTCTATGACAGCTTGGTGTTGGTCTGCGAGAGCATCCCACTTTTCTTTGTTAATAATAAAGTGGAGAATTGATGATGGCTGGTGCCAACCAGGAAAATAATAATATTTTGCTATTTGCGAAAAACCCATATTTTTGTCTACCGAAGGGTTAGCAAACTCAGTAGCGTCTATCGTTCCTAACTGCAAAGCCTGAAAAATTTCTCCGGGTGCAAGTAGCTGAGTCGCCACTCCGAGCTGATCCATCACCTTTGCACCCAAGCCAAAGAATCTCATCTTAAGACCCTTTAAATCCGAGACAGATGTAATTTCTTGCCTGAACCATCCTGATGCCTCTGGTGGCTGAATACCACAAGGGATAGAGTACATGTTATGTTCACCGAACATGTCATTTAGTAACCCGAGTCCACCACCGTTATACATCCACGCCAGAAACTCTCCTGGTCTGGGGCCAAACGGCACAGTTGTGAAAAAGTTAAAGGCTGAATCAGTACCAGACCAGAAGCCTGGAGTACTCCATGCTGCATCCACCGACCCTTTAGAAACGGCCGGTATCGATTCTAATGCAGGAACCAGTGCGTTTGGTTCATAATATTTTATCTCCAATGACCCGCCACTAACTCTCTGTACTTGCTTTGCGAAGACGGGTAAATTAGTACCCAACAACTCTAGGCTGGTAGGAAACACGCTAGCCAATTTTAAGGTGGTTTTTTGAACAGTTGTGTTCTCATTTTTACCCTCATTAATCTGTTCAGCACTAGGCGGGTTATCACCATCGCCACATCCGAAGAGAAGCATCAAGCAAAAAAGACTACTACCTATTTTTGTACCTATTGATAAGTTTTCCACACCACCACCCCCATAATCGTTTGTTCACATACACTAGATAAATTGAAAGTCCCCATCAAATGGAGTTAAGATAAAAAACAAGAGCTTCCCTTTCGGATTTCTTCATATTTCTGAATAACTCCCTTGACTCCTCTGCTTCCCCACCATGCCAAAGAATTGCCTCGCTATAACTGCGTGCTCTTCCGTCGTGTAATAACAACTTGCTCCCAGACACTTTACCAGACAACCCAGAGCCCCACAAAGGTGGCGTTCGCCAATCAGCCCCGCTTGCCCTAAAATCCGGCCTATTGTCTGCCAACTCTTCTCCCATATCATGAAGCAGCAGATCAGTATAAGCACGAAATGTCTGATTTGCCAATTGCGGGAGTTTTTTAAATTCCGGCCCAGTTGTGAGTATTGGCGTGTGGCAAAAAGAACACTTTGCCTTTCGAAAAAGCCTGCTACCTCTAAGAAACCTCTCATCATTAACATTACGACGGGCGGGCACTGCCAAGGCCTGCGTCCAAAACTCCAGCTCTACCCAATTAATATCGATGAGTTCGGGCTGATTACCAGGTGGCTGCGCGGCGCAGTCCACCTGAACGGGGGGACAATTCTCTTCCTTAAATAAAGATGTTGTAACACCGAGGTCACTCAAAAAAGCTAGAGCTGTTTGTTCTTTTATAGAGGCAACGTTTGCTTTCCAGCCAAACCTTCCCAATGTGTGTTTCTTATTTATGGAATCCCAAACATAATTGGGCCGACCATTTAAACCTTTTCCTTTTTGCCAATTAGCTATGTCTAATAAAGTATTTTCCTCAACTGCCTCTAGAAGACCTAAACCATATAGTGGCTGGGCCAAACGCAAAGAAAACATTTCATCACCATGAAGGGGACCAAAATTTAAGTCCTCTATTCGCAAATATGGTTTCCTTAACTCAATTTCCTCTCCATCTGCAAACCTCCTGATCTCTGTCGACCAATCAACATATAACTTGACTTCTGGTCGAACTCGCTCTCCAAGCATTTGTCCATCTGTAAAATGTCGGTCTTCCACATTTTCTGCCCCAACCAACCCCGAATTCTGGAATTGATCTCCATAATTTGGGTGAGGTTTCGGGGCACCATTTGGTCCCACCCCTGGGACAGATAAACGCACCAAAGCAGAGAGCAACTGTGAATCCGAATTTTCGGGCATATTTCCTCTACCAGCATTTACATGGCAGGCTGAACAACGATCAGCAATAAAGGTTGGGCCTAACCCCCAATCACCTCCAGTCAATGGAAAGACTACCCATCTTTGATTAAAGTGAATCCTACCCCTCTTAAATACCTTAGACTGCTTGTAGGTCAAAACTGGTGTAGGTTGACTAAAAGCACTTTCATCAGAAATCATAACGGTAAAATCACCAGCCGACTTATCCGAAAACTCTCCTTCCTCAGAGTCTCCTTTTACTACACAAGAAAAAATTAAACCTAACACTACTAATGCACCAGTTTGAATGTTACGAATTATCCGTCGCATTACCTTCTCCCCAAGGTCTGCTAAGCTTACAACTCAGCAAATTGTTATAATTCATTTAGCATTCTTTAAGTTTTAGAGTATGTCCTCAATCCTTAACATGCTGATTCTTAATTGTTCCTGTGTCTAGACTAATATGATTGTTTTTCGAATTCAGTTAAATCCCTAAAAAAATAAACCATTAATTATGCCCTACGGCATCTAAAAAATAACCACCAAACATCGTCTTTTACTCGTTGTAACTAGCTGCGTACTATCTCTTTAATAGAAGTATTACCCAATCACTATTTAAGATAAACACTCTTTTGTTCTCAATGAAAGTAGAAAAAATTACTGTCACAGTATTAATTTTATACGATTTTATTGCTGTATTTTTCTTTAAAGACGTGCCCTCAAGCACCACGGGAACAACCCATATACTTAGTCCAGCCTAGATGGGCTAAGAAGCCCTCTAGCAGGGATTACGGGTTGCTGATGACCTGAACAGTTCTAATTTTCCAAAGGCACTAAACTTCGACTGCTCTAGTGATACTTCCAAGATAAAAACACTCTGTCACGCTGGATCCGTTGATACAGATCTACCTTCGAAAATATACAAACTGCCAAACATTTGCGGTATTTAGTCGGAGACAATATATGTGTTGGGGATTCAAACTAAACCACCTCTCCTCAATCAAGACTAGGTACTATTCACTCTATTTCCCTAACCAGCCTGAACCCCAGATCTGATTCCTTTACTTCAAGGTATTTATACCGATCAGAGGGACCAATGTATTTGGCGGGGTGGTTTAACCAAGAAGCACCCCGGTAAGCCCTTTGTGAACAATCTCCACGGAGCACGGCTTCACTGCTAGTTCCATTTGAAGGTCTGAACGTATAAGCTAAACAGTCTTCTGTCCACTCCCAAACATTCCCTAACATATCGTACAAGCCAAACGCATTTGGTTTGAACGAACCCACTGGAGCGGACTCTACGTATCCATCCTCACACGGTAAATGCTCCCATTCATACTGGAGCACTTTCCATGCATGGATATCAAAAATATTTGCATATTCGCAAACCATTTCAAGTCTAATGCCAAAAAAACGAGAGGTTGTTGATCCAGCTCTGCCAGCATATTCCCATTCCGCCTCAGTTGGTAACCTATATTTTTCACCCGTCAATGCAGAAAGCCATTTGGCATACTTCACTGCTTGTCGCCAAGAAACGTTTACTACTGGTCGATCACCACGCCCCATACCACGGTCATCAACCTCCTCACAACCTCCTGACCTAACACACTGCTCCCATTGATTAAATGTAACTTCATACACTCCCATCGCGAACGGTCGGGGAATCACGATACGACGCATTTCTCCTTTATCGTATGGCCGACCCTGAAAAATCGGAGGCATACCCATAGCATACTCACCCTTTGGGATAGAAATCATGGTTGGACAGCCTATACAGTCTTGAAAAATAGTGGCAGTTTGAGCGTCCTCTGTGGCTGATCCCACCTTGGAAAACATTATTTGGAACAATACCCAGAAAAGGATAAAGTGGAGTTTTGACGTGTTATATTGATAATTTTTTTGCATAAAATTTTTCCTTAGCAAATACGCAAAAGAGTAAATTAAGCCTATAATGGGGTACAAGACAAATCTATCAAAAAACTAGCTTATGTTCTATTCTTTAGGTGACCGGGAAGTTCAAAAAAGGGGTAATTGTTGGGTAGCTGACAGTGCTTCCATAATTGGGTCTGTAGTGCTGGAAGATAAATCTAGTGTCTGGTTTAATGCTGTGCTTCGTGCAGATATGGATGTCATCCATGTTGGGGAAGGCAGCAACATTCAAGATGGAAGTACTCTTCACACTGACAAGGGGATTCCTTTAATAATCAAAGATCACGTCACCGTTGGTCATCAAGCGATGCTGCATGGTTGCAATATTGGCTCTGAGACACTCATTGGAATGAAATCTTGTATCCTAGACAATGCCAAGATAGGAAATAATTGCCTTATTGGAGCGAATACCCTCATTACAGAAGGAAAAAAAATACCTGATGGATCTCTTGTAATTGGCTCTCCGGGTAAAGTTGTTAGGAAGCTTACCAAAGAAGAGGTACTTAGAATCAGGGCATCAGCTCAACACTACATCACGAATTCTATGCATTACAGCATGCACCTTAATCCTAAATGTTAAAATTTAATCTAGATATTCGCACAAAAGATGGCCTACTGGTTGAAAAATTGACGGTCCATGCAAATGATAGAGCCCATGCGGAATTAAAAATCAGAAAGGTTTATCTGAAATGCGAGATAGTATCTTGCCAAGTAGAAGACGTCCATGCTGACGAAGATAAAGCGAGCATGGAAAGCATTATTTCTCTAATTTCAAAACAAGACACAAAATGATCTGGGCCTTTTTTATTTAGACAGGCAGCTATCGATCTATGAAGCCGTCAGCCATTAATTCCTCAATTAGAGACTCGTAATCGGTTGCCCCTTTGCTAGAAGGAGCATGAGAAAAAATATCAGTCAAGGACGCCGGACTTTCTGCAAGGGAGACATTTTCAGAAATTCGGGTTTTGCAAAGCTCGTGTCCAAGTTTATCTTGCAGCTCTTCATATATATGATGGGACATCTTTCTGCGCACATCAAACCGTGTAATAACGAACCTTCGAACAACCCGCCGTTTTAGCACTCTTTCTAGGGCTTTGAGCGTCTTTTCCACTTCGGCTACAGCTTTTACTGCTAGATAGTCGGCTGAGACAGGACACAAAACCCGCGTAGAGGCAAAAATTGCTGAAAGGCTTAAGACGCCTAGCATAGGGCAGCAGTCCATTATTATTGGGCGACCGGTGTTTAGTTTTTCACTGATAATACCCCTGTTGAGCAGATTAAGAACATTAGGACCCTTACCAAAGCTACTATCAACCCTCGATAATTCAACATGGGAGGGTATAACTAACCAACCGGAAGTACCCTTTTGTATGAGTTGAGATAGGGTTTTCGACTTTTGAAAAAAACTGAATACTGATTCATCAGGGTGATCAACAGATACGCCACACACATAGGATAGATGTCCTTGGGGATCCAAGTCGATGGAAAGTGGATCCAGGCCTCTGCGAGCAAGAGAAGCTGTAATATTAAGAGAGGTAGTTGTCTTGCCAACTCCACCCTTTTGATTAAAAATCGCTATTTTCGCCATAGGTCCGACCTCTCTTTACCAACCAAGTGTCATCCGATGAATCGACCACAAAAAAATTTTCTGTAGTCACTTAGTCTACTCCTTTTTCACATAGATGGAAAAAATGTTAGGCAAATTAAGACAAACAAAGCTGGTAGAGAGAATTCATACCAACAAAAAGTTGATCCTAGTAAAACAGAAAAAATGTCCATATTTCTATATGATAAAAGAGAAAAACGGATCAATATCTAAGGAAAAAAACAATTTTTAATTTACCCATCATCTCTTTTATTTGATGGGTAAATATATTTTATATTATAATATTTACATATAGTTATAATTTTATTGTATGTTAATTTTGCATCTCTAAAAGGAGAATTGAGGATGAAAGACTCTTGAATTTTGTCGACAATTTAGCCAGTACACAATTACAGCTAAACTAAAGGCAAACACCCTCTGTGGATCGTCAGGTTCAATCATCTTTAAAGTAATGGCACACCCCACTTAAAAATCCCGTCAATTATGTTACGATCTAATTATTTAGGGGTCTGCAATTTAAAAAAGCTAAATAGGTACATCCTCATCTGGGACAAGCAAATTAAAAATTCAAAAAGCAAAGACAAACCAGTGATCAGGCCTAATCCGGAATCAATCGAGAATTATCCCCACTTTCTGACTATTCCTACGCGATGGATGGACAATGATGTTTATCAACACATAAATAACGTAATTTATTACTCATTTTTTGATACCGCAGTTAACCATTACTTGATAGACAGGGGGCTCCTCGACATAAAAAACGGGGCTATAATTGGTCTGGTTGCCGAGACACACTGCAATTATTTCTCTCCCATCGAATTCCCAGAAATAGTACGGGCTGGATTGAGAGTATCCAAAATAGGAAATAGTAGCGTCACATATGAAATTGGCTTGTTCAGGAAAGATGCTTACAAGACGTCTGCTCAGGGACATTTTGTTCACGTCTACGTAGATCGCGAAAGTCGTCAAGCTACTAAAATCCCCTTGCCTTTGCGAGAAGCTCTGGAAAATATTTTAGTTAACAGGTAAACTTTTTTTTTTAAGGTATCACGCAGTCGGTTACTGTTAATAATTACAAAATTTGCTGGAAACACTTTGGTTAAAAGTTTACTTATAACGATTAGCTTATTCTTGAGTACGTGTTGTTTCGGAGATCCCCCTTCGATCCAAAAATGGGCTGGCGATTTATCGCCGATAGACGAGGTTGACTGGACCTATCACACCGCTGCACACTTGCTTGAGAGGGCTGGTTTTGGCGGTACTCCAGGACAAATCAGTAAACTAGAAAAACTTGGCCCAAAACAAGCAGTACGAAGTTTTTTTAATAGTGGGGAAAGAAACCCACTAAACATGAAATTTGACCACTCTGGAATTCATGACCCCGAACTCGAGCCCTTTCCTCCATCCAGGCCCGCCGCCACTAGATTAGCAAAAGAGACTGGCCAAGCGATGGGAGTTAAAATAAAGCCTGAGGGTAATAGGAGATTACAACCAGTTGTTGATCGCTTCTTTTACTGGCTGAGAGCGAGTAGATTAGAGACAAACCGTTTAAGCTACTGGTGGGCCAATAGAATGTTAACCAATCCGTACCCCCTAGACGAGAAAATCAGTCTGTTTTGGCATGGTCATTTTGCCACAAGTGAAGCCAAAGTCAGGGACTATCGGAAAATGCACCAACAAAACCTCTTGTTTCGAGAGAAAGGGCTCGGAGATTTCCGTAGCTTACTCATTTCAGTAGCCCAGGGTCCAGCAATGCTCTCCTTTCTAGATGCAGGGGTAAATATTAAGGGATCTCCTAATGAGAATTTTGCCCGAGAAATCATGGAACTCTTCACTATGGGTGTCGGCAACTATTCGGAAGCTGATATTAGGGAGGCTGCTAGGGCATTCACGGGGTGGAATTTTAGTAACTTGGCTTTTGTGATCAACGACAACCAACGAGACAGAGATCAAAAAACTATATTTGGCAAAACGAAACCCTTCAATGGCATAGAGGTAATTGATTTAATTCTAGAGAGAGAAATAACTGCCAAATACATAGCTACCAAGCTTTACAAATTTTTTGTAGGAAACCCTTCTTCTGTAGACTTTGAAAAAAAGTTGGGCAATCTCCTCTTCACAAAAAACTACAATATCCAGTCTTTCTTGGAAACACTATTTTTGTCAAAGGACTTCTATGGGGCACACAACCGAGGAAATAGGGTGAAGTCCCCAGTTGAGTTGGTAATTTCTACTTATAAAAAATTAGATGTTACAGATGTTCCCGGAGTACCAGATTTTAATATTATGACTAAAAATCTGGGACAACAATTATTTTATCCTCCAACTGTAGCCGGCTGGACTAATGGGAAAGGTTGGATAACCCCTGGCTTACTTTTAACTAGAGGTAATTTTGTTTATGAAGTAGTTTTCCCAGACATAAATTTTGTAGCACCCGATAGGTATCCAGACGATTATAAAATTCGCGATGTTAATGACAGACTAGCTTTAGGTGAGGATGTAACTACAGCAACTAATCCTAATGGGATGGAGTTGTCGTCCATGTCGATGCTAATGGCAGATCGTGATGAAGATTTTAACACTCGCCTGGGTAGCTATCGCGGATGGCAGAGGGCATTACAAAAAGTAAAACCAATTGCCAGGACCACCGCGAATATTAATCTTTCAAAGATGGTTAAATCTGCCGGTTGTAGCACTACACAAGAGGTGATTGAGTATCTGTCGACCCGTTTTCTTAGTGTGCCGATAGATTCCCAAATACGAAGTCAAATTAATGAGTTCCTGGAAAATGAGCTCGGCACATCTGACATATCTATAGCGGAAAGCTATATGGAGGAGGCTTTAAGAATTACCCTCCATATACTATTATCGTTACCAGAATACCAGCTAGGCTAGGATGAGATCACAAAGACGAAAAATCTTAAAGCAAATGCTGGGTGGAATGGCAGGCGGGTCACTTATCCTGAATAACATGTTACCAAAAATAGTACACTCAAAAGAATCCCAAGGAAAACGTATCTTGGTCGTGCTAGAGTTGTCAGGGGGAAATGATGGATTAAACACACTAGTTCCATATGGGAATGATACATATTATAAATACCGACCAAACATTGGCATTAAAGAGAATCAAGTAAGAAAAATTGATGACTACTTTGGGTTCAACCCTGGAATGTCAGGGTTTGAAAAGCTGTATAAAGACGGAATGATGGCCATTGTACACGGATGTGGCTATGAGCAACCTTCTTTTTCTCATTTTACCTCAATGGCTTATTGGCACACGGCCGCACCAAATAGTGGAGAACGAACAGGGTGGGTTGGTCGTTTGGGGAAGGCTATCAGCGAAAAAATATCTGCTCCAGAGATAATTAATATTGATAGCGGCCAGTCATTGGCTGTAAACGCAGAGGGGATAAACCCAGTAGTTTTTGATAATCCAGACAGTTTTCTCAGAAAAGGCTTATTTCAAGAACAGCCACTATTAAATGAAATCTCCAAATTTAGGGCGTGCAAAACAGATGCTTGCCAGTTTCTATCAGACGTCGCAACGAGTGCAAATGAAGCCACTGAAATTGTGCGGAAAGCGTGGAACAATTATGATAAATCGATTGACTATGGAATTGATCCAATCGATCTAAATAAGATTGCATCTCTTATCGCCTACGGCCTTGATACACCCCTCTATTATACGTCTTTTAGGAATAATGCTTTTGACACGCATGTTCAGCAAAGTAATTTACATCAAAGAATGCTTACTTATGCCTCTGATGCCATATCAGGTTTTTTCGAAGATATGAAAAGGCTTAATAAGGAAAATGATGTAGTAATGATGGTCTTTTCAGAATTCGGGCGACGAGTACCCGAGAATACTAGCCTGGGTACAGATCATGGAACAGCCAACCATGTATATGTAATTGGAAAATCTGTAAAAGGCGGGCACTACGGCGACCCACCTAGCCTCGATGACTTAGACGATGGAGATAATTTTCAATTCACTACCGACTTTAGGCGTGTTTACGCAACACTTATAGATGACTGGATGAGGGTTGGTCAATCAGAAAAGATATTGAGGAAAAAATTTGAGAAGCTAGCGATATTCGCTTGACCATAGGGAAAGCAATTAAATTAATAGTCGAAGAGGGATAAATAATGAGGACCCGCATAACAGAGTTATTTGAAATAAAACATCCCATTATCCAGGGGGGAATGCACTATGTTGGTTTTGCAGAGTTAGCTTCAGCTGTTTCAAATGCTGGTGGACTGGGAATTATCACTGGATTAACCCAGAAGACCCCATATGACCTTTCAGAGGAAATAAAAAAATGTAAAGACCTCACCGACAAACCTATAGGTGTCAATTTAACCTTCCTACCGGTCATCGACGCTCCAGATTATGCTGGCTATATAAATTCTGTGATACAAGAAGGTGTGACCATAGTGGAGACAGCTGGTAACAATCCAGCGAAATGGATGCCTCAACTAAAAGAAAATGGGATAAAGGTGATACACAAGTGTACGACCGTCAGACATGCACTAAAAGCCCAAAGTATTGGAGTTGATGCTTTGTCCATCGATGGTTTTGAATGCGGCGGGCACCCAGGTGAGGACGATATACCTAACATGATACTCCTGCCAAGGGCTGCTGATGAGCTAGACGTTCCCTTCGTAGCCTCGGGGGGAATGAGCGATGCAAGATCCCTCGTTGCCTCCCTAGCTATGGGGGCTGACGGAATCAATATGGGAACCAGATTTATGGTAACAAAAGAGGCACCTATTCACCAAAATGTTAAACAGGCAATTCTTGATGCTAGTGAACTTGACACAAGACTAGTTATGAGACCAATTAGAAACACCGAAAGAGTGCTCACAAATAAAGCTGTAGAGCGACTGCTAGAGAAAGAAAAAGAATTAGGTACAGGTATAAAGTTTGAGGACATTACAAAGGAGGTTGCTGGGGTTTATCCACGAGTCATGATCGACGGAGATATGGACGCCGGAGCTTGGTCTTGTGGGATGGTAGCCGGATTAATAAATGACACACCCACTGTGCAAGAATTAATCGATAGAATAATGACGGAAGCAGAAGAATTAGTTAAATTTCGACTGGAAAACATGATTCAATCTTAGTATAAAGATCACTCTTCCGAGTTTAGTCCAGCTATTCTCCTTAGAAAAATCTTCCTCTTATAGGGTACTTTGGATCATTATAACCTGGAGTGGACGGGTGTCCCGGAGATACTAGTGAATTTATCGTATCCTCATCCTCCTGGGTAAATAAATATTCTAGAGCTCCATAATACTCAACCCATTGATCAAGATTTCTAGGCCCTGCTATGACGCTGCTTACTTTGGGATTAGCTAATACCCAAGCAGTTGCAAATTGTGCAGGAGATACCGGTTTACCTTTAAGGTAATCAAGTATCTTTTGTGCAATCACAATAGACTCTTCCCTAAATTCAGTCTCCATCATCCTCTGATCTTTTCTTCCTGCCCTACTTTCACTAGCCGGGGCCTTACCAACCTTGTATTTCCCAGTAAGTACACCTCGTGCAACGGGACTGTAGGGTACAATCCCAACACCGAAGTTCTCACAGGCCGGAATCACCTCGACCTCCGGTTGACGATTCATAGCATTATAATATGGCTGACATACTATTGGCCGAGGAATATTCATATTGTCGCAAACCCTGATCATATCAACGATCCTCCACGATCTAAAGTTTGAAATACCGAAATACCTAATTTTTCCGGCATTTATCAAACTACCCATAACAGTCACCATTTCCTCTATGGGCATATCCTCATAATCTAGATGGATATAGTAGATATCGATATAATCAGTATTTAGCCTTCTCAGACTTCCCTCACATGCCTTTAAGACCCACTTTCGAGATAGTCCGGCTTCGTTGGCTGATTTGCCCATTTGATTACCGACTTTTGTCGCCAAAACCCACCAATCTCGAGCCTGTGCTATCAGCTTCCCGACCAATCTTTCAGACTCACCAAAACTATAAACGTCAGCAGTGTCTATGAAGTTGACCCCTCTTCCCCACGCATTATTAACTATTCGGTCAGCCTCTTTTTCATTGGTGGTATCAGCGAAAGTCATAGTTCCCAAGCAGAGGGGCGAGACTTTCAGGGCACTTTTTCCAAGATAAGAATACTCCATAAGTTCCCCCGTTATGTTAGATTTAAGATTATCATGCCTTTAGACAACGGCCTATCTAAATAATTAAGTTTTTTTATCTAATAATAGTACATCAAAGAGTGCGATTAAATGGAAAATGATATGAAAGGTATTCCAAGAAAAATGTCTGCTATTCAGATCAGTAACCCTGGAGGGCCTGAGGCTCTGGAAAAGGTGGAACGAGAGATCCCTCGTTTGCAAGAAAACGAGGTGCTTATCAAAATATCTGCCTGCGGGATCAACCGACCAGATCTCATGCAAAGGTCGGGACTGTACCCTCCTCCTCCAGGAGCCTCAGATATTCCTGGTCTTGAGGTATCAGGTCAGATAGTCGATGTCCACCCGACCGCTAATAGATGGGTTATTGGGGACGAGGTATGTGCACTTGTAAATGGTGGAGGCTATGCCGAATATGTCAGCGTCCCTGGCACTCAATGTTTGCCAATACCCGATGGAGTGTCCCTACTTGAGGCGGCTAGTCTACCAGAGACATACTTTACGGTCTGGGTAAATGTTTTTGATCGAGCAAAACTTCAAAGCGGTGAGAGAATATTAGTACAAGGGGGGGGTAGTGGGATCGGAGTGACCGCCATTCAACTTGCCAAATCGATGGGTTGTGAAGTGTACGTCACAGCAGGAACGGATGAGAAATGTAAAAAATGTGAAGACCTGGGTGCAAAAAGAGCAATAAATTATAAAACTGAGAACTTCTGTGAAGTCATAATTGAAGAAACTAAAGGATCAGGTGTAAATGTAGTACTTGATATGGTTGGCGGGAGCTATATTCAAGACGAGATAAAATGCTTAGCAGATGATGGTCGATTGGCAATAATTGCATTTTTAGGAGGAGCAAAATCGGAGATAAACTTCACTGATATTCTTACACGGCGGATTTCTATTACCGGATCGACTCTTCGCCCGCGATCCACAATTGTTAAAGGACTTATAGCCAAAAATTTAGAAAAAAAAGTCTGGCCATTATTCTCGAAAGGATTGATAAGACCAGTAATTGACTGCCTCTTCCCATTTGACAAGGCAAGCACAGCACATGAGCTAATGGAGTCAGGAGACCATTTCGGAAAAATAATTCTGACACTTTAATTATCGCTGACTTTTTGAACATGTTTGTAACCTTCAACCACTGGTAATTTCAGATGAGGTGCTAACTCAACTAAGGCATGCCTATAAACCTCCCTTTTAAATTTAATAATCGAATTAAGTGGAACCCAGTAATCGCCCCATCTCCAACCATCAAATTCCGGAGACTTATTTTTCTCTAGAGAGACATCTGAATCTTTTCCTACTAGTCTAAGCAAAAACCAGATTTGCTTTTGCCCTTTATAGATATGCCGCCTTTCAGGTTTTATCCACTTGACTGGTA
Organism: Hydrogenophilales bacterium; assembly: GCA_902627495.1. Classification (GTDB taxonomy): domain Bacteria; phylum Pseudomonadota; class Gammaproteobacteria; order Burkholderiales; family Eutrophovitaceae. The sequence goes on along the minus strand of CACOJS010000002.1, from coordinate 45,201 downwards.
CATCATACCTCAACCAATCTTGGGTTTTCGCTAAGATCTCGACATGCCTTTTTTTTAAACCTACCTCCTCCTCTAGCTCCCTAAACATTGCGTCCTCTGGAGACTCCCCTTGATCGATTCCTCCCTGCGGAAACTGCCAAGACTCCTCCCCCAATCTCTTTCCCAAAAATACTCTGTTGGCCTTGTTGCAAAGAATAATACCAACATTAGGCCTGTAACCATCCCCATCAATCATAATCACCAATCTCTACACTTTAGCAGATAATAAACTCTCAAAGCTTGTACGTTAATTTACATGTCTTCATAATGGGTCGCTTCCTTTAAGGATGTCAACATTTTATTGAAACCCAAACGATATTTCAGGTCTAGAACGCGAGCTCTCTCTTTAAAATCTAAATTACCTAAAAGGTTCGAGGGCTTCTTAAAAGCTAATATTGCGGTATTGCCCCTTCTTTCAGCTGGAATGAGAATTATTTCGGTAAATGATGATCTCAGTTTGGTAATATTTTTTTTCAAGTGCCCATCTTTTGTCCAGCTATTTACCACAAGAACCCCCTCTTTTGATAATGCCTGATGAAGACCCGAATAAAAACTTTCGCTTGCCAAAGACTCTACTTGACTGGATTCATTATAACCATCAGCCATAATAACATCGAAAAGCCGTTTGTTCTTGGATAACCATAGCACTCCATCTTCAACAACAATTTTGAAACGGTCATTATTTTCCGGAACACAAAACTGTCTTTTAGCCACCATAAGAACTTTTTGACTATTTTCAATAACAGTAATTTCACTATGCGGTATGAAGTGGTAGAAGTATTTAGGTAATGATCCCCCTCCCAACCCTATCATTAGTACTCTTTTAGGTTCCGGTCTAAAAAGCAAAAAACCCATCATTGCCCTGGTATATGACAGGACTAACTCATTGGGGTCGTTAATTTGCATAGCACTCTGGACGGTCTTACTCCCCAAATGCAGATACCGAATTCCCCCTTTCTCACTTATCTCTACGGTTTGCTCAAAATCAAAAAATCTATTGAATTTCCACTTTCTCACCGGAATGAACCTATTTTTTTTAAGAAATTTGCAAAAGTATATGTAGAATACTAGTTTTAACAGCACTACAAAACAAAATTAATGTTAGCGTCGCAATTTTTCTTACGAACCCATCGAGAAGCCCCCTCCGAAGCGGAACTCGTATCTCACAAGTTAATGATAAGGGCAGGTCTTATCAAAAAACTTGGGAGCGGCTTGTATTCCTGGATGCCAATAGGGTTAAGGGTTATTAGAAAGATCGAGGCAATTGTAAGAGACGAAATGAACAAAGCTGGTGCCATTGAAATGTTAATGCCAGCTATACAACCTGCTGATTTATGGCAAAAAAGTGAGCGTTGGGAGAAATTTGGACCTCAAATGTTAAAGATTCAAGATCGCCATAATCGGGATTATTGCTTTGGCCCAACCCATGAAGAGGTTATAACAGACATTGCAAGACAAGAGATTCGCTCATATAAGCATCTGCCGGTACATTTCTATCAAATTCAAACTAAATTCCGCGATGAAATTCGACCCCGCTTTGGTGTCATGAGATCTAGGGAATTTATAATGAAGGATGGCTATTCCTTTCATGCAAATGAAGGTGACCTGGTAAAAGAGTACAAAAAGATGCACCAAACATATTCCCGAATTTTTACACGGCTTGGATTGAATTTCAGATCAGTTGATGCAGATACTGGAGCGATTGGAGGTTCTGGATCGCATGAATTTCACGTGCTCGCCGATTCTGGAGAAGATACTATTGCTTACTGTCCAAAGAGTGATTACGCCGCAAACTTAGAACTAGCTCAATGCAGTGCTCCCTCAAAAAAAAGACAAAGCCCGACAAAAAACTTGGTAAAAGTACCAACTCCAGAAACCACCTCTTGTGACAAAATTGCACAGCTTCTTGGTGTTCCACTTGAAAATATAGTCAAATCACTTTTGATTATTACCGACTCGAAACCACATTTGTTGCTACTTCGTGGAGACCACACACTAAATGAGACTAAAGCTTCAAAGCTTTTTGCGACCCGGAAATTTCGGTTTGCATCACAAGAAGAAATAACAAGTTTAATGGGGTGTCCAGCAGGGTATATTGGTCCAGTAAATATCCCGTCAAACATAGAGCTTATTGTTGACCAAAGTGTTGTACAAATGTCAGATTATGTTTGTGGGGCTAACGAGGAAGGTTTCCATCTAACTGGTGTGAATTTTTACCGTGATCTACCAGAGCCCCTGACAATTAAGGACATACGTAATGTAGTGGAAGGTGATATGGACCCTAGTGGTAGTGCTCCACTCAAACTTTGTAGAGGTATTGAGGTTGGTCACATTTTTCAATTAAAGAAAACCTACGCCGATAAAATGAATGCTCATTTTGTAGATAAAAATGGTAAACAAGAACTCTTTAATATGGGCTGCTATGGAATTGGAATTTCCAGAATAGTCGCGGCTGCAATCGAACAAAATCATGATGATAGAGGCATCGTTTGGCCAATACCCCTCGCTCCCTTTCAAGTCGCGATAGCGACAATCGGTTTTAATAAAAATCCAGAGGTCAAGCAGACAGCAATGGACATCCATAATGAACTTGAACAAGCAGGTATCGACGTCTTGCTTGATGACCGCGATGAAAGACCAGGTGTGATGTTTTCTGATCTTGACCTCATCGGCATTCCTTACAGGATTACTATTGGTGAACGAACATTGCAAGATGGTAAAGTTGATATGCAATCCCGGGCTGACCATATTCCTCTTGTTCCTTTGGAAAATGAAATGCAACTAAAAGTGAATCAAATCTGTGAACAAATTCTCAACATAGAAAATAATGCCTGAGATCTTAGTGCTTTATTACACAAGTTCCGGCTCGGTGGGAGAAATGGCTCAGTTGGTTGCCCGAGGAATTGATGCAGTACCAGGGGTATCCTCGAGGATTAGGACTGTTCGAAAGATCTCTGCATCGACTGAAAAACACGAACCTATACTAGCAGAAACTGGCACTCCTTATGTAACAAATACTGATATCGAACAATGTATTGGCATGGCGATTGGTAGTCCGACAAGGTTTGGCAACATGGCTGCCCCAATGAAATATTTCATTGACAGTTTAGGGGGGGAATGGATGAGAGGTTCTCTAACAGGGAAACCTGCTTCAGTATTCACCTCGGCAGGCTCGTTGCACGGTGGTCACGAAACCACCTTAATATCGATGATGTTACCGCTACTGCATCATGGAATGATAATTGTAGGAATCCCCTATAGTGTCACAGAGCTATCTAAAACTAAGTCTGGAGGGACACCGTATGGAGCTAGTCATCATTCAGGTGCAGATTCTGAGTTATCGATTTCACCAGATGAGAGAAAAATTTGTATAGCCCAAGGAAAAAGACTGGCACAGATCTCTATAAAACTTAATTCACGGAAACAATGATTAGTTATGAACCGTTATCTCTATCTTTTTTCTTGCGGTAGTGCCATTTCATTGGTTTTCCTGGGAGTTCTCTGGGAATTAGTATTGGCTCCCCTGAGGCCAGGTGGCTCATGGTTGGTATTAAAAATACTACCTTTGCTTGTGGCACTGCCTGGTTTGCTGAGAAAAAAAATATATACCTACCAATGGGCATCTATGATGTCAATGCTATATCTCACTGAAGGGCTGGTGAGAGTCACCACAGAAAAAGGCACCAGCCAATTCTTAGCTATCTTAGAGATATTTGGCACTTGTATTTTTTTTATTTCAACAATTTTTTTTGTTAGAACTAAACGAAAAAAATGAAGTTTTATCGTGGGCGCTTCGCACCTAGCCCATCAGGACCTCTTCACATCGGCTCTCTATTAACTGCGGTAGGAAGCTGGTGTGATGCTCGATCAAAAGGCGGGGAATGGTTACTTAGAATAGACGACCTAGACCCCCCCAGAGTGCGAAAGGGTGCTATCAATAGTATTCTAAAAACTCTAGAGAGATTTGGTCTATTCTGGGATAGAGATATTGTTTACCAAAGCCGCCGTACCGAAGCTTACACTGAGGCTATGAACACCTTAAAAATAGCACGAAGAACCTATTTCTGTACTTGCAGTCGAAAAGATATCATTAGAAATAGTAGATTCATGGGCATTGATGGTCCGATTTATAGCGGAACCTGCAGAAATACGACACCAGAGAAAAAACCGGCAGCCACACGATTTCGTTTACAACAGGATTCCATAAAGTTCACCGATAATTTACAGGGGCTAATCGAAGCCAAGGCTAAAACTGAAGTTGGAGATTTTGTACTCCAACGAGCAGACGAGGTGTTCTCATACCATCTAGCTAATGTGATAGACGACCACTCAATGGGAATCACTGATGTTATTAGGGGAGCCGACCTCCTCCCGTCGACATTGAAACAAATCTGCATCACTGATGCCCTAAAGTTCCACCCTACTAATTACTTGCACTTGCCGCTAGTTGTCAACAGTAGAGGAGAGAAGTTGTCAAAGCAAAATTCCGATAACCCCGTTGACATACTCGCACCATCACCAACCGTGTGGAGAATTCTAAACAAATTGAATCAAAGCCCTCCCTCAGAGTTAAATGGCTGTACTTTAGCTGATATATTGCAGTGGGCTGCACACAACTGGGACCGGAAGCTGTTGCCCCCTGTTAGCAAACTAAAGCTTTGAGTCTCCGTTTAAACCCTTCCATTTAAACCCTAGCTTGTCCACCCCATTTTTTAGAAATGCTAGTGCAGTCCCAGCTCCTTTTTGCGGCCCTCGAAAACCGAGTTCGATACGTCTGCCTGACTTACTCAAAGTTGGTAAGCTAAATATTTTATATCCTGGGTAGATTTTTCCAAATTCATTCATTAAATCTATTAACTGACTCTCCCCTGCATCGTAAACAATGATAGAGTGAGCTTCATATTTCGACAGGAAATGCTGGCTTGCATACTCAGTATCCAGCAGCCATTCGACCATGGGCCAAGCCATCACTGGAAACCCTGGTAAAAAATGATGTGTACCTAGTGTGAAACCGGGGATTCGATTATAAGGATTGGGAATAATACTGCATCCTTTTGGAAAAATACCCATTAGGATACGTTTGGGATAGGCATCATTTCCAAAAACTCCTTCGATTTCTTTTTTTGCATCCGGATGCAATTCTAGCGGTACCCCTACGGCTGCAGCAGCACTCCCCCGGGTATGATCATCTGGAGTTGCACCTATTCCTCCGAAGGAAAAGACAACGTCATCTCGATTCATGGTGCTCGAGAGAACTGTTTGGATAAAAATAGGATCATCTGGAATGTACATACTCCAACTCAAATCAATACCCCGAGCACCTAAAAGATTAATCAGTTTTTCAAAGTGTTTGTCTTTGCGTTTACCCGTAAGAATTTCATCACCAATGATTAGGGCTCCAAAATTTCTTTTTCTAGGATTACTGTTCATTATAAAGCGACTTATTTTGAGCTATTTGAAAAAATGCCTCACACCAACGATCACTCGCCAGTTGTAAATTTGCGGGAGAACATCGCTATGCACCCCAAAACCTGGAGTAATGTAAGCCATAGTGCTCTTTCGAACAAACTTTCCACCCTCAATCTCTATTTTCGCACCCACTTTATCATTCATACTGTGATTGACAAATATGGTTGGGAAAACCATGGTGTAATATTTGTTAGGAAGCATCTTAAAAACTATTGGGGAAAACATTAATAATCGAGTATCTGAATCTCCGGTATCTTTTTTAACCGAATGGTCATACTGCAAATATGGGAACATCATAATTTTATATTGCTTCAAACGAACGGAGGCAAAAAGAAAAGGTTTCAGCACTTGTTTTCCACCCCCAAGAATATCCTCACTACCTGTATCCCAAGTAACCCCTAAGCCGGTAATCAATTTGAAACCTTGCGACTTTTTTATTCTCCATCGAATTTGAGTAGATAAATCACCCACACCAAAATCGGTATCATAACCTACAGTATGAACATTATTAGCAACTACAGGTAATTCAAACCTAAAGGCCAAATCAGCACTAGCCGCATACTCAAAGCGAGGCACCAATCTGTTTTTATACCCACCCCCTTGTTTATCAGTCCATTCGTTCTTTAGACCAAATTGTGTTACGAAATCACTGGGGTCAATTTGTTTAGTTTTTTGGCCAAAGCTTTTCTGAGCTAGGGCAAGCGAAAAAAGGAGAAAAAGAATCACGAGTACTCGAAGGTCTAAGGTTTTCAATATAGGTATTCCTTGTGAATATGATAATAACGAGACCTCTATTTTAATTGCTTAGCTTATAGTAAGCAAGGTTACGTTTAGTCAGCTTATTTTCAAAATGCCAGGCGAATTAAAAATAAAACTGAAAAAACAATATTTTATAGATTGTTATCCACTGTAGCAGATACCTGAACCCCTACTTTTTCTAACTCTTGACTTAACCTTTGGGCAAAAATTGGAGCGTTACTGTTATCACCATGCAGGCATATCGTATCTGCCTCCAACTGGATCTTCTTACCGGAGGTGGATAATACAAAACCAAAGCGCACAAGATTCAAGATTTGCGTTACACAGGCCTCAACATCTATGATTAAGGCACCTGGCTCATCTCTCGGAGTAAGTGAACCATCTTCCGTATAGGTTCTATCTGCAAAAACCTCAGCTAAACACTTTAATCCCAGGCTTCTTCCGTATTGAACCAATAGCGAGCCCGACAATCCGTATACAACAAGGTTTTTATCAAAATCTCTTATAGCATGCACTATGGCCTCGGCAAGTTCTATTTGTCGGGCTGCCATATTGTACAGAGCACCATGAGGTTTAACGTGTGTAAGCCGACCACCAGCTGACCGAGCAATTGCTGAAGCAGCTGAAACCTGATATATAACATCATAATAAACCACCTTCGGAGGAACAATCATTTCTTTGCGCCCGAAATTCTTTCTGTCCGCAAAAGAAGGATGAGCTCCTAAAGCAATACCGTGAGATAACAGTGCATCCATAGTCTCTCTCATAATACTAGCTGATCCTGCATGGAAACCACATGCCACATTACCAGAACTAATATACGGCAAAATTTTGGCAATGGAAGAAAATCCTCTGTGATCCTCGTGCTCCCCAACATCGCAATTAAGGTCAATAAATTTCTTCATGCCAGAACTTCTGATTTTTTATAGTCATACTCAATTCTCTAAGGTATTTCTTTTGGGTAGCTAAAAGACTATGTGCCATATCTAGTCCACAAACCTCAAAGCCAACTTGGTCTCCTGGTGCCAACTGGGCAAGCAAAAGATGGTCGTAGGTTATAGCAACACCCAGAACTGAATACCCTCCAACAGTTTGACAATCAGCCATAAGCACTATGGGATTGCCATCAGGTGGCAGTTGAATAGTACCAAATATAGTTGGCCTAGATAATTCATCTCCCAGTCCACCAGCAATATTACCTCCTTCAAGTCGATAGCCCATTCTATTCGACCCATTTGCAACTTTATATTCATTGCTGGTGAATATTTTTTTTTGTCGAGAAGGTAATTTGTTCCAAAACTCTGTGGGTATAAATCTTACAACCTCCGGATTTTTTAGTCTCTCACTAACTAAATTTCGGGCACCCCAATTGGGCGAGTAAAACATCTTACCAGCTCTATGAGGTTGACTAATTTTTAGGTTTGCTAGATTCATTGAATGCAATTCGTCTCCAATTTTCAGCACTCTGCCATAGTAACCACCAAACCCCTCCAAGAGGTTTGTGGAACTACTGCCAAGTACCACAGGAACTTCAAATCCTCCCTTAATGGAGAGATAGGCCCTAGCTCCCTTTTTTCTAGTCCCAAATGAAAGTCTACTTCCCGCAAAAACTAAAATTGGTCGATACATAGGTATTAGCTTACCATCCAGCATCAACTCAAAACTTGCCCCTGTAATAGCAACAATAGCATTTGATTTAAATTTCAAGATAGGACCGGTTATGGCTATTTCCAGTCCTGGATCACTACATTTGTTACCAACTAGGATATTTGCTACCTGTAAAGAAAAAGAGTCCATTGCACCAGACACCTGGACACCCATACTACCATATCCAAAACGGCCAAGGTCTTGTACTGAAGTCTGTATACCTGCCTTTTGTATGACAATAGTCATGATATTTTTTTTTCTTTCCAAAATTGGAATTTATTATGATCAATAGGATAGAACTTAACTCGATCACCAGTGACTAATCTCGAACTTTCATCTTGCGAAATATCGAACATTTTCATTGGAGTTGTACCAATTAAATTCCAGCCACCAGGATATGCACCCGGATAAATACCCGTCATACTGGACGCGATAGCAACGCTACCTACTGGTACCTTTTCTCGTGGTCGACTCTTTCTCGGCACTCTTAATCTGTCGTCCAGAGGTCCTAGATAGGGAAATCCCGGAGCAAATCCAATCATGTAAACAATATATGACCGTGCACAGTGTAAATCTATAAATTCCTCTCGTCTTAAACCACATTTCTGAAGAACGTCATCAAAGTCTTTACCAAATTTGCCACCATAAGTGACAGGAATATGAACTATTGCTCTGTCGGAAAGCTGTTTTTTGTCTACCAGCCCAATATCACGAGTAATTCTATCAACTAATCTTGAATAGGCAGTTCTCGACTTGTTAGACAAGGCCAAAATACTAGGATCATAACGAAAACCGATACTGCAGATCGAGGGCGTAATATTGTAAACACCGGGTAGAGGGAATAGCTCCCAATGCTGAGTAAGACCAACAATAAATTCGGTAATTTTAGAATGAGGTTTATACCCAAAATCTAACACAAGGAAGCTGTCTCCCAAAGAACTAAAGGTGGGATTACTCCAATGTAGCGTAGATATTTCCAGAATAAGTCCCTCGGTAATTAGCCCTTAATGTACTGCTCCAACTGAGCAATTATAAACTTTTGTTCTGATAACATTTCTCTCACAATATCACCTATTGAAATAACACCCACCACTTTTTGAGAAAGGACAACAGGTAAATGTCTAACCCGTTTTTCAGTCATTAGAGCCATACATTCATCGACGGTGTTTTCAGGAGTTACATACATGACTCGGGAAGTCATTATTTCTGAAACCAAGGTATCCTTCGAGGACTTTCCCAGAAGAATAACCTTTCTTGCGTAGTCTCTCTCTGAGAAGATACCCACCAGTCCTCCCCCATCTAGAACCACCAACGCACCGATGTCAAACTCTTGCATAGTTTGCAAGGCTTCAAGCACAGTGGCTTTTGGGTTTACAGAAAGCAATCCTTGTGACTTGCCATCAATCATTTGTCGCACAGTTTTCATAATCTTCCCCCATTACTAGATTGCGCATACTTTATGAGTATTAAATCTCTCGCCGAACTTGTCAATCAGCAATGTGATAGTCCGAAAAGCCTGTGATTTTTGCCTTATTAAACATCATAACGGTAAAATATTTAGCTTTCTTTTCAAAATAGGTTAGCATTACAGTTGATATCAAGGCATTATGTTGCCAAATTGGGTTTATATAATAGGAGGGATCCATGCTTGAGCTGCCGGCCATTGTCTTAGTCTGTGTCACAATTTTTGGATATATCAATTACAAGTATTTAAAACTACCTCTGACAGTGGGACTTGTATTGATTGCTTTAATATCTGGTGTCGGCGTGCTTATTTTTGATACCTTACTCCCAGAAATAGGAGTCAGTAATCAAATTTCTTATTGGCTCGACGAGATTGATTTTAATAGGACATTAATGACCGGAATGCTAAGCTTCCTACTGTTTGCGGGAGCCCTCCACGTCGATCTCAATGGACTTGTAAAGGCAAAACTGCATGTGACTTTGTTAGCAACAGTCGGCGTGCTGATTTCCACATTTATAAATGGAATTGTTTTCTACTTTCTCACCAGCTTATTTGGTATGGAGATCGAATTTATTTACTGCCTCATATTTGGGGTAATTGTATCTCCTACTGATCCGGTTGCAGTCCTGGCATTACTAAAGCGGTTGAAGGTCCCTGAGAGACTCGAGTCCATTATAGGAGGTGAAAGTCTATTTAATGATGGTGTTGCTGTGGTGGTGTTTTCCGTATTGGTAACTATAGCATTTGGTAGCACCACTGGTGATCACTCATCATCTGCCGATGCAAATACAATATTAGGGCTATTTGTTAGAGAGGCGTTTGGAGGAGCATTGCTTGGAATGTTGGCCGGTTATCTTACCTTCTTGCTAATGCGCCGTGTTGATGATTATGTACTCGAAGTTATAGCCACCTTAGCATTAGTAACTGGAGCATATTCCCTAGCAATTCAACTACATATTTCCGGTCCAATTGCAATGGTGGTCGCTGGCGTCTTTATCGGAAACACAGGACGTAATCTTGCAATGAGCCAAAAAACTCAAACTCATGTCACTGAATTCTGGCATTTAATAGATGAGATTTTAAATGCGGCACTTTTTGTTCTAATTGGCTTCGAGGTTATCGTATTATCATCAGAATATTCTGTCTGGTTAATTAGTACTGTAGCAGTGATAGTGGCTGTTCTGGCACGCTGGATTGCTGTTTCAATACCGTTGCAATTTCTCAGTGCTTTAATCACCAAGGAAAAAGGGGAAATCACCATACTTACATGGGCTGGTCTAAAAGGTGGGATATCTATCGCCCTTGCCTTATCGCTACCGGATATGGAGTACAAACCAGTAATAGTGACCGCTGCTTACGCCGTAGTTGTTTTTTCAATATTGATTCAAGGGCTAACGATTGAGAAATTGATCAATCGTTATCACGGGACTTAACAACAACTCAGCTCGACTTCAAGCACTCTGGGTTTACTAGGTCGGGAGGATCGCCGTTGGACAACGCCGCCACTAAGTTGGTTGCTGCACGCATTGCCATCTCTTGTCGCGTATTTATGGTTGCACTCCCGAGATGCGGTGACAATACAACATTGTCTAACTCTAAGAAGCCAGGATTAAGGTTAGGTTCATCTTCATAAACATCCAAACCAGCGGCATAAATATCGCCTTCGCGAAGGGCCCTGATCAAGGCTGCATCATCTACAATACCGCCTCTAGCCATGTTTACCAAGGTGGCAGACCTCTTCATTATATTCAACTCATCCGCACCTATTAAATGATGAGTTTCATTCGTGTGGGGTAGAATCAGTACCACGATATCAGAACTAGAAAGTAACTCCGTTTTCGAAACAAAAGCAGCTTGATATTTTTTTTCTTGTGAAGGAGGAATCCTATTTCGACAGTGATAAATAACCTTTCCATCAAACGATAGAGCTCTTTTTGCAATCGCCTGCCCTATACGCCCAAAACCCATAAAACCAAAGGTACCTCCGCTAACATCTCGACTCAAAGGATAAGTTAGAGAGTTTTTTTTCCACTTTTTCTGCCTTAAATACCTCTCGCCCTGTGGAATTTTACGAGTTGCCGACAGCACAAGTGCCATAGCGTAGTCAGCTACTGTCTCATTCAGTACGCCAGGGGTATTGGTGACCATCACACCCCTTTTAGTACACGCCGCTACATCTATATTGTCGTAACCCACCGCGGTATTACAAACAACTTTCAGTTTTTTGCATTTGTCAAGAAGAGGACCATCGATTATGTCATTGGTTGAAGATTGTACGCCCACCGCGTCACGCATCAGTTTACGCAATTTTTCCCCGGACAAAATAGTATCTTTCTGATTATCAACTACCTTAAAGTTCTCCTTAAGATAATCTATTGTCTCCCGAAAAACCCTTCGAGTTACTAAGACATAGTCCTCCACGAGTGTGGTAGCCTATTGGTAAAACATGTGCGGCAACCATAACCCGATAGCCGGAAATAATACTAGCAAAACCATAGCGGTTATTTGTAGCATCATAAATGGAATCATCCCCATGAAAATATCAGTTAGCTGAACTTGAGGAGGAGCAACCCCCTTCAAATAGTACGCTGACATTGCCATAGGCGGTGACAAAAAAGCCGTCTGAAGATTTATAGCTGTCAGTAAGCCAAAAAATAATGGGTCTATCCCAAAGTTTGGCAACATGGGTAGAAATATAGGGACGAATATTATAATAATTACTGTCCAGTCCAAAGGCCATCCCAACAAAAAGATTAAAAGCTGCGAGATAAATAGGAACCCGGCAGGAGACAGATCCATTGAATATACCCAAGTCTCCAATAGGTTTTGGCCTCCTAAGATAGCAAAAGTAGACGAGAAAACCTGGGACCCCACTAGCAACCAAATAACCATGGCTGTTGTCCTAGAAGTCAGAAAAACTGACTCCTTAATACGCGTAAAGTCTAATCTTTTGTAAGCCGCCGCCAGCAAAGCAGCTCCCAATGCACCAACAGCTGCTGCCTCCGTTGGAGTGGCAATACCGAAAAGAATACTACCTAGAACAGAACCTACCAGAACGGCCAATGGGAAAAAAGAAGTCACCAACATCCCTAAGATTTTCTTATAAGACGTAACTCTTTCACTCATTGGCAGAACAGGCGCATCCGACGGGCGTATCAAGACACGGATTACCACATACCCTATGTACATCCCCGCAAGCATGAGACCAGGTATTATCGCTCCCATATAAAGTTGAACGACTGATACTCCCGCTTGCGATCCGTATAGGATTAAAAGCACACTCGGTGGGATCAAGATCCCTAGGCACCCTCCTGCAGCAATCGATCCTGCAGATAACCGCACATTATATCCAGCCTTCAACATCGGTGGTAGAACAAGAAGCCCCATTAATGTAACCACCGCCCCAATAATGCCTGTGGCAGCAGCAAACATTGCACAGGTCAGTATAGTGGCCACTGCTAAAGCACCAGGGACACCCGACATTGCAACCTGGAGACTTTTAAACAATCTATCGATTATTCCAGACCGCTCTACAATGTACCCCATAAAAATGAACAAAGGCACCGCAATAATAACGTCCAAGGTCATCACCCCGTACGTGCGATTTACCATCGTTGCGAAGACTGGGTTCTCCAAAAAAGGAATTCCAGGTTTGCCAAAAGCTACAAAACCGAACAACATCCCTAGACCGATTAGAGTAAACGCAATTGGAAAACCGAAAATTATCGAACAGATTATCATCCCCAACATAACCATTGCTAGATGTGGATGGGTAATTTGGGACGGAGGTGGTAAAAATAATATATAGGCTAAAACTACTAGTCCTACAATACTGAAACCAATCGTCTTCGCGTCAAACCTAATGACCTTGAAATAACTCATACTAATTACCTCCTGACTTGCCAACGTTCTTAATGGTTGCTTGCAAGTCCTCCACGTCATCCTCAGCCACGTCATCAGGTCTCGGCGGCCAGATCCCTGTTTTTATGCAGATTACACATCGATTTATTTCTGATAGTCCCTGTAATAATAATAACAGCCCAGCGATTGGTATAACTACTTTAAAAGGATAGATGGGGACTCCCGATGAGGTAACACTAGAAACTTCCAAATTTGCTATTGAGTTTCCGGCAAACTTTAAACCGGCATACACGAGGGCAACAATTCCAGGTAAGAAAAACAAAAAATAAAGCACTAAATCAAACCAAGCTTGCGTCTTAGCCGAAAGTGTACGGTACACCATGTCAGCCCGCACATGACCCCCTCGAGATAAGGTGTAAGCTCCCGCCATCATAAACATAGTCCCATAAAGTATGTAAGCGACATCAAAGCCCCATTGAGTCTGATTATTCATCAGATAACGCATAATCACGTCAAAACATACTATCAGGGTAAGAAGAAGCACACACCAGGCAAATATTTTTCCGGACCACTCGCTCAGTATGTCTATTATCGGTTGTATTTTCTTCACGTGCCGCCTTTCTAACTCTAGCCTATCAAAAGAACAGGAGCAGGAAACTACACGCCTGCTCCAATCGATTGCACTGAAACCCTAAAATTCACCCAAAATAGTGATCAAAGGCTTGTTTAGGGTTAGCAATGAAGGTGGTTTGGTACGCCACAGCCCTTTCCATGAAAGATTTTTGGGAATCAATTATCTCCATGAATAAGGGGTTAGTTTTCCCTCGATCTTCAATAATTTTGTCCCAAGCTTTTAGTTGAGCCTTCAAAATATCATCTGGTGTCTTGATAAATTTAACGCCCCTATCATCTCGTAGTTCAACATATTTTCGCGAAAAAAGATCAATGGTATGCCAACTCATTTGAGCGGAAGCTGCCTTTGCCGCTATTTTCCAGATCGCTCGGTACTGCTCGGGCAGGCCATCCCAAACCCTCTTATTCAACAGTACTTCAAAAAACTCTGAAGGCTGGTGGTAACTTTGAACCATACAAACCTTGGAGACATCAGGAAACCCAAGAGCCATATCTGATGCAGGATTATTAAATTCAGCAGCATCGATAACACCTCTCTCAAGTGCCGGAACTATCTCTCCCCCGGGCAAGGCAACAACTGATGCTCCCATATTTTTGAAGACATCAATTGCTAAACCAACAGTGCGGTACTTCACGCCCTTGAACTCGTCGGCTGATTTTACCTCTTTTCTAAACCAGCCTAGGGGTTGCATCATCATTCCGCCATAAGCTAGCGGAACAACATCCAATTTTAAAACGTCGTTGTACATTTTCGTATATAAAGCCTGGCCACCTCCATACTCAAGCCAAGCCAAAATGGTATTCGCATCAGCTCCCAGATAGGGCCCCGTACCAAATAGCGATAGAGCATCATTCTTTCCATACCAATAAGCTGGAACAGCGTGACTTCCATCCAGAACTCCTTGATGTACCGCATCTGCCTGATCCAAGGCACCAACAACCGCACCAGCCGGAAGCAACTCAACTGACATTCTGCCTCCAGACAATTCCTTAACATAGCCATAAATCTGCTGTGCCACCTCAAACAAGGGGTCTTTAGCCGGGAAGCCTGCTTGAACTTTAAGCCTAACCTCGGGCATCTCACCCATAGCTGATCCTGCATTGGAACTAACGGCTGGCTGCTCACTATTATTTCCACCAACCCCGCACCCAGAAAGCGTTGCTAGGGCAGTAGCTCCACCCGCCGCGGCAGCTGCACTCAAAAACCGGCGACGTGACGTATCTCCATCCTGTTTAGTTGTATTCAAACCCTTTTCTTGCCCCATCTGGTAGTCCTCCTCTTGATTCGGTAACGCTGATTTCCAAATTTTTCCATTAAAATCATTATTTTATTTTCCGCTCCCTAAATGCAAACTTTATAAGGGAGTTGCTTCACTTAGGATATTACTCGAGCAAACCTTTTATATCTACATATTTATCTTTCCTCCGTGCTTTCCTAGCCTCTTAAATCCTCAATTTATAGAAACTCTAACTAAAACCTCATCAATGGTTGTTGGGAAATTGCAGTCTGCTACAATTATCCCTAACTTGATTAACACGTGAAAAGTAAGCTATGCGAGCCGCAAGTTTGTTTATTGTTTTATTGATTTTCTGGCTCTTATTATCCGGAGTTTATAAGCCCTTTCTTATTGGATCGGGACTTGCTGTTGCTGCCGCCAGTGTGTTTCTAGCTAGACGCATGGAGGTTATAGATCACGAAGGTCACCCAATAGACCATGCATTTAAGGCAATATTAGTGTATTGGCCATGGTTAATAAAAGAAATTTGCATCTCAGCCCTCAAGGTGTCCAAAACTATTCTCCAACCAAAGTTAGACATCAATCCTAAGATGGAACTGGTAGAGCTTAGCCAGAAAACTGATCTTGGACGCACTATTTTTGCTAATTCGATCACCCTAACCCCAGGCACCATTGCAGTGGAAATAAATAAAAACTCGGTGCTGGTACATGCACTATCCGAGGACGGCATCACCGACCTTAACAAGGGAGAGATGGATTCGCTGGTTAGCAAACTAGAGTGAAGGTCTAATAATGTTTGAGATTGCAACACTTTGCCTACTCGTTACCCTGGGTGCTAGCCTCTACAGAGCTATAAAAGGGCCAACGGTCCTAGATACAGCTCAAGCGGTAAATTCAGCTGGGACGGTGGCAGTGCTCCTTATTGCGGTGTACGGTTTTCTAAGTGGAAGGCCTGACTTTCTAGATCTTGCAATCATTTATGGACTTTTAAATATCGTTGGTACTATAGCTATCCTAAAGTTTTTTAGATTTGGTAATCTTGGTGATGATGGGGATAGTGTGCAGAAGGCTCAAGCAGATGACTGAAATTTTAAATTTAGCTAGCTGGGTATCACTATCCCTCGGAGGAATCTTTTGTTTGATTGGAGGTTTGGGGCTCTTAAGAATGCCAGATTTTTTCACGAGACTACATGCTGCAAGCGTAATCGAAACCCTTGGAGCTGGACTGTTGATCTTAGGTATGCTTTTTCAGTCCGGACTTAGCTTAACAAGTGTTAAGCTTATTTTTATTCTCTTACTAATCTTCTTTGCAAGTCCAACTGCTACGCACGCACTGGCTAGAGCAGCTAAGGTTAAAGGAATAAAATATTTTCAGAAAGAGGGTGATAACGATTGACGCTATAATAAATGCATCTCTGTTGTTTATGATGGCTATTACCACAGTAACAATCGCGAGAACGAGAAACCTATTTACGATTGTAATACTAGGGTCCTTGTATAGCTTTCTGATGGCTACTGTGTTGGTTGTCTTAGATGCGGTTGACGTAGCTATGACCGAAGCCTCTGTGGGTGCCGGTATAACCACAGTACTACTTTTAAGTACTCTTTATCTATGTAAAGGAGAAGATGCGGCACCGCTCCGGAGACCATTACTGCCTCTTTCTATTGCTTTTGTAACTGCCGGGCTACTAATGTACGGAACCCTTGGTCTTCCAGAGTTTGGAAACCCTGAGGGCATCATTCATAAGCATGTAGCACCTAGATATATCCAAGATGGGCCCATAGAAACAGGTGTGCCGAATATGGTGACAGCAGTACTTGCGAGCTATAGGGGATTTGATACTCTGGGGGAAACTGTCGTTATTTTTACCGGAGGGATTGGAGTTATTGCACTGCTCAGAAGGTCACGAAGAAAAACTAAGGATCCTCAAGAATGAAGAACTATGATCGAGTACTTCGTGTCATCAGCAAAGCAATGATCCCATTCATTATGGTTTTCGCCCTTTATGTTCAATTTCACGGAGATTATGGTCCAGGAGGAGGGTTCCAGGCTGGAGTAATTCTTGCCGCTGGGTTGATTTTCTATAGCCTAATATATGGCTTAGAAGTTGCAAAAAAGATTGCCCCACCCCGATTTATTGAGCTACTAGTAGCTACGGGGGTTCTACTCTACGTCATGGTAGGTTTAATGGGTATTTTTCTAGGTAGTGATTTTCTCGACTATTCAGTTCTGGCACAGGATTCGGTCCATGGCCAGCATTATGGAATTTTTTTGGTAGAACTTGGAGTAGGAATAACAGTCTTCTCAGTCATGTTAACGATTTTCTATATGTTTGCCGGCAGAGGAAGAAATCCGTAATGGATTTTCTAGATAACATCAACTATTGGATAGCAATGTTCCAAATAGTCATGGGCTTGTTTATTGTAATTGCCTCGGAGAATCTTATCAAAACGCTTGTGGGACTAGGTATCTTCCAATCAGCGGTTTACATCATATACATATCCCCTGCAAAAATCTTCGGCGGTACGGCTCCGATTTTGTCAGAAAACTATGTGATCTATGCCAACCCCCTCCCCCATGTCCTTATTCTGACTGCTATTGTTGTGGGAGTAGCGACCACAGCTCTGGGATTAGCACTGGTGGTTAGGATATACGAGGCATTTGGGACTCTAGAGGAAGATAAGATCCAGGAAATTGATCTTGAGGATAGTAGAAATGATTAGCTCACAGCTTCCCGCTCTCCAAATCATTGTTCCTTTATTGGCTGCACCTTTTTGTGTAATCATTAGGAACTCTAGGGCCACGTGGCTAATTTCCGTTCTGGCTAGTTGGGTCACCTTTGGCATCTCGATACTTCTATATCTGGATGTTCAGACTCTCGGTGTGATTTCCTATGAGATGGGAAATTGGGCCCCTCCTTGGGGCATTGAGTACCGAATCGATAGCATTAACGTCTTTGTGTTACTAATAGTGTCTTCCATCGGGGCTCTAGTTAGTCTCTACGCATATCCTAGTATTAGCGTGGAAGTTGATGAGAACAAACACTATCTTTTTTGGACATCATATTTACTATGTCTTACCGGGCTTCTTGGGGTGACCATCACCGGTGACGCCTTCAACATTTTTGTTTTCTTGGAGATTTCTTCTTTATCGACTTACGTTTTGATTGCCCTCGGAAAAAATCGGCATGCACTTTACGCAGCCTTCCGATACTTAATTTTGGGCACCATTGGTGCTACTTTTATAGTAATCGGTATAGGGCTATTGTACCTACTTACTGGCACCCTTAACCTCTATGATTTATCTATGCGTCTGGGGGACATGTCATTGACCCAACCACAGCTAGCTGCTTTGGCTTTTTTGACGGTTGGGATATCACTTAAGTTAGCCCTTTTTCCTTTGCACCTGTGGCTACCCAACGCCTATGCATTTGCACCTTCTGTGGCAACATGCTTCCTGGCAGCGACTGCTACAAAAGTAGCAATTTACCTCTTACTAAGGTTTGCTTATGACGTTTTTGGACAATCCCAAATCTTTTCTGAACTGCCCTTAGGCGAAGTTCTTCTGATTCTGTCTATAGCGGCCATGTTCATTGCTTCCACCGTTGCAATCTATCAACAAGACATAAAAAGAATGTTTGCCTATTCCAGTGTTGCTCAGATTGGATACATAACATTAGGAGCAAGCTTTGCATCGCACACAGCCTTAACCTCTAGCATTGTGCATTTATTTAACCATGCAATTACTAAAGGTGCTATTTTCCTCCTGCTTGGACTAGTTGCCTTGCGTATTGGTCAGCCAACTTTAAAAAAAATGTCAGGCTTAGGCAAAAGTATGCCGTGGACAAGTGCTGGATTAGTTATATGCGGACTAAGTCTAATCGGTGTCCCAGGAACTGCCGGATTTATTAGTAAATGGTATTTAATTTTAGCTGTTCTTGAGAGAGGGTGGTGGTGGCTAGCGTTCATGATACTTGCCAGCTCGCTTTTGGCAGTTATATATGTGTGGAGAGTTGTTGAAACAATGTATGTCAGTGATAGTGATAGCAGAGGGGACAGTCACATGGCCTCCACAACTAGCCCAACCTCCATGACTTTGGTGGCCTGGTTATTTGTAACCTCTTGTATCTTTTTTGGCTTCCACACATCATTCAGTGTTGAAGGGGCAAGTGCCGCTGCCAAAGTATTGCTGGAGTACACCAAATAATGAGCGAAACAAGTATCTTTTTGTCCTTAGCAATACCACTAGGTGGCACGCTGCTTATTAGCCTTACAGGGGAAAAACCTAATCTGAGAGATTCTATTACGTTGGTGACAGCGGTATGCCTATTGCTGGTGAACTGCACTTTGCTCCCAAAAATATTAAATGGGCAGAGGCCAGAGGCTGTGTTGATGGAACTTTTTCCTGGTGTCGACCTAATCTTAAAAGTTGAGCCACTGGGAATGTTGTTTGCATTAGTAGCATCGGGGCTATGGATTATTAATTCAATTTATTCGATCGGATACATGCGGGCTAATAAGGAAAAAAATCAAACCCGTTTCTACGTTTGTTTCGCTATTGCTCTTTCAAGTACGATGGGGATCGCGTATGCAGGGAATCTGATCACTCTTTTTCTATTTTATGAAATTCTCACTCTCTGCACTTACCCTCTTGTTACTCATCATGGGACGCATGAAGCTAGGCATGGTGGTCGAATATACCTAGGAATATTGATCAGCACTTCCATTCTATTTTTGCTTTTTGCTATAGGCTGGACATGGCATTTCACGGGAACGCTCGAATTTGTACCCAATGGAATTTTTAATCAAGAACAGTTACAAACCTCTATACCGTTAATTTTAATGGTACTTTTCGTTTTTGGTGTAGGGAAAGCAGCGATAATGCCTTTTCACGGATGGTTGCCTGCTGCCATGGTCGCCCCAACACCGGTAAGTGCGCTTCTGCACGCTGTTGCTGTTGTTAAAGCTGGAGTTTTTAGTATTGTAAAAATTTTGGTGTACATTTTTGGAATAGCCAATTTAGAGAAGATTAGCGGAGGATCTTGGTTAATGTATACAGCGGGTTTTACTATTATTGCTGCATCGGTTGTAGCCTTAAAGTCAGATAACCTAAAAAGGAGATTGGCGTATTCGACCATCAGCCACCTATCTTATGTCGTGTTGGCAGTAGCATTATTCGTCCCGATCGCTGTTATGGGTGCAGCCCTACATATCGTTGCCCATGCTTTCAGCAAAATTACGTTATTTTTTGCGGCGGGAGCTATTTATACAGCATCAAAAAAAACCAAGGTAAGCGAATTACATGGGATCGGAAAAAGAATGCCAATCACAATGATAGCTTTTGCTATCGGGGCACTCTCACTGATAGGCATTCCACCTGCAATTGGTTTTCTTAGCAAATGGTATATATTATCAGGTGCATTTGATGCGCAAGAAAACTTTGTAGTAGCTGTAATCATAATGAGCACTTTACTAAATGCAGCTTATTTTCTGCCCATTATCTACGCTGCTTTTTTTAGAACAGACGATAACTCAAAAAATCATGGAGAAGCTCCAACAGCTATAATCATAGCGATGGCATCAACAGGGATATTATCTATTGCTCTCTTTTTCTTCTCTGATCAGATCATATCCCTTGGATATCAGATTGCTGGAGCGTATTAAAGGCATTTTAATTATGATTAAAAAAAAATATTGGTTGGATAAAAAAGAAAATATCACAAAAATTTACATTGGGCTCTGGACACTTGGTATTCTATTAATTCTTGGAGACTTTGTTATTCATCGCCACGAAGATTACAAGACTGCGGAGATGTTTGGTTTCTACGGAGCTTACGGTTTTGTGGGATGCGTTATTTTGGTCCTAGTAGCAAAAGTCTTAAGGAAAATTGTCATGAGGAATGAGGATTATTATGACACTTAATTTTCCTACAGCGTTCATATTAATTTTAGGTGGTTTAATTCTTCCATTTTTTTCCGGATCATTACGTAAGCTGTGTTTGATATTTATCCCGGTAATTGCTTTTGTACACCTTCTAATACTTCCTACTGGGCTTCACGGTGAATTACAATTTATTGGATATACACTAAGCTCCGTCAGAGTTGACAAGCTCAGCCAAATCTTTGGCTACGTTTTCCTAATAGCAGCTTTTCTAAACGCCATCTACGCTTGGCATTCGGATGATGTACTACAACAATCAGCAACGTTTGTCTACGCCGGTAGTGCGATCGGAGCGGTGTTCGCCGGAGACCTTATCACATTATTTATTTTCTGGGAGCTAACAGCCATATCCTCTGTAATATTAATCTGGGCACGAAGAACTGACAGAGCTTATAAATCCGGTATGAGATACTTAATTACTCATATCCTTTCAGGAATGCTACTTTTAATTGGAGCTATTTTCTATTCTAAATCTCAAGGTTCCATCGAATTTACTTCTATGAGTCTAGATCAGCCAGGAGTGATCCTGATATTTATCGCGTTTGGTGTAAAATCTGCTTTTCCATTGCTGCATAACTGGCTACACGACGCTTACCCTGAATCAACGGAAATAGGAACGGTAGCACTATCAGTGTTCAGTACCAAACTAGGAATTTATGCATTGGCAAGGGGGTTTGCAGGAACAGAAATATTGATTTTTATCGGAGCGGTTATGGCCACGTTTCCGATATTTTATGCTGTTATAGAAAATGATTTGCGCCGAGTACTTACATACAGTCTTAACAATCAGTTAGGGTTTATGGTGGTGGGCATTGGCATAGGAACTGAACTCGCGATAAATGGGGCAGTAGCTCACGCCTTCGCCCATATTCTTTATAAATCGCTACTTTTCATGTCAATGGGTGCGGTACTATTCCGTGTTGGAACTGTTAACGGCAGTGATCTAGGGGGACTCTATAAATCAATGCCTTGGACTGCCTTTTTTTGTATAATCGGTGCGGCTTCAATATCCGCGTTTCCTTTGTTCAGCGGATTTGTGGCGAAGTCATTGATTATGTCAGCTGCACTGTACCAAGATCATGTCTTGGTTTGGTTAGTTTTACTCTTCGCATCTGCAGGAGTATTTCATCACGCAGGTATTAAAATACCGTTTTTTGCGTTTTTTGCCCATGACTCTGGATTTCGGTGCAAAGAAGCACCTCTCAATATGCTCATTGCAATGAGCATAGCTGCAACTATATGTGTCGGCATTGGCTGTTTTCCCAACCTGTTTTATATGTTACTTCCCTATCCTGTTAGTTACGAACCATACACCTCCAGCCATGTGCTATCCCAATTACAACTGTTGGTCTTTTCAGCCCTCGCTTTTGCCTTTTTGATGCGGACTGGGGTCTATCCACCGGAACTGAAGTCAGTAAATTTAGATTCAGACTGGCTATACAGAGTTTTCTTGAAAAACCTGACCTTGAAATTTCAACAACATATATTCCAACTCTACGACCAAGCGTGTCATAAGCTCAAAGGGGGTTTTTGGGGACTATGTAAAAAAATACATCGTCACCACCAGCCCACAGGTTTGTTAGCACGAAACTGGCCAACGAGTAACATGGTACTATGGGTAGCCCTAATGTTAGCTTCCTATCTAATTATTTATTTTCTTCAGTTTGCTGTCTAAATCGCCGGCGATGCCATTCAACCAGAACTACTGATCTCCATAGAATTAATACTCCCGCATACCCAACAGCACCAGCAGTAATAGCTAAAGCAGATAAGCCAAAAACTAAAGGCTTCCCCATACTGAAAAATCGATTGAAAAGCTCATGGAAATAAGACATTTGCTCTGGAGTAGGTTTGACACCTACAACAGCATCATCAGCTGGATTACCCCCAGACACTAATAACCCCAAACGATATGCAAAAAACCAAATTGGTGCGTAGGTAAACGGGTTTGATACCAATGTAGAACATACTGCAACAAGAATATTTGCACGCAACCAAACCGCAAATACGGCAGCAAATGGGATTTGAAACACTGGAACCAAAAATCCAAAAAAGAGACCAATTGATAGTCCAAGTGCAACCCCTTGACGATTAAGTTGCCATAACCTTGGATGGTAAATCGCAGGACCAATCCAGCTAACAAACTTATTTTTCTTTACAACATCGGATGTGGGCAACCAAGATCTTAATCTTGATCGCCACCCCTGTCTTCTTGCATTTTTTCCTATTCCTGAATTCATTCATGTAATTTTCATAAATAGTCATGCCAGAAAGAGGTAGCCATATTAATTTTCATAAACTTTCCTGGTGATAGCCCATTTGATAATATCTCGACCGATATGGTGCGGCTTCATTTTAAGCCCACGGTATATTTGCCTTCTTTGGCCAAGTTGTGTGCCAGTCTTAAGAACAAATGTAGTAACGTCAGGTCGAGTAAAAGCATAACGTATTAAGGATAGTAGTATTTCTCTATCAGGTAATTTCTTAAAATAATCGGAGGTCAGTTCATAACCCACTTCCACTTCACCTTTACGATCCGGAAGACCTCCAAATCCTGCCGCACCCACTAACTCATGGGCCCTATGATTTAGTATAAAGAAGAACCACCATCCTTGTGTCAATCGTAATTTACTTCTTTTAAGAGTGGTCAATAACCCTCTGTAAGCATCCCGAGAAGATGGCCAGCCGCTGGGCACTGTTACCCCTAACATTGGTCCAAGTTTATCATCATTCTTTACCAACATCTCCAAATATGAAAGTTCCATTGAAATAATCTGGAAGTTACCCGTATGAATCAACATGAAGAAACCCTAGTATTTTTTTATCCCCTAGCGAATATTGTAATTCGCTTTTTTGTTATAATGCATATTATACATCACATCGTGTTGGGAAAATTAATGCATATTTTAGAAATAAAAGACTTAGAGGCATTGGCACGCAAAAAAGTGCCTAAAATGTTTTTTGACTACAATAATTCGGGGTCATGGACAGAAAGAACCTATAAAGATAATATGCATGATTTCCAAAAAATCAAATTTCGTCAAAGGGTCGCTGTAGATATGAGTAACCGAAATTTGAAAACTAAAATGATTGGAGAAGATGTTGAAATGCCGGTAGCGATAGCTCCGACCGGGCTTACCGGTATGCAACATGCCGATGGAGAAATATTAGCAGCTCAAGCAGCAGAAGAATTTGGGATTCCTTTTACGTTATCTACCTTAAGCGTATGTTCAATAGAGGCAGTCGCCAAGAAAACTAGTAGGCCATTTTGGTTCCAGCTGTATGTAATGCGGGACAAGAAATTCATGGCGCGACTAATTGATCGTGCCAAAGCAGCAAACTGCAGTGCATTAGTTTTAACTCTCGACCTTCAGATTCTAGGACAACGACATATAGATGTTCGAAATGGCTTGTCGACCCCCCCAAAATTCAACCTAAAACACATTTACCAAGTTTTAAGTAAACCCATGTGGTGTTTGAAGATGCTGAAAACTAAGAATCATTTTTTTGGAAATGTTGTAGGGCATGTTGATGGAGTAAGTGATGTACGATCACTAACAGCATGGATAGGGGAGCAATTTGACCCCAGCTTAGATTGGAACGAAGTTGACTGGATACGCAAAAGATGGGGAGGTAAGCTAATTATTAAAGGAATTCTCGATCCAGAAGACGCTTTACTGGCTGCACGAACAGGGGCTGATGCAATAATCGTCTCCAACCATGGGGGGCGGCAGCTTGATGGGGCAAGCTCGACAATAAGTATCCTTCCTGAGATTGTAGCAGAGGCTGGTGATCAAATTGAGATTCATATGGATGGTGGGATTAGATCAGGCCAAGATGTAGCCAAAGCTATGTGCCTTGGTGCTAAAGGAACCTATATTGGGAGATCTTTTATATATGGGCTAGGTGCTATGGGAAAAGCAGGGGTATCTAAAACTCTAGAAATAATTAAAAAAGAGTTGGACATGACAATGGCCTTGTGTGGCCGACGAGATATACATGAGCTCAATGAAGATAATATATACAAAACAAAAGAAACGGGCGTCAGTCTCTAACCACTGACCCGGAGGCGGGAAAAATCGCTCTCCATCCATCTTCTGATACGGTTGGCGTCACCAATCCTAGTTAATTTTCCCCATGAGTCCAGCAAAATAATTATAACCGGCCGATCCACTATTTTCGCCTGCATCACAAGACACCTACCTGCTTCGCGAATATAACCGGTCTTTGACAAACCGATCTCCCAACGAGGACTTCTTACCAATCTATTAGTATTAACATATTGTAGTGCCCAACGACGATGACCTTTAGAGGGCTCCACTTTGAAACTACCCGCTGTGGTGTACCTTCTTATCATGGGATAAGCATGAGCCGCTGACACCAACTTTACTAAATCAGAGGCAGTTGACACATTCCCTGGTCTCAGACCCGTTGAATCTACAAATCGACTATTTCTCATTCCTAGATTCATGGCCTTACGATTCATTTCTATTACAAATGCACTTTTACCTCCCGGGAATGTTCTGGCTAAGGCAGAGGCTGCCCTATTCTCTGAGGCCATCAACGCTAATTTGAGCATTTCTGCCCGCATTAATACGGAACCCACCTTCAACTTAGAACTGGATAGTTTATATCTATCAATATCAGCCCTGGTAATCTTAATAGGCTCCAGCAAAGCTACTCCAGAATCAAGTATGACCATAGCTGTCATTAATTTTGTTATTGAAGCAATCGATGATACCTGCCTTACGTTTTTTGCATACAAAGTTTTTTGAGCAAGTTGATCATAAACAACTGCGGTACTTGATTTGATGCCTATTTTAGCTATTTTAGCCCTAGCTATAGACAATAGATTATCATCTGCTTGCCCAATAGCTGAAAAAATAAATGTACAAACAGTCAAAAATAATATGCGCATACCAATGATCATCTCTGATATCTCCTAGAAGTTTTTTTATACCAGTACCAGCAAAATCGGTGCCACCGTCAAAAACTTAACTATTAAAGAGTTATTGCCCATATTAACCCTATCGGAAAGAGGCCAACTGAATCGCATAATATCATATAAAACAAAGATTAACGAGTCTTTTTGAATTTCTCTATTAACATGTGACTACTTTTTCAAGAAATCAGACAATTGATAACATTGCATCCAAAGCTAACCTGGCCTCTTCTTTATCCTGTCCTGTGACGCTAATTTGATTCATTACACGCCCCGAGGCCAGATTCTCCAAACACCAGGCTAAATGTTGGGGGTCAATCCGGTTCATCGTGGAACACATGCAAACTAGTGGAGACATGAATTGAACAATCTTCCCCTCGGGTTTAAACTCCTTTGCCAACCGATTAACTAAATTTAACTCTGTCCCGACTAACCAATGAGTTCCGGTGGGTGCATCCCGAATGGTGTTAACTATAAATTCCGTAGAACCCACATGATCTGACAGTTGACATACCTCTAGCCTACACTCGGGATGTGATATTACCATTCCATCCGGATTTTTTTCTCTGAACTTGATAATATGCTGAGGCTGAAACATTTGATGAACTGAACAATGCCCCTTCCACAACAAAACCTTAGCCGACTTGAGCTGTTCTTTGGTCAATCCCCCCTGCGGTAAATCTGGGTCCCAAACAAACATATCCTGTAAAGCCACACCCTTCTGTAAAGCAGCCCAGCGCCCCAGATGTTGATCAGGAAAGAAAAGAACTTTTTCCTTACGTCTAAATGCCCAGTCTAATATGGACCCTGCATTCGAAGATGTACAAACCACGCCATCATGACGCCCGCAGAAAGCCTTAAGATCAGCTGCAGAATTTATATACGTTACCGGAGTTACGAATTGATCTGGCGGAAAAATAACCGAAAGCTCCCGCCAAGCCCTCTCTACTTTCGCCAAATTTGCCATATCAGCCATGGAGCAACCCGCCGCCAAATCTGGAAGAATGACGGTTTGTGAATTTTTCGACAAAATATCTGCCACTTCGGCCATAAAGTGGACACCACAGAAAACTAGAAAATCGGTGTCAGTTTTTCCGGCTAATTTTGCCAGCTTAAAGGAATCACCAACCATATCAGCATGCATATATACATCTTCCCTCTGATAATGGTGGGCTAAAATAATAGCCCTGCCATCAAGCTGAGATTTGACCATTTCTATGCGATCTCGTGCAGCTTCGTTAGATATGTTTGCGTATTCCGTAAATGGCACTACCATATCATTCATATTTATAATCCTTCTTAATTATCATGTTTTTTATAACATGAATTCTAAGTAAAGTGATACTCCGGTAGCTCTCTTAGAGCTGTTGCATTTGTCCATGAAAAAACCATATTGGCAGCGTCGAGGCGATTACACCACCTAAATGCGAGGTGCTCATTGCGAGATATTTTTATGTCAATTTTATGATCCAACATTACACTAAACACATGTTCAGTGTTGTTCACAACACCTGGTTCGTATCGTGCTCTCCAATGCTGAAATATTTCAAACTCAAAAGAACGATGCCAATTAAATAACTGCTCATTCGTAACCAAAAGGCCTGTTTCTTCTTCAACCTCCCTTTTAGCGGTATCTAATAAATTTTCCTGGTAACTATCTTTACTCCCCGTCACCGACTGCCAAAATCCAGGCCTATCCGCTCTCTCTAATAATAGAACATCATAATATCTGGTAAAGATAATAACTAATACTGACACTGGAATCTTATATTTCATGTCTCAGCGGACAACGGCTATTTTAAGTTTTTGGATCTCTCAATTTAATATGTAATTCCTCGAGCTGCTTTTTCCCAACGAAGTCAGGGGCATTAACCAAGATGTCCTGTGCCCGTTGAGTTTTTGGAAATGCGATAACATCTCTAATAGAATCAGAGTGGCAAAGTAGCGCAACTAGTCTATCTAGGCCAAAAGCAATCCCTCCGTGAGGAGGAGCCCCTGTTTTTAAAGCATCTAGGAGAAACCCAAATTTTTCTTTAACATCGTCCTGAGATATACCCAACGCGTCAAAGACAGATTGCTGGGTATCCACCCGATGGATACGAACAGAACCGCCACCTATCTCCCATCCATTTATGACCATATCATAAGCCTGGGACAGGGCATTCCCCGGTTTGGTTCCCAAAAATTTCTCGTGACCTTCCACCGGGCTGGTGAATGGATGGTGGATTGCCTCCCACCGTTTCTCCTCTTCATCAAACTCAAACATAGGAAAGTCTACAATCCATACCGGCTTCCAATCGGTATCGATTAAGTTTAGATCCGTACCAATTTTTAGTCGCAAGCTACCTAGGGAATCATTCACGATTCTTTTGTTATCAGCCCCAAAAAAAATGAGATCTCCATTCTCAGCTTCGGTTTCCTTAATAACCTTTTCCAAAACCTCCGTAGACAAAAACTTGACGATTGGGGAAGCCAACCCTTCCGGTATCATATCTGCGTTATCCACCTTTATGTATGCCAAGCCTTTAGCTCCAAAAGTCCTTACATACTCAGTATAATCAGCAATCTCTTTCCTGGTTAGGGTATTTCCTTTTGGGACCTTTAGAGCAGCCACTCTGCCGCCATCGAGGTGAGCCGCATCTTTAAAAACTTTAAACTCTACATTTTTAAAGATCTCTGTCAGCTCAGTGATAACCATTCCAATTCTAAGATCCGGTTTATCAGAACCATACCGATCCATCGCCTCTTGGAAAGTCAAAGAAGGAAATGGATCATCCAAAATAATATCCGCGGTATCGCTAAAAACATGTCTCACCATATTTTCCATTAATTTCATGATATCTTCTTTTGCCAAGAAAGAAGTCTCTATATCAATTTGCGTAAACTCTGGTTGGCGATCCGTCCGTAAGTCTTCATCTCTAAAACATTTGACGATCTGGTAATAACGGTCAAACCCCGAAATCATTAGTAGCTGTTTAAACAATTGTGGAGATTGAGGTAACGCAAAAAACTGATTCTGATGAATTCTAGAAGGCACCAAATAATCTCGAGCACCCTCGGGGGTAGATTTGGTTAGCATAGGGGTCTCAATATCAATAAAACCCTCAGCATTTAAATAATTTCTAATCGAATGGGTTACTTTATGCCTAAATCGAAGATTCTTCTGCATTTCTGGTCGTCTAAGATCAAGACATCTATTTTCCAAACGAACCAACTCTGTAATTGAATTATCATCCATAAGAAACGGTGGTGGCTCCGCTGAATTAAGGATTGTCATTCTATGCACTAAGACCTCTACCGCACCACTTACCAAAGAATCATTAGCTGTTCCATCAGGACGATTTCTAACCAAGCCAAAAATATGAATTACAAATTCATTGCGGGCTGTATCAGCCACACTAAAGGCCTCGGGTGTATCCGGATCTATCACTGTTTGTAAAATACCTTCTCTATCCCGAAGATCTATAAAAATTACACCTCCGTGATCTCTGCGTCGGTGGACCCAACCTACTACCTCAATAGTTTGGCCCAAATATTTTTCATCTATCAATCCACAATAATTAGTTCGCACGTATCTTATACCTCATTATATTGAAACCTAATGTACACTTAAACACCCTAGAGCCTGGGTGCACCACCATTGATTCACCCATTACTTTTGACTTTGGAACCACTGTCTGTAGTTTTGATAGAACTCTTTTCCTCTGAGACCGCAGAACCCTTATCCCCCTCATTCGACGTCTTGCTATCATTCGAGGAGTCCGGTGTATTTTTTGAGTTATCAGCACTAGCACTCTGACCTTCATTAGATGAAGACTTCTTGTTTTTGAAATCTGTAACATACCAACCCGAACCTTTAAGCTGAAACCCGGCCGCTGACACCAACTTATTCAAACTAGCCTTATCGCAAGCAGGACAATTTTTCAATGGCGTATCAGACATCTTCTGCAGTTTCTCAAACTCGTTACCACAGGAGTCACACCGGTATTCGTACATTGGCATTTAAAACACTCCTTATATCTACAAAGTATACATCAACAGATAGCAATAACTAGTAAACTCAACTAGTTTCCACTCATTTTCTAATCTTTATAAATTAAATTTCCTAAGACATAAATAGCATTTATTCACTATCCAACAAACAAAAACCGACCAATGTGTTACCGCGGTCGGTAGCACAAAGTAACGATCCCGATGGCATTAATATATTACAAGAAATTTGCTCACGGTTAGGGTTCCACATCGAAAATTCATAACCCCCAAGAGGAGAGTCAGATTTAGATATGGGCACTTTGTTAATATCCCCAACAAACTGAATAACCCCCTCCCTATAATTCATGTTGAACCTAATACCATCAGAGAAGGTCTCGAGGTCACATGCTAGTGCCAAAGTATGCCTCTCCGGGTGGCCGGTATTACCCCACGGAAACGCATCCCTTATTGCTAAGAAATACAGAAGGACAAAGAAACATCTCACCGACAAAACCAACCCATTACTCCACTTCTCTGCTATATTACGCAGCTCTTTTAATCGTACCACTTGTACGCCGGTAACTCTCCAAGAGAACTTTCTCTTGATCCTTTGCTTTCCTGATATTCTCTTCCTTCACGTGACCGTATCCTCTGATTGTCTCGGGCAAAGAGGCTATTTCAATCGCAATGTCATAATTATCTTTTGTCAGTAGCAGGAATACTTCTTTAATGGTCTTTTCATATTCCAATATAAGCAGTCTCTCGGTCCGACGTTCCTGGGTATAGCCAAACGGATCAAACCTCGTTCCCCGTAGGAATCTCATTCTTGCTAATAATTTAAAAACCTTCATTACCCATGGACCAAACTCCTTCTTTATTAAGTGTCCAGTTTCTGGATCATGTTTTGAAAACAAAGGGGGAGCAAGATGAAAACGCAATGTGTACTTACCTTCAAACTGATCATCTATTTTCCTTTTGAAATCATCACTAGAATGTAACCTTGCCACCTCATACTCATCTTTGTAAGCAAGAAGTTTAAAATAATATCGGGCTACCGCTTGGGAGACTTTACTATCACCAAACTTATCTCTCTCCGTACCAACCAACTTCCTTACAAAATTACGATATTTATCGGCATAATTTTTATTTTGGTAATCAATCAAGAACTCGTACCTTTTATCCAGCAAGGAATCAAAATCATCTCCGTCGGACTTGTCAACATCAAGTTGAACATTATTTCCATCAGCTTCACGATCTAACAATTTCTCGACAAAATCCAAATCAACAGACGCTCGACGCCCCCACATAAAAGCCGCCTGGTTCATTTTCACACCAACCGCGTTTAGCCTGATAGCCTGATTGATAGAATCAGCTGACAACGGGATCATACCTTTTTGAAATGCATAACCAAGTAAAAACATATTGGTAGCTATAGAATTACCGTGTAGAGCTGTTGCTATTCTAGTTGCGTTAAGAAAACCAACATTACCTTTACCAACTCGGGCTGAAATACCACCTTGTAACTCTTTTGCGGGGAATCTGAAGTTGGCATCCTTATTAAAGTCACGAGTCATCTGTTGGTGTGTGTTTACTACAGCCAGAGTCGTATCAGACACCAAATCAAGTGTTTTCTCACTACCAGAAACGACTAAGTCACCGCCAAGAAGAATCTTAGCAGACCCCGAACCCAACCTTACTGTCTTAATTTCATCATCACGATTAGCAATCTGCAGATGACTCCAAACTGCACCTCCCTTTTGAGCTAAGCCTGCCATATCCAAACCAGAAAATGACTTCCCCTCTATATGAGCAGCCATCCCAACAATAGCCCCGATCGTCACTACCCCTGTACCACCAATCCCAGTAACGACTATCCCGTAAGATCCTTGCAATGGAATTGTTTCTGGGTCTGGGATTACCGGAAATAATTTATCAGCATTTTGGTCTGGCTGGCTGACAGTTTGCTTTCTCAGACCTCCTCCGTGTACTGTCACAAAACTTGGACAAAAACCTTTGACACAGGAGTAATCTTTATTGCACGCAGACTGATCAATTTTTCGTTTTCTACCAAAATCCGTTTCAAGAGGCGTGACAGACACACAATTAGACTTGAGACTACAATCGCCACAACCTTCACAAACCAAATCATTAATAAATGCCCTCTTCGGGGGATCAGGATACAAATTCCTCTTACGTCTACGCCTTTTTTCAGACCCACAAGTTTGATCATAGATGATAGCGGTTGTCCCTTTGATTTTTCTAATCTCTTTTTGTACGGATATATATTGGTCACGATGATAGACCTCTACCCCTTTTGCAAATGATGCATTACCACCATATTTTTCAGGTTCATCTGTAACAACTACGACTTTTTTAACATTCTCCCCGGTAAGCTGGTGAGTAATTTGGGGCACGGTCATTGGTCCATCAACCTGCTGACCACCGGTCATTGCAACGGCATCATTAAATAATATCTTGTAGGTAACATTGACCCCTGAGGCTACGGATGCTCTAACCGCCAAAAGTCCGGAGTGATAATAAGTCCCGTCTCCGATATTCTGAAAAGCGTGATCAGTCTCTATAAAATGAGACTCTCCCATCCAACCTGCCCCCTCGCCACCCATTTGGGTATATCCAGACGTTTTGGAATCAGTCCATTGAACCATAAAATGACATCCAATACCTGATAGTGCTATTGAGTCTTCGGGGAGCTTTGTTCCCGTATTGTGAGGACAACCAGAACAAAAATAGGGGGTCCTTTCCATGGCTGGCTTGGATGGCCGATTATTTTTAAGATTTTCTAGCCTTTTAACTCTTGAATCAATGTGACCGTCAGAGTGGTTTTCTTGTAGACCTTTTCCAAGAACAATTCCAATGTGGGTGGGGTTCAGAGCACCAGTAGAAGGAAAAAGCTCCCTACCATCCACATCTTGCTTACCTACAACTAGGGGAGAGCCTGTTTGCTGATACAAAATTTCCTTAACCTGTGACTCTAAAAGTCCTCTTTTTTCCTCAACCACATAAATCTTATCTAGTCCTTTGGAAAACTCCTTTAGCCCGTCTGGTTCCAAAGGCCAGGTCATACCCACTTTATAAACCCGCAAACCAAGTCTCTGAGCCTCCAAGTCATCGACGCCAAGATATTGTAGAGCCTGGCGGACATCCATGTAAGACTTACCGCAAGTAACAACGCCTACCTTAGCTGGTCCAGAGCCCCCCAAAACCGTTCTATCTAGTCGATTAAATCGTGTAAAAGCTCTAACCGCATCGATTTTAAACCGGTGCAACCTATCCTCTTGATCTTTCGGCTCATCAGGCCAACGGATATTCAATCCGTCAGGAGGTAAAATGAAATCTGATGGTGTCCCAATAGATACCCGCGATGGACTAACGTCTACCGTAGCACTGGCATCAATCGTGTCCTTCATACATTTCAAGCCAACCCAGGTACCTGAATAGCGCGATAACTCCCAGCCAATTAACCCATAATCTAATAGCTCCTGGATACCAGCAGGATTTAGTATCGGCATCATTGCATCAACTAGAGCGTACTCACTTTGATGTAAAGTTGTGGATGACTCACCAGTATGATCATCACCCATTAGGGCTAAAACTCCCCCCAGCCTGTTTGACCCCGCTAAGTTGCCATGCCGAAAAGCGTCACCAGTTCTGTCTACTCCAGGGCCTTTCCCATACCAAATTGAGAAAACACCGTCATACTTTGGTTTTCCATGGAAGCCGAGTTGTTGCGTACCCCATATAGCGGTGGCAGCGAGATCTTCATTCACCCCAGGGTTAAAAACGATCTCATGTTTCTTGAGATGCTTTGAAGCACGCCATAATTGTTGATCTAACTGCCCCAGTGGCGACCCTCTATACCCCGAGATATATCCCGCCGTATTATATCCTTTAGCGAGGTCCCTCATCCGCTGCATTATTGGCAGTCGCACTAATGCCTGAGTCCCATTTAGAAAAATACGGCCATCCTCAACAGCATACTTATCTTCCAGGCTAACTTCTTTCAAAGATCCCATCTCCTTTTTTGTTTACCCATGAAACCGTTAGTATTGCTGGTTATTTAGGAAAATTCAACACTGATAATTGGATAGTAATCATAAAGAAATAATTGCATTTGACATTATAAAGATATCGCCTGTTTTTTTTAGCTAGTCATTGTTTTAAAAGGGTATTTCCTCGTCATCTGGAAAGGCGGGACTTCCTTTGTCATCATTGCCTGTCTCAAATGACGATTTATCATTGGTATCCTCACTTCCCCCAGCTGCCCCTCTACTACCCAAAAACTGCATTCGGTCCGCAATTACTTCCGTGGTATATTTATCTTCCCCTTCCTTGGTAGTCCATTTCCGAGTTTGTAACCTTCCCTCAATGTATATCGGTGAGCCTTTTTTTAAATATTGCTCAGCTAGCTCAGCCTGCTTCCCGAACATAACTATCCTATGCCATTCCGTCTTTTCCTTCTTTTCACCACTAGTTTTATCTCGCCAATTTTCTGTGGTCGCAATACTCAGGTTACACATGGCCCCACCACTAGGCATATATCTCACCTCAGGGTCACGCCCTAGATTACCAATCAACATTACTTTATTAAGTGACGCCATATTTTCTCCTTCTTATAATCCAATTATCTCAAACTGACCGATTAATTAAAACGATAAACAAACAATCGATGTGGCACTATTTTACTACGCTTAAATTAGAAACACTCCCAAACCAGATAAAAGCTAAACATCCACAAAAATAGAAAATTGCATTGGTCCCAAAACCTTGGGCTAACAGCCCACCTATTAATGCCCCAAAAAACATGCCTAAAAATTGAAATGTGCTATACACCCCAAGGGAAGCACCTTTATTCCCAACTGGTGCAAACTTAGATGCTAAAGAGGGTAAACTAGCCTCTAAAAAATTAAATGCTGCAAAGAATAAAGTCAAAACAAGCATGGTTACTATTAAACTCCCATTGACATAGGCCAATAGAATGCACGAGATACCAACGAGAGTAATTGACATCTGTAAAGCTTGTTTTTGCCATCCACGTTTTTCCGAAAAATAAAGTCCAGGGAGCATGCAAACCACACTGCTAAACATTATCACGATGTAAACTAACCAGTGCTTACTCAAATCAACATGCGACTGGAGGATGATCGGAATTATTAAAAATAAAGAGACAAGTATGGCATGGAGAAAAAAAATACTAACGTTTAACCTAATTAACTGTGATTTACATAGCAAAGACTTTAACGGAATTTTATCTTTTCTAGGCAGCGTCGTCTCGCCTGTATCTTCAGGAACGAGGTACTTGACTATCAGAGATCCTGCAATCGCAAAAAAACCGGTCATAAAAAATATACCAGGAACCCCCACGCTAACTGCTAGCAAAGGCCCAAAAAAAATCGAACAAATAAAAGAAAAACCTATAGTAATTCCAATAATAGCCATCGCCAAAGTTCTATTTTTTTCCGAGGTCAAATCCGTAAGCAAGGCCATTAAAACTGCTGAAACAGCTCCAGCTCCCTGAATAGCACGCCCCACAGCAATCCAATAGATATCAGAAGCGATGGCTGCCACAAAACTGCCAATGGCAAAAACTGCCAAACCAAAATATATCGTTGGCTTTCGCCCCCACCTATCTGATATTTTGCCCATCGGGATCTGAAAAAAAGCCTGAGTCAAGCCATAAACCCCCAGGGCAAAGCCTAATAAAATGTGATTTTCACCACCAGGAAGGGTTTTTCCATACAATGAAAAAACCGGAAGTATGAGAAACATCCCCAACATGCGCAAGGCTAATACACTTGCGATTCCCACAGTAGAGCGAGTCTCTTTTTGCGACATGCGAAGATAAGTTAACATTGAATAAACCTGAATAAATATTGGGCCGAGAGTATAAAAGTCGTATAGTAGCAGGTTAAATTGCAATAAGGATAGGCGACATTTTGATTAAAACCAATCAAATTCTAATTAGAGGCGCTAGGCATCACAATCTGAAAAACATAGATTTGAAGCTGCCGAAAAATAAATTAGTGGTCATCACTGGGGTTTCTGGGTCGGGAAAATCCACCTTAGCATTTGACACATTGTATGCAGAAGGACAGCGGCGCTACGTCGAGTCACTATCCACGTACGCACGGCAATATCTTAAGCAAATGCAAAAACCTGATGTTGATTTAATAGAAGGGTTGGCTCCTGCCATATCCATTAAGCAGAAATCATTTACACCTTCACCACGTTCAACTGTTGGAACCATAACTGAAATCCACGATTACCTTAGGCTATTATTTGCAAGAGCGGGACAACCACGATGTCCAGAGCATAAGATTCCCCTCTCGGTACAATCCATCGCTGAAATAGTTGAATCGATATTAAATAATTATTCTGGGCAAAGAATACTGATAGCGGCTCCAGTTGACAGCCCAAGAATTGATAATAGTGATAGCCTAATTCATCATATTGGGAAAAAGGGGTTCGTCAGAGTTAGGATACAAAATAAAATATATGATATTGATAGTAATAATTTTCCTGAGGATATCGAAAAATTAGACATTATAGTCGATAGGCTAACTAGCTTGTCCACCAATAGACAGCGCTTATCTGACTCAGTGGAAACAGCTTCTGAAACTGGCAATGGTAGACTCGTCATAGTTGATACTGAAGGAGGAACCCTTGCCAACTTCTCAACAGTCTTTATGTGTCCAGTATGCTCCTATAAACCCCCACCTCTTGAACCTAAGCTCTTTTCTTTTAATAACCCTGTGGGAGCCTGTAAAACCTGTAAGGGGATTGGTGAGTACACTTTTTTTGATGAAGAAAAAATTGTTAGTGTGCCAGATCTTTCTCTAACAGCAGGAGCAATAGAAGGCTGGGATCGAAGAAACGAATTTTATCAACGGCTACTACGAGATCTAGCTAAGCACTATCATTTTGACATCAATACTCCTTTCAATAAATTACCAGAAAGAATAAAAAGTATCGTTCTTTATGGATCAAAAGATGAATCGATTCGCTTTAGTTATATAAATAAAAATGGTAGTTTGCAGTACGAGTCAAAATCTTTTGAAGGGATTATTCCTAATTTTGAAAAAAAGTGGATAGAAACCGAATCGAGCATTATAAAAACCAAACTTGACAAGTTCCGATCTCTAACGAGATGCCCTCACTGCTCGGGATCAAGACTTAGAGAAGAAGCGCGTAACGTTTTCATAAATAACAAAACCATCAACGAGATATGTTCATTAACACTTCGCGAGACCCTTGATTTTTTTGGTAAGATGAGTAAAGACAATATGAACGTAAAGGTAGGAGGTCACCTGGTTGATGAAATAAAGAAACGTCTTTTATTTCTAGTCAATGTGGGTGTTGATTATCTATCGCTAGATAGACCAGCTGGAACTATATCAGGTGGGGAGCACCAAAGAATCAGACTAGCGTCGCAAATAGGGTCTGGATTGACAGGTGTCTTATATATCCTTGACGAGCCATCTATAGGTTTACACGAACGCGATAACGAGAGATTACTAAATACCTTAAAAAGTCTGAGAGATAGCGGTAATTCTGTTGTAATAGTTGAACATGATCTTAAAACCATCAAAAATTCAGACTACATTATAGATATGGGGCCCGGAGCTGGCAAAAAAGGAGGAAAAATTATTGCCTCAGGCAAACCAATTGACATTGCCAAAAATAAACAATCAATAACTGGTCAGTATCTAGCAAAAACAAAAGTAGTTAGGCAACCCAAAAACCAATTAAAACCAAATTGGGATAAATGTATTCGAATAAAAAACGCACGCGGGAATAATCTAAAAAATATATCGGTAGATATACCCCTTGGCTTAATAGTGTGTGTAACGGGTGTATCTGGATCAGGAAAATCCACTTTAATAAATCAAACTCTTTATAAATTTTTACAAAGACATTTTTATAAGGCAAATGTTACTCCGGCAATCTGTGATGAAATCAAGGGGTTGGAATTTCTCGACAAGGTTATAGCTGTAGACCAGAAACCAATAGGGCGTACCCCACGGTCTAACCCAGCATCTTATGTCGGACTATATGGACCGATACGAGAATTACTAGCTAATACCACCTTAGCCCGGGAAAAAGGTTATAGCAACGGAAGATTTTCTTTTAATGTGAAGGGTGGGAGATGCGAAGAATGCCAAGGAGCAGGTATCAAAAAAGTAGAAATGCATTTTCTACCTGATGTTCATGTAGTTTGCAGCCTGTGTAAGGGTAAACGCTTCAATGAAGAAACCCTAGAGGTTAAGTATCGTGGAAAAAATATTGATGACATATTAAATATGACAGTAGAGTCAGCTCTAACTTTCTTTAAACCAATACCCGAAATCCATCAAAAACTAATGGCGTTAAACCGAGTTGGACTAGGATATTTACAGATAGGGCATTCAGCAGTGAATTTATCTGGCGGGGAAGCCCAACGAGTAAAATTAGGCTCAGAGCTTGCAAAGAAAAGTTCGGGGAGAACAATTTATATTCTCGATGAGCCTACCACGGGGCTACATTTAGAGGATATAAATAATTTACTCGAAATCTTAGAGGAACTTAGGGATACCGGAAATACGGTAGTTATTGTTGAACACAACTTGGAAGTTATAAAAAGTGCGGACTGGATTATTGACCTTGGGCCAGAGGGCGGGAAAAAAGGTGGCCAGATTAATGCCTCGGGATCACCGATAAATATGTCATTAGAGAGTGGCAGTCACACGGGTATGCATTTGCGGAAGTTATTTGAGGATAAGCTACCTCTTAATTCTTAGAAAGTTACTCACCCCTTTTCAGAATTAGCAGTTTCCGTGGCACTAGTAATCCCGTCCTCCCTATCCATAAGTTCTACTAAAGCCATTGGTGCTGTATCACCTGCACGATACCCATTTTTCAATATCCTCAGATAGCCACCGTTACGTTTTAAGTACCTGGGGCCCAAGATATCAAACAATTTCGATACCAGTTTTCTATCTCTCAGTCGGGAGAACGCCAACCTTCTATTTGGGACAGATGGGGTCTTACCCAATGTTATTATAGGCTCCACAATCCTCCTAAGCTCTTTGGCCTTGGGAACAGTAGTACTGATGACTTCATGCTCCAATAAGGAATTAGCCATATTTCTGAACATCGCCTGCCTATGGGACGAAGTTCGGTTTAATTTTCGCATGGCGTGCCGATGACGCATTTCACTTCTCCTGTACTGTTTTATCACTTAGAGACGGGGGCGGCCAGTTTTCTAGAGACATCCCAAGTGTGAGATTTCTGGCCGCTAATACTTCCTTTATCTCGTTCAATGATTTTCTACCTAAATTAGGTGTTTTCAACAAATCTGTCTCCGTGCGCTGTATTAAATCACCAATATACTGAATATTCTCAGCTTTAACACAATTTGCCGATCTTACTGTGAGCTCTAAATCATCTACAGGTCTTAATAGAACAGGATCCACTTGTGGCTCTTCTGGGACCTCCACTGGCTCAGGAGTGCCTTTTAGCTCGGCAAAGGTTGATAGCTGGTCCATGAGAACCCTGGCTGCCTCTCTAATAGCCTGTTCAGGCTCCAAAACTCCATTTGTTTCTATATCAATTATAAGCTTATCAAGGTCTGTTCTTTGCTCTACCCGTGCACTTTCCACCGAGTAACTAACCCTCCTAACTGGACTAAAGGAAGCATCCAATGGAATGAATCCTATACTGTTCTGCTCTTCATCTTTACCTCTACTTGTAGCTGCGACGTACCCTCTTCCGCTCTCTACTTTAATTTGAATATCGATTTTTCCACCAGGGGCTAGGTGTGCTATGACATGATCAGGGTTTATCACATCGACATCGTGAGTAGTCTCAATGTCTTTTGCTGATACTACTCCCTCTCCTTCATACGTCAAATTTAGGGTGGCCTCATCACGAGGCTTATGAAGTTTGAGAACTACACCCTTGAGATTGAGGAGCAAGTCCACAACATCCTCTTGAACGCCCTCTAAGGTAGAATACTCATGGAGAACGCCCTCAATTTTTACCTGCGTGGGTGCAAAGCCCTCCATGGAAGACAACAAAACTCTCCGTAGAGCATTTCCCAATGTATGCCCATACCCTCGCTCAAACGGTTCCATTGTAACTTTGGCTTGAAATGGCCCCTGTTCCTTAACATCTATAATTCTTGGTTGAAGCAACATACTACGCATAGAATAAACCCCTTAAATAAACCATATTATCCGAATCACACTCGACGCTTCTTTGGTGGTCGGCACCCATTATGTGGAATTGGTGTAACGTCCGAGATACTTGTAATTTTGAATCCTATATTGTTTAAAGATCTAACTGCTGACTCTCGACCAGGACCAGGACCTTTGATACGAACTTCGATATTCTTTACCCCAAATTCTTGTGCCGCCTTTCCTGCTTTTTCAGCTGCTACCTGTGCCGCAAACGGCGTACTCTTCCTCGACCCTTTGAAACCATTAGCACCAGATGTTGACCAGGCAAGAGAGTTACCTTGCCGATCAGTGATCATTATAATTGTGTTGTTGAATGAAGCATGCACGTGGGCAATTGCCTCAACGACAGTTTTTTTTACTTTCTTTCGAACTTTACTTGTTGTTTTTGCCATCTACCAACCACCTATCCTAGTTAATTATCGGCCTTGTCTCTTTTGAGGGCCTTTCCGAGTACGAGCATTTGTTCTGGTTCGTTGGCCTCTTAGTGGCAGACCCCGCCTATGCCGAACCCCTCTGTAACACCCGAGATCCATTAATCTTTTAATATTCATTGAGACTTCCCGTCTCAGATCGCCCTCCACTCTATTCTGACCGACCTGGTCCCTGAGCATTTCCATTTCCGAATCAGTAAGTTCTTTTATCCTTGTACTAGGACTAACTCCTGCTGACTCGCAGATCTTCATAGCCATAGATTTTCCAACCCCATGGATCGCAGTTAGTGCTACCCAAGCATGTTGATGATTTGAAATGTTTACTCCAGCTATTCTAGCCATACGTCTTTCCCAACCCTAGTGTTTTATTAGTAATGGTAACCTTAATACTAACCCTGTCTCTGCTTGTGCCTTGGGTTGCTACTACAAATAACCCGAACCACATTATTTCTTCTAATTACCTTGCAGTTTCTACAAATCTTTTTTACCGATGCTCTTACTCTCATTTTATCACCTTATGTTGTAGGACTAATCAGACCCCTACTTCGCTCTAAATGTTATACGACCCTTTGACAGGTCGTAGGGCGTGAGCTCCACAGTCACCTTATCACCCGGCAAAATGCGTATATAGTGCATTCTCATTTTGCCAGATATATGCCCCAATACAATGTGATCATTCTCTAGCTTGACCCTAAAGGTTGCATTTGGCAAAGTCTCTAAAACCTCTCCTTGCATTTCTATAGTCTCTTCTTTGGCCATTTCACCACTACCTATCTAGTAGGTAGCATACCTCCCTTAAAATTTGCTTTTTTCATAAGGCTCTCATACTGGGAAGACATTATGTAGGACTGTATTTGTGCCATAAAATCCATCGTGACAACTACTATAATTAATAGACTAGTGCCACCAAAGTAGAACGGCACGTTCCACTTCACTATTAGAAACTCTGGCAAAAGGCAAACCAAGGTCACGTAGATACCTCCAATTAGGGTCAGTCTTAGTATGATTTTTTCAATATACTTTGCCGTCTGCTCTCCCGGTCTTATTCCTGGTATAAACGCACCTCCCTTTTTCAAATTATCTGAAGTCTCCCTGGGATTAAAGACCAAGGCAGTATAAAAAAAACAAAAAAACATGATTGCTGATGCATATAAGAGCACATAAAGAACCTGGCCCGGCTGCAGGACCGCACTTATATCTCGTAGCCAATAAACACTTTCATTTGTACCAGCCCATCCAGCTAAGGTAGCAGGGAACAGTATGATTGAGGATGCAAATATGGGAGGTATTACCCCAGCCATGTTTAATTTTAGGGGTAAATGAGAACTTTGTCCTCCATACACTTTTCTGCCCACCTGACGTTTTGCATAATTAACCAATACTTTTCTCTGCCCTCTCTCCACAAAAACTACTAAACCTGTTACCACTACGGCCCCAACTAGCATCATTATTACCAATGGTATTGAAAAAGTCCCTGTCCGAGCTAATTCCAATGTTCCACCCACGGCTCTAGGAAGCCCAGCAGCTATCCCGGCAAAAATGATGAGAGATATTCCATTGCCCACACCACGTTCTGTGATTTGTTCTCCTAGCCACATCAAGAATATAGTACCTGTCACCAACGTAACTACTGTGGTAAACCTAAATATCAAACCGGGGTCTATGACCAGGCCCACTTGAGATTCAAGAGCAACAGCTATTCCTAGTCCCTGAAATGTTGCTAATACCAATGTCCCATATCTTGTATACTGGGTTATTTTGCGGCGACCACTTTCACCCTCTTTTTTTAACTGCTCTAAATGGGGCACAACTACAGTCAGCAGCTGCATAATAATCGATGCTGATATATAAGGCATTATACCAAGAGCAAATATTGTAAAGCGAGAAAGTGCCCCTCCAGAAAACATGTTAAACATATCTAAAATCCCACCTTGCTGTGAACTAAAAAGTTCCTCCAGTTGAACGGGATCTATTCCTGGCACCGGCACATGTGCTCCGATGCGATATACGATAAGGGCTCCCAGAAGAAACCAAAGCCTTTTCTTTAAGTCACCGAACTTATCTGCTTTTTGAATTGCCATTTTTATCTACTCTTCCGTAGTTCCACCAGCTTCTTGAATTGCCTTTGAAGCTCCCTTTGTAAGCTTCACGCCTTTGACTCTAATTTTTCTATCAATACTTCCCGATAAAATGACTTTAATATTTATTGCATCCTTAGGGATAATTCTAGCCCTCTTTAGGGTTTCAGGATTAATGTCTTCGGCGGACATTTTATTAAGTTCTGAAAGCCGTACCTCACAACTAAACCTACCAACACGCGAGGAAAAACCTCGTTTTGGCAGCCTGCGAGCTAGCGGCATCTGACCACCCTCAAAGCCCACCTTGTGGTACCCCCCTGAGCGAGAGTGTTGTCCTTTATGACCCCGTCCGGCGGTTTTTCCCAAACCACTACCCGAGCCTCTACCCACTCTTTTGGCTTTTGGGCGCGATCCCTTGGCAGGCGACAAACTATTAAGCCTCATCATGTCAACACCTCTACTAGGTAGTCAATCTTCTTTATCATTCCGAGAACCTCGGGTGTTCTCGAAAGTTCTGTAACTTGATTCACACGTTTTAGCCCCAAACCTAATGCTGTGGCACGGTGGGATTTTTTTGTCCCTATCACACTTCGCACCAATTTCACTCTAATAGTATCTGTAGCTTTACCATTCATCACTTACCCCACAACCTCATCGATACTCTTCCCTCTTTTTTTTGCAACATCTGCAGGGGTATGAGCACTAACAAGACCGTTTATCGTAGCCCTAACAACATTATAGGGATTTGACGATCCTATACATTTTGCCAAAATATTTGTAACACCCATAACCTCGAATACTGCCCTCATAGGGCCTCCAGCTATGATCCCCGTTCCCTCTGATGCAGGTTGCATAAAAACTTTGGCCGCACCGTGCATACCTACAATGGTGTGGTGCACGGTCCCATTATTCAAGCTGACCTTCTTCAACTTTCTCCTAGCTTCTTCCATAGCCTTCTGGACAGCACCGGGCACTTCTCTTGCCTTGCCTTTTCCCATTCCAATACCACCCTCACCATCGCCAACGACTGCCAGTGCCGCGAACCCAAGAACCCGTCCGCCCTTCACCACTTTTGTGACTCTATTAACAGCAACCATCTTTTCCCTCAGGTTATCA
Source organism: Hydrogenophilales bacterium (assembly GCA_902627495.1). Taxonomy (GTDB): domain Bacteria; phylum Pseudomonadota; class Gammaproteobacteria; order Burkholderiales; family Eutrophovitaceae. The sequence goes on along the minus strand of CACOJS010000002.1, from coordinate 1,375 downwards.
CCTTGGCTATTTACATCATTTTGTTGTCCTTTTTTTGCCATTTATACCCCTACCTAAAACTTAAGACCAGCTTCGCGTGCTGCCTCTGCTAGTGCCTTCACCCTACCATGATAATTATAACCAGACCGATCGAACGCCACCTTTGTAAGGCCAGCCGTCATGGCCTTCTCACCAACTAACTTTCCTACCAAGGCTGCAGCTTCAATATTACCCCCCTTAGGAACATTTTTTTTAACCGCTGGATCCAATGTGGATGCTGCAACTAGAACTTTTGCACCCTCACCTGTTATCTGAGCATACATATTTTTGTTAGACCGATAAACCAGCAGTCTGGTAATTTTTTGTTCAGCTATCTTTAGCCTTGTCCTTCGAGATCTACGTATACGGCCTTTATTCTTTTCGCTCATCTTTTCCTACTTTATTTTTTCTTGGTTTCTTTTAAGAGCACAACTTCCTCGCTATAACGTACCCCTTTACCTTTGTAAGGCTCCGGAGGACGGTAGCTCCGAATTTCTGCTGCTACTTGGCCAACTTTCTGCTTGTCAGCACCCTTAATAACAATTTCCGTTTGGCTTGGGGTTTCCGCGACTATACCATCGGGCAAATCATAAGTAACCGGATGCGAAAACCCTAGTGACAGATTGAGTTTTACTCCTTGTGCCTGGGCTCTAAACCCAACTCCAACCAGCATCAGCTTTTTTTCGAAACCCTTACTAACGCCCTGAACCATATTTGCCAATAGTGCTCGCTGCGTTCCATGCATTGCTCTTGCCACCTTAGTGTCATTCTTACGTGATAGAACTACTACATTTCCATCTTGAGAAATATTGATTAGCGGATGTGTTACCTGTGATAGAGTCCCTAGGGAACCCTTACACGTGAGGACACCCTCGGATTTGATGATGGATACACCGTCAGGGACCAGAATGGTTTGTTTTCCTACCCGTGACATGACGACCCCTTCTTACCTAGGCAACGATGCATAATACCTCCCCACCTACACCACTCTCCCTAGCTTTACGGTCGGTCATAACCCCTCTCGAGGTTGACATAATTGCCACCCCCAAACCGTTCATGACCTTCGGAACATCTCTAGCTGGCTTGTATATTCGCAGTCCGGGTCTACTCACTCTCTCTATTTTTTCTATCACAGGCTTACCAGCATAATACTTTAATCCAATTTCCAAAGAGGGTTTCGACTCGTCTCCCTTAGAGGTAAAGCTTTCAATATATCCCTCGTCTTTCAGAACCTGAGCTATCGCGGTTTTAACCTTACTGAGGGGCACCGAAACGGACACTTTCTCCGCTAACTGCGCATTCCTAATTCTGGTTAACATATCCGCTATTGGGTCACTCATACTCATTTTATAAACAT
>CACOJS010000001.1 GCA_902627495.1 Hydrogenophilales bacterium | reverse complement strand
CTGCACCTGCTGCTATGCACCTTGTTTTGGTTCAACCACCCCAACCATGCTGTATAGAAAAACAACCGAAGTGTGTGAGTGCTTAAAATTTAAACTTTTGACCCATTTTCTCTAGAAAGGAGGTGATCCAGCCGCACCTTCCGATACGGCTACCTTGTTACGACTTCACCCCAGTCATGAATCTCACCGTGGTAACCGCCCTCCTTACGGTTAGGCTAGCTACTTCTGGTGGAACCCACTCCCATGGTGTGACGGGCGGTGTGTACAAGACCCGGGAACGTATTCACCGCGGCATTCTGATCCGCGATTACTAGCGATTCCGACTTCATGTTCTCGAGTTGCAGAGAACAATCCGGACTACGACGCGCTTTCTGGGATTAGCTCCCCCTTGCGGGTTGGCAACCCTCTGTACGTGCCATTGTATGACGTGTGAAGCCCTACCCATAAGGGCCATGAGGACTTGACGTCGTCCCCACCTTCCTCCGGTTTGTCACCGGCAGTCCCACTAGAGTTCTCAACTAAATGTAGCAACTAGTGGCAAGGGTTGCGCTCGTTGCGGGACTTAACCCAACATCTCACGACACGAGCTGACGACAGCCATGCAGCACCTGTGTTACGGCTCCCTTTCGGGCACCAAGGCATCTCTGCCAAGTTCCGTACATGTCAAGGGTAGGTAAGGTTCTTCGCGTTGCATCGAATTAATCCACATCATCCACCGCTTGTGCGGGTCCCCGTCAATTCCTTTGAGTTTTAACCTTGCGGCCGTACTCCCCAGGCGGTCAACTTCACGCGTTAGCTACGTTACTAAGAAAGTCTCCTTTCCCAACAACTAGTTGACATCGTTTAGGGCGTGGACTACCAGGGTATCTAATCCTGTTTGCTCCCCACGCTTTCGTACATGAGCGTCAGTGTTAACCCAGGGGACTGCCTTCGCCATCGGTATTCCTCCTGATATCTACGCATTTCACTGCTACACCAGGAATTCTATCCCCCTCTGCTACACTCTAGCTCTCCAGTCACAAGCGCAGTTCCCAAGTTGAGCTCGGGGCTTTCACACCTGTCTTAAAGAGCCGCCTGCGCACGCTTTACGCCCAGTAATTCCGATTAACGCTCGCACCCTACGTATTACCGCGGCTGCTGGCACGTAGTTAGCCGGTGCTTCTTATACCGGTACCGTCATCCATCAAAGGTATTAATTTTGACCATTTCTTCCCGGTCGAAAGCGGTTTACAACCCGAAGGCCTTCATCCCGCACGCGGCATGGCTGGATCAGGGTTGCCCCCATTGTCCAAAATTCCCCACTGCTGCCTCCCGTAGGAGTCTGGACCGTGTCTCAGTTCCAGTGTGGCTGATCATCCTCTCAGACCAGCTACGGATCGTAGCCTTGGTAGGCCATTACCCCACCAACAAGCTAATCCGACATCGGCCGCTCCTACAGCGCGAGGTCTTACGATCCCCCGCTTTCCTCCTAAGAGCTTATGCGGTATTAATCCGGCTTTCGCCGAGCTATCCCCCACTCTAGGACACGTTCCGATGCATTACTCACCCGTTCGCCACTCGCCATCAGGGAGCAAGCTCCCTATGCTGCCGTTCGACTTGCATGTGTAAAGCATGCCGCCAGCGTTCAATCTGAGCCAGGATCAAACTCTTCAGTTTAATCATCTGTTTACTATCCTCACTTACTTGTAAGGAAGTTGCTCTTAACTCAAAGGTTCTGAAAAAAACAGAACCCTTTACTGTGTATGAGCACTTAAGTATTTTTTAATTTTACCAAGTGAAAAGAAATCAACTGATAAGACCTTACTGATTTTGGCCGATAAGCCTCTGCCTCTTACTCGGTATAGAGTCAAAAAAACCCAAAGCACCCACACGCTTCGGCTGTTAAATTTTTAAAGAGCAGCTGACCAATAGCTACGCCAGCGTAACCCGTAATTATACTTCCATCATTAATAAGGTCAAGCCCATAACTTTAATCAGGGTAAAAATTTATCGACAAATGAAATAAATCTTCATGACAGCCTCAGTTTGGCAAATCGGCGTTTACCAATCTGAACAACATATACCCCCTCTGACGGCGAAAAACTCTTATCAACTATTTTACTTCCGTCTATTCGTACAGCACCTTGGACTATAGCTCTGATTGCTTCTGAAGAGCTAGAGGTAAGTCCAGCTTGCTTAATGATTTGGGGTAATGTTCTTTGACCTTCGGATAACTTGATCTCCACCTCTCTAAGTTCTTTTGGAATAGCTCCCTGCTTAAAGCGAGCCTCAAATTCCGCTTTAGCATTCTTGCCTGGTTGAACTCCATGAAACCTAGTAACAATTTCGGTGGCCAGGGCAACCTTAATCTCTTTTGGATTTCTCCCTGCTTCGGTTTCTTTTCTCCAACTATTTATAACTTCCATCGACTCAAATGAGAGAAGCTCAAGGTAACGCCACATAAGATCATCAGAGACCGACATTAACTTACCAAACATATCGTCCGGGCTATCAGTAATGGCAATATAATTGTTAAGTGATTTGGACATTTTATTAACACCATCAAGCCCCTCGAGTAGGGGCATGGTCAGGATACACTGTGGTTTTTGCCCATAATGTTTTTGCAACTCCCTCCCAACCAACAAATTGAACTTCTGATCTGCACCTCCTATCTCCACATCTGCACGTAGGTAGACCGAGTCATAGCCTTGTATTAGTGGGTATAAAAATTCGTGCAATGCAATTGGGTGACCTCCCTTGTATCGCTTCTCAAAATCATCACGCTCGAGCATTCTTGCAACAGTATAGTTTGAAGAAAGCTTAACGATATCCGCCGGCACTAACTTGTTAATCCAGTCAGAATTAAAAACTACCTTTGTTTTATTGGCATCCAAGATTTTGAATACCTGTTCTTTGTAGGTTTCAGAATTCTCTTCAATAAATTTTTTTGTAAGTGGCGGTCGAGTTTTGTTTTTTCCGGTCGGATCGCCTATCAGACCAGTAAAGTCGCCTATTAGGAAAAATATTTCATGACCAAGGTCCTGAAATTGTCTTAACTTATTGAGAAGGACTGTATGCCCCAAGTGAAGATCAGGAGCCGTAGGATCGAAACCTGCTTTTATTCGGAGTGGTCTACCCATCTTTAGCTTTTCAACAAACTCTTCCTCAACAAGCAGCTCATTAATACCCCTTTTTACAACCTCCATTTCAGTTGTGGTTTCACTCATATCCAACCTCCAAAAAAACCATTCAAACAATACACAAAAAACCACCTGATGACGAAAGTAAACAAATCTTCCAATCATGGAGTGAATTATAAACTTTCAACGCAAAGAAATCGAAAACCCGCACAAGACATGGTAGAGTCTTCTTCTACAAGGATCGGATTTCATCTTCTAACTGAAAATTCTTATTGAGTATCCCAAAAATATGACTGGCTTGTCGAGAGAACTTTTTATCGGGTTAATGTCAGGCACTAGTGCAGATGGAGTAGACTGTAGCCTGGTTGATTTTGGACAGAGTCGACCGAAAAATATTGCCAATCACTATATTTCCTTTGATCCCATGCTACAAAAACAGATATTAAAAATAAGTTCTATCGATCTTATTTCAATCCACCAACTGGCAACCCTTGGGATCACGATCACGCAACTATACGCACTAGCCGTAAAAGAAACTCTCCAAAAGGCAAAGTTAACTCACGCTGATGTGCGAGCGATTGGTTGTCACGGGCAAACTATAAGACATCAACCGAACTCAGGGTATACGTGCCAAGTTGTTAACGGTAGTTTGCTGGCAGAACTTACACAAATCACGACAGTAGTTGATTTTCGAGGACGGGACATTGCAGCGGGGGGTGAAGGTGCTCCTCTAACACCTGCGTTCCACGAGGCAATGTTTAGGAGTAATGATTCCCACAGGGTAGTAATAAATATTGGGGGGATGGCAAACGTGACAGATCTGCCTCCCAATAAACCTGGTAACGGTTTTGATATTGGGCCAGGAAATCATTTATTAGACAGATGGACCCAGTTACACCTAGGGCAAAGCTTTGATAAAAACGGGGACTGGGCTAAAAGCGGCTCAGTGCACACAGAATTACTTAATAGACTAAAACAACATGAATTTCTTAATCAGCCACCCCCAAAAAGTTGTAGTAACGCCCAATTTAGTCTGGATTGGGTCAAAACCTTGTTGCCGAAAAATATTTACCCTAAAGATGTACAAGCCACACTGCTGGAATTTACTGCTCAGACAATACTAGACGCCCAGCAAAGATTTTGTACCCGTGCCCAGCAAATTTACATATGCGGAGGTGGGGCAAAAAACAAATTCTTAATTCAGAGACTCAACGAAATTATTAATACAGCCGAATTGAGAACGACCGATGAGATTGGGTTTGGAGTAGACTGGGTAGAGGCGTGTGCTTTTGCTTGGCTTGCCAAAAAAGCCTTCAGAAAGGAGCCTATAGACCTAACACGCACAACCGGTTCAAAAGGCCCCCGAATTCTTGGTTCAGTCTATTCTGCTTGAGGCTCCTACCACAAGACCTATTTTTTTAGGCGGAAAAAGAAGACCCGCAGCCGCAGGTACTGGTGGCGTTAGGATTGGATATTACAAATTGGGTTCCCTCGATATCTTCTTTGAAGTCAACCTCAGCACCCACAAGGTATTGGTAACTCATAGGATCCACCAAAAGAACTACCCCGTTGTTTTCTATAGTGGCATCGTCATTATTGATGTCTTCCTCAAAGGTAAACCCATATTGAAAGCCTGAGCAACCACCTCCACTAACGAAAATCCTAAGCTTGAGGTCAGGGTTTCCCTCTTCTTCTATCAATGACCGAACCTTTGTTGCTGCATTTGTGGTAAACACTATCGGCTTAGTTATGTTTTCACTTTTATCCATAGAATCTGTAATATGTATTTTTACAATAAAGTTTAGTTACAAGTTAGCTAGCTAGAGACACTACTTTGTTTTCAGTGTCACCTGCTTGATGAACTAATCGACCCTCGATGACGGCACCGAGATGAATCTCCAAGGTCTTATAATACACGTCCCCTATGACTTTGGCATTAGGCAAAAGTTCAACAAATGAAGATCCATATACTGGCCCGTCAACTGTCCCATCTATAACTGCGTGGGAAACTCTGATTTGGCCCTCTACATGAGCTTCTTTACTGAGAACCAATTTTCCTGGTTCTCCCTCGCGGGTGATAACGCTCCCTTTTACTTTTCCATCAATTCGTATACCCCCAACAAACGTAAGATCTCCCTCAAGCATTGTGCTCGAACCTATAAGACTCTCTATCTGGCCTTGATTCGACTTTTCCTTTTTCCCCCAGAACATTTTCCGCCTTTAATTGAGTTTCACGTTTCTAGTCGCCATTGACTGACCTCCACCTTGGTTAAACACACTGGCTTCTACTTCTACTAAAGTACTGCCAGGCGGCAATTTAAATCTCCCAACTGATCTTTGATAAAATTTAAACTGCAATTCCTCTTTTTTTGGTAAAGATACCCCTACTATATCACCATTTGGGGAATCTGCCGACATAAAATAGGTTGTTAGATTAAAATGACCCCTAAATTCCTTTACCCTCTGTTGAGACTGCACAATTAAGATGCGGTACTCAAACTCTCCGGGCGATGCCATTGGCGTAACTTCAAATCGAGCTATAGAAACCCCATCCGGTTTCTTCCCGGACGTCATCAGAGTCTCAAAAAATACCACTTCCTCTTTAAGTCGGTTATTTTCGTCAGATAAAGAGGACATCTCCTTCGACACATTTTCCTGAACTGAGATTGCCATTTTGAGTTTTCCTTCTAAATTAACAACCCTACGATTTAGGTCCATGTTTTGATCTCGAAGGCCTGATATGACCTCAATTAATTCATTCTGCGTGGAGGTGGCCAACGACCTGTGAAAACCAGCTGATTTGCGACCCAGATCAAAACTTACCCAACTAAGAATTGAGACCAAAACAAGTATTACGAGAGATCCGATTAATCTCCACATCCAATTAATTGATGGATAGACCGCAACCTTCTTTGATGGAGAAGACAAAAAACGTCTAAAAGCTCGTCTGAACTTCAAGGAATTATACACAGGCCATCAAGACCTGCCTTTTCTGATATTCCAAACATGATATTCATGTTTTGAACAGCCTGGCCTGATGCACCCTTGACCAAATTATCAAGGACCACCAATACTATGGCATTTGGAGTGGTTGGCGACTGACTGACTGAAATCAGACACCTATTGGTACCTCTAACAAAACGCGTTTCGGGATTAAAGCCGACTGGCAGTACCTCTACAAAGGCTGACTTTTGATACCACTCTCTAAAAAGGCTAGCCAAATTCCCGTCACCCGAGTAAGGCAAATACAATGTAACAAATATACCCCTTGATGCTGGAATGACATGCGGAACAAATGACAGATTAACCTCCTTTTTTTTTGAATAGGCAATCAGGCCTTGTAATATCTCCGGGTGGTGGCGATGGCCTTCCAAGGCGTATGCCCTAAAGTTCTCAGACACTTCACCGAACAGGTTGGCTTGGATTGACTCCCTACCCGCACCGCTTATTCCTGATTTCGCATCAGCGATTAATCTGCTATGGTCGATGTCTTCAATCTCCAAAGTGGGTAAAAGTCCTAACTGGACTGCTGTGGCATAGCAACCAGGATTCGCCACGATTGAGGCGTCCTGAATCGAGGTTTTATTGACTTCTGGCAACCCATAAACAGCTTCGGTCACCAGTGTCGGGGCTGAATGATCCATACCGTACCATTTTGCCCACTCCTTTAAATTTTTTAGCCGAAAATCGGGAGATAGATCAATAACTCTAACTCCAGCATCAACAAGCTTTGGGGCCTTTTTCATCGCCACCCCATGGGGCGTAGCGAAAAAAACAACGTCACAGCCAAGGAGGTTTTGGTCATCTATATCTGTCACCTGTAACTGATTGTTTGAGGGAAGACCTGGATGCAACGATCCAAGGGGTTTTCCGTTTCCTGCCCTTGAGGTTACGACAGATAATTCCACCTCTGGGTGTGCGGAAAGGATTCTTATTAGCTCCAACCCCGCATAACCACTACCACCTACGATACCCGCTGAAATCATTTCTCTTCATCCCTAGATGTTTGCACGTGGATAATACTCAGGATATCAGTAGTTCGCAAGAAATCCGCTGAAACGAAAAATAAGGTTCTAGCTGAACTGCAGAGAAAGGCCTGAAAGGCAGTTAACGTTTAGAAAACTGCGGACGCCGACGAGCCTTTTTTAAACCTACCTTTTTACGCTCCACCTCCCGGGCATCCCTGGTCACTAACCCAGCCTTACGAAGAACGGGTTTCCACGTCTCATCATAGTTGGCCAGTGCTCGAGTGATTCCATGCCTAACCGCCCCCGCTTGCCCCGACTCACCTCCTCCGCTTACGGTGACGGAGATATCAAACTTCCCAAGATTATCGGTTAATTCTAATGGCTGCCTGACCAGCATAATACCCGTTTCTCTGGAAAAAAAATCATCAACAAGTTTGCCATTAACAGTAATTTTCCCATTACCTTTTTTTAAATAAACCCTGGCAACAGCACTCTTACGACGACCTGTACCATAACTATCGTGATTAGGTTTCATTTGTTTGCCTCAAAGGCCAGTTCCTTGGGAAGCTGAGCCTGGTGTGGGTGATCTGATCCGGAATAAATTTTCAACTTCTTTAGCATGGCCCTACCTAAAGGACCTTTAGGTAGCATACCCCGAACTGCTAGATGAAGAACGTGTCCGGGCTTCCGATCTTGTAAATCCGAAAAATTTGCCTTTCTTATTCCACCTGGGAACCCGGTATGGCGAAAGTACACTTTGTCAGAATGTTTTTTACCGGTGACCCTGATCTCAGAAGCATTGATAACCACTATGTAATCCCCAGTATCTACATGAGGTGTATAAATAGCCTTGTGCTTGCCCCGGAGTCGATGAGCCACCTCGGCAGCAAGCCGACCGAGGATCTTGGCCCGACCATCTATAACGAACCATTCGTGGTCTACAAGGTTAGGTTTAGCTACGAACGTTTTCATAAATCACATTAACAATATTGAACCGGTCAGTTTAGTAGTAAAATGAGTGATTTGTCAATTATATTTTAATAACAAATCAGTGAGTTGCCTGAAATTTTTATTCATGAAAAATGCGTAGTAGAGAATTTGGCAAATAAAGGTTTATTTTCAGGTGGATAAACCTATAAAATACAGTATCGCAAACAGTTAGACATCTAACATGATAATCAAACAAAATCTGTGGCAGTTTTTCTGTCAAGCAGTGACGATTCTACTGGCCGTTTTTTTTGTGGTACAGACGCTTCGACCCGACCTTCTTAATGTCGATAAACTAAATTCTCTTACAACAGTTATTGAAGTGCAATCACCTGCACAGAAATCAACTAACCCGTTAGTTGGTCTGCGGTATGCTGCTGAAAAAGCTATGCCTGCCGTTGTGAATATTTTCACAACCAAACAAATTAGTATCCGCAACCATCCCTTACTTAACGATCCTATTCTTCGTCATTTCTTCGGGGATCAACCACAGGAACAAAAAAAACAAAACTCTAGCCTTGGCTCAGGGGTAATAATCAGTAAAGAAGGTTATATACTGACTAACCATCACGTTATAGAGTCTGCTGACGAGATAGAAGTGGCACTATCTGACGGTCGCAAAGCCGATGCTTCAATTGTTGGGACCGACCCTGAAACTGACTTGGCGGTCCTAAAGATTTCTTTAGGAAATCTACCTAGCATAGTCTTTGGGGACCCATCGAACTTACAGGTGGGCGATATTGTATTAGCCATTGGCAATCCTTTTGGTGTGGGTCAAACAGTGACTATGGGAATTATTAGTGCTTTAGAGAGAACCCAATTGGGCCTCAGTACTTTTGAAAATTTTATACAGACTGACGCTGCCATCAATCCCGGCAATTCAGGGGGTGCTCTTGTAGATCAAAATGGAAGCTTAATTGGGATAAATAGTGCGATATATTCTAGATCTGGTGGTTCCCTAGGGATAGGATTTGCCATTCCAGCTGACCTTGCTAAAGATACCTTAGAACAAATAGTAAAAGCAGGGGTAGTAACTAGAGGCTGGATAGGTGTACAAGTACAGGATATTTCGAACGAACTAGCAGAATCTTTTAACTTATCGGATACAAATGGCACTTTGGTTGCCGGTATTATTCGAAATGGTCCAGCTTACAAGGCTGGGATAAGACGCGGCGATATATTAACGGCCATCAACTCCCAAAAAGTTACAAATGCAAATAAAATGTTAACAATTGTTGCTGCCTTAAAACCCGGAGCAGTGGCCCAATTAACAATACTTCGAAATGGAGTCAAAGTTAGATTAGAAATTGAAGTTGGAACACGACCAACTCATAAAAGCTAATTAGAGCTTAAGCCTCTTTCTCTTCTTTCCCTCCTAGCCACAATGAGACTAGAATTCCAGCTTCATACAAAAACCACAAAGGAATAGCCAAGAGAATCTGAGAAATAACATCGGGCGGCGTGAATATAGCACCTATCACAAAGGCACCGACTATAACGTATGGCCTACCGTCCTTAAGTTTTTGAACTGTTAATATTCCGGCCCTAGTCAGTATCACAACTGCTATGGGTACCTCGAAGGTTAACCCAAACGCTATAAAAAGAGTGATTACAAAATCAAGATATTTTTGAATATCAGTCATCACTGCTACTCCATCTGGGGCAATGCTTGTAATAAAATGAAAAACTACCGGAAACACAACATAAAACGCAAAAGCCATTCCAACTAGAAACAGTAATGTGCTGGTGACTATCAATGGAAAGACCAAGTTCTTCTCCTTGGTATATAAGCCCGGGGCCACAAAGGCCCAAAACTGATAAAGTAAGTACGGGAGCACCAAAACCAAGGCTGCTAACATGGTAACCTTGATAGGGACAAAAAACGGAGACACAACCTCAGTAGCTATCATCTGTCCCCCCACCGGAAGTGCAGATAACAGAGGTTCAGCCAAAACAGTGTAAATATCTCGAGCCCAAGGAAAAAGACAAACAAAGACAATTAAAAACGATATAACACATCTCAGTAACCGATCTCTCAACTCAATAAGATGGGATAAGATAGAATCAGATTCAACGTCTGCCATAGTAGTAACTAGCTCAAGTTCGGCACATCAATCAATAAACAATTTAAAAATAAAGCTGAGTTATTTTTGTTCACGCTCGACTTCGCCACCAGCATTATCATCTTTCAGAGAGGGACTTTCATTATCAGCTTTCACAGGAGAGGACTGCCCCCCGACCACTGAGGCCAAAGCCGCAGGCATTCTCAAATTCTCGGCTTTGTCGTTAGTCTGCCCCCCTGCAGAGGATCCCTCTTCCGCAGATAGGGTTCCAACTGCCTTAACCTCATCTTCAATAAAATTGATATTGTTAGAAACGCTTTCCTCTATATCCTTTGCAGTATCTTCAACGGAAGCTTTGATTTGATTGAACTCTTCCAACTCAGCTTGCCTACTGATATCATCTTTAAGATCCACCACATAACGTTGCAACCTTCCGACCAAATGACCTAAAGTACGTGCCACCCTTGGCAAGCGCTCCGGCCCAATGACTATCAGTCCTATGACTGCTGCAACCAAAATTTCACTAAACCCGAAATCAAACATAACTAATTAAAAAGTTTTTTTGGAAAATCAACTTTGATTTTTCTCTTTAACTTCTGCATCAATTACATCTTTGTCATTTTCACTAATACCAGCCTCAATCTCAGCCTTTTCGGTTACTCCAGGGGCATCATCAGACTTTACGCCCTCCTTGAAACCACGCACTGCTTTTCCCAAGTCACCACCCAAACTTCCCAATTTCTTTGTGCCAAAAATTAGCACGACAACAACCAACACTATTAACCAATGCCAAATACTAAAAGTACCCATGATAAAACTCCGATAAATCTAGTTATAAAAATATACTCCTCCCAAATACACAAACACCGATGCCTATGCCTTATTCCTACTGTTCTTTTCCACAATTCCAGAGATTCCTTCTCTATTCTCCAATTCCCTTAATACTGAGTCAGGATGAATATTATGATACGCCAATAAAACTAACACATGGAACCACAAATCTGCCACCTCTAGAACAATCTCTTTTTTATCCCCATCTTTTGAGGCCAGAACAACCTCCCCAGCCTCTTCGATAATTTTCTTGAGAATTTCATTATTTCCTCCAGCTAATAATTTAGCAACATACGAGTCGGCAGGATTACCACTTTTTCTTGAATTAATAATCTCATCTAATCGCTGAAAAATTGTCGGAAAAGTCATAACCAAAATTCACTTTTTAATCAATCAAAATCATAAAACAATCTACAAAACCATACATGCCATTTGGAAATGTTATAACACCTACAACACCCACTGTCAGTAAATTTATAAATCCAACATAAAATTCCTGAAGGTCAAAACTAAATTCTGACCTCAATATCATTAGCAAACATATTCTTCTTTACGTCTGCAATACTAAATTCTCCGTAATGAAAAACACTTGCGGCTAGCAAAGCATCTGCTTTACCTATCTTCACTCCATCAACAAAGTGCTGTAATTTCCCTACTCCTCCGCTAGCAATGATGGGAATGTTCAATTTTTTTGACATTTCAGATACTAAATCTAAATCGAAACCTCTTTTAGTTCCATCCCTGTCCATACTTGTTAATAGAACTTCCCCCGCTCCAGCCACTTGCATCCTCTCACCCCAGGCGATCGCGTCGATTCCAGTGGGATTGCGACCACCATGAGTAAAAACTTCCCACACATTCTTCCCGCAACTTTCGACTTTACGGGCATCAATAGCCACCACTATGCATTGTGACCCAAATCGTGACGAGGCTGAAGCAACAAGATCTGGATGGGTAATCGCTGCAGTATTTATACTTACCTTGTCCGCACCTGCATTCAATAGCCGCCTAACATCTTCAACTTTTCGTACCCCTCCGCCAACTGTTAGGGGAATAAAGACCTTTTCTGCGACCCTTTCTACTACCTCTAAAATCAGATCCCGCCCTTCACTGCTTGCAGTTATATCCAAAAAACACAGCTCATCGGCACCTTGATCATCATATCGCTTCGCCACCTCCACAGGATCACCCGCATCCTGTAAATTTACAAAGTTAACCCCTTTTACCACCCTGCCCAAATTGACATCGAGACAAGGAATAATTCTAGTGACTAGACCCATCAAATTTTCTCAGATAGTTTGTCCGATATTGCCTGAGCCTCGCTAAGGTTTATAGCATTATCATACAAGGCTCTTCCTGCGATGACCCCAAAAATTCCAGTACCCTCACAGTTACTGAGTTTTCGAACGTCCTCAAGACTAGTTAGACCACCACTTGCAATAACCGGAATATTTATCGACTCTGCTAAATTTTTGGTGGCCTCTATATTAATTCCTGAACCCATACCATCCCGGTTTATATCAGTATAGATAATTGACTCCACCCCAACACCTTGTAGGCCTTTTGCCAAACCACTCACTGTTTTTGAGGTCAGTTCCGACCAGCCTTCTACAGCCACCTCACCGTTATTTGCATCTACTCCCACAATTACTTGTCCCCGAAACGCTTGACATGCATTCTTCACAAAATCAGGGTTTTTAACCGCGGCGGTTCCTAAAATGACGTAGGAAACTCCGTCTGAAATATATTCTTCAATGGCATTTAGGTCGCGCAAGCCACCTCCTAGCTGAACAGGAACCTCGCCAGCTATTTCTGATAATATGCTTTTGATAGCTCCAGAATTTACTGGATACCCACTGATTGCACCATCCAAATCAACTATATGCAGTCGCCTAGCTCCTTGCTTTACCCACTTTCTAGCCATATCAACGGGGTCATCAGAGTAAACAGTAGCATCATCCATCACACCCCTTCTAAGCCTAACGCATTGGCCATTTTTTAAATCAATTGCCGGTATTATCAACATTATTTATTAAACCTCAACTTAACATTCAGAAATTAAACTATCTGCGACACAGCCCCCGAAAACAATCAAACTCGACCATCCCAATTGGCAAAATTAGACAACAGCTTTAATCCGACAGATTGACTTTTTTCAGGATGAAATTGAACAGCAAAAATATTGTTATGACCAACAGCACAGTGAAATGGCTCCGGGTACCTAGTGACTCCAAACAAGATATCATTATTACCAACTTTGACAAAATAGCTGTGAACAAAATAAAACCTACTTAAGTTCGGTATTCCAGACCAAAGCGGATGCTCCTCTACCTGCTCAACATTATTCCATCCCATATGCGGTACTTTTAACTTTTTTCCATTTTCAACCAATCCATCAGAAAACCGGACTACATTCCCTGGTAGCACTCCCAAACAGCTACCATCATTTTCCTGAGAAAAATCGAATAACATTTGCAGACCAATACAGACCCCCAAAAATGGCTTTGTCTTAGTTGCCTCTATAATTGGTTCTCGCAAACACCTGCTGTCTAATTCTCGAAGACAGTCAACCATGGCACCCTGACCTGGGAAAACTATACGGTCAGCGTCGTCTACATCGCGTGGTGATTGGGACACCTTTACCAAATTATTACCAGACACTGTTTCAATCGCCTTGGCCATTGAGCGAATGTTACCCATTCCATAGTCAACTATCACTATAAGCCCCATAAAAAAACCTATTCTATTTACAAGCTTCCCTTAGTTGAGGCAATAATATCTCCCGCTCTGTCATCACGGCTAACAGCTACCCTGAGAGCACGGCCAAATGCCTTAAAAACTGTCTCGGCTTGATGATGGGCATTTTTTCCTCGCAAATTGTCTATATGGAGGGTCGTATTAGATTGATTCACAAATCCCTGGAAAAATTCATAGACCAAATCACAATCAAAGCTGCCTATTAAAGCTCTGGTATAACTTACATTGTAGAATAACCCTGGGCGACCAGATAAATCAATGACCACTCGAGACATAGCCTCATCCAGAGGAACATAGGCGGAGCCATACCTGACAAGCCCTCTTTTATCTCCAAGTATCTTGTTTAGAGCCTTTCCCAAGGTAATTCCAACATCCTCGACTGTGTGGTGGGCATCTACCTCCAAATCTCCTTTGGCCTCAACCACCATATCTATAAGTCCATGCCTCGCAACTTGCTCCAACATATGATCAAGAAACGGTATTCCCGTTGCTATCTCAGAAACTCCGGTTCCATCTAAATTTATGGAAACTGTAATCTGGGTCTCTTTCGTATTTCTAGATAACTCACCTTTTCTCATAATAAACAAATTTCAATTTTGTAATTAAATAGTGGATATTAATTTTAGTACTTTTCTAACCAAAGAGCTCATTCATGTTTTTTACTAAAGTCTCACATTGCTCTATTGTGCCTACTGTTATTCGAACATAGGGATTTAGCCTGTCAGGTTTGCTAAAATGGCGGACAAGTATGTTTCTCTTTTTCAATTCGTTAGCAACCATTTTTCCATCTACTCCATTCTTCCTAACACATATAAAATTAGTGACTGAGGGCAATGACCTAAAGCCGATTAGGTCAAGAGACTCGATTAAATACTCCCTGTTCTGAACAATATTCTCACAGATACTCTTAAAGTAATAGTTATCCCTTAAAGCAGCAATCGCTCCTGCCTCCGAAATAGAATCCACCGGGTAAGAATTAAAGCTGTTTTTCACCATTGTAAGCCCATTAATTAAATCGAGGCTACCAACTGCATAGCCTACTCTGACTCCAGCCAATGAATAAGATTTTGAAAAAGTCCGGGTAACTAATAAGTTAGGGTGTTCCCCTATAGTCGGGATTATACTGTCGCCACCAAAGTCTATGTAGGCCTCATCAATCACCACTACTGAATCACTGTTAGCCTCGACTAAACCGACTAGACGACTCAAGTCGGTGAAAATACCTGTGGGAGCGTTTGGGTTGGGTAATACTACTCCTCCGTTAGGCCTAACATAGTCTCGCCAATTAATTTCAAATCTATTATCAAGGGGAATTTTTTCAAATTGAATATCAAAAAGACCGCAGTAACTTGGATAAAAACTATAGGTAATATCTGGGAATAATACCGGATTATTTTTTTTCAGTAGTCCGCGAAAAATATGAGCTAAGACCTCATCTGATCCATTTCCAACAAAAACATTTTCAGGGTCCACCTTGTGGTACTCAGCTATCACTTTTTTTAACCTTGTATTTTCAGAGTCAGGGTATAAACGAATGTTAGAGTCAATAGCATCTTTCATGGCTTCCATAGCTAGATTGCTCGGCCTGAAAGGATTCTCGTTGGTATTCAATTTAATAACGCCTGGTGAAATGGAATACTCACCTGGTACATAGGGTGTCAAGCTAGTGAGGTCATTACTCCAGTACTTACTCATTATTTTTTGTTCTCATTAGTGCCGATTTTGCATGAGCATGAAGACCTTCCCCAGCAGCCATTTCTCCAGCAATCTTTCCAAGTTCGATTGCCCCAGTTTCAGATATCTCTATTAAACTCGATCTTTTCTGGAAGTCATACACCCCGAGGGGCGACGAAAACCGGGCAGTTCCGTTTGTAGGCAATACATGGTTCGGCCCAGCACAGTAATCACCTAAAGCTTCACTAGAATATTTTCCTACAAAAATAGCACCGGCATTGGAGACTTCATCGGCGAGTGTTCTAGGATTTTCTATCGCAATTTCAAGATGCTCAGGGGCAACAAGGTTGATGATTTCTAATGCCTCAGCTTTGTCTCTAACCTCAAGCAACGCGCTTCGGTTTTCAAAAGAAGCCTTAATAATATCCGCACGAGGTGCATCCTTTATGAATTCACGAATATTTTTTTCTACGTTCTCAACGACGCTCTTTTCCCAGGAAACCAGCAAAGCTTGTGCCATTTCATCGTGTTCTGCCTGAGAAAACAAATCCATCGCTATCCACTCAGGGTTAACCGTTTGATCTGCTACTACTAAAACTTCTGATGGGCCCGCTATCATATCGATTCCTACTCGCCCAAAAACCTGTCTTTTAGCTTCAGCTACATACGCATTACCAGGGCCAACTATTTTGTTGACCTTAGGAACTACACCAGTGCCAAAAGCGAGAGCAGCTACTGCCTGAGCACCCCCGATGGTAAAAATACGATCAACATCTGCTACCAAAGCAGCTGCTAAAACAAGCTGACTACGACGGCCACTTGGAGTTGGTACTACCATAACCAACTCTTTTACTCCCGCTACCTTTGCTGGAATTGCATTCATTAAAACAGTAGATGGATACGAAGCTTTTCCTCCTGGTACATATAATCCAATTTTTTCTATGGCATTTACCCTCTGACCCAAAACAGATCCGTTTGTCTCTTGAAAGGACCAAGACTTCTCTAACTGCTTTTTGTGAAAACACCTTATTCTAGAGGCGGAAACCTCCAAGGCACGCTTTTGTTGCTCTCCTAGGACATTCCAGGCCTCTTCCAACTCACCTCTACCAATCTCCAAGGTCTCAGGAGACTCTACCAGCAACCCCTCAAATTCGGCTGTATATCTCAAGAGAGCTTCGTCCCCATATTGTTTTACATCTGCAATAATTTGCGAAACTGTTTTCTGAAGCTCAAAATCAAAATTCTCCTCAAATTCTAGTAGATTGTGTAACTTTTTCAGGAAATCCGCATCCTTGCTATTTAAAATATTAATATGCATTTTTAAAAACTGCCTGCAATAACCTCAACCTGTTTAAGAATAGGCCTTAGTAAAGATCCTTTAGTGGTCAGTGCAGTTCTATTGACAATAAGCCGTGCACTGATGGGCATAATTTCTTCTACCTCTTTCAAATTATTTGCCCTTAGGGTTGCCCCGGATGATACCAAATCCACAATTACGTCTGATAAACCCGCTGATGGTGCCAACTCCATAGAACCATAGAGTTTTATAATATCTGCATGAACACCCTTGCCGGCAAAGTGAGAAGTGGCTATTTTAGCATATTTAGTGGCAACCATAACTCTCGTCCCTCTCTTTACTACATCCTCATATTCAAAGTTTACGGTACTAGCAACTACCATCCGACACTTTGCGATACCAAGATCCACTGGCTGATACAAACCCTCCGCCCCCTGCTCAACCAATACATCTCTGCCAGCCACTCCGAAGTCCGCCGCACCATACCTAACGTAGGTGGGAACATCGGACGCCCTGACCATCATTATTTTCACAATCGGGTTCTTGGTGCCTATTACCAATTTCCTAGAGGCTCCCGGATTCTCCAAAGGCTCCAAACCCAATTTCTTTAACGTTGGCAGAGTCTCCTCAAAAATTCTTCCTTTTGACAAAGCTAATGTTAATTGATTCACATTTTTTCCCAATTACTAGTCCTCCATCAAAAACCCAGTTTCAATTTGAGCGCTTAATGCTTGCCCCAAGTGAAGCCAACTTTTCTTCGATACGCTCATACCCTCTGTCCAAGTGGTAAATACGATTAATAATAGTTTCACCATTAGCCACTAACCCCGCCAACACCAAACTGGCTGACGCTCGCAGATCCGTAGCCATTACACTTGCGGCCTCTAAGCACTTGACCCCATCAACTATCGCCAGGTTTCCTCTAACCCTAATTTTTGCCCCCAACCTACGTAACTCTTGCACGTGCATAAACCTATTTTCAAATATAGTCTCTTCAATTTTTGCCTGGCCAACCGCGATCGAATTTAAGGCCATAAATTGAGCTTGCATATCAGTGGGGAAGTCCGGGAAAGGGGCTGTGGAAACATTAACTGCCTTTACTTGCTGATTTTGCCTTAAAGAGATAACTCCATCCCTCACTTCCACATCAGCTCCGGCCTTCCTGAGCCCGTCTAAAACCGCCTTCAACGAGCGAGGATCTGCATTATATAAATCAACAGCACCTTGTGTCATAGCCGTAGCAACCAAAAATGTACCAGCTTCTATTCTATCCGGCATCACACTATGCTCAGCACCGTAGAGTCCCTTAACACCTTCAATCACGATTTTATCGGTACCCGCCCCATTTATTTTGGCACCCATTTTCACCAGAAGGTGTGCTAAATCTACAACCTCAGGCTCTTTTGCAGTGTTTTCAATAATAGTCTCTCCTTCCGCTAATGTTGCCGCCATCATCAAGTTTTCAGTGCCGGTCACTGAAACCATATCCATTTTCAAGTGGGCACCTTTTAATTTTTTACATTGTGCTGAAATGTAGCCATTACCTATTTCGATTTCCGCTCCCATAGCCTGTAAGCCCTTAATATGCTGATCAACTGGCCTTTGCCCTATGGCACACCCTCCAGGCAATGATACCCTCGCCTTGCCGAATCTTGATAGCATAGGGCCCAGAACTAATATGGACGCTCTCATAGTTCTGACTAAATCATAGGGTGCAAAAAGACTTTTAACGTTAGCAGAATTAAGTACTACTAGAGCCTGCTCACTGAGGGAGAACTCAACACCAATCTGCCCCAATAGGGTAAGCATGGTGGTTACATCTCTAAGGTGAGGCACATTTTTCAGACCAACCGGCTCTTTAGTTAGAAGAGAGGCACATAACATTGGCAGGGCCGCATTCTTAGAGCCAGATATTGTTACCCCTCCCGACAGCTCTCTACCGCCGTTTAAAACTAATTTTTCCAAAATCTCTGCCTAACTTGCTTTCCACTGATCAGGAGTAACCGTTTTCATAGAAAGTGCGTGTATCTCGCCCCCAACTTTATCACCTAAAGCGTCATAAACAACTTGGTGTTGCTTTAGCATTGTTTTTCCTCGAAATAACTCGCTGACTATTACTGCCTCAAAATGCTGACCGTCACCAGTCACTTCAACATGTTCACAGGTAAGGCTCTCTTCAATGTAAGTTTTTACCATTTCTGGAGTTAGCATAATCATATCCCCCTAATTGCGTAGCTTGTAGCCACTTTTGATAATATTGAAAGTAACAAAGGAAAGAAAAAGAAAAACCAAACTCACCACTACCAAGGATATCATAGGCGACACATCAGACTCTCCAAAAAAACCATAGCGAAACCCATCTATCATATAGAAAAAGGGATTTATTCGAGAAATCTCCTGCCAAAACTGGGGTAAGGAGTGAATCGAGTAGAAAACACCTGACAAAAAGGTCATCGGCATTATTATAAAGTTCTGGAAGACAGCCACTTGATCAAACTTCTCTGCCCATATTCCTGCAATCAACCCCAAACAGGCTAAAATTCCAGCTCCAAGAAAAGCAAACCCTAAAATCCACAGGGGATTAAAAATACTGATAACCAAAAACACCGAAGATGCCAAAACCACACCTAAACCAACTGATACTCCCCTAATGACTGATGCTAAAAGATAGGCCAAAAAAAACTGAAAATTAGACAACGGCGCTAATAATAAAAAAACTATGTTACCTGTTACTTTAGACTGAATAATACTGGAAGAGCTATTTGCAAAAGCATTTTGGAGTAACGACATCATGGCCAATCCAGGGATCAAAAACTCTGTATAGCTAACCTCAGAGTATACCGTTACCCGATCCATCAAAACATGTGAAAAAATCAATAGATATAATAGCGCCGTCAATATGGGAGCCGCTACCGTCTGAAACACCACCCTCCAAAAACGCAGCAGCTCTTTATACAAGAGAGTATAAAACCCTGTCATTAGCCTACTTATCCTTAATCACCGAGAAGAAAACATCTTCCAAATCAGCCTCGCGCAGATCCAAACTAAAAACTGCATGTTTGGCTAAACGTAATTCGGCCAAAATGCTTTCTACTTCCGAATAATCACTTAGTCGAAAAACCCATTCATCATCTACGTCGGATTCTACTAGATGTTTTTGGAGTACGTATGGCAAAACCTTACCGTTAGTTCTCAAGGACAGCCTAATCCCCGAAAAACGTTTTAATAAATTACGAGTCGTATCCAGTGCAGCGAGCCTTCCATCCTTTAACATGCCAACCCGCTCGCATAAGACTTCGGCTTCCTCCAGATAGTGAGTCGTGAGAACTATAGTGTGCCCCTGACTATTTAAATGCTTCATAAATTCCCACAGGCTTTTTCGTAACTCAACATCCACTCCCGCTGTTGGCTCATCCAGAATTATAACCGGAGGTTTGTGAACCAATGCCTGGGCTACCAGAACTCTCCTTTTCATCCCACCCGATAGGGTTCGCATATTTTCATCCATTTTAGACGTCAGACCAAGCTTATCCGTCAACTCTTCAATCCAGTGGTGATTCTTACGACAACCAAAATAGCCCGATTGAATGGATAACATCTCTCTTACTGTAAAGAATGGATCATAAACAAGCTCCTGTGGCACAACTCCCAGATTTAACCTTGATTTTTGATACTCTTCAACAACATTGTTACCCATGACAAATGCACCACCAGAGTCAGCCACACAAAGCCCTGCTAATATGCTGATAAGTGTTGTCTTCCCTGCCCCATTTGGCCCCAATAAAGCAAAAAACTCACCCTGTTCTACCTTTAAATCGATATCGGTAAGTGCTTTGAACGAGCCATAGCTTTTATTGATACCTTTAATCTCTAACGCGGGCTGCATGCTGTTGTTAAATGCTCTAACCACCTCGACCATCACCCAAGGGTAAAACTTTAGCAAGCCCATAAACTTCTATGAGGCTCTCAAATGATGAACTAATACCTTTAAAATTTATTGTTTTCCCGTTCGCCTCACCGACACGCAACCATTCAAGCATTAGAGAAATCGCGGTTGAATCGATTGAGGTAATTAAACTAAAGTCAATAGTTACAGACTCTCCCTCCTTTCTTCTTATCATATCATTCCCGGAGCAAAGAACATCTTTTGTACTGGCAACCGAAAGAACACCGGACAAGCTGAACCCCACATCAGTCTTATCTATATTTACCATCGATTAATTATTCTCTGACCTAGGTGCATTTTTAATAGCCAATGCTTTCAAAAGCCCCTCGATGCCGCCCTTTTGAATCTCTTGTGCAAAAACACTACGATAATTAATTACTAGGCTTGCCCCATCAACCCTGACATCATAGACCTTCCATGAATCGCCTGTCCTCAATAGGTCATAATCCACGCTGAGAGGAGGTGCTCCACCTGGTAACCGAACCAGTGTATTTACAGTCACCTGCTTCTCCTCTGGTTTCACCCTAGGCAGAGGTCTAGTCTCGACAACTATCCCTTGGTACATTTTAAAAGCCGCAGCATAAGACCTCATCAACAACTCATGAAACTCTTTTACCAGTGCCTTTTTCTGCTCTTTACTGGCATCTCGCCAACTTCTTCCTACCGCCAGCCTAGTCATCCTAGGAAAATCATAATGAGGTGCCACTTTCTCTTCCATAATTTCTTTTATCCGACTGATTTCCCCCGCCTGAACCCCAGGATCATTTCTAACCGTCTCAAGAATATCTTCTATAGTCTCCTTTACAAGTGTATCCGGATCACTTTGTGCATGGATAGACCCGGAAAAAGAAAACAATATAAAAAAATTAAGTAGTAAAAACTTTAATATGCCCTTCATAGCAAACTCCCTAAAGATATTCCAAAGCGTTAATTATTAGATCCGCTTTCTGAAGCCTTGTTAAACAAAAACTGCCCTATTACTTTTTCTAGCACCATGGCTGATTGTGTTAAGACAATTTTGTCTCCATCAGCCAGAAGATCAATATCTCCACCTCCATCCAGTCCGACATATTGCTCCCCTAACAAACCCGCCGTTAATACTGATACAGAACTATCTTTAGGAAACTCAAACTTTTTCCCTATCCGCATACTGACTGTAGCTCTTAACGAGTGGTTATTAAAAACTATACTTTCTACGCGACCCACAACGACACCGGCACTTTTTACTGGTGCCTTAACTTTTAAACCACCTATGTTATCGAATTCAGCTGTCACAACATACCCATCAGATGCTGAAAAATTACTAGCACTTCCCACTTTAAATGCCAAAAACAACAAACCAAGAAATCCTACCGTAACAAAAACCCCAACCCATAAATCAACCGTTGCTCTATGCATCACTCAAACCCCCGTAAACATGAATGCTGTTAATACAAAGTCCAGTGCTAATATAGCCAGTGCGGATGTAACAACAGTCCTGGTAACAGCTCGCGAGACTCCTTCAGCCGTCGGCACACAATCAAAGCCCTCAAACAGAGATATTGTATTAACTGCAAAACCAAACACTATACTCTTATAGATTCCATTTAGAATATCTCCATGAAAATCGACATTGGCCTGCATTTGAGACCAAAAAGCCCCCCCATCGACCCCAATGACAACAACCGTTATTAGATAACCACCGATAATTCCCATAGCACTAAAAATAGCCGCCAATAAAGGCATTGAAAAGAATCCTCCCCAAAACATTGGGGTAACGACTCTAGCGTAAGGATCCACGGCCATCATTTGCATAGCTGAAAGTTGTTCCGTTGATTTCATTATCCCTATTTTGGCGGTCATGGCCGAGCCGGCCCGGGAGGCAAAGAGTAAAGCAGCTACCACTGGGCCTAATTCTCTAACCAAAGACAAAGCTACCAAAGTGCCTACAGCCTCGGCTGAACCGTACCTCTTAAGCGTCTCGTAACCCTGCAGACCCAACACAAGTCCAACAAATAAGCCAGACACAATAATGATTATCAAGGACAGCGTCCCAGTAAAGAAAATCTCGTCTATCAGCAAGCGCGGGCGCTGAAATGTCATCCTCGATCTAGAAATGACATTGAGGATAAACTTTGTCCCAGCACCAATTTTCCATACTCCATCTACGGTTATACGGCCAATCGCTACAAAACCTTTCAAAAAAGCATTAGCCCGCATGTTTAATCCCCAAGTCTACTTCATATGTTTCTGAGGGATAATGTAAAGGTACCGGCCCATCAATCTCTCCTTTTATAAATTGCCGTATTTGAGGATTATGAGATTTCCGTATCTCCTCTGGCGACCCTTGACCAATAACCTCACCTCCAGCCATTACAATACAATGATCGACTATTTTTAGAGATACCTCGACATCGTGAGTCACAAGCACTGAAGTTATACCCAAAGCACTATTCAATTTTTGAATTAGGTTAGCTATAACTGAAGTCGCTATAGGGTCTAGCCCAGTAAAAGGCTCATCATACATTATCAACTCTGGATCCAGTGCAATAGCTCTAGCCAAAGCAACCCTTCTAGCCATACCCCCTGATAGCTCTGCAGTTTTAAGGCTGGCCGCCCCTCGAAGGCCCACTGCATGAAGCTTCATTTTAACCAAGTCATCTATAAGTCTTGATGGAAGATTGGTATGCTCTCGGAGCGGGAAAGCCACGTTATCAAAAACCGATAAGTCAGTAAATAGTGCTCCAAATTGGAAAAGCATCCCCATTCGTCTTCGAGCACTATAAAGATCAGAGTATTTCATTCGATTGATGGATTTCCCATCAAAAAAAACGTCACCCTTTGAGGGATTTAATTGACCACCCACCAATCGCAAAAATGTTGTCTTCCCTGTGCCACTTCCTCCGAAAATTGCAGTTATTTTTTTTGGTGGCAAGCTTATACTGACATCTTTAATAATCCGCCGATCTCCATATGAAAAACTAACAGAGCTAAACTCTATAATTGGGATCGCTTTTGTTGTTGACTTAACCATTAATTAGATTATAACCCTGCCCAGTTGAGATTGATAAGGTAAAGCTTAAAAAGAGCATAATCATACTATAAGGTCTTTCATTTCCTTATTTGGGGCTATACTATCAACATGACAACAATAAAACCCATTGAAAACAACAGAATTGTCTGATTTATTTGGTTATTATAGAACTTGAATTGATTTGTTTGAGGTAAATCCGATGCATTATGGCTTTTTTGGTCTGTCAAAGCCGCCTTTTGAACCAAGTGTAGCAACAGCTAGTTTATTTGAGGGGGGAGATAGACAAGAAATAATGGAGAGTCTAATCTTTGCGATTGACAAAGGTCGGGGAGTTGCATTGGTTGGAGAGAAAGGGCTGGGGAAATCTTTAACCATACAATGCCTAAAAACTAGACTTGAAGGTAAAATTGCAACCTATCATTTGAAAAGTAATCTCCAGCAAAGTTTTGATAGTCCACTTCAAATAGTGACTGAAACGAAATCTGCTTACGATGGTTCTGACCCAACTATAAAATCAATCCTAGAGACCATTTTGCATAAAGGCTTTGTGCACTCAGAACTTGCAAAAGTATTGTTAATTATAGAGGAGGCCCAAAATTTAACGATGGAGGCATGGACTAGTATTTGCCACTCAATAGATGCCGCCAGGATATCAAAACCCCAATCTGTGATACTCCTCGTTGGAACTCCAAGCATGACAAACTTCAAAAATTGGGATTCAAAGAACTCACCCATCGATTACAAATTTACCCTCTCGCCCCTTAGAAAAAGTGATTCTATTTTATATGTTAAAAATCGAATAAAGACCGCTGGGGGCAACATGAAGGATATTTTTTCTGCAAAGGCATTACAAAAAATATCTGAACTTGCGGAAGGCTACCCTCAACACATAAACAAAATTTGCAAAACAGCTATGATCAACGCGTTCCAAGATAAAAATAAAAAGGTTTTAACAAGCCATATAGAGCTTAACCCGGAGTTTTCCGTAGCCAAGCCACCTTATCGTTACACTAAAATCCAAGGATCACTGGTCTCGCTAGACCATAACAGCTACCTAGCGACCTCAATGGTTGCATTAGTTTTTGTTGGAATGGCAGTTTATGCTATCGCTAGCAAGATCCAACATGATTTCCAAAGCATACAACTTCATAACTCTATAGTTCAATTAGATCAAGTTGCAGACAGTGTTTCGAAAAATAAAATAGTTGATACAGACAAAAGTAATGCCGGACTGGCCCAGCTAGAGATAGACGTAAAGGAAGCTACCGTGATAGAGATTGAGCCACAAGCAGATGAAAAGCTGGTATTAAATAAAAATCTTCTTGACAGCAGACTAGAGGCCACTCTGAAACTTCTTAAAACAACTAATGACTCTCAGTTTTCAGTGCAGTTGCTTGGAGGTGAAAATCCTCAGGTACTTCGCCAGCAAATAATTGAGATAGCGTCCGACATCAAAATAAGCGATATTTTTGCTTTTCGCACTTTAGCTCAAGGTCGCCCATATATTTCGATTATTTACGGCCGATTTGACACCTTAAACGAAGCACAATTAGCAATTGATAAATTGCCGAATCATTTAAAAGCAAACCGCCCATACTTGAGAACCGCTAAAGGAATTAAAGAAGAAATTAGAGCTAATGCCGACTATCTTAGAAATTACACAGACTAAAAGTGACATTATGAAGAAATTTGTGTATCAAGAATCAGAACACACTCTACTTAGACTTGCCAAGACTGTTCTGATAACGGAATCCGAGGCAGTAAGAGATCTCGCCGAGACAATTGACTCGAGTTTCTTAATTGCTATTGATAAAATAGTAAATTGCAAAGGTAAAGTAATTGTCACCGGGCTCGGCAAATCGGGCATTGTAGGGAAAAAAATATCAGCCACCCTGTCAAGTACGGGGACTCCCTCCCTTTTTATGCATGCCAGCGAGGCAAATCACGGAGACTTAGGAGTGGTAGAAAGCCAAGATTTACTCTTAGCGATATCCAACTCAGGGGAGGGAGTGGAGCTTTTGACACTTGCCCCATTAGTAAAGAGACAAAAAATTCCAATTATCAGTATAACAAGTGATCCGGGGTCCTCTTTGGCAAAAATCTCCGACGTACACTTAAACGCAACTTTCAAAAAAGAGGCATGCCCTCTAGGACTTGCCCCCACTACAAGTTCGACCGTTGCCTTAGCACTAGGTGATGCATTGGCCCTGGTAAGCCTCAAAGCCAAAGGGTTTCAAGCAAATGACTTTGCTAGATCACATCCATCCGGAAAACTTGGTCGACAGCTCTCAATATTGGTGGACGATGTTATGCGGAAAGGCGACTTGGTTCCTCTAATCTCTCCATCTAATAATATTCAAGATGCAATAATAGAAATGACAGAAAAAGGTATGGGAATGACCTTGATAGCTCAAAATAACCAAGTGGTGGGTATATTTACTGACGGCGATCTTCGAAGGTTTTTACAAAGAGCCAACAAGCCTTTAACAGGGAAAATCTCCGAAGTAATGACAGAGTCGCCCCAAACTATTGGCCGGTATACGCTCGCCATTGACGCTGCACAGATGATGGAACAACATCTGATTAACCAATTAATAGTAGTCGATGAAGAGAGCGAAAATATAGTGGGGGCGATAAATATGCATGACTTACTTCAAGCTAAAGTCATATAGAGGTCGAATTGAATACTGTAGAAAAAATATTCCCGCAAGATAAAGCAAAAAACATTCGATTGATGATTTTAGACGTGGATGGGGTTCTATCACCACCGAGAATTCTTATGACTCCATCAGGACAAGTCATTAAAGAGTTTAGTATTTATGATGGCCTAGGCCTCCAACTTCTCCAAAATACTGGGATTGAGGTTGCTGTTATTAGTGGGAGAAATTCTGCTGCTGTGAAGAAAAGAGCTACAGAAATTGGAATTAAATATGTTTTTCAAGGAGTAGAAGACAAACTGGTGCCCTTTAAAAAACTGCTAACTCGATTAAAAATAAAAGCCTCGGAAACAGCATTTATTGGCGATGACTTACCTGATCTGCCACTTCTCAAAAGATCAGGGCTCAGCATGACAGTTCCCCATGCGAATGTATCAATTCGAGAGTCTGTAGACTATATTAGCAAACTCCCAGGAGGCGAAGGTGCGGTACGAGAGGTGTGTGAGCTAATTTTGATCGCACAAGGTAACTTACAGGAGCAGTTAGCAAGGTATAAGAGATGAACAAGACATTCGTAAATTGGATACCAATTGCTCTTTTAGTTCTCTTAACTATACTAACTTGGTGGTTGGATACCAAAGTGCAGAGTAAAGAATATAATAATATATCGGCCACCAATATCAACCCAGACTTCTATATAGAAAAATACCAAGCCACTCGAATGAACCAACAAGGGGACAGGCTATATTTGCTGAAAGGCCAAAAATTGGATCATTTCACAAAAAAAAAGAACACCAAACTAGAATCTCCTTATTTGGTTTATTATGACAACGCAACCGGCCCTGTATCATTTCAAGCAAATCAAGCGAAGATCGAAGATAACGGAGAAAATGTATACTTTATTGACAATGTGGAGATTAACCGCCCAGGCAATAGCTTTTTAAAACCATTGCATATTACGACCTCTCACCTACATATCTTACCTGATGAGGAGGTAGCCAGGACGGACAAGAGAGTCTCACTTGTTTGGGGAAATTCAAAACTTTCCTCAATTGGATTAGAATTTAACAATAAAACCCGTATGATCTACCTTTTATCCAACGCCAAAGCATATTATGAAAACCCTAAAACGAATGGACAAGACATACCACCTAAAGAAAACTAAACGCAAAACCTTAGTCACTGCAATCGTTGCCACGATGCAATTTCTCTTTTCTGCAGCAATAGCCGATGAGAGTGATCATAGTGCCGCAGTTTCACTTGAGGCTGACTTTGTAGAAATTAATGAGCAGAACCAAGAGGCTACTTTTCAGGGAAACGTTACACTTCGCCAAGGTACCCTAGAAATTCATGCAGACAAAATTGTGGTGAGGAGGGATGGAAGTGGCTTCCAACATGGCAAAGCCACCGGTAATCCTGCCCACTTTCGACAAAAGCGAGAAGGAATGGACCAACACATAAATGGATATGCAACTAGAATAGAATATGATGGGTTAACCGGGCAATTGGAAATGTTTGAAAAAGCAAAGATCATAAGAGGCCCCGATAAAGTGGAGGGAGATTATATTTCATACAATATGGAAACTGAATTTTTCCAAATTAAGGGGGGTGGGAAATCAGTAGGCACCGATGAAAATCCAAATGGTCGGGTTAGAGCGATCATTCAACCACAATCTAAAGATTGACGTTACTACCAAACTCAAGGACGCTTAACCATGGCTAGCCTACGTGCAGAAAACCTCAAGAAAACCTATGGCTTGAGGGATGTAGTCAAAGATGTGTCTCTCACAGTTGACAGCGGCGAGGTTGTTGGCCTCCTTGGCCCAAATGGGGCTGGGAAAACCACCTGCTTCTATTTAATGGTCGGCCTTATAGCAGTCGATGAAGGAGAATTGTATCTGGGTGATGAAAGACTAACGTGCCTACCTATCCATCAGCGAGCAAACCTAGGACTTAGCTACCTTCCTCAAGAATCTTCTATATTCCGAAGACTAACAGTAGCAGAAAATATCCAAGCAGTACTCGAACTACAAAAAATCGGGAAAGCCGAAGTTGAAGAAAATCTAGAAAGACTTCTTCAGGATTTACAAATTAGCCATTTACGTAACAGTTGGGCTATCAGCCTATCCGGAGGTGAAAGAAGACGAACAGAAATAGCCCGAGCTCTAGCATCAAAGCCTCGCTTTATACTATTAGACGAACCTTTCGCAGGAGTTGACCCCATAGCTGTTTTAGATATTCAAAAAATCATAGCGTTTCTTAAGACCCGGAGTATTGGGGTTATAATAACCGATCATAATGTTCGTGAAACGCTAGGAATATGTGATCGTGCATACATTATTAGTGATGGATCTGTGCTGGCATCCGGTGATCCAAAAGAGATTGTTTATAATGAGAAAGTTAGAAAGGTATATCTCGGGGAAAATTTCAAATTCTAAATATATTTATCATAATCATATGAACCGGACACAGTATAATTAAAAATATGAAACATTCCCTACAGTTAAAGTTGTCAAATCAGTTGGCCCTAACTCCGGCACTGCAGCAATCTATCCGACTCCTGCAACTATCAACTTTGGAACTACAGCAAGAAATTAAACAACTGATTCAAGATAATCCCTTATTGGAAGTCGAAGACGAGGAGGAAGATGAACCAACAAATGTGAATAACTCCTTAGAATCTAATGAAGAACGACTAACAAACAGTGAACCTTCAGCTGACACTGACTGGCAACGGGATGGTGGTAGTGAAAACTACGGCAAACCGCAGAGTGAAAACCAATCAGACGATCATCATCTATCAGCCACCAGAGAAATCTCGTTATCGGACCACTTAAATGAGCAACTATCTCTGCTTAAAATATCCGAGCAAAACAAACAGCTCGTAATGTACTTAATCGGTAACCTTGATGATAACGGATTTCTAAAGGAGGACATGACTGAGTTAGTCGAGGCATTACCGAAGGAAATTGAGATAACGGACCAGCAAATGGATGAAGCACTAACCTGTCTGCAGGGGCTAGGGCCAGTAGGCGTAGGAGCTAGAAATCTAGCTGAATGCCTAGAGCTCCAAATTAACGCACTCCCTGATGATGTGCCTAACAAAGATATTGCTCTACAATTGGTTAAAGAGCGACTCCATGAGTTGGCTACAAGAGACTATAATAGGCTAAAAAAAATACTAAATTGCGACGATGAAACCCTGCGTGAAGTGCAAAAACTAATCCAGGGGCTCGACCCTAGACCTGGATCAGCTTTTAGCTTATCTGAAACCAGATACATTATTCCCGATGTCTACGTGAAGAGGCATAACTCCAAATGGACAGCATTTCTAAATCAAGACGCAAAACCGAAACTAAAGATAAATAAAATTTATGCAGATATTTTAAAAAACAATACAGGCGAAAACTTTCAGAAAATCAAAGACCAACTTACGGATGCCAAGTGGTTTATCAAAAATGTCGAACAAAGGTACGATACAATTCTCCGGGTATCGCAAGCAATAGTTGATCAACAATACAACTTCTTTGAACACGGTGACCTTGGGATGCGGCCATTAGTCCTTAGGGAAATTGCCGAAAGGTTAGACTTGGCTGAATCCACGATATCTCGAGTAACTACTCAGAAATATATGATGACACCCAGAGGGATATTGGAACTAAAATATTTTTTCGGTAGTCATGTTGCAACTCAGTCAGGAGGTTCTGCGTCATCTACAGCAATAAAAGCCTTAATAAAAAAAATTGTGAATCAAGAAGATAAACGAAAACCTGTCTCAGATAGCCAAATCTCTAAATTATTAGATTCTCAAGGGATTATGGTGGCCCGAAGAACGGTTGCAAAATATCGGGAAGCACTGCAAATTCTACCGGTCAACCTGCGAAAGGATCTCTAGAAAATCAAACCCAAATAATTAGTACTTATGGGATACTTACTTCAACTACTACCGGAAAAACATATAGCAATTAACTTGGACGTGAAAAGCAAGAGGCGAGTTTTTGATCAAGCCGGCCTGATGTTTGAAAAATCACTGAAGATTGGAAGAAATCATATCTTTCAAGCGTTTTTAGAAAGAGAACAAATGGGATCAACAGCCCTAGGGAATGGCGTGGCCATTCCTCACGGAAGACTGGAGAACCTGCAAAAAAGTACTGGAGCCTTCATAAGAACCCAAAACCCTATTCCGTTTGAAGCCCCTGATAACAGACCTGTATCTATGTTCTTTTTTTTACTGGTACCAGCCAAGGCTACTGAATTGCACCTGCAAATCCTCTCAGAATTAGCTCAACTTTTTAGCTCAGCAGAAGTGCATAAATTGATTGGCAAAAGTAATGATCTGGCTGAGTTGTGCAAAGTTTTTTCAAACTGGGAAGAATATGCCTAAAGTATCCGTTTTAAAATTGTTTCAAGATAATTCAGACTTATTAAAACTGAGTTGGGAGGGTAGCTCACAAGATAATGACACGGTTCTAGATAGCAATAAAATCAATCATTCTACGGAAGGTCTAATTGGAAACTTGAACTTGATGCACCCAAATTGGATACAGATATTTAGTCGAACAGAAGCTGCTTACTTCTCTGAAATGGACCTTGCTACTCAAACAGAATCTCTCGAGAAGTTGCCAAAAAGTGGGTTGGTTTGTCTAATTTTGTCTGATGGGGAGAACGCACCTAAATCGCTGTCTAACTTTGCGAATAAAAATTCTATCCCCATCCTAAAATCTCCTTTAGCAAGCCAACAAATTATATGGGTTCTCAGAACCTACTTAGGTAAGATTCTTGCCGAATCCGATGTAAGACATGGAGTTTTTCTCGATGTGTTAGGGATGGGGGTAATGATAACTGGTGACAGTGGGGTAGGTAAAAGTGAACTTGGACTGGAATTAATATCTCGCGGCTCTGGCTTAGTGGCAGATGATGTTGTAGAACTCCATCATATATCTCCTCAGACATTGGAGGGCCGTAGCCCCAAAGTTCTCAAAGACTTTCTAGAAGTGCGAGGCCTGGGAGTGCTAAACATCAGAACTATTTTTGGAGAAACAGCTGTTCGAAGAAGGAAAACCTTAAAATTAATAGTACAATTACAAAGACCTACTCAAACCCCTTTAGAGATTGAGAGAATACCGCTTAATGCAAGTAATGAAAATATACTTGGGGTTAATATCCGAAAAGTCCAGCTACCCGTAGCTGCAGGGCGAAATTTAGCGGTTCTAGTAGAGGCCGCCGTGAGAAATTATATCCTCCAGCTCCGAGGAATTGATAGCACGCAGGAATTTGTAGACCGCCAAAAAGAAAAGCTAGAAAAAAAATAAGTTGAGGGAAATGAGTTATGCACCTTGTCATCGTAACAGGCCTTTCAGGGTCTGGTAAAAGTGTAGCCCTAAATATCATGGAAGATAGCGGTTACTACTGTGTAGACAATCTTCCTGCTCAGCTTCTATCAGATACCATAAAATTCCTAGAAACCGAGGACTATAAAAAAGTAGCCATAAGCGTAGATATCCGTAGTGGCAAAAATATTCCAATCGCATTGAGCTATGTAGAAACTCTTAAAGGCAAACCAACTAAATATGATATTATTTTCCTAGATGCAAAGAATGAAGTACTCATTCAAAGGTTTTCAGAGACAAGAAGAAAACATCCACTGTCCAACAAACTAATGGATCTTTCTGAATGCATCAACGTGGAACGCAAAATCCTTGCAAACATACCCACACCAAGCCATATAATCGACACTACTAATCTTAACCCAACACAACTAAAACTATATCTGCGGCAGTTTATAAAAGAAGGAACTTTTAAAACTATGTTGTTATTCAAATCATTCGGATTTAAGTATGGTTTGCCACCAGAAGCTGATTTTGTTTTCGATATTCGCTGCTTAAAAAATCCTCACTATGATAGGAAATTAAGAAGGTTAACAGGCAAAGAGAAGCCAGTCATAGAGTTTCTCGACAGCGATTCAGAGGTGCAGAAAATGAGCGATGATATAAAAAGTTTTCTAACCGTCTGGATTCCCCGCTTTTTTGAAGATAGCAGGAACTATCTAACTAT
The DNA here is from genome assembly GCA_902627495.1 of Hydrogenophilales bacterium. GTDB lineage: Bacteria > Pseudomonadota > Gammaproteobacteria > Burkholderiales > Eutrophovitaceae. The sequence goes on along the minus strand of CACOJS010000001.1, from coordinate 232,239 downwards.
TGCTATTGGCTGTACTGGGGGCTGGCATCGATCTGTTTACTTAACCGAAAAACTATCAAAGCACTTTGATAAAACCATGTTAGTCACAACGAGACATCGAGAACTTGACTAGTAACAACAAATATATGGATTCATCAACCCTGTGAAACTTTCTAAAATTAATCTGCAATAATTTTTTAAAGAATAGCCATATATCGAAATACTATTCGATTGATGATTTAAAGTAATCCAAACCTAGCCATCAGTACAACCCAACAAACCAACATTAATAATTTTCCTAATAGCTGTCGGAATTGCGGCTTGTAAGGCGTCCTGATAGGTTAACCAACAAACTTGTTTACCCTTAAAAAATGCGTGCCTATATTTGCTCTCAGCAACAACGGGATAAATCATCAGGCGAAAATGTGAAAAGCCATGTTTAAAGGAATTAAGGTAACTAATATTTGTAAACTCTAGATGCGAATTATCTAACCATTTTTTTTCCACTTGCACTCTGCTATTGACTTCTGGAAAACTTAACAGGCCACCCCACACACCTTTATATCCCCTCTTTTCCATCATCAAATATCCATTGTTAATACATACCAACATGTATACTTTTTTAAGGGGGGTCAAAGGTCTCTTTTTTCTCACTGGCACCGCTGCACACTTTCCTTCCTTCAAGCTTTTACACCCTCTCTGCAAAGGACACATCACACATGCAGGCTTACTCTTGGTACAGATAGTTGCACCAAGGTCCATCAAACCCTGTGTATATGGTCTAATATTGGTTTTTGGTAAAAGTTTTTCACTCAACCGCCAAAGTTTTTTATTGACCGACGCCGAAGAAAGTGGACACTCAATACAAAAGTATCTAGCTAAAACCCGTTTTACATTTCCATCTAAAATTGGATAAACTTTGCCAAAAGCAAAAACTAATATTGCACCTGCAGTGGATCTTCCGACTCCGGGTAACCCTAATAAATCCTCATATGAACAAGGAAACCTTCCTCCATTATTCACAATTTGTCGAGCAGCTGAATGTAGATTTCGTGCACGACGGTAATACCCCAATCCACTCCACCTCTGCAAAACATCATCTTCATGAGCATCAGCTAAGGAACTAAGGCATGGGAATCGTTCCAAAAACGTGTTGTAATATTTTACAACTGTCCTAACCGTTGTTTGTTGCAACATTATTTCTGATAGCCAGATTCTATAGGGATCCTCACTATCTTGCCACGGAAGATGATGTCTCCCGTGCGTAATTTGCCAATCTGTTACTTGCCGAGCAAAAGAACTCATAGCCTTATGCTCTTGCTGACGGTCTTTTCGAGACATTTTCGTACCAGGCTGCCAGATTAATGAACCCCTTAGGAATTGGCGTTCCTGTGAATTTCCCCAAAACAAAAGCTGACTGGGCACAAATATCAGCTATTGTGTACTTGTCACCCGCTATATAAGTTCTAGTTGATAATTCACTATCTAACCAGGAAAACCGTCTTAAGGCATATGTTCTTTGATACTCCCCATACTCTGGAAATTGCTCCCTTTTACCTTTCCAAAAATCCGAGAGGTGAAAAAAAACATCACTGACCGGCTTATATATTTCGTGTTCCATCCGCATTGCCCACATATCAATTTCAGCTTTTTCGCGATTTGTTTCGCCAAAAAGTGGTGGGTCCGGAAACAGGGCTTCCAGATACCTACATATTGCAAGCGATTCTGCCAAATATGTTCCATCATTCAACTCCAAAAGAGGCATTTTACCCATTGGGTTCTTAGCAAGATAGCTAGGCGTATTATTATCACCAGCATTCATATCAACATCGACACACTCTATGTCAATTTTTTTTTCAGCCATAAAAATTCTTACTTTCCTTGGGTTTGCCCCTGCTTTTAAATTATAAAATTTCACCGGCATCCTCCAATATTTGATTGCAGTTTTTTTTATTAATAGATCATGATCAAGAGTCTTCCACCTGATAAGCTGTTCCACTACACCGAACTATGACCACATGTTATTATTTGGAATATTATAATTATATTGAAAAACGAATTGATTTCACTAATTGTTAATGGAGTAAAATACTCTTTTCCTCAGACCACAACTCCCTCAGAGCTCGTTGATCACCTCGGATTAACGGGGAAGAAAATTGCTCTTGAGAGAAATGGAGATGTGATACCACGCAGTCAGTTTGCAGAGAGTCTTTTCCAAGAATCGGATAGAGTTGAAATAATAACAGCAGTCGGTGGAGGGTAATAAGGATCAATAAAAAAATGGAATTAAATTTTAAAGAGAAACTTTTCATCGCAAACCAAAAATTCTCCTCGAGACTAATAATAGGAACCGGAAAATATAAAAACCTAGAGGAGACAAAATCGTGTGTGATTGCAAGTGAAGCCGAAATAGTTACTGTCGCAATAAGACGCACAAATTTGGGGCAGGATCCCAAAACACCCAGTCTGCTCGATTTTATATCCCCTAAAGATTACACGCTCCTTCCAAATACTGCTGGGTGCTACACTGCTGAAGACGCGACTCGAACACTCTTCCTGGCAAGAGAATTGTTAGACGGGCATTCTCTTGTCAAACTGGAGGTTCTAGGCGATGAAAATACTCTTTATCCAAATGTTGTAGAGACGATAAAAGCTGCAAAAGCCCTCGTTAAGGAGAATTTTGATGTAATGGTGTACACCTCAGATGACCCGATCGTAGCAAAAGAATTGGAAAACATTGGATGTGTCGCTATCATGCCCTTGGGCTCATTAATAGGGTCAGGGATGGGGCTTCTTAATCCTTTCAATCTGCAACTTATAGTCGAACAAACTAAAATTCCAGTGATTGTAGATGCTGGCGTTGGGACAGCCTCGGACGCAGCTTTAGCGATGGAGCTAGGTTGTGATGCTGTTTTAGTAAATAGTGCTATTGCGGCAGCAGGACAACCTGAGTTAATGGCCAAAGCCATTAAACTAGGAGTCATTGCAGGGCGCGGCGCTTTTCTTGCCAAAAGAATGGGGAAAATCAACTACAAAGCATCAGCGAGCTCACCTAATGAGGGAATTCTTACTAGGAAAAAATAGATTGTGAATCTTACCGCTAGAAGAGAAACCAGGAGTTTTGTTCTGCGAAAAGGCAGAACCACGGAAGCCCAAAAAAAAGCCATACAAAGGTACATGCCAATTTATGGCATTAGGTCCTGCAGAAAAAAGTTAAATTACAGACAAGTTTTTTGTCAAGATAACCCCGTTATTATTGAAATAGGCTTTGGCTCAGGAGAAGCAACTATTAAGGTGGCCGAGAAAAATCCGAACATAAATTACATAGTCATAGATGTTTATCCACCAGGCATTGGTAAACTTCTTCAAAAAGCAAACGATCTAAGTCTTCAGAATATTCGTATTATTAATGATGACGCAAAAAATATAATAAGTGGAATGATTTATGATGATAGCCTAGCAGGCATTCACATATTTTTTCCAGACCCTTGGCCGAAAAAAAAACATCACAAAAGACGTTTGTTAACTTTTGACTTTATGATCAAGCTAGAAAAAAAACTCAGACAAAATGGATATATACACATTGTAACAGACTGGGAAGAATATGGAGATTCCATTGAAACAAATATAAATTTAATCAATAATTTAGAGCTCAATGCCACAAGACAAAAGAGCATTACTATGAGTCGACCCCAAACTAAATTTGAAAAAAGAGGGCTCGATCAAGGCAATAGGGTCAGGGAAATAGTAGTATTTAAAAAAACAAGTTAATTAAATAAAATACCCAATCAGACTATTTAAAAAAGCATATCCATAATCTGTAGGTCTAAGAGAATTTTTTTTTACAATCACCAGATTGTTATCTTTAGCTTTCTGTATAGACGGCATCACATAATCCAGATCTAAGCCAGTTCTCTGGGAAAATAAATCTAATTTAAATCCATCCTTTAACCTTAAAGCATTCATCATAAATTCCCCTGGTAGGTCATGATGAGGAACTTGGTAACACCCAGCCAGAGCATTACCGTCGCCTGCCTTATTCATGTAAGTTTGAGGTGATTTTGCTTTTTCCATTCGAATAACCCTATTTCCAAATGAAATTTTACTATGTGCCCCCGCTCCGATCCCCAAATAATCACCAAACTTCCAGTAATTATTGTTATGGACTGACTCAAACCCATTCTTTGCATAAGCAGAAATTTCGTACTGATCATAACCATATAAAGCCATCATCTCTTTAATCAATTTTTCCATTGCCCAGCACGATTCATCATCTGGAGTATCAGGCCGATGCCTATAAAATAAAGTCTGAGGCTCTATCGTTAATTGATACACCGAGCAATGCTTAACATTTGTTCTCACCAGTATGCTTATGTCTTCACTTAAATTCTCCAAGCTCTGCTCCGGTAGTCCATACATAATATCTATGTTTACATTATCAAAAATATCATTGGCCTTTTCTATGGCTTTCAAGGCGTCTTTCCCTGTGTGTATTCGACCAAGTCTCTTTAAATTAGCATCGCTGAAAGACTGAACACCCACAGATAGGCGATTAACACCAGCCTCCCGAAACCTCTTAAGCTGAAGTATCTCTGAAACTCCGGGGTTTGCCTCCAAAGTTATTTCCGCATTTTTATCTACACTAACTTGTCGATATATTTCGCTAATAATTTTTTGTATGCCCACTCCCGAAATTAAACTGGGAGTCCCTCCACCGAAGAAAATACTCGCTATTGTACGTCCTTTTATCAACTCAACTGATGAAGAAAAGTCAGCCAACAACGCTGTCAAATATTGAGACTCTGGCAAAGTTCGATCAGACAATTGATGAGAATTGAAGTCACAATAAGGACACTTTTTTGTACACCAAGGGAAATGAACATATAGCGATAAAGGAGGTGGTTCTTCGATATTAATGGCGATTGTTTTATTCATACATTTCAGAGTCTAATCCCCTTACTTAAAATAATGGTTGTAAGATTATGTTTAGTTTAATACGATTTAATCTGTGATGTATTGCTAATAACTAACTATTTTATGAAACCAAAATCTGATTCAGGTCACACGACCGCTGATCAACAGGTGGCCAAAATTTTCGAATGGCGTCGCGGATTTAATATCGTCCACCTCATCAATATAGGGTTAGAGCTGGGGTTATTCAAATATATAGAAAAAAACCCTAACAGTAGTCCAGCTACCATAGCAAAATCATTGTCTTTGCATACCCCTTACATCGACATATGGTGCAAAACTGCTTTTGCTGTTGAAATACTAAACAGTGATGATTGTGAACACTATCAGCTGGGAGAACATTTCGATTTATTATTGGCACGGGATTCACATCCCCGCTACCTGGGAGGTTACATTCAATTGGGGGCTAATTTTGCTGCTCATGACTTCAAATACAGCATAGATGCATTTAAAAGTGGCGATGTAAGCCCTTTTCAAAATAGGAGTGAAGGATTTGCGGATACCATTGGTGAGGCGATCTCGGGCCTTCACAAACTAACCTCAAAAAAACTACTACCTGAGTTACCAAACATGGAGGTTAAACTTAAAAATTCTTCAAAAATTCTCGATATAGGGTGTGGTACGGGGCGACTGGTTTTTCAGATAGCGACCGATTGGCCGACTACCACAGTATTTGGTGTGGATATTGACTCAACGGGTATTCAGATTGCACGTATGCGACTAAAAGAATTAGGACTGGAAGAAAGAGTAGAGCTGGTACTGGGAGAAATCGGCAAAGCTGGAGATGCATCATCTTTTGATGTCATAACATTAGTTGAAGTGTTACACGAAATTTCTCCTCCAGGTAGGCAAAAAGCTATCAAGGATTGCTACAAACTTCTAAAACCAGGCGGTTGGATCTTGATAGTTGATGAGACTTACCCCAGTCAGCCCCATGAATACAGAATGGCTGAATATCAGTTCCCAATACAAACCGCGTTTGAGGAACTAACCTGGGGCAACGTAATACCCACGAAAGAAATTCAGGAAAGCTTACTAAGGAATGCTGGATTCACCGGAGAGATTTTCCGCAGAATAATCGGAGAAGGCTTTACAATTTTAGAGACACAAAAAATAAAATAGAAACTTCAATCATTATAACGGCCTAACTTGGACACAAATAAAATTCACCAGAAAAATCAACCAATTGGCGTCTTTGACTCTGGAATAGGAGGGCTGTCGCTTTTGCAGATCGGCCGACATGAACTCCCAAACGAAACTTGGATTTATGTCGCAGACACAGCCTTCCTTCCGTATGGGGCAAAGCCAAGTGAAGTCATAAAAGATAGGGCTATGAAAATTACAAGCTTTTTAATTCGCGAAAATGTTAAAGCTATTCTAGTAGCCTGTAATACAGCTACTGCTCTTTCGATAGACTTTCTCAGAAAAAATTTTCCTGATACGATATTTATTGGCGTAGAGCCTGCTGTACGCCCTGCAGTGAAATTGACTCGAACTAAAGTTGTAGGGATATTAGCAACCGAGGCGACGACTGATAGTTTACGGCTATCACAATTGATCAGCCGGTTCGGCGATGGAGTCCAAGTCATTATTCAACCATGTCATGGTTTAGTGGAAACAATCGAGAGAGGCCAACTAGGAGATCAGGCCTCTAAAAAGCTGTTGGAGAAATATGTAAAACCGTTACTTGAACAAGGAGTCGACACAATAGCTCTAGGTTGCACGCACTATTCTTTTGTCACCAATGTTATCCGAGGAATCGCCGGGGAATCCATAAACCTTATCGATACTTGCAAACCCGTTCTGAAAGAACTCAAAGAAAAGCTATCTTCAAAAAAAATATTGGCAACCACAAGTATGAGAGAGACTAAGGTTTGGACCACCAAAACCTCCTCAGGAACTAACAATCTTATACAAAAAGTCTGTAATAATAATGTCAACGTAAGCCAGATAACAATCTAGATTCCCAATAACAAAAATATGCAACCTAAAATACAAAACGTTGGAATACTAGTTTTTAATGAAGTAGAAGTTTTAGATTTCTGCGGACCATATGAAGTATTTTCCATAGCCAATGAATGTCGGACTCGAAAAATATTTGATATTCAACTTATATCAACAGATGATGTTAACCTAAAAGGTAGGAATAAATTTAAATTTGAAGCTGACTTTACTATCGAATCTCACCCATCCCTCGATATTCTTATTATTCCTGGTGGGCCTGGTACTAGGCAGCAAGAATGCAATACTCGACTTATCCAATGGCTAGAGAATCAATTCCAGAACTTAAAATACCTATTGACCATATGCACGGGAGCAAGAATAATTGCTCATACAACTTTTATCCAAGATGCTGTTATTACAACTCACTGGAATTCCCTTAAAGAACTAAAGCAAATAAACCCTGATATTAACGTTGTAGACAATGTCAGATATACGGACAACGGGAAAATACTAACTTCCGCGGGAGTATCATCAGGAATAGACCTTTGTTTTTATTTCCTAGAAAAACACTTTGACAGAAACCTCTCCAAAAATGTAGCCAAATATATTGAATGGAATAAAACTTCTAGCCTAGTGGCATCGAATTTACCCGAGTAAGTTATAAACTTTATATTGCTGGGTTAGTGATAAGCTTAATAATTTTCCGGATGGCAATACCCCGATGACTCACCTGGTTCTTTTGATCTCTGCTTAATTCAGCTGCAGTTTTCCCGATTTCTGGGTCATAAAATAGTGAATCATATCCAAATCCATAATCACCTCTGGGGGACTCTAAAATTTCCCCCCTCCACTCTCCAGTAGCTAAAAGAGGAGCTGGATCTTCACGATTTATCACAAGTACAATCACACAGTAATAGTATGCATTTCTTATCCTTTGGCCTCTTAACCGCTCCATAAGAAACAAATTATTATCAAGGTCAGTTGCTGTTTTACTTGCAAATCGGGCCGATCTAACTCCTGGCTGACCGCTTAAGGCGTCCACGCAGATCCCTGAGTCATCTGCCAAAACAGGTAGTTCGGTAAACGCTGCTGCATACCGAGCTTTCACAAGTGCATTCTCCACAAAGGTCATATGTGGCTCATCTGCCTCCTGAATTCCTAAATCTTTTTGGGGAACCACTGTGACCCCAATAGAGGCAAAAGAGCTCTCAAACTCTTTTATTTTCCCTTGATTATTAGAAGCGATAACTATCTTTTTATATTTGCTCATCAATCACTTTAGCTTCAACAAGAAGATGATTAGTATTCCACTATGCCTGAATCAAGGTTTTTTTCTGTAAACTTACTAAGCGATTGATGGCATTTTTACCAAGTCGCAACATTTCTTCCAGCTCATCGGTATGAAATGTTTTCCCCTCAGCAGTCCCCTGAATTTCTACAAACCCTCCCTCTCCAGTCATCACAAGGTTCATATCAGTTTCACACTGGGAATCTTCTTGGTAATCAAGATCAACCATTGGAATATTATTGTATATTCCTACGGATACAGCCGCTACAAAGTCGGTTATTGGAGACTCACCAATTTGATTTTCTTTCAAGAGCTTATCCACAGCGTTATGTATGGCTACGAAAGATCCAGTAATAGCTGCAGTCCGCGTACCCCCATCGGCTTGGATAACATCACAATCCACGTGGATTGTTCGTTCCCCTAGTCTCTTTAGATCCAAAACCGCTCTCAAACTCCGGCCTATTAGCCTCTGGATCTCCATAGTTCTTCCCGCAGGTCTCCCACGCATAGATTCTCGGGCACCGCGAGAGTTAGTAGCCCTCGGAAGCATACTGTACTCAGCTGTAAGCCATCCTTGCCCCTTACCCTTCAAAAAGCTTGGGACTTTCTGGTCAATACTCACATTACACAATACACGGGTATCCCCAAATTCAACCAAAACTGAACCTTCGGCATATTTTGTGTAATTGCAATAAAACTTTACTGTACGCAGATCACTAACCAAGCGTCCATTCGACCTCATATACCCTCCGCGACTTAACTATCATTGATATGTCTACATTTATGTCTTTTCTTCCGAGATTTTTCAAATTACTTTGTTTAACTACTATAAATCAATGATAAAACCGTAAGCTTACAATATAATGGGGTCTTTAACTCAGATTTGTTATAGGTTTTATGCAAACAAATACAATGTCTAGCATGACAGGATTTGCTTCCGGAACCGGTGAGATTGGAGGAGGCTTTTTATCCATAGACCTTAAATCTGTTAACCACAGGCACCTTGATCTGCAATTTCGAATTGCCGAGGAATTTCGTTTTCTGGAACCACAACTCAGAAAGTTAATCACTCAAAATATTAGTAGGGGTAAAATAGACTGTCGAATAAATTTTAAATCGGCAAACGCTGAAAAAAACTTTTTAAAACTTGATAAAGAGGTGATAAAGAATATCGGAAAAATGAGCAGCACTATACACCAACTTCTTCCGAATACCCGCCCTTTATCAATCAATGAAATCCTACATTGGCCGGGGGTGATCCTTGAAGATGAGAAACCTATTGAAGAATTAACAGCAGACACTATGGATCTCTTTTCACAAACCCTAACCTGTCTTATAAAAGATAGAGAGAGGGAGGGTCTGGTGCTTAAAGATATTTTGCTCCATCGACTTAAACGCATCCAAGAATTAGTTGATAAGATAGAACCCATCTTGCCAGATACTATACTGAAAATTCAGGAACGCATCTCCAAAAGATTTAACGAGGCCGAGCTTGCTATAGACCAGGATAGATTACACCAAGAACTGATATTTCACTCTACGAAGACAGATATTGACGAGGAATTCAACCGATTGAAGGTACATATCCAGGAAGCGGCCAGTATCTGTTCGAAAGGCGGAGTCTGTGGTAAAAGGCTAGACTTTTTAGCTCAGGAATTACATAGAGAATCAAATACGCTCAACGCTAAATCAGTGGACCTAAATATCACGCAAATTAATATGGAAATTAAAACTCTTATTGAACAACTCCGAGAACAAATCCAAAATATAGAATAATGGGTAAAGTGTTTATTTTGTGTGCTCCATCTGGTACTGGAAAAACCACAATTGCGAAAATGGCGGTAAAAAAAGATAGAAATCTTCATCTATCGGTTTCTCATACCACGCGGCCTCCTCGCCCCGGAGAGATTGATGGGAAAGACTACTGTTTTGTGACGAAGAAGACATTTCAAAAACTACTGCGAGAAGAACAGTTCTTAGAAAGTGCAAATGTCTATGGTTTTTTGTATGGAACCACAAAAAGCTGGATCAACGAAATGCTTAAAGAAAATAGGGATATATTATTAGAAATAGACTGCCAAGGAGCTGTACAAATTAAAAACCAGATAGAAGATGCTGTTGGGGTTTTTATACTGCCACCATCACGAAATGAATTAAAAAACAGACTCATAAATCGTCAACAGGACAGCAGAGAGGTAATTGAGAGAAGACTTGCGTCGATTGACAGCGAAATTGCCAATATAAAACAATTCGATTATGTTATTATAAATTCTGACTTGGAGAGGGCAGTAAGCGAATTCATTACTATTGTCGAAGCTGAAAGACTATCAACCCTCTCTCAGATTGATAAAATTGGTAAAGTATTAGACTGAGGAAAAATGGCTAGAATTACAGTAGATGACTGTTTAGAACAAATACCTAATAGGTTTCAACTAACCCTAGTAGCAACTGTTAGAGCGAGACAATTAGCTACCGGGGCAGATCAACAGATTGAAACAAATAAGGACAAACCCACTGTGACAGCACTAAGAGAAATTGCTGCAGGGAAAATTGGTGAAGAGATACTTAATACAAAGCCGACTCAATAACAGATGGTGATTCTGGCCGTCAGGACGACATTATCTGATGGACACCACGAGCAAAACACAATTAGGAAAGCAAACAAGTCATCTGATTGATAATCCTGAAACATCTGCTTTCTTCAAAGATGCAGGATTATATATAAACCAATCAGATCTATCCTTGCTCGAGACAGCTTTCAAATTTAGTAAGCGAGCCCATCACGGTCAGTTTAGAAAGACTGGTGAACCTTATGTGTCCCATCCCACTTCGGTAGCCCACATACTTACAGAATGGAAGTTAGATGCACAAACACTGTCCGCAGCGCTTCTTCACGATGTTGTAGAAGATACAATTATAACAAAGGAGGAGATACAAAATAAATTTGGAGGAGTAGTGGCAGACCTAGTGGATGGGGTCTCCAAGCTAGACCAAATAAAATTTGAATCAAAAGCACATCAACAAGCAGAAAACTTCCGAAAAATGCTCCTGGCTATGTCTCGAGACGTTAGAGTTATCCTTATCAAGCTAGCTGATCGATTACACAATATGAGGACTTTGAGCAGTATTTACAGAAAAAAAAGACTTCGGATAGCACAGGAAACAGCCGAAATATATGCCCCTATAGCTAATCGCTTAGGTCTGAACAATGTTTTCGAAGAGCTACAGGAACTATCCTTCCAACACCTTTATCCCAACAGGTTCAGGGTTATTACAAAAGCCTTAAAAAAAGCCAGAGGAAACAGAAGGGAATTAATCGAGCAAATTCTAAAAGAAACCCAAAACAAACTCAAAACCCACCATATTGACGCAAGCGTTACAGGGCGAGAAAAAAATACCTTTAGTATTTACAGAAAAATGCGGGAGAAAACGTTATCTTTTGCAGAAGTTTATGATATTTATGGCTTCCGCGTCCTTGTTGATAACGTATCAAGTTGTTATCTTGCACTCGGTGTCTTACACCAGCTGTTTAAACCAATTCCCGGCAAATTTAAAGACTATATCTCCATACCCAAGAAAAACGGCTACCAGTCACTGCATACCACCCTTGTTGGTCCCTACGGAACTCCTATAGAAATTCAAATCCGAACCAACGAAATGCATCGTATTGCAGAAGCTGGGGTGGCATCTCACTGGCTATATAAAGAGAGAGGGGCATCTCTAACGGATCTGCAATCCAAGACACACCAGTGGCTTCAAAGCTTGCTGGAAATTCATATGGAATCCGGAAGCTCTACGGAGTTCTTAGAACACCTTAGAATTGATCTCTTCCCTGACGAGGTTTACGTTTTTACTCCCAGCGGGGAAATCATGTCTCTACCGGGCGAATCAACTTGTGTGGACTTTGCATATGCCGTTCATACAGACATAGGAAACCAAACCAGTGCTGCTAAAGTAAACCACGAACTAGTTCCTCTCCGAACACCACTTAAAACTGGAGATCGCGTAGAAATAATTACGTCTGATCATGCAAGGCCCACATCCAATTGGCTTGATTTTGTTGTGACAGCGAAAGCTAGATATGGGATACGGCATAGGTTGAAAACCATGAGGCATGATGACGCTGCTAGCCTAGGTAAACAAATATTATCGGGTGCTTTAAGGGCGCTCCATGCAAAAGATATAAATATTTCAAAACAGCCCTGGTTAAAAATAAGAGCGAAATTCGGAAATAAAACCGGTGATCAGATACTTTCCGACATTGGCCTTGGAAAAACATTAGCAATAGTAGTGGCTAGGGATTTAATAATTGCGAATGATAGTAATAAGCCAAAAGACAGCCTACGTTCGACGGAACAGCTTTTAATAAGGGGATCGGAGGGAATGTCGTTGCTATTTGGCGATTGTTGTAGCCCTATTCCAGGAGATCCAATTACCGGACATATGAAGGAAGGGACTGGTCTAGTCATTCACACACACGATTGCAAAGTATTGGGCAAAGAGGTTGACCAGACTACCGAACTGCTAGACGTCGCGTGGTCCAAAAATACTGATAAATTATTTACTGTAACTATTAGCTTGGTCGTCACTGACGACAAAGGGGTCCTAGCAAGGGTTGCAACTAAAATAGCTAACACCAATTCAAATATTAAAAACGCCTCTGCCAAGCCAGGCGATTCTGAAGCCTATGGAACTATAATTTTCACCATAGAGGTTCAAGACAGAATTCATTTGGCAAAAGTAATGCGTGAGCTACGCAGAGTACCCAATGTCATTCGTATATCACGTCAAAAACACCGTTTTTAACTCAATTTAATCAGGACGATTCATTTGACAGGTAGTTGGCAAGACTGTGTCGATGGCCTCAATACGACCATCAGTTTTAAAACCCATCCCCGTTCTTTCAACATCATATTTCACACCCTCTTCTCCCATTTTTGAAAGAGTCGAGACATAAATCGGTTGCAGAAGCTGGTGGTTATCTTCCCTGATCCAAACTTCTCCGATTGGACCTTTGAATTTCCCACCCTCCAGTGATCTCGCAATAACTAATGGGTCTGTTGTTTGGTTTTTTTCAATTGCCTCAGCCAACATCTCCATGGCGTACAAAAGAGTAAGCCAATATAAATCGTCGTTGGAATCAGGAAAACGAGATCGATAAGCATCTACCAGTGCATCTGCCTCTAGGCCAACATTAGAGTGAAACCCTGTAACCTGCTTTAGCCTTCCAATCCCAGCCTCACCAATGGAAGCCGGTACCCCAACGAAGCCTCCATAGTACGTATAGAAATCTACAGGAAGTCCTGCCTCGTCGCTCGCCTTTACTAGTAGCGAAGCATCTGGGCCCCAATTACCAGTCACCACGCTGTCTGCACCTGACGCCTTAATTTTAGCAATATAAGGCATAAAGTCTTTTACTTTTCCGAGGGGATGTAGGTCGTCCCCCACAATTTCAATATCCGGACGTTTAGCTTTAAGCATCTGCTTAGCAGACTTTGAGACAGCATGCCCAAAAGAATAGTCCTGATTTATCAAATATACTTTTTTTATAGCTGCTTGTCTTGCCATAAAATTTGTTAAGGCCTGCATCTTCATGTCAACGTCTGCATCAAAGCGAAAGTGCCAGAAATTGCACTTCTCATTAGTTAAAGCTGGATCAACAGCCCCATAGTTGAAATAAAGTACGGGTGAATCGGGGTTTCGTTCGTTATGCTTTTTAACTTTATCAGTTAGTGCACTAGCAACTGCCGAGGACGCAGCCTGAAAGACATACTGTATGTCCTGATCTACTACCTGTTGGAATGCAATAAGTGAGTCCTCTGGTTTACCTTTCCCATCTAGTGCAACAACTTGAAAGTTCGTACCCCCTAGTACACCACCTCTAGAATTAATTAGCTCCACCACAAGCTCTAGCTCTCTTTGGAAATGTTGCCCAACATTAGCAAAAGGCCCTGAGAGGGGATCTATAAGCCCGATTTTTATAGTTTCTGGAGATTTCTGGCAACCAGTTACTACTATCACCAAGGCTACTCCCGCCAATAATTTTAATTGTCTAAATGAGAACATATCTAACCCCTCCTAATTAAAGCATCATTGTGAAATAGCAGTAAAGCTTAATAATCACCCTCTCTCTAGTTTCCACCCTCTAAGTTGTGCCCCTAATACTCACCTTTTAATCAAAAAATATTCTCTTTTTTTCCCCTGACGCTCAACTTCCCTAAGCCAGTTGGGAACCTTTCCTCGGCCCGACCAAGTCTCACCAGTTTCTCGATTATGATACTTTGGGGCCACTTTCCGACGAACGCTGTCCACCGACTTACCTCTCACTTTAATCGACTTACTCTTTTTTCTGAAGGAATTTGCGACTTGTGCAGCCTCGCGAATATCATCAACCGTAATATCGTATTGAGCCATTAAATCTAAGATTGATAAAATAACTGGTTTCATCTCTTTTTTGCGGATATCGCTGGCTTGAATTTTTAGTTTCTGAATTTTTTGATCCGTTTGGAGTTGAATCCGCTTAATCTGCTCCAGCTTTTTATCGTATTCAGTTTTCCTAACCATATATTTTCATTTTCATGCAGTCTTCTTTTTCTGGCTAATAGACAGATGGTACTTGAGTAAAAAACATTTTCAACCTAATCTTTTAAAATTATTGTTCCTATAAACACATAAAATTGCGAGAGTTTATGATAATCTGGGTACAGTATCTAAAAATTTCTACATCAGGTTCAATACAAAATTTTTAAGGATTAGCATGAAAACAGACCCCATTACTCTTGATTTGGATGACTCTATCGCCCGAATTACATTTAATCGTCCACAAGCCTTTAATGCAATTAATTCAACCTCGGTCAGACTGCTCCACGAAATCGTAAACAAGCTTCACAAAGAAAAAAGTGTCAGAGTGGTTATCTTGACAGGCTCCGGGGAAAAAGCATTCTGTGCGGGAGGGGATGTAGCAGAGTTTAGAATGGCAGGCAACAACGTTGACAATATGGTCAGAGAAATGACGAGCTACTTACACGCCTCTATTTCTAGACTAGCGTGGCTAGAGGCCCCGGTAATAGCTCAAGTAAACGGAGTAGCTGCAGGGGCTGGGCTTAGCTTTGTTTCATGTTGCGACCTCGCGATAGCGAGTGAGAATTCAACCTTCACCAGTGCCTACACTCGAATCGGCTTCACTCCTGATGGAAGCTCAACATATTTTCTTCCAAGACTACTAGGTCGTAAGCGAGTTCTGGAATTATATTTAACGAATCGAGTGCTGTCCGCCAATGAAGCTTTAGAATGGGGCCTGATTAATCAAGTCACAACTCAAGACAGGCTGGACGCACAAGTAGAGGACTTAGCCAACCAAATAGCAGAAGGCCCTACGAAAGCATTTGGCGGGGTAAAAAAGCTGGTAATGATGTCACATCAAGATAGTCTGGAATCTCAAATGGAAAGGGAGACCCGGCAGATTGCAAAAATGGCAATGTCTGATGACGGAATCGAGGGGGTAAAAGCATTTTCTGAAAAGCGGAAACCAAAATTTATAGGTCAGTAAATAAGAGATAACCGTCATGTTTTTCATTCCAGAAAATCGTAATAAAAACTTATTGCCCAATGATGTGTTTAAAGGACTAATGATACCTCGGCCAATTGGATGGATCTCCACCACAAACCACGCAGGAGAGATTAATCTGGCACCTTACAGTTTCTTTAATGGCTTCTTTAGCTGGCCGAATATACTGGGCTTTTCTTCTGAACAGAGGAAGGATTCTCTGGTTTTTGCAGAAGAGACGGGCGAATTCACTTGGAACATGGCAACATGGGATTTACGACAACACATGAATCTATCTTCGGAAGCTCTCGAGATTGGTACCAGTGAGTTTGAATATGCTGGCCTTACCCCTGTACCTGGAAAAGCGGTAAAAGCCCCCAGAGTATCAGAATCCCCAGCATCGCTAGAATGTAAGGTTACTCAAATAGTCACGCTCACTGATTTAAACGGTGATAAAACGTCAGGCACCGTTGTTTTTGGTCAAGTGGTAGGTGTGCACATTGATCAAAAATTCATTACCGATGGACACGTAGACGCGATAAAACTGAAGCCAATAGCCCGGTGCGGATATAATGAATATACCGTTATAAATGAGATATTTACCATGGAACGACCAGATAATGCAGGTAAACCGTTTGGGGGGGAACCTGAGAAAACAAAATAACAATAGAAACAAGGCAGAGCCCACTCACCTTGAAATTAAAAACTTTCTGGATAGAGGCCAGCTCGACACCACTTATAACTTAAGTGTTTGAAATTGTTCCATTCAGTGGTAGTCTTACCTTTAGGCAAAGTTGACTTTAGGTTTGACTTTGGTTTATATCACAAAAAATTGCTTGATTTTCTTAGAGGAGAAATTATGCTACCAATCGACGATTTTGTCGGCATTACATTCTGGGTAATCTCGGTTGCGATGGTCGCGTCCACAGTATTCTTCCTGATGGAAGCTAATCGTGCTTCCGCCAAGTGGAAAACATCGTTAACAGTTGCAGCACTAGTTACTCTTGTTGCCGCTATACACTATTTTTATATGAGGCAAGTTTGGGTTGACACGGGCGAGAGCCCCCTTGTGTTCAGATATGTAGACTGGATCATTACTGTTCCCCTGCAGATCATTGAATTTTATCTAATATTAGCAGCAGTAGGGGCAGTGGCCGGAGGAGTCTTCATGAGGCTTTTGGTGGCCTCCTTAATAATGCTAATTGCTGGCTACCTTGGTGAGGCTGGGTACATCAATGTTTGGCTCGGATTTGTCATAGGTATGGCTGGATGGATATATATCCTCCTTCAAATATTCACAGGCGAAGCACAGTCGAAACTCGGTGAAGCTCCTGAAGGTGTGCAATCAGCTTACCGCACCATGCGTTTGATAGTCCTAGTTGGATGGGCTATATATCCCCTTGGCTACATCTTCGGATACATTGGAGAAAATGTTGATGCTGCATCATTAAATGCAATATACAACATAGCTGATGTTATAAACAAAATAGCATTTGGATTAATGATATGGTCTGCAGCTAACGCTGAAAATGCCTAAACTATATCTTTTACCCTAACAAAATCGCCGGCTTTGGAGTAATCCTAGTCGGCGATTTCTTTGCGTAGCTATAAGATATGAATCCTGGTCACTTGGAGCGATTCTCGACTGCTAAAACAAACGCTAGGCTAGAACAGCAGCTCAGCCTAGTGGAGGCGAAAATGGCAGAGTATTGTGTCACTGAACATACAATCTCAAGTTATTCCCGAGTTGAGGAGGCCCTAAAATACCACCTCTTACAGGGTGGAAAAAAAATTCGAGCCCAAATCGCACTTGATTCGGCAGAGTCTCAGGGCTTATCTGTTGAAGTAGGGATAATGAATGCAGCAATATGTGAGTTATTGCATAATGCCTCGCTTATCCATGATGATATTCAAGATAAAGATACCCAACGACGGGGTGTTGATAGCATATGGCTAAAATTTGGAGAGGATATTGCAATATGCCTAGGTGATCTTATGATCTCAGCAGCCTACGGTGCCGTTGGGGAACTGATGAAGTTATCTTCGCCAAATCCAGCAATTTTAGAAAAGACGCACCAATCCATTCGTACCACTATCTATGGCCAAGGTGGTGATCTCGCAAGCCATGTATCGAAAATGTCACTATTCGAATATTGCGAGCTAGCCGCAGCAAAATCTGGCCCACTAATTGGGTTGCCAGTAGAACTAGCACTGGCGGTAAGAGGTGTGAATACTGATCCGACAATAATTTCCAAAGCAGCTAGAGATCTAGGGGTTGCTTACCAACTAGTTGACGATCTAAAAGACTGGCAAAATTTGCACAGAATAAAAAAAAATGGGAGTCGAGAGCTTAATGCCGTGCTTATAGTTTCTTCTGACCTATTAAGGTCTAAGGGGTTTGACGCTGTTAAAATTCTAGCCAAAGAGAAGACTAACGATGCGATAATAAATGCTAGTCAAATTCCATTTGGTGCTGGAGAACCATTAATCAAACTGGCCAATAACTTAAACTCTTTGTTTGCGGACTAATCAACCGTGGGAAAATGCGTTGCTGTTATAGGAGCGGGGTTTGGAGGGATTGCAGCAGCATTAAGAGCTAGAGCTAAAGGTTACCAAGTCACAATTTTTGAGAGAGGTAGTCAACTAGGTGGTAGAGCTCGAGTCTTTCAGAGAAATGGGTTTCGATATGATTCAGGGCCGACAGTTATAACAGCACCTTGGTTATTCCAAGAACTATTTCAGCTATTTGGAAAAAATATAGACAATTATATTGAGTTAAAAGAGTTGGATTTATGGTACCGATTTGTTTATCAAGATGGCTCAAAATTCGACTACACTAAAAACATTAGTCATACCCTCGAACAAATCGCAGAACTCAATCCAAAAGATCAAAATGGATACAAAGAACTTTTGGTAAAATCAGAAAAAATTTTTGATGTAGGTTTTCAAATGTTAGCTTCCAAACCATTTCATAGCTTAGCCTTTATGCTAAAGCAGGTTCCTGCCATGATTAAACTTGGTGCATACCAATCGGTTTGGGATTTGGTGAGTCAACACTTAATAAGTGACAAACTACGGCAAGCATTCAGCATTCAGCCTTTACTAGTTGGGGGTAATCCCTTCTCCACCACCAGTATTTATAGTCTAATCCACTATTTAGAGAGGAAATGGGGAGTTCACTATCCGGTAGGTGGTACGGGTGCCTTAGTCGCAGCACTTGGAGATCTTATGAAGGAAGAGGGTATCAAAGTTCGCCTAAATACGGAAATCAAAAATATAGAGGTCACAAAAAAAACGATCAGCGGGATAGAAACTGATAACGGCACAAGAATTCCGTGTGATGTTGTAATATCGAATGTCGACCCAATAAGACTGTATAAGAAAATAAATCACAATAAATATCAAAAAAACTGGAAAGTATTATTTCGTGAAAAATTTTCCCGGTATTCAATGGGACTTTTTGTTTTGTTCTTCGGTACAAATAAGAAATTTCCCAAAGTAGCACACCATACCATCTGGATGGGGAAAAGGTATGAGGAATTATTGCGAGATATTTTTCATGGTAAAACTCTGCCAAAAGATTTTTCACTCTACGTGCATAGGCCAACCGCTTCCGACTCTTCTTTTGCTCCAAAAGATTGCGACTCCTTTTATGTGCTATCGCCCGTCCCTAATTTAAAGGCAGGAGTTGATTGGGAGACTGAAGGAAAAAAATACTCTGAAAAAATAATTTCCTCCCTCGGGGAAACAATCCTGCCAGATCTCGATAAACATATTGTAGATCCTTTTTTTATGACACCAGTAGATTTCCATAACGAATATTTATCTGAACATGGCTCAGGATTCTCCATAGCTCCGCTTTTTTATCAGTCAGCTTGGTTCCGTTATCACAATAAAGGAGAGGGAATTAAAAATCTTTTTTTAGTAGGAGCTGGAACCCACCCTGGAGCTGGACTGCCAGGTGTCTTATGCTCGGCAAAGGTTGTTGACTCTCTTATCTAGAGGTCAAAATTACACAACTATGAAAACAAACGAAGGGATCAAAAGACTTGAGACACTAAAACAAAATAGTAGTACCTTTTATTATGCAGGACTTCTACTTCCAAAAAAAACTTTGACGAAAGCCGCCACTCTATATAGTTTTTGCAGATGGATAGATGATATTGCTGATGAAGCCAATGATAGCTATCGTGCCAAATATCATCTAGGAAAAATTAACTCTGCATTAATTAATCATACCCATGTAGATAGTTTAGTAAGTGATGTCCAAGACCTGCTAAAAGACAGCTTTGGTGGAGTAATACCTGCTAGCCAGTTAATAGATGCCGTATCCTCTGATTTGGGGTCTGTACGAATCGATACCACTACCACCTTAATCCGATATTGCTATGGTGTCGCTGGGACCGTTGGTATTATGATGTGTGCGATATTAAAACCTAAGAAAGTGCCACTTGCGTGGAGACATGCTGTTGATTTAGGAATTGCCATGCAGCTTACAAACATATGTAGGGATGTTTATGAGGATGCGAAGATGGGAAGACGATACCTACCCGCAGAACTTGTAGGAGACATTACCCCAGCAAATATTGTTAATTTAGCACCTGAAGATGACTCAAAACTCCGAGGCAGTGTAGGGAGGCTAATCAACCTTGCAGAGCGATACTACAACAGCGGTCTTGGGGGAATTTGTTATCTTCCCTTTGGTTGCCAAATTGCTATTCATTCGGCAGCAGTGATATATCGGGAGATTGGGAGATCGATCAAAAATCAAGATTGTTTAGGCTGGCGTGAACGGTTTTATGTAAGTAACAAACGGAAATTTTTTCTAGTACTGGTGGCAGCTATAAATGTCTTAATAAAAAATCTTACAAAAACTCCGTTACACCGGAAAGAGCTGCATAGTTCAATCAGAGAAGAATGCAAAGCCCTAGAACGACATTAGAATATGATTATATTATTCTGGGAGGCGGATGCTCCGGGCTCCAGCTCGCAAACCAAATCATATGGAAGATAGACGAAACTGGACGCTCTCAAAAAGAGTTTAAAATATTGATTTTAGAAGCCCGCACCACTTATCAAGATGATAGAACTTGGTGCTTCTGGGATAACGGAACTTCTCCATATTGCAAATGGGCCACAAACAAATTTGACTCATGGTCATTTTCTACAGATAGCCAGAGGCCTTTCGTTCACAAATCTGATAACTATCAATATTATCATTTAAAAGGAATTGAATTCTACCAACGATCTCTAGCTATGATTGAGACAAGCCCGAACCTTTTTATAAAATTAAATCAGAGAATCCGGAATATTAAAAAAACTAAAGAGGGGTTCATTGTGCGAGCTTCGGAGAGTCTATATACCGGCGGTCAAATAATCGATTGCCGATATAGCCGCCCCAGCTATGTATCTAATGCTGTATGGCAAACCTTTTATGGTTATGAGATTATTCTCGAAAAACCGGGTCGATTAAACCACGAGGTAGTTCTAATGGGTGATCTAAGGTATGAATCAAGTGGTATTTTTTTCAATTATCTGATCCCTATTTCTTCGAAAACGCTACTCTTTCAAACAACTTACATAGGGACCCGTTATTTCTTACCTAACGAATTGGAAGATGAAGTAAATTTATTAGTTAACAAACTATTTAAAAACAAATGGACCATTAGACGGACTGAGGCCGGCAACCTCCTCCAACATGGGGACTACAGAAAAAATAATATACCGGACGCAATTAAAGGTGGGTCACATTGGGGTGCTCTCAGAGCATCAACCGGATATGCATTTTCGAGGATATTACAATGGTCATCTGTAAAAGCCAACGAAATTGTTCATTGCAAACCGAAGATAATATCAAAACCTTTTAATAAACGTGTTCAAAATTATATGGATTCAGTTTTTTTAAACCTGATTAGACTCTCTCCGGACCAAGTTTGCAAAACGTTAATAAACTTCGGGAAGAATCTGGAACCAGACGTATTTGCAAGGTTCATGAATGATTCTGCAAAAGTTAGTGATTTTTTTAAAATAATACTAATTTGTCCAAAAAAAGCTATGATAAAGGCTGCACTAAATCGGCGATTCAATAAATCGTAATTAAGAGGCAGTTTACAAAGTGACTACAATCTCTCAGAGCATCTGGATTCGTTTAGAAAGGCAGGCCTTTTTTTTCGGTGTATTCATAACAGTCTACATGGGATTTTTCCCACTCCCTACCAATTCTTACACGCTGGTGATCCCAATTATTTTTATTTCTCTTCTTGGGCTACCTCATGGTGCTCTTGATTACAAGCTATTAAAACACTTGGTCCCTAAAAAGGGTCAACTGGCCGCAGTTAGCGGATATATAGCTCTTGTAATTACTACTGTATTCCTGTGGATTCTCTTTCCGCATCTAATGTTCATTAGTTTTTTGATTATGTCAGCCTATCATTTTGGGGGTGATTGGCCTTTGAATTTTTCTATGAGAACTATTAATGGTTTCATCATATTGGGATTACCTACTATTTTTTACCCAAGAGACGTAATGATTATTTTTGAATTTTTAGTCTCAAGCTCGGGTGCCATATTTATTGTGGATGCCCTTCAGATCGTCACAGTAATTTGCGGAATTCATCTCATTATTATGATTTTGTTTAAACGTCTTAGCAGCAATCAATGCCTTGAGATGTTCCTATTGGGTGCTCTCTCAAGTGTGGCTCCTCCCTTGATATATTTCACAACTTATTTTTGTCTATTTCATAGCCTAAAACACTTCTCAGAAATATCAGTACTACTTAATAGAGCTTCTCCAATAAGGCTTTTACGTCTATCTCTGCCAGTAACTGTAATTACGTTAACTACTGGGTTTATAGTGTTGATGATTCTAACAAAATCCTTTCGGGAGCTTCTAGACCAATCTTTGTTTCAAGTCACCTTTATTGGGCTTGCGGCCTTAACCGTACCACATATGGTGCTAGTCGAATGGATTAGATTAAAAAAGGTAACTAAATAAGTAGTGCTTTATGTCGATAAGTCACTGGTTAAATTATTTTTGTTCGATGGTTATGAGGTTTTTTATGACTCCAAAAAAATGTAGTTACTTGATCTGTTTTATATCTAGTATCTCCATTCTGCCCGCTGAGTCAATGGCAAACCCTTGGGAGAGCCGTGACATTACCGGCTTATATCAGAGTCAATCCGAGTTGATGCATAGGCGGTCCAGAAATATCATTAACCCGATATTGCTAAGATTAGAGAAGATTTGGTTAACTCGCAGATCAGCAACAAAAAAAAATGTTACCGAACGGGTCATCCAAACTGTTCATGAGCCCTCAAGCACTGGTAAATCAGGGTCGTCGGATAGCATTGCCCAATATGAAGATCAATTTCTATCTTCTATGACTAGGCATTTATACAGTTTTTTAGAAAACTCACTATGGTCAAACAACTGGGTAATCTGGTCATCTGGTAGCGTAGATATAGGTAAAACCGGTGCAACCTTTCAGACCGAACAAATGGATCATCAAACAGATGGTCTAACCATTGGTATAGAAGGTAGTTTTGGGGATGATAAGCTTCTTGGAGTGGTGGTGAACGCTGGAGAAGATAAAACAGGAGTTGGTTTATCGGGTAGTCGTATGGCAACCAATGATCTAGGGTTAGCAGCGTATGCCAGCCTATCGATGGTTAATAACTACCATATGGATATCATCTATGGTCTTAACAAGTTTGGAAGCAATACTCACCGAAATCTAGGGGATGATATCTTAAAAGGCAAACGTGATAGCTTGCTAATTTATCAGTCAATAAATATTGGTAAAGACCTGAGATATTCAAACCTCTCCTTTAAGCCTTATTCCAAGATATTCATAGGCTATGCTAATTTAAAACCCTACAGCGAGACAGGATCTCCAAAAGCATTAGTGTTCTCGGAACAGCATCTTCATTTGCTTAAATATCATCTTGGTGCAGTAGTTGACCATCAGTTAGTTACTAGTTTTGGTCGATTCCGACCTTTTGCTCGCGTTGAGCATGGAATAGATTTAAGTCAAAGCTCGGGGTTTTATTCGTCCTATGCAACTGGAGAAGGTGAACTTTACCACACCAAACTACATCACCTGAGGGCATCTCATTGGCGTTTTAGTCTTGGTGTGGATTTTAATTTTTACGATGGCTGGATAACCACCAGCTATGATAGATGGGAGGAATCAGAAATGCATCTAGATAACCAACCTATGCGGGAAAGCGATACTCTGAATTTGGAGTTATTACTCCTCTTTTAAATATATAAAAGTTATTAACCTAAAATAAGTATGGGTTTACCCATTTTCCACCTACGCAGCCTGATAATAGTGCCTCAATCCCAAACCGAAGCGACTCCATGATAGCTTTGGAACTTTCTATTGATTTTCCGCCACCTTTCTCACTATCAGTTATTCGGGTTCTGGGAGATAGCAACAGAACACCATGTGCATAGAACCAGATGGACTGACTTACGTATTCTGCAGTCCTTTTTTTGGTTGATGGCATTGCACTATTAACTATATTGAGCCAATCGTTATAGGATTGATCAAATACTGCCTGAACCTCTTTATCAGAGTAGCGAAGAGATTTAGGGCCAAAGATAAGTTCGTGTAATTCTGGAAAGGTTAAGCCAAACTCAACATAGTTTTTCATAGTTACAAACAGTTTTTCCTTTGGCTCGGCAATTTCTAATAAAGTTTGTTCTCTTTCTTTTTTTAATTGGTCCAGACCTTCAATAGTTAAGGCCTTTAATAAATCTTTTTTACTTGAGAAATGACGATATGGAGCGGCATGAGACACACCTGCTCTCCTAGCTATCTCCCTCAAACATATACCATCTGAACTAACTTCTTCTAAAAGACATCTCGCCGCACTCAATAATTCCGGGCGAAGATTACCATGATGATAAGAGTTTTTTTTAAATTGTTCCTGATGCACGGTAAAACGACTGCCTCTCTGTTTCTTACATTATCGTACTACACTAAGTTAATTAAAGTGCCACAACTGTTAAATTCTCCATGAATGTTGACAGGGAACACTTTGCTATTTATAATTCTAATAGTGCCTTTGTTGAACATTATTAGCAAGTATGCCTGGGCCGCAACTTCCCTTAGAGTGCTGTAAGCATTTGAATGTTTACACGAGCCGGCCCAGGTATATATCTTTCGAGTTAAAGCAACCAACATAAAGAAATCTTTGGAAGGCAAAATACATTAAATACTATACCTGACCCTAGCATTCGGCTAACATGTCCGTCAGTGCTATAATCCTCAGCTCCCGAACGCGTTTTAAAATAATTGAATCAATAACTTATACAAGCCAATGAAAGTGCCCTATGAAAAATAAATCTAATCTTATAACGTCATACTCCAGATTTATTATACGGTGGCGATGGCTAGTTAGTATTTTTATGATAGCACTAGTAGTGGGGATCGGATTGGGAACTAAGCAAATTGAATTTCAGACTGATTACCGAATATTTTTCTCTGATGAAAACCCTCAGCTTGTGGCTTATGAAGATCTGCAAAACACCTATTCTAGGAATGATGTTTTACAATTCGTTCTACAACCTCAAAACGGAGATATCTTTAACCCAACTTTTCTAGAAAATCTGCGAGAGTTGACGGAAGAATTCTGGCAAATTCCCTACACAACCCGAGTAAACTCCCTTGCCAACTTTCAACACAGTTACGCGGAAGGCGATAATTTAATAGTGCGTGACCTGGTCGAATTTCGAACGAAAGTTTCAGAAGAAGATACGGAATATATTCGCAACATTGCATTTACAGAACCCCTTATTAAGGACCTACTAGTATCGAAGGATGGCAGGACAACTGCTGTTAGTGCTGTCCTAACTTTGCCATCAAAGTCCGTGGAAGAGGTTCCTTTAGCAATGGCAAAAGCTCGAGAAATCGCTAAAAATTTTAAGGAGAAAAACCCTGATATACGCCTAGAGATTGTTGGTAACATAGCACTAAACAGTGCTTTTTTCGAATCTAGTCAAGCTGACGGTAAAACCCTTTTCCCTGGCATGATAGTAGTTTTATTGCTTATGCTTGCGATCCTACTCAAATCGATTGGGGCGGTAATAATAACCATGTTTATCATAGCACTCTCTGTCATTTCTGGATGGGGAACCGCTGGTTTTCTTGGCATTGACATGTCAACCCCATCTGCGGGAGCGACTGTAGTAATTATGACTCTGGCGGTCGCAGATGCCATTCATATTTTGACAACAATGTATAAAGAAATGAGAAATGGTCGAAGCCGGTTGGAAGCCATTGAGGAATCTTTACGTGTTAATTGTTGGCCTGTCTTCCTTACCAGCATCACTACTGTGATCGGCTTTCTTACCTTAAATTTTTCGGATGCCCCTCCTTTCAACGATCTTGGCAATATCTGTGCTTTAGGAGTTACTGCAGCTTGGGTTCTCTCCATGACACTTTTGCCATCAATGGCAGCCATATTTCCGCTTAAAAGTAAGGTCCAGCAATCAGAAGGTCTTATTATGAAAAGTATAGCTGAGACTGTAATTAAATTTAAAAGCGTGTTTTTGGTTAGCTCTTCAATAGTTGCAATTATTCTTTTTGCAATGATTCCTCGTATTGAATTAAATGACGAATTTGTTAAATATTTTGATACGTCAATGTCATTTAGGCAAGCAGCAGAATTTGCACTTGATAATCTGACCGGTATTTACAGAACAGAGTGGTCCATTCCGGCAAAAGGGTCTGGAGGGATAGCCGACCCTGAATATCTGGTTAAACTTGACGAATTTGCAGAATTTCTAAGACAACAGGATCGCATCGTACACGTATCCTCCATAACTGATACCTTCAAAAGACTGAATAAGAACATGCACGGTGATGACCCGGCATATTATAAACTACCGGAAAACCGTAATTTAGCCGCCCAGTACCTTCTACTATACGAAATGTCACTACCCCAAGGTCTAGACCTCAATAACCAAATTAGCGTTGATAAATCATCCACAAGGGTTATAGCGTCCTTAGAAAACATATCGACCAAAGAGTTACAAGAAATTGACAATTCGGCAAAAAAATGGCTAGAAGATAACTTTCCACATGCTAATAATAAAAACGCCGTAGGCACCTTCGCATTATTTGCCTACATAACGGAACGAAATATTAACACCATGCTCATAGGTACTACGTTGGCCTTGATCCTAATATCCGGTTTGCTAATTTTCGCCTTAAAAGATTGGAGACTAGGACTCGTAAGCCTTGTACCGAACTTACTACCTGCGGGGATGGCCTTTGGTATTTGGGCTATTTTGGTGGGGGAGGTTGGACTTGCTGCGTCTGTTATAACGGCTACATCACTAGGAATAATAGTTGACGACACAGTTCACTTTCTAACGAAGTATCAACGAGGTCGACAAGAATATGGATACTCTCCTGAAGATGCCATTCGGTACGCGTTTGCAACAGTAGGGAAGGCTTTAATGGTTACAACTTTGGTAATAGTAGCTGGTTTTTCTGTGTTAGCAATGTCAACTTTTCAGTTAAACGCAGTTCAAGGGCAACTCACTGCCTTGGCAGTTGGGTTAGCACTCTTAACGGACTTTTTATTATTACCCCCCTTGTTGATTTTTCTCGACAAGAAAAAAATTAACAAAATAAGTTGAGTAATTTAATTCCAAATTCATACCGGAGACAAAAAGTGATAAATACAAAAAACCTCTTGGCTTCATATATTTTGCTGATGATCATCCACATGTTTTTTAGCCCAATCGCCTTGTCAAATGAAGAAAAAGGCCTTGAAATCGCAAAGGAAGCTGACCGACGAGATTTAGGATGGGGTGCTAGCAAGGTTGACCTAAAGATGGTGTTGAGCAATGCGGGAGGCGAGACATCGAACAGGACAATCAGAATCTCTTCACTGGAGAGGAGCCAACCTGGTGCTGGGGATATATCCCTAACTATCTTTGACACACCAAATGATGTTAAAGGAACTGCCTTTTTGTCTCACACAAAGATTTTCAAACCTGATGACCAGTGGCTCTATCTGCCTGCATTGAAGAGAGTAAAACGCATTTCATCAAAAAATAAGTCAGGACCATTTATGGGGTCTGAGTTTGCTTATGAAGATTTACTTTCTTTTGAAGTAGAAAAATACAACTACCGCTATGTGGAAGATGTTAAATGCCCCACTTTACCAGGATCATGCTTTGTAACTGACCGATTTCCAGTATATGAAAACTCTGGTTACACCAAACAAGTGGTCTGGATGGATAAGAAACATTATAGGGTCAATAAAATAGAATATTATGACCGAAGAGATGCTTTGCTAAAAACACTGATTTTAAGTGAATTTAAGCAGTATAAAGACAAATATTGGCGGGCATCTAAGCTGGAAATGAGTAATCATCAAACGAGAAAAAGTACTCTACTAACCTTTAGTAATTACGACTTTGATGTCAGGCTTAACAAAAATGACTTTAAACCTAATAAACTTAAAAGAGTTAGGTGATAAAATTACGCCGCATCTCAATCTTACAATATTTGTGATTTTTTTTGGTTTGCTGAGCGCACCAACATATGGCGGGGCTCTTACGAAATCCTCCTCAGTTGGTTTGCAGGCAGAGATATTCTATGAGGGTTCCCCAGCTACACATCGGGAGAATTATAGAAGTAATTTGTCACTATCATTAGATACTGAAATAGAACATTCTCGTGAGAACAATAAGTACTTTTTTCACCTTTTTGGAAGAATAGATCAAAATGACTCTCAAAAGACACGTTTTGATATCAGGGAGGGTTATTACCAGTATCTTGCACCAAATTTTGATTTCACGATTGGCCTAGCCAAAGTATTTTGGGGTGTAACTGAATCTGTGCATTTAGTCGACGTCATAAACCAAATAGACTGGCTTGAAAATATCGACGGTGAAGATAAGCTTGGACAACCAATGGTGAGGCTAAATATCTTTAAGGAATGGGGAGACGTGTCTATTTTTATACTTCCCTATTTTCGTCAACGGTCTTATTTCTCACAATTTAAACGTCTATCTACTGTCCTACCAGTACGCTTAAAAGCAGAATTTGAGGGATCACTTAATTCTAGGAACATAGATTATGCAGTCAGGTATCAGAACTACTTTGCCAACTTGGACATCGGGATTTCTCATTTCCGGGGCATTAACCGACAACCAATGATCTCCATGCAAGAGGATAAGCTAATTGCCAGCTATTTTATTGTTAGTCGAAACGGTCTTGACATACAGTATACGAAAGAGTCTTGGTTGTTCAAGCTGGAGTTTCTCAACCAAAGAAGATTAGGAAGAACCTATTATGCAAGCGTGGGGGGAGTTGAACATACTATCTATGGTTTAAATGAGAGGCACGATTTAGGATTACTTTTTGAGTACCAGTATGATGACAGGGACACTCTACACCTACCGACCACCTCGTCTAATGACGATATCTTTATCGGGTTTAGATATTCATTGAATGATGCTAATGACACTGTACTGCTATTAGGTGGAGTTCAAGATCAGAAAGACCAAACGATGATCTACTCCTTTGAGGCTGAGACCCGTATAAAGAGCAATTGGAAGGCAGAGTTGACTGCGAGAGCTTTCTCAAATGTTGACCCAAAAAACAGTATATACTCAATTTTTAAAGATGACTTCATAAAATTGCAGCTAAAGAATTATTTTTAGAACAAATTGTGTATAAATTCTATAAGTTAGAAATCAGTTTTTTCGTATCTTGGATTGCCATTATTTCAATATGTCTTAGTACAGAATTGCATAGCAATGAATTAAATCTGGCTCCAAATAGCACTCTAAGCCACTTGGCTTTTGGCTCCTGTGCCAATGAAGAGAAAGAGCAGCCTATCTGGGAAACTATAATGGAAAAGAACCCTCAGTTGTTCATTTTTACAGGTGATAATGTTTATGGTGATAAAAAAAACGGTAGAGCCGTAGAAAAACGTTTATTACCAAAAGCGTTAAAGGAAGCCTATTTAACTGCGAATAATGAGCAACCAGGGTACAAAATATTGAGGGAGACAATACCCCACATGGTTACTTGGGATGACCATGATTATGGACTTAGTGATGCTGGAGCTGATCTACCATTCAAAAAGATTTCTAAAGATCTATTTCTCAAATTCTGGAAAATTGACAAGAAAGATCGCCGCCGATTTAGAGAGGGAATTTATTACTCTCGAATATTTGGAACAAAGGGTAGGAGAGTTCAAGTTATTGCACTTGATACTCGATCTTTTCGATCAGACCTCAAATTAAATAGAACTACACGTCAAAGGCGAAGCGGACCCTATGCCCCTAATAACGATAAATCAGCAACTATATTAGGAGATGCTCAGTGGAAATGGTTGTCTCAAAAACTAGAAGAAAAAGCCGATATTAGATTTTTAGTGTCGTCGATCCAGGTAATCCCAGATCAACATAGTTGGGAAAAGTGGGGTAATTTCCCAAAGGAGAAACTCAAACTCTTTAAATTATTAAGTCAAGAGCATCTACATAATATTGTTTTGATTTCTGGTGACCGCCACTTTGGAGCAATATATAAATCTCTAATTGCCAAAAATTCTACGCTATATGAAATAACTGCTTCAAGCCTCACTAACCCCTATAGAGGAAAAGAGCCACCTGACCCCAAAAGATTGGGCCCAATATTTGGCAAAATAAATTTTGGCACTGCCATGATTAACTGGACGTCTAAAGAGTTGACACTGCGTATCATCGACCTCGCGGGCAAAACCCAACTTCAACAAATAATTAAACTTAATCTATAACCTCGCAGCCACAAATGGTAGGCGGTCAGGGGCTCGAACCCTGGACCAACGGATTAAAAGTCCGCTGCTCTACCAACTGAGCTAACCGCCCGCCAAGCGCAGGATTGTATCTCCCTTCCCTAGTTACGTCAAACCAAAAACTACCTATCCACAATTTTCTATGAACTGCCGCTTTCAAATGATATCAGGGAAGATCACTCAATCTTTCGTTAGCTTTTCGGGCACTATCTGAGTTTGGAAATCTGTTAATCAGAGTTGCCCATCGTTCTCGAGCATCCTCTGTGTTTCCCAACTTTTTGTGAGAACTCCCAATCAATAGTAGAGCGTCTGGTACTTTTCTACTCTCTGGATACGTAGTTAATATTATAGTTTCCGTCTTAATTGCCTTCTCATACTCTTTTAGAGCAAAATAAGAATTGCCAACCCAATAGTGGGCGTTAGGAACGTACCTGTGAGATGGGTATTTTTTTATGAAGCCCTCAAACATGTCTATGGCACCCGAAAAATCTTCTCTATTGTATTGAGCAAAAGCAGCATTATAAGCTACAAGGGCCGGATCACTTTGATCATCCGGTTTTCTAGTGTCACCTTGTGTCGTTGTCTCTTCATTATTTCCCCTCTCATCCCCTTTACCAACCATCGATAACTGGTCTATTTTTGATAATAATGAATCTTCTATAAATTTCACGCGCTCTTCCAAATGTTGTAATGAAATTGTTTGAGAATCTTCAGATAGCTTAATTATTCGTTCTTCTAAACTGCCAATACGTTTTGACATGCTCTCAATTACCAATTCTGTATTATCCTGAGGCTTCTGAACTAGGGCATCTTCAATTATTGATAGTCGCCCCTCCAAATTATTCTTAAGATTACGGTATCTTTTATTACTTTCTGATACTGATAGATTCAATCGATCCTCAAGAGTGCTTATTTTTAGAGCGAGTTGTTCAAAACCATTATTTTGCCCTTCAAGCAGAGTTTTTAACTTAAACATAAGATTTTCGAGGCGACTATCTAAATCCTCGTGTTTTGCAGAATATTCCCGTACTTGTTTGTCCAGCCGTGTTAATTCGCTAAGTCCGAAATCACCAATGCCCTCAGGGCTCTTTTCCTCAGTCGTCTGTGCAAGAAAAATGTATTCACTCTGGCCTAACTTTTTTTCATGGACATCGAATTCCTCTCCACCATACGAATAGGAATTGCATATAATCGAAAAAAAAACTGAGAAGAACTGTAATTTAACAATCATCAGATGGTATATTTCGAGGAAATTGGATAACAAACTCCTATTCTGCAAATTTTTTCTTGGAGCTATGGGAGGCTTGTACTTTCATACACTATTTCACTTCTACGATTTTGCCTATGACTCTCTTCGTCTTGACCATGAGCTGTAGGCTTTTCAGATCCAAAACTAACCACTTGAATCTGATCGTCAGCTACGCCCAATAAACGCATAGCTCTTCTTACGCTTTCTGCTCGCCTCTGCCCAAGTGCTAGATTATACTCCCGACTTCCTCGAATATCACAGTGCCCATGTACAACAATTTGTATTTCAGGGTTTTTCAATAAATGGGCGGCATGAGCCTCTACAACAGGAATAAACTCTTGTGGAATATCATACCTATCGTATTCAAAAAGAATGATCCTTTGGGCCAAAAGATTTTTTTGGTTCGTGTCTATGACCTCGGCCTGCACATCAAGTTTCGTGTCTCCCACGTCGCTGTCTGAGA
Organism: Hydrogenophilales bacterium; assembly: GCA_902627495.1. GTDB lineage: Bacteria > Pseudomonadota > Gammaproteobacteria > Burkholderiales > Eutrophovitaceae. The sequence goes on along the minus strand of CACOJS010000001.1, from coordinate 199,991 downwards.
TAGTTGCTATTTCAGGAGAGTCCATCTGCTCTGTCTCAGCTTTTTGATGCAAATCGCTTTCCTGGTCAAGTCTCTCTGATTGTGCGTCAACTGCAGCCTGCTGCCTTGCGAGCTCTTCCTGTTCTCTCGCTGCTTGTTGATCAAGCTCACGGCTTTTCTCTTCCTTTGTCTGATCGAAGATTTTTCTCTGCTCAATCTCAGACTCTCGTTCCGATTGACTAGCACACGCACTAAAGAAAATAGTCAGCCCCAGAGCAATTACCAGTTTTATCATCTTGCTTCCCCTTAATTCTATCTCGTCAATATTGGTCCCCACGCTGGCTCCCTAACATCCCCTGCCCTAATGGAATATCTTCTTTTTATTCGTCCATCACTTGAAACAGACGCCAATATACCACGCCTAGCCTTACCTATTTCTGTTGCATAGAGGACTATCTTGCCGTTTGGTGCAAAAGTAGGAGAGTGATCAAGGCTACCATTGGTCAAAATTTGGACTATTCCCGACTTGATATCCTGGATTGCGACGTTAAAACGACCATTATTTCTATGGATAAAAACAAATGACTTACCATCAGGGCTATATTTGGCACTAACATTGTAACGACCTTCAAACGTAAGCCGTTTTGCCTTACCCCTACCATCAGCACGCATTTGGTATATCTGCGGCCCACCCGCTCTATCAGACGTAAACAAAATATGTTTTCCATTCGGAGAAAAATTGGGTTCGGTATCAATTGATTGAGTACGTGTTAGCTGTCGGAGGCCTCTGCCATTTGCCTTAATGCTGTAAATCTGGGAAAAACCGTCTTTTGTGAGAGTAATCGCCAAGCTTTTGCCATCTGGAGCCCACGCTGGAGCCGAATTCGACCCCTCAAAACTAGCCAACATTTGCCTCTTTCCCGTATATATATTTAGTATATAAACAATAGGCTTTTGCTTCTCAAATGAGACATACGCGATCTTTTTCCCATCTGGAGACCACCTTGGCGAAATGACGGGTTCATTGTATCTATGTACTACCTGATGGTTTTCGCCGTCAGCATCTGCCACTTGAATCTCAAAAACCTTATCTTTTTTAACAACATAGCAGATCTTGGTAGAGAAAACCCCTAAGTCTCCTGTTAGTTTTTCATAAATCAAATCCGAAATTCTGTGTGCTGCCCTTCTTATTGCCTTCGATTTAAATTCAAAAGATGCCCCAAGTGCCTGGGTCTTTTTCAAAAGGTCAACCAACCTAAATCTGACATAAATCTTATCATTACTTTTCTTTTGCAACTTGCCAATTACTAAATTCTCAGCACGCTCTCCCCTCCAATACTCAAAATTTACCTCGGAAAAGTCTGTGGGAACTGACTCTAGAAACGGCACTTGCTTTACATTAAACAGTCCGCTACGCTCGAGATCAGCTGATATAATCCTACTGACGGCTCCCTCGGACTTTTCTCCACCAAATGGTAGGATTGTAATTGGAATCTGATCCTGCCCACCACCGATAACGTCAATAGTTAATTGTGACAGTACCAGAGGCGAAAACAAGAGCCCAATTGCCAGTAAAGGTAGTTTCAATACGGAAAAATAATTCATCTTTTATCATTCTTGAGGTCTAAATCGAAGCTTGAATACCTGAAAATACTCCATATACAATTCCCTTTTTTTGGGTACGGGTAAAGGATCAGATTTCCTGATAGCTTTGTCAACTGCATCATCGTAAAAAATTGACCCGCTGGTAGAGATTAATTGGGGAGGAGAAACTAGTCTCCCATCGAATGTAAGCATAATACTGTAAATAACTTCAGGATTCCCCTCCAGAGACTGCGGAAGCACTAAATTTTCTTTGACTTTCTCTGCAATGAGGGCCTTGTATTTTTCAACTTCAGTCAGATCATCCTGCCTTCTTTCATCTCTAACACGCTTTTGTGACGCCTCATCCCGTGCAAGATCAGCCGCCAATTCCCTGCTTCTCCTAACCGCCTCCAATTCTTTATTACGACGGCGTTTCTCAGACTTTATTCGTTCCTCCTCTTCTTTGCGTGACAACTCCTGTTGCTCCAGCAGTTTCTGCCTAAATTGTTCTTGCTTACGTTTTTTTTCGTCCTCAAGCCTTTTCCGCTCCTCTTCTAGCTTCCTCCTTTTTTCTTTTAATTCAATAATAGCTGCATTTTGAGGACGGGGATTGCTAGGTGCGGGTGCCTTAGGTTGAGGTTTGGGTTTGGGTTCTGGCTTAGGTTCTGGTTTGGGTTCTGGCTTGGGTTCTGGTTTGGGTTCTGGCTTGGGTTCTGGCTTGGGTTCTGGCTTGGGTTCTGGTTTAGGCTCGGGCTTGGATTCATTAGCCAAACTAGTCTCAAGTTTTGGTAGTTCCTGCCAAAGCTGCACAAATATGGGGCCTGTAGGGTTAGTCTGAGACTTAAGACCAAAGAATAGAAAACCAAAAAAGATTACGTGAATTAATACGGCCAAAACTGCGGAATATAAGCTCCGATCGTCGCCTCGAACCATTATTGTTTTGGGACAGCCAACAGCCCAATGCGCTGCACTTGATTTTGCTGCAAGATATCCATTATTTCCAAAACCTTACCATAGCTTACACTCTTGTCAGCAGATATAACCACTGCCTGTGTGGGGTTATTAAGTTGTTTAGTCTTAATTATTGAAAGTAGTTCGTCCATTTCAATTGGCCTTTCAGCCCTCGACACATTTCTATCAACAAACGACACCTTCATATTTTTTCTTATAGTCACCTCAAGAGGTCTCAAAGGGGGAAGACTACTTTTACTTATGGGAGGAAGTTCAATAACCCCTGGATTCATAAGGGGGGCGGTGACCATAAATATAACTAAAAGAACAAGCATTACATCAATATAAGGCACTACATTAATCTGGTTCATTAATCGCCTACCATGGCGCCTGTTATTTGCAAATCCCATAGAATCCTAGTAAATCAGAGTCCTTTGTAAAATATTCGTAAATTGATCGATAGATCGTTCGCATCGCACTGATAATTTTTCTATTTCTCTAGTAAAAAAATTAAAGGCCATTACAGCCGGAATTGCCGCTAGAAGGCCCATCGCCGTGGCCACCAATGCCTCAGCTATCCCAGGTGCAACCTGTGTGAGAGTAGCTTGACCAGCTGTCGCCAAGCCCCTAAAGGAGTTCATAATTCCCCACACAGTCCCAAAAAGTCCTATGTAGGGGCTGACTGATCCAACCGTTGCAAGGAACGACAAATGTACCTCTAAATCATCCATATCCATTTGATATTGAGATCTCATAGTTCTTTGAATGCCCTCTAAAATCTCAGGCCCATCAGTTTTTGTTTTCTGACTTCTCCACTCTTGAAATCCTGAACGCACTATATTTTCAACACTACCAGCATCCAAATTATCACGGTTTAAACGTTGTATGATTTTGGCCCCGTCCGAATTATTTAAAAATGCCTCAAATTCAACTGTCTTTTTCTTAAAAAGACGGAGTGAAAACATTTTCCGAAATATAAACCACCAGGATGCTAACGACATTGCAAGCAATAACCCCATGACACATTGCACCAGCACACTGGCATTAGCAAGTAACGAATAAAGCGATAAATCGTGTGTTACGGCCATAAACTAAGTATCCTTTATATCCCCTAAACTAGACGTAGATGAAAGAATTAGCTTATCTCTGATCCAATCAGGAATGACTTTTGGTCGCAAATCGTCTGCAGATATAAACCCCAAATTTACTGTCCCTTTCATTAAAAGACCTCTATCCCGAAAGACTTTTTGGCATATAGTTATTTGTGCTTTTCCTATTTTTGATATTCCTGTTTTGACCAATAATAACTCATCCAAAAAGGCTGGCTTTAGATACCTTAAATCAATCTTTCGCACAACAAACAGTAGGCCAAGTTCATTGTACAACTCTCCTTGTGTAATCCCCAAACTCCTCAGCCATTCGGTTCTGCCCCGCTCGAAGAAGTCCAGATAAGCCGCATGGAAAACGATTCCCCCAGAGTCAGTGTCCTGGAAATAAACTCGAATGGGTAATTCGCCTAAAACCACTCTTTTCTACTTTTGCCAAAGGTCACCACTTGATTCGCCTTTCAATTGTTCAATGTCAAAATGACGGTAAACAGCATCAGTAACTGTTCTTCCACGAGACGTTCTCTGCAAATAACCTTGTTGGATTAAATAAGGCTCTAGCACATCTTCAATAGTTTCCCGTGTTTCACCTATAGCTGCCGCCAACGTGTCCAAACCAACGGGCCCTCCTTTAAACTTTTGAAGGATTGTCAATAATAGCTTTCTATCCATAACGTCCAAGCCAATAGCGTCCACCTCTAACATTGAAAGTGCGTCATCCGAAGTTGTTTTGTCAATATTTCCACTACCTTTGACCTGTGCAAAGTCTCGGACCCTGCGCAGTAACCGATTAGCAATTCGCGGTGTTCCCCTAGACCGACCAGCGATTTCCACTGCTCCATCTTCTGATATAGCGACTCCCATTAGTCCTGAAGACCTTATAATTATGTTTTTCAACTCAGACACTGAATAAAACTCTAATCTGGAAACTATTCCAAAGCGGTCTCTTAAAGGGTTAGTAAGCATACCAGCCCGGGTGGTGGCCCCGACGAGCGTAAAAGGCTGTAAATCTATTTTAACCGAGCGGGCGACCGCTCCCTCTCCAATGATAATATCGATCTGATAATCTTCTAACGCTGGATAGAGGATCTCTTCAACAACAGAAGATAACCTATGTATCTCATCTATAAACAACACATCATTAGGTTCAAGGTTAGTTAGTAAAGCCGCCAAATCTCCAGGTTTTTCAAGGACGGGCCCCGAGGTCTGACGAAGGTTAACGCCGATTTCTTTGGCAATGATATGAGCCAAAGTTGTTTTTCCCAAACCAGGTGGTCCAAATAGCAGGACATGATCTAAAGCCTCTTTTCTGGCATTAGCTGCCTCAATAAAGATTGATAGCTGTTCACGGATTTTTTTCTGGCCAACATATTCTTTTAGATCCCGAGGCCGCAAGGAACGCTCAAATACCTCCTCTTTAGGAGTTGCTGTAGCACCGTCTATTACTCGATCAATTTCAAGCATTTTGGCGTATTTTGATTTTAAAATTTACCATATCTAGAGCTCACTTTACTTAAACTGGTCCCGAATTAAATCAATGTCTTGTCTCCCTTCATTAATACGAACAGGGATTAACCCAGCCAGCTCATACATGTATTGATTGAATTCCCCTACCAATTTAATAACATTATCAGCAAAATACTTTTTACCCAACGAGGATAACGCAAATGCCTGTCCCTCGGCATTATCAGAATCCCTAACAGAGAAAAAAACTTCACTGTCTTGTTTAACATACAGTGTTTGCATCACGCTTTTTTCATCTTCGGCACCAGAAATATCCCTAAGTTTTCCTGAAAACGTCAAAGTTCTCATCACGTACAAGGAAACATAATGATCAATAATCTCTGCCTGTTTTTTGCCTACTTCAGTACTCAGATGCCGACTAAGCTCTGCCAACTCGGAAGTCTTATAATCCGTTAGCAGAAGACGCTGCCACCTAGGATACAGCCACCTCAGACTACCAAATTCCTCCTCTATTGGACCATAAATATCCCGTAATAGCTTTATTTCTGCCTGTTGCCAAACATGATTATTTTCTGTCCAGTTATTGTCAAATTGATTTTCTTTCCCTAAGTTACTGAGATGTTGACGAATAGCTAATAATGCCTCACCCTTTAAATAATACTTACCCATTGCCACAGCTGTTGACAAATCATGTTGCCCGATAATCTTCTGCACGAAATCCGAGGATTCGGCCTGCTTACATTCAATGGAAAACCACGTCAAAACCACAAAAGTTATCAATATAAACTTAGAAGAAAAATTGGAATTATGGTTGATCAAATTTTGATTATTCATGGTGAGTTATAACTCCATCCTGGGAATGGTAACATTAAAAAAAGAGGTAGTTGAGTGTGATCTTTGAGTCATAAAACCTCCGTCAACCATTATAGCCTAGGAATGCCAGAGAACGATCGATTACGCTTTCAATTTAGAAACCAAATCCGTTTCGATAAGATTTTTTTTATACATAAAACTAACGAGGTGCCGTAAAAAACTTTAATGCTTCTTTAATAACAAGGGGTAAGGATCGATTTAAATCTATTTGATTTAGAACTTTCACCACTTCTTTTTCACCGTAACCCAAAGATAACAATGCCGCCACAACATCATCTCTAGTGCTTGCATCACCCTCAAAACTTGTCCTGGTCTGGATTGGTAAAACTCGATCCTTTAGCTCTAATACCATTCTTTCAGCCGTTTTTTTCCCTATACCCGGGACCATAGTGAGCCTATCCGTATCACGCTTAGAAACTACTATTCCTAATTCCTCGGCGGTCATCCCACCTAAAACCGCCATAGCAGTTCTAGCCCCAACACCATTAACCTTTAGCAGCACTCTAAACATTTCCTTTTCCAAATCAGAGTAAAACCCATAAAGTAGATGTGCATCCTCCCTAATCAAAAGGTGGGTATGAAGGACAACTTCTGCCCCTATATCTGGAAGTTGGAAGATTGTATTCATCGAAACATCGAGTTCATATGTAACTCCCCCCACGTTGATAGCTACTGTGGGTGGCTTTTTATTTTCCAAAATTCCCTTTAATCGACCAATCAAATCAATCTTCTCCTAAAATTGTGGTTTGTTAGTTATATTACCCTTTCGTCCAGACGCTCTGAGGAATGAAGCATGGCAGATTGCACAGGCGAGGGCATCGGCAGCATCAGGGGTTGGGGTCTGAGTTAGATTAAGTAAACGTCTAACCATTTCCTGTACCTGTTGTTTTTGTGCATGGCCGTACCCAACTACGCTTTTCTTTATTTGTAGTGCTGTGTATTCTGCTAATGGGAGGTCACCAGCAACAACCGCACAAATTGCGGCCCCTCTTGCTTGACCAAGCAACAATGTAGATTGAGGATTTTTATTCACGAATACTTTTTCTATAGCTACGTGCTGAAGCTCATGTTGAGAAACTACATTAGATAGCTCTCCAAATATTACTCCCAATCTATGACTCAAATCCCCATTACCAGACCTAACACAGCCACTCTGGATATATTTGATCTCCTGCCGGCGAGACTCAATGACCCCAAATCCGGTTACACGTAAACCTGGATCAATTCCTAGTATCCGCAAACCTCACCCAACCTCAGAAACTAGGAAAATAGTATTAAACCAAACTTTCATTATTATCCTTCTTGATCAATCAACGCGGTAGTAAAGACGGCTTGGACATCATCCAGGACCTCCAAAGCATTTATAAGTTTTTGTATTCTTTCGATATCATCACCTTCAACCACCGCATCTGTTTTTGGCTTATATATAACATCACCATACCCAATTTCTACTCCACTTTTAATCAAACCTTGCTTAACTACCTCAAAATCATAAGGCTCAGTCAACACCTCAATAGCCCCATCATCCAGAATATTTACGTCGTCAGCACCCAGTTCAGCTGCCAACTCAATAATTTGATCCTCATCAGTCCCCGGCGCTAATAATAATTGGCCGCAGTGCTGGAATAAAAAGGCTACAGACCCATCAGTTCCAAGATTGCCTCCATATTTAGAAAAAGCATGTCTAACGTCCGCTACAGTTCGGGCTCGATTGTCGGTCAAGCAATCAACCATGATAGCTATGCCCGCCACCCCATATCCCTCATAGCGAATTTCTTCGTACACAGCCCCATCAAGCTCACCACTTCCGCGCTTGATAGCCCTCTCAACAGTATCCTTCGGCATGTTATTATCGAAAGCTTTATCTACTGCTAACCTTAATCGGGGATTAGCTGTTCGGTCAGACCCTCCCAGTCGAGCAGCCACCGTTAACTCTTTAATGAGTCGGGTAAAAATCTTCCCTCGCTTGGCGTCAGCCGCTGCCTTACGATGTTTAATGTTTGCCCACTTACTATGTCCTGCCATCTTATCTACTCTATAAAAATTGGGTATCTCTACATAATAAGTCAACCACCAGGAACTTTCTAACCAATAGCAAACTATCGTGATCTAGCACTAAAACTCAAACATTATATCTAAAGTGGATAACGTCGCCATCGACCACGCTATAATTTTTACCCTCCAGACGCATCTTACCAGCCTCCCGTGCACCCTGTTCTCCTTTAAAGTCAATATAGTCAGCAAAAGAAATAACCTCTGCTCTAATAAAACCCTTCTCGAAGTCAGAGTGAATCACTCCTGCCGCCTGGGGAGCCGTTCTGCCTCTCTCTATTGTCCAAGCCCTCACTTCTTTCTCCCCTGCAGTAAAAAAAGTTTGCAGGCCCAAAAGGTGGTACCCGGCTTGAATTAATCTATCCAAGCCTGGTTCTGAGAGACCAAAATCTTTCAAAAACGCCGTTTGCTCGTCCACTTCCAAAGCTGAGATTTCCGCCTCCACAGAAGCACAAACTACTACAACTGGAATTTTGCTCTTCTCAGCCCGTGAAACCACCTTTTTGAGCATAGAGTTACCCCTAAGACCTTCTTCGTCAACATTCGCCACATACATAATCGGTTTTATTGTTAGCAAAAATAAAGGTTTAATAACCTCTAGTTCTTCTGTAGAGACATCCATATCTCTAACAGCCATTCCCTGTTTCAGGCAACCCTCAACTTTTTGCAAAACCTCAAACAAGAATAATAAATCTTCACTGCGTCCTGATTTGAGAAGCTTCGAGACCCGAAAAATTTGCTTCTCGACGGAGACTAAGTCCGCTAGGGTCATTTCCATATCAATAACTTCTATGTCTGAGATAGGATCAATTACCCCGTCAACATGCACTACCTCATCATTTTCAAAACATCGAACAACGTGGGCAATCGCATCAGTCTCTCTGATATTTGCCAAAAACTTATTTCCCAGTCCCTCCCCCTTTGAGGCACCCTCTACTAGTCCCGCGATATCTACAAACTCCACCGTTGCTGGGACAATATTCTGCGGAGATACGATACTTACTAGCCTCCCAATCCTTTTGTCAGGAACAGTCACTATCCCTACATTGGGGTCGATAGTGCAGAATGGATAATTTTCAGCTGCGATTTCTGCTCGAGTTAGGGCATTAAACAGGGTGGATTTTCCAACATTTGGTAGCCCCACAATGCCACATTTTAATGACACAGCTTAATGTAACTCCGCTCTGGCTTGTTCAACATCACCAGAAACCAGATTTGGAAAGGTCTTCACACTTTTTTCGATAGCTTTTTGGATGAGTAAGCGTTGATCAGGCACCGGTTGCTTAAGCACGTAATTAGACACCTCTCTGCCATCTTTTGGTCTACCAATACCAAGACGGAGCCGCCAAAAATCACTATCCCCACAATGGTGGATGATATTTTTTACCCCATTATGTCCTGCTGAACCACCTCCCTTTTTTAATTTTACCAACCCAGGCTGGAGGTCTAACTCATCATGGATAATCAAAATTTGATCAATCCCAATTCCAAAGAACTTGGCCATTGCCACCACTGATTCACCACTTCTGTTCATGTAGGTCCCAGGTTTTAATAACCAAATCTCACTGTCAACCAAATTTAATTTACCAATATCGCCAAAAAACTTTTTGTTATAGTTAAGGGAAAGGCTATGTGTCTCGGCCACCCTGTCAACCCAATGAAACCCTAGATTATGTCGACTAAACTTATAAATGTCATCAGGGTTTCCTAAGCCAACCATCAACCTCATTCAATCTTTCCCTCTTGGTTCGAAACAAAATAATAATAGTATTTAGATGCCTATCAATTACTCAAATTAAGTTTTATCAGCATCCCCTTCCTTGGGTTTCTCTTCGCTAGACTCCCCGTCTGCACCAGATCCCCCTTCTGTCACACCTTCCTCCGATACATCAGCAACCGTTTCTTCCTCAACAACAGCTCTTGGAACCTGAACTGTAGCCAATGCAAGGTCTTCTCCCCTCTGAGCAAGGACTGACTCGACCCCATCGGGGAGAACAAGCTCAGATAAATGCATAGTGTCACCCACTTCCAGCTTACCAACATCCACTTCTAGATATTCAGGTAATTTACTGGGCAAGCACTGGATAGCCAATTCAGTCAAAACCCTATTAACAATTCCACCACCTATTTTCACCCCCGGTGCAATATCCTCATTGATAAAGTGCAGAGGTACGTTCATATTAATTACCTGATCAGCAGATACTCTTTGAAAATCAATATGTAAGACCTGCTTCTTCCATGGATGCATTTGATAATCTCTCAACAAGACTTCTTCCTTATTGCCATCTACTTCCAAAGTTATAATCGATGACTGGAACGCTTCTTTGCCAAGCTCCATCAAAAGTGTTTTGTGATCAAGTTCTATAACTTTTTCGGGGTCTGCCCCACCATACAAAATACCTGGGACTAACCCTAAATTCCTAAGGCGGCGGCTCGCACCCCTCCCTAGGACTTCTCTAGATTTTGCATTTATTTGTATATTTGCCATTTTTCATCTCCAAATAAGCCTAACAACCGCGACCAATTGATAAGCACAAAAAAACTAATCCATAAACAGAGAACTTACCGAACTCTCGTTACTAATCCTGCGCATTGTCTCAGCCAATAGACTTGCAATCGAGAGCTGACGAATCTTTGTACTATTTGCTGCGTCATCTCGCAGTGGAATAGTGTTGGTAACAACCATCTCGTCTAAAAATGACTCGTTTATTCTAGCAACCGCATCCCCTGATAAAACCGGATGGGTGCAATATGCTTTTACCTTCTCTGCTCCGCTATCTTTTAATGCTTTAGCCGCTTGGCAAAGCGTATTAGCAGTATCAACAATGTCATCCATAATTATACATGTTCTCTCACTTACTGCCCCTATTATGTTCATTACAGTAGCAACGTTTGGTTTTGGCCTTCTTTTATCAATAATTGCCAGGTCACACTCCAAACGCTTGGCTAGGGCTCTGGCTCTAACAACTCCCCCTACATCAGGTGAAACTACAACAAGGTTATCCTCATTGTTTTTCCATATATCTCCTAGCAAAATGGAGGTAGAGTAAACGTTATCAACCGGGATATCAAAAAACCCTTGAATTTGCTCGGTATGTAAGTCAACTGTTAATAATCTATCTACTCCCACCGTTTGCAACATATTGGCAACAACCTTAGCACTAATAGCAACCCTCGCAGATTGTGGCCTCCTATCCTGCCTAGCATACCCAAAATACGGCATTGCGGCGGTAACCCGACCAGCCGAGGCTCTCTTTAGAGCATCAGCCATCAATACAACCTCCATTAGGTTTTCAGTAGTTGGCATACATGTCGATTGAAGGATAAATGCATCTTGACCTCTAACATTTTCCAACAACTCAATCATAACTTCTCCATCGCTAAATCGCCCGACCCTCGCCCTTCCAAGGGGGATGTGCAGGTCTCTTACTACCTCGGTGGCTAGCGAAGGATTAGCATTCCCGGTAAAAACCATTAAGTTTTCAAAAGTCATTAAGTTTCCCCTACCAAATACTTATCCAGTTTCAGAATCACCGAGGAACCTCACCGGACCAAAAATACTGGCTGGGGAGGTAGGATTCGAACCTACGCATGACGGAATCAAAATCCGTTGCCTTAACCAGCTTGGCGACTCCCCATTTTTTTCTAAACATGATCACTGTTGCAACATAGGATGAACACAAAGGCTCTTCGCGACAATGCCCTCCATATTTTCTGGCATCCTAACTAACACATTTTGTGCTTCTTGCTCAGAGTCAAACTCACAAAACACTACCCCTCCGGCACCAGTCATCCTTGCCTCTCCAAAATTCCTTAACCACTGTAAACCTCGCCTTACTTCAGGATACCTCGCACAAACAATCTCCTCAAGATCATTTTCTGTAGCCTCTCCCCCTAAAAAGCGTTGTATTGTGATAGCTTTGCGGTTAGGTGTCAATTCAACCGATTTAAATACTTCTGCCGTTGAAACGGATTGCTGGGGGAGTATTAACAAATAGTATTTTGGATCCAAAGATATGTCGGCTAATAGCTCACCAATACCCTCAGCAAATGCCGACCTACCAAAAATAAAAAAAGGTACGTCTGCACCAACTTGAAGAGCGAGATTTAACAAGCGACTTCGCGGAAAATCTAACCTCCAAAGCTTATTTAAGGCCATCAGCGTGGTGGCAGCATCTGAACTACCCCCTCCAAGCCCACCGCCGATTGGAATAACTTTCATCAATTCAATATCGACTCCAGACTTACAACCACTTTCCTTTTGCAAAATCTTTGCCGCTTTTATACAAAGATCGTGCTTTGGATCAATGAATGGGGGATTTGCTCCCCTTTTTATCAGGCCATCCGATCGAATAGAGAAGCTTAACCTATCGTAAAGCCCTATCAAACAAAACACAGTTTGTATTAAGTGATATCCATCATCTCTTCGACCGATTACATGCAAAAATAGATTGATTTTTGCGGGTGCCAAAAACACATTATTTTGACATGACATAATCAAGATCACCAATTATCCATCTGTCCACAATAATTCGTAACTTTAGTTCATCATAATTTAACATTATTTTTTTTGGTAACGGTTGTTTTTCTGCAAAAGCGGAATAATTAATTAACCAACCCTGTTGCGAGAAGCCAATTATCCGATTCAAATTATCACGGGTCTCCTCCAGTACATGAGAACGAGGGTCACTCTTCCCAAGAAGCCAGAATTGTAGTCCTTTAACCGGCAATGACCACCCTAATACCTCTCTAATTACTTTTTCGGGAGTGTCTCCCTGATAAATATTACCTTGGCTGGTTTTAACCGTTGTCTTTCCATTGTCCATACTTATCTGTGCCAAGCTGTTACCCAAAACTGTAAAGATATAGATATCATCCTTGATTGAGTTTCGTCTCCACCGAAACCTAGTGGTATATACTTTTTTATCTTCCAATCGGGCTGAAAACCTGCCAACTGCTTCGTAGTAGAGGTCACCCCTCATGGTGAGCATTGGGGAACTAAAAAACGAGCACCCGGCTAGGGCAGCTAGCAGCCCCATCAAAAATATAAGATAAGCTTTATTAGTCAAGGTACTTTTCAATAACTAACTTGAGAGGGTCACTATCTGGGTTTTTTCTGAGAGACTCTCTCCAAATCTCTTCAGCCTCTTTTTTTCGTCCCTCATACCAAAACAATTCACCTAAGTGTGCCGCTATCTCTGGATCTGGCCTAACTTGATATGCAGCTCTAAGATACTTCTCCCCGCATGGAATATCTCTCATTTTAAAACAAACCCATCCCATACTATCCAAAATATATGGATCATTTGGCTCCAGTTTCAGTGCCCTCTGGATATAATCAAAGGCCTCTTGATACCTGTGGGTCCTCTCAGCAAGGGTATATCCTAAGGCATTATAGGCTTGGGCATGATCAGGATTAAGTTTTATTAAATGTACAAGATAACCCTCAACCAAATCGATCCGATCGATTTTCTCAGACGCGATAGCAATCTCATAAAGCAACTCCTCATGATCAGGTGAGCTATCGAGGGCTACCCTCAAAATCTTGAAGGCCTCTTGATATTCACCCATTTGCCGATGCAGGTAGGCTTTGGCTTGGGCCAATTGAATCGCTTGACTATCATCCTTTGGGATCGTAGAACCAAGCAAGTCCTTTGCCTCCTGAAACTTATCTTGCTTAATCAGAATTCCAGCATAATATGCTCTAGCTAGAATAAAATTTTCCCCTTGGTCTACAGACATATACCATTGGCCAGCCTCGTTAAATTCACCAAGCTTTTCGTTGACAACACCAAGTCTAAACTGGATATTTTCCTTCTGCGGATACCCCAGCCTCAAGGCCAACTTAAGATACCTGTCAGCAACCCTCCAATCCTCTATTTCCGAGGATATGATGCCGATCGAATAGGCATAGTATGAATTTTGAGAATTATTTTTACTGAGTTCATAGAATTGTTCCCGTGATTTCTCAAGCTCTGTATTCATGAATAGCAGTCGTGCCAGGGCCAAACGTGCAAAATCCTTATTGGGGTAAATGCCGACAAACTCCTCAAGTATGTCTAAGGCCGCCTTCCTGTCATCCTTTGATATGATGTTAGCCTTTAAAACTACAGCACGGGCCATATCAGGTTTGATAGCCAAAGCTTTATCAACACTAATGGTAGCCACTGAAAAATCTGATGCCCACTCTGCCACTTTTGCTAAAAAGAAGTGTTTTTCCGAAAACTGATCAAACCCTGATAGAGTGTCACTTATAATGGAGAGTGCCTGATCTCGATTGCTGTTCTTGCTAACTAAATCTGTTAGCTGTGCAAAAACTGCCCCCACCAACTCCTCGGGTATTCGCCGCAATACCTCTGCCATGATAGGCAAAACCAGTTCGAGATTTTCCTCGCCTACAAGTGCGGCAAAGATCAAGCCAACAGCTAATCTGTCATTTTCAATAGAGTCTAATATCAGATTACTGGATGAAATTGACAGTTCTAATTCCTGGGCTTTCAAGGAAAACTGCAGGGAACGCCGAAGCAATCTGATATCTCTGGTAGCCTCTGCTACTTTAAAAATCAATTTTGCTCCGGAAATAAAATCATATCTTTGCCCGTACAATTCGCCCAGGACATAAAGGTAAGTTAGATATGTCTGATCACTGAGGTTACCTAAGTCAGTCTCACTCAACGAATCCATATCCAATCCTTTTCTTACCTCCTTAATCACCCGATCCTCAGCACTTTTGGAGGAGTCCACCAGATACAATGTATCAGCCCCAGCAAAGCAGACTTGCAAAAACATAACAAAACATACAAAAAAGATCTTGATAGGTAGAAGCTTTAAAGACACAATATACAAAAATCCTAACTTTTAAAAAAAATAACTTTTATGCCGACACCACCCAGTTTAGGTCCAAATGACATTCGTCTCAACAATTTAGTATTTTTCAGAAAAAAGAAACAGAGTTCAAGAAAAGCCGTAGATTAACTTAGATGGAAACAAATCAACCTCAGCGATCAGACATCACCCTCTCCGCACAAGGACTCTCTCGATTTTATGGTACTAATCTAGCAGTTTCAGGAGTCTCCATTGAGCTCCAGCGAGGAGAAGTCGTAGGTTTGCTAGGGCCGAATGGTGCTGGCAAAACAACAACGATGCAAATGATTACTGGAAACCTTGCCCCTTCCATGGGGGCTATAAATATTTGTGGTATCGACATGATAGAAAATCCTACTACTGCCAAAAACCGCATAGGTTATCTTCCTGAGATTCCCCCACTGTACAGAGAATTGAGAGTAGATGAATACCTAACCCTCGCAAGTCGTTTGCGGAAAATCAAACGAAAAAATATTAAAAATGCGGTACAAACGGCTAAAGAGAAATGCGGCCTGGAAGACATGGGAAAGCGTCTAATCAGTGCCCTATCGAAAGGTTATCGACAAAGAGTAGGCATTGCCCAAGCCATTATTCACGAGCCTGATGTTATAATTTTAGATGAACCTACCGTGGGGCTTGATCCAAACCAGATAAGAGAAATAAGGTCACTAATCCGATCTCTGGGGGACAAGCATAGTATTATTTTATCTACCCACATCCTACCGGAGGTTGAAGCGGTATGTGATAGGGTTCATATTCTTGACCATGGCAAGGTTGCCTTTAGTGACACCATTAAGAGCATGCAAAACAACAAAGGTGAATGCGTCATTGAAGTGGAATTTCGTAACCCTCCAACAAATGATGATATAACAGAGAAACTAAACAAGGTAATGGTTGACCAAAATGGTAATAGCTCTTTCCGGATTTCAAGTCATGCCGGCGACCCCACTGATACAATAGTTAAGTTAGCAGTCCAAAACGACTGGGGAATCGTAAAGCTCAACCAAGTCCAAGCCAGTCTTGAAGAAGTTTTTGTTAGTCTAACAAAAAATGCTAAATAATATGATTAACCGGCCCATATCAATCTGTGAGGAAGACTGAAATTGATCACCGCCATTATCAGCAAAGAACTTAAATCAATGTTTGCGTCGCCCCTTGCGTGGGTCCTCATGGCATTTCTTCAGGGAATTTTTTCTTTTATTTTTATGAGCCAACTAGAAAACTTCTCAATGATGCAAGCCCAACTTGCCAGCATCCCTGACGGCCCCGGCCTTACGGAAGTGGCTGTAACACCCGTGTTTAGTGTTGCGGCTATAGTTATACTTTTCTCGGTGCCCTTGCTAACCATGAGGCTAATTGCTGAGGAGAGAAGAAACCAGACCATAATCTTTTTGATATCAGCCCCTTTGTCGATGACACAGATAATTCTGGGCAAATTTCTAGCTACAGTATTTTTCCTTGAAATAATATTTTTTATAACTTTCTTAATGTCGCTGTCAGTTTTGCCTGGTGGATCTTTGGACCTCGGCCTAATATTTTCATGTGTTTTGGGAATAAGTTTACTTGGTGCCACCTTTTCATCAATAGGTCTTTTTGTGTCTTGCTTAACTAATCACCCAGTTGTAGCAGCGATATTGAGCCTGGCTATTGCACTAGGACTTTGGATTATTAATTTGACAGCCCCTGACCCCGAAAGCATTCTTAATCAAATATCAATATTCTCTCATTGGGAGCCTTTTTTAGAAGGCACCATTGCATTAAAACATATAGCCTACTTTTTGATAATTATTATGGTCTTCATCGTCTTATCTATCAGACGTCTTGATGCGGATAGATTGCAATCATGAAAATTGATAAGAAATTAAAAAATCAATTTCGAATACAAAATGGTATTTTTGTGATTCTCCTTCTTGGTGTGGCGGTTTCTCTAAGCTATCTCTGTAATAAAATTGATTTGCAATGGGATGTAACAAGCAACAAAAGACACTCTCTTTCAGAAACGTCTTTGGATTTTATTTCACGTATCGAGCAACCTATAACGATCACAGCCTTTGTATCAAAGAATGACGTGGAAGGATCTCTTCGACCAGTCATTCATGGCTTTCTAGAGCCATATCGACGTGCTAAGCCTGATATAAATATTATCTACATTGATCCGAGGGAAAATCCCAAGAAAGCGGAAGATGCTGGAATTCGTTTTGATGGCGAACTGGTAGTTGAATATCAAGGGCGAAAGGAAAATCTCAGTACTCTTACTGAACAAGAATTAACTAATTTGTTCGTTCGTCTCTCTCGAGCGTCAGATAAAACTATTTTTGTCCTGCAAGGCCACAAAGAGCGAGCTTTAGATGGAAACTCTCCTCGGGATATTAGTATTTTTGGCCAACAATTAAGTAAGACAGGCTTTAAGGTCGCTGGTGTAAACTTGACTCAAGAACTTAATATTGACCAAAGTGCATCATTGTTGATTATAGCTAGCCCAAAGTCTGACTTACTACCTGGTGAAACAAACAGAATAAAGAGATTCCTTGAAGCGGGGGGAAACCTTCTGTGGCTACTAGAAAATAATGAACTGAGGGGAATGAATGTTTTGGCTGAATATATAGGTTTGAAATTAGCAAATGGAATTACATTTGACCCGAGAGCGGGAAGCCTCAATCTTTCGCCAGCGTTTTCTTTAGCATCTCGGTATCTAGAGCATCCAGCCACTAAAGGGTCAAGTATGACAAGTGTCTTTCCATATGCACAATCAATACAACATCAGAAAACCTCCTCTGAATTTACTTTTACCCCTTTGGTAGAGGTGGCAGATCAGGGGTGGCTTGAGGTTAATGATTTTAGTAATCCCTCTTTTGATCCGAAAGTCGATCTGCCTGGCCCGATAGTCGTGGCAGGGGCTTTTGAAAGGCCCATGGAAAAAAAGACACAAAGAATCATAGCAGTAGGCACTGGTAACTCCCTCTCTAACCAACATATTGGTCTACTAGGAAACCTAGATTTTGGAGTTAACGCGGTGAACTGGTTAACGGGAGATGAAAGCCTAATAACCATCCAACCTCGGTCTAAAATTGACCAGACATTAGAAATTAATCTCGGAGTATTTATACTTGCTAATTTCTTCTTTTGTCTTCCTGTTATTTTTGTACTAACGGGAGGTATTATTTGGTGGCGGAGAAGACAAGCTTGAAGGCTCGGTTGTTATTAAACGTTTTCCTTTTATTCTGCCTCGTAGGTCTTTTCTTATTCATTCAATTTTGGCCGACTGATAAAGTTAATACAACTATATCTATTTCAGAATTGATCCCAGATGAAGTTGATTTTATTAAAATCCGCAGAAAAGAAAAAAGGGAAATAATTCTAAAAAAAGATATTAATACTTGGCATATGACCCAACCTTATCACACCAGAGTCACAGAGTTTCAGATTGATCGAATTCTTGAAATCGCTACGGCCAAAAGTGAACATAAGATTAATGATTACGATAGAGAAAGCTTCGGTTTTACGTCTCCTGAAATCACAGTAACTATAAATGAACAAACATTTCTCTTTGGACTAATTAATCAAATAACAAATGAACAATACCTAGAAACCCAAGATACAGCGTATTTGATAGCACCACATCTCGGTTATAGTATTCCGGGAGATCTTGAGAAGTTTTTTAGTCACAAACTACTTTCTGACGATGAAACCCCTATATCAATAGACTTTGGTTCGTGGAAAGCCAGTCAAAAAAGTAATGGAGCATGGGAGACGACCGGATTATCGCCAAAAGATCGAGACTACGACCTTTCTCAGGATCAGCTAAATCAATGGGTTGCTGGCTGGCAACTCACCTCGAGTCTAAGTGCCCGACCATTTGAAGAATCATTTAGCGGTCTTGAGGTAAAAATCCAAACGTCATCTGGTAACTTAATAGATTTTCATATAATAAAAAATAAACGAGGGCACTTGTTTATCAGGGCCGACGAAAAAATGAGCTATCAGTTAGGTGAAGACGCTGGGAATAGGTTGCTTGACCCTTTCGAGGTGGCTGATCCGCAGTCTTAGGAAGATATGCCAGAATTACCAGAAGTCGAAACGACTCGACGTGGAATCAAGCAACATGTCTTAAATCAGACTATTACAAAAATAATATCTCGACAAAAAAAACTAAGATGGCCAATTCCTATTGACGCTCTTAACCGCAACTTAACCAAACAAAAGTTTACCCAGATTTCACGACGTGGCAAGTATTTAATTCTACGCAGCCAAAACGGGTGGTTAATAATTCATCTGGGAATGTCTGGAACTCTGAGAATAGTACCAGTCGGCACCAAACGAAAGCCTCACGATCACTTTGAATTACGATTTGAGAATAAGATTATGCTCAGACTCAATGATCCTAGGCGCTTCGGGGCAGTTTTGTGGGAACCCATAAACTTCTTGCAGCATCCACTTATCAGAAATCTCGGCCCTGAGCCACTGAGCCAAGAATTTAATGCCGAATGGTTAAGCAGCAAGTTGAGGTCTAGGAGAGCTAGCATTAAGTCTCTAATAATGAATAACCATCTTGTAACTGGAGTGGGTAATATCTATGCTAATGAGTCATTATTTGAAGCCGGTTTAGACCCATTGATGGCCGGCATGGAAATTAAGAAATACCAATGCAGTGATTTGGTTAAGGCAATAAAAAAAACCCTAAAAATAGCGATCAAATTTGGTGGGAGTTCGCTGCAAGACTATGTTAACCCAAGCGGGACCCCGGGTTATTTCCAGCTACAGTACAAAGTTTATAATCGTAGGGGTTTGCCATGCCGGATTTGCAAATCAGAAATAATCAAACAAATTCATTCCCAAAGAGCAACATACTTTTGCAAAAAGTGTCAGAGATAAAGCTCTTCATGCGTCCAACTTTAAAAGATGAAAATATTTTCGCTTTAACTCACTTTTTGATTCGATATTTTTAGGATCTTGGGGAATACATTCAACAGGACACAATTCTTGGCATTGGGGAACATCGAAATGTCCAACACATTCTGTGCATTTACTAGGATTAATTTCGTAAATCTCCTCGCCCATAGAAATTGCATTGTTGGGACATACAGGCTCACACACATCACAATTAATACATTCATCTGTAATCATTAAGGCCATATCGATCGAAATTTGAGATTATTTTCTATTGAAACACTGGAGAACCGCCGGGCTTACAAATGCGGAAACATCTCCACCATGATTAGCAATTTCACGTACCATTGAGGATGATAAAAACATGTATTTTTTTTCAGGTGTAAGAAACACTGTTTCGATTTTCTCATATAAGTCTCGATTCATTTCGGCCAACTGGGTTTCGTATTCAAAATCCGACACAGTTCTAATTCCACGGAGAACACAGAAAAAATTATTAGCTTTTAAAAATTCCACCAAAAGGCCACTAAAACTATCAACGGAAACGTTTTCAATGGACCTGAGGCAATCTCGTGCCATTAGGACTCGGTCAGTCAGGCTGAAATAAGGACTTTTGCTACCCCCGTCAGCTACAGCCACGGTAACCACATCAAAGATTTTCGACGCCCGGAGGATCAGATCCTCGTGACCCTTCGTAAGCGGATCAAATGTTCCAGGGTATACAATGTTTCGAAATAATTTTCTCATCTAAGGTTTATACTCTAACAATATATAAATTACTTTTCCTGCCTTTGACTGGCGCTGGCTCCTATAGGAAGCAGATAATTCTAACGGCCTATTAGATTCAACATACACTAAGGATCCTGGCCTTATGAGTCTTTGCAGCTTCTGCAACAGTTTATCATGAAAATTCAGTTCAAATGGAGGATCCAAGAAAACTAAATCATAAGTCCTAGTGTCAGAATTACAAAAATCCAAAGCATCTAATCTATGAATTTCTATACCGTTTCCAGAAAGCTTCCGATTATTATCTTGCAAAAAATTTGAAACCAATTTATTACTGTCGACTAAGACTACTCTATCAGCACCCCTAGAGGAGG
Source organism: Hydrogenophilales bacterium (assembly GCA_902627495.1). Classification (GTDB taxonomy): domain Bacteria; phylum Pseudomonadota; class Gammaproteobacteria; order Burkholderiales; family Eutrophovitaceae. The sequence goes on along the minus strand of CACOJS010000001.1, from coordinate 179,131 downwards.
CCTCAAACCCCAAAGCACCACTCCCCGCAAAAAGGTCGAGACAAGTCATCCCCACCACAGACGACCCCAACCAATTAAACAAAGTCTCCCGTGCTCTATTTGGAGTTGGCCTGAGGTTTGGCAGATTAGGAAAAGTAATAAAACGGCCTCGCCATTTACCAGCGACTATCCGAACCTTATTTTTATTAACCTTCATTATGTTAAATTTCCTCTTTTGCCGTGTAGAATGTAGTACTGAAAGTGGTATCTATTCTAACCATATCTAAACTTCATAGGCACTGATGACACACAAAATTGGGAACAACATTGACAAAGTTTGGGAGAAAATTCAAAAGATTTTTAATGATCCCAAAAAGACTGATAAACAAGAGTTGATGGATCGGTTGGAAGATATTCTTCTAGAATCAGACATAGGGGCACTAGCAGCCCGTCAAATCGTGGAGAATATTTCGAGAAAAACAAGCACCAAGGGAGTTGATAGAGCTAAATCCGGCCGAGGCGTTTTATACAACGAATTACTAACCATCTTGAGACCTTTTGAAAAACCTCTGAAAGTGTCCACTAAAGTCCCAACTATCTTGCTATTAATAGGGGTTAATGGTTCGGGAAAAACCACTGTTGCTGGCAAGTTAGCTAATCTATTTAAGGAAAGGCAGTATTCTGTGCTTCTAGGGGCAGCAGACACCTTTCGTGCCGCTGGGATAGAACAAATTAGGAGTTGGGGCCAGCAGGTCTCTGTCCCCGTAGTTGATTCTAACGATGAAGATCCGGCTTCAGTAACCTATAAAACCATCAAGAAAGCAGTTGGAGAAAGTATAAACGTGACTATCATTGATACAGCCGGGAGACTACCAACTCAACTAAATCTGATGAATGAACTAAAAAAGATAAAAAAAGTAGCTAGGAAAAATCACCAAACAGCTAATTTGATAACCTTGCTTACAATTGATGCAAATACCGGACAGAATAGCATTAATCAAGTCAATATGTTTAATGAAAAAATCGGAGTTGATGGGTTGATTTTGACGAAATTAGACGGAACTTCCAAAGGGGGAGTTATCGTGGCAATAGCTAAAGAAAATGGCCTGCCTATTAATTTTATTGGGACAGGTGAGAAAGTTGATGATCTTAAATTATTTGACGCAGATCAATTTGTTGTTGATTTGCTTGGATAAAAAATTTACAAATACACTATTATGATTGAGGCTAGCAATATCACCAAAAGCTATAACGATACTAACCCAATCCTTCGCGATGTGTCTTTCTCCGTAGATAAAGGGGAAATGCTTTTCATTACTGGACCATCAGGTGCTGGGAAGACAACCCTACTTCGACTAATTGGCGCCTTAGAAAGACCAAATAAAGGATCAATAATTATAGGTGGTCAAGACATAACTAAAATGCATCCAAATTCTTTACCGTTTTTGAGACGGAATTTTGGGTTAATCTTCCAAGATTTAAAATTATTAATGGATAGAAATGTATTTGATAATGTCGCATTACCCCTGTTTATATCTGGTTATTCGCGGTCGGAAATTCCCAAACGGGTAAGAGCTGCTCTAGATAAAGTAGGATTAATGCACAAAGAAATGTCTATGCCAATAACCTTGTCTGGTGGGGAACAGCAAAGACTCTGCATCGCTCGTGCGATTATCAATAGGCCAGCAATACTACTTGCCGATGAGCCCACTGCTAACCTTGATGAGGCCTACGAAAGAGAAATTATTGAGATCCTAAAGGACTTTAATCGAGTAGGAGTAACGGTAATAATGGCTACTCATAATGTAAATATAGTTCGCAGCATGCATGTAAAAAATATATATCTTGAGAGGGGAGCAATAGTGACATGAGTTTTCTTTTTTCTCATATTGATGCGGTAAATCACTCTATTAAGCAAATATTTAAGCAACCAATACATGGTATTTTAAATATAATTGTTTTCAGTCTATCTATTGGCTTACCGCTTCTTTTTCTCATTATAGTGAATAATGTTTCAAAATATTCAACAAGCCTCAGTGCCGATCCACAAATTAGCTTATTTTTATCGAAAAATATTAGCCAAAACTCGATATCTAATATAGAAGATATTCTAAAAAAATCTCCACAGGTTTCTCAATACACTTTCATATCTAAACAGACTGCTTTGGCTAACTTTCAGGCTCGAGATGACTTAAAAGATCTAATAATGAGTATAGAGGATAATCCCTTGCCGGATGCTTTTATTGTAAAACCGAGTAGTACAGAACCTAAAATTATTGAGCAATTCGAGAAGGAAGCATCAACCATTGCGGGCGTGGAAGATGTTCAGGTCGACTCTGATTGGTTAAAAAAACTCCATGTTTTCCTAACTACGAGTAGGATGACACTTGTACTCTTGACCATTTTGCTGGCAACATCCTTAGTAGTAATCGTGTTCAATACCATTCGACTACAAATACTTATCCAACAAAAAGAAATTGAAATTTCCAAACTTATCGGGGCAACAAATTCTTTTATCCGTCGGCCATTTCTATATTTTGGTGCCTTTCAGGGATTTATCGGGGGAGGTGGAGCCTTATTTCTTAACTGGAGCTTTCTATCCCTGTTCAACCACTATCTCCATAAATTAGCAAACTTATATAACTCTATCCTGGTGATTTCTGGGCCAAGTCCCAAACAGATGCTTTTTGTACTGGCCATAGGAGTGACGCTGGGATGGATGGGAGCTTGGGTGGCAAGCTCTAAACACCTCAAGTACCTAGAATATCAATAAAATTCATACATTTAAAAAAATACTAGCACTCTGCATCTAGGAGTGCTAAAATACGTAGGAAAGGTTAGCTTATGACAAATGCTTTAACAATATCGACCCCACTTCCTACCGTTGCTGGCTTAGAGGGTTATCTACAAGAGATTAAATCCCACCCCATCCTCAGCAGGGAACAAGAAAAAAAACTAGCTCTGCAATTTCGAGAAACTGGAGATTTAAATGCTGCGCGGCAGCTCATTCTATCGCATCTTAGGCTGGTGGTGTCCATTGCTAAAAACCATATGGGGTATGGACTCCCATTCGCTGACTTAATTCAAGAAGGAAACATAGGTCTAATGAAGGCAGTGAAAAGATACGACCCTGAAAAAGGTGTTCGACTCGTTTCTTTCGCAATTCATTGGATAAAAGCTGAAATTAACGAATACGTTATCCGAAATTGGCGGCTGCTTAAAATAGCTACTACGAAAGCTCAACGGAAGTTGTTCTTCAATCTCAGAAGCTTAAAAAAAGACGGCAAAAACCTGCAACCTAAAGAGGTAAAACAGATTGCAAAATCCCTGGGAGTTAAACCTCATGATGTATTGAACATGGAAAAAAGGTTTAGCGAACAAGAAAGCTCGATAGATGCTCGATATGACGATGATGAGGGACTATCAAACGAATTTAATCAACTCTGTAATCCCAAAGATGAACCCTATTACATCTTAGAAAAGAAACAATTGGGAATAACTAGGAAAGCTCATTTGCTTAGTGCATTACAGAGCCTTTCCCCCAGAAGCCGGCGAATAATAACGGCTCGCTGGCTAAGAGAAGAAAAACCCTTAACACTGCAGGCCCTCTCAAAAGAACTTGGAATATCGGCTGAGAGAGTAAGACAGATTGAAACTCAAGCTTTAGAAGAACTAAAAAATCATATTTTGATTTCTCAGTAGCTGGGATAATAGGGGACAGAAGTTAATCAGTGCTCTCAATCTGGTAAAAATCGTGGATGATATCCTCAACCGACTGGCTATGGCTCAGCAAAACACGTGCTCTTCCAAATGAATCTATCATATAGCTGCCTGCAAAGTGATCAATGGTGTAATTACCGTTGGGATCCTCGTTTTTTTGATAAAATATTTTAAAAGCCTTAGCGAGCTTATCAATTTCTGATCGATCTCCAGTTAAACCCTCAAAATCGCTTCCAAAGTGGGACAGGTAAGCACTCAACATATCGGGGGTGTCTCGATCAGGATCTAGCGAGACAAAAATAATCTTAAGGCTATCACCATTAACCCCAAGGCGATTTTTTACAATCTTAAACTTTGATAAAGTGATGGGACAAATATCAGGGCAACTGGTAAACCCAAAAAACAAAATAACTATATTACTTTTAAAATCTTCCAGGCTCTTTTGTTCCCCATGCTGATTAATAAGCGTTACATTACTTGAAACATCAATCCCAGTAATATCTGTCCCAACAAAATTTGGCTCTGGGGAATTTGTACAAGCTATAGACATTAATAAACAGGAAAACAACCAAAACAAAAGCTGACCTATCGGTTTTCTATTATTCACCTGGATCTATTGAATGTAATGGTCAACAAGAAGGAATAAGAAAAGCCCTGCTAAATAAAATATTGAGTACCTAAATGTAGCTCTCGCCAAGGCGTCACTATAAAATTTACATATTTTAATAGCATATCTAAGGAAAAAACCATTGAGAACCACAGCACCTGCTAGGTATATCAAACCACTCATACCAACTGCAAAGGGCAGCAGCGTAACAGCCACCAATATGATTGTATACAAGAGTACCTGTATTTGCGTGTACTTATGCCCATGAGTGACAGGAAGCATCGGAACCCCGGCTTTTGCATATTCGTCTTTGCGATATAACGCTAAAGACCAAAAGTGAGGAGGAGTCCAAGCAAAAATTATAAGGAACAGCAATAGTGATTCGGGTGCAATCTCACCCGTGATAGCAGACCAGCCTAAAACTGGCGGCATCGCTCCCGATGCACCACCTATAACAATATTTTGTGGCGTTAGAGGCTTTAAAATTACTGTATAAATTATCGCATACCCTACGAAAGTACCTAGGGTTAACCACATGGTAAGGGGGTTAACAAGGATATATAGCATAGCTAAACCTACTCCTCCCAAGACTAAACAGAACAGTATTGTTTCTAGTAGATTAATATCACCCGTTACGCTTGCACGTGCACGAGTTCTGGCCATCATTGAATCAATTTTTTGCTCGACTAAACAATTAATGATTGCCGCCGCACCAGCTACCAACCAAATACCAGATAGGCCATAGACAAAGCCAGTTAGTGGAACGGGACCTGGCGAAGACAAGAACATTCCTATAGCTGCCGTAAAGACTATTAAGGAGACCACTCTAGGCTTGGTAAGCTGAATGAGGCGAGTGAGTCTTCCAAACCCCATCTCAAATTTTAATGATATAAACATAGAATTGACTCAACTTAGATATTAAGCCGAGATTTTAGCATCACTAAAACTGATAGCAATACCCCCGCCACAGTGTTGTGAGCAACAGCTGCTGAAAATGGCAATAAAAACAGTATATTTATCACCCCAATAAAAATTTGAATAGTTAAAACACTAAGTATGATTATCCCATGCATTTTTAAGTTAGTTTGTCTTAAGAGGATAAAAACTAGATAAATTATAAATCCAGAAGCAATCACAGCTCCCATACGATGCCCCCAATGGATTGACGTTAAAGCCATGGCTGATAAGGGCTGACCAGTACTATCTTTTCCTAGCTCCCTGGATATGTTGAACCCCTCAAAAAAATCCATCGGTGGAAAAACCATCCCCTGACACAAAGGGAAATCTGTACAAACTAATGCCGCATAATTAGTGCTTACCCAGCCGCCCAAGAGAATTTGCATGAAAACTACCACTATAGTGATCCCAGTGAAGAGATTGAGTTTTTTACGATGGTTCCGTATTACTACTGGGGGCGTCGTGATAAACCCACCTGACATATACGCAAGGCAACCTAAAATAAACATCCCCCCTGCCAAATGAAGGGTCACAATTCCCGGTTGTAGTAACATAGTGACCGTCCATTTCCCAAGCATCCCCTGGAAAATAACAGCTACAAATAAAGCTAACGGCAGAATAATACTATTTTTAACACCTAAATCATTACGTTTAAAAATAGACAGAGGCAGGTGTTTTAGAAAAATGGCGAAAATCATGACACCCACTATTGATGCCAGATACCTGTGAATCATCTCTGTCCACGCCTTATAGAACGTTACTGGACCGTAAGGGTTCTCGGCCTGTGCTTTCCCTATCTCATCCTGAGCCTGACTCGGAATTAATTTCCCATAACATCCAGGCCAATCCGGGCACCCGAGACCTGCATCCGCCAACCTGACATAAGCCCCAAGAGAAATTAAAATCAAAGTTACCAGCATTGTGCAAATTACTAGAAACTTCATGGATGTTTTCAATACAAGCCCAACTAGGATAACCATTAGGACTGTAGCCCATATCGCCAACTCAAAATGCTCTAATGAAAATTGCCAAAGCGAATCATTCATAAATCTGTTTAATATTCCAGGTTCTTGTACCTCAGACCTTTAGATACTTTTAATAGTTTTTTTAAATCTTTTTTTATCTTATCTGCCTCGAAACTCTCTGGGTAGTACATCATCAAATTGCCATAAGTATCTACCAAAAAAATATTTTCTTTAGGAACTAACCCATCTGGAGGCTGGAAAGATAATGAATTCTGAAGAAGATTAATAACTCTAGTCCCATTAAAATTTTTGACTATATCTGGAGAAGGAGAAACGTTATCTGTTACAAACCAAATCCTCTCTAATCGATCTTTCTCCCGACCTTGAGACAAGCGTAGTTGACGAATCCAATAAAGCTTGCTCTGACATTCCTCAGGACAACCACCTTGATCAAAAATAATCAGAGACCAACGACCCCTAATATCTTGCACTAAATTTTCTATAACTGTGTTTTGAGGGTTAAAAAAATCCTTAAAAGGTCTAGGTTCCAATAGCCCACCATAATTAACGAAACTTTTAGGGGTCCAAAATATAAACAGTATGATCGAGAAAACAAATGGTGATGCACATATTGCTAAAATTAACCACAAGGTCAGATTACTTTTCGTTGAATTAACCAATTTTTTCTTTACTCCGAAAACCATAATAAAAATATAGAGCCAGAATTAGTGCAGCAAAAATCAGCCACTGACCCATATACATTCTATGCGTAGATATACCGAAATCTGGAGTTTTAAATGAAGAATAAAACTTACTCTTTGGCGGCTCTTCGTAGATTATTATATTCTCTAATTTCATACCAAGATAATCTTCGGCTTCTTTTATGTTGAGATAAGGCCTAAGATTGGCCTTAACACCAATATTACCCAGCTTAAAAATATTTTTATCTTCAAAATCTATAATTCCTTCTATTTTTATTGTATCCCCATACTCCGAAAGTTTATTCACCGGAGTCCTCTCTTTGCCCCAGGCAGTCCAGCCACGGTTTACCAAGACCACTAGATCCCTTTTTTTATGTAAATTGGCGTTAGCAAACCGCAAGGGAACAACTGTTTGGTAGCCAGCAACGCCTTGGTTAACTTTATTATCTAAAAACAGTGTTTTTTCAGGCAAAAACTGGCCGACCACTGCTACCCTCGTATATCTGAGATCAACTTCCCCTCGAATAGTTTCCTCATTTAAATTGATCCGCTCGTTACTCTGCTTCTCCCGGTATTCACGAAGCAAGTCTTCTTTGTAGGTTGCTCGATTAAACTGCCAATGTGCCGCCGATAACGTGATGCCCAGCCCCATCAATGCTAAAATAGTAAGTGTTACGGTGGGCTTTGTCCTTTTTGTAATAGGGGATCCCATATAAATTTTTTGATTATTAAGTTGTATTGATTTTAACCGTTAAGCCAGGTCAATTAAATGAAATATGTTGTGATTATCTTTTTGTTTATAATTTTCGGCAGCCTAGCCTCCGCCCTCCGGTACCTCGTGAGGGACAAAGGCAATTCAGACCGAACTGTTAGGGCACTAACCATAAGAATCGCCCTATCATTAACTCTCTTCATTATCTTAATGGGAGGTTATTATTTCGGGATTCTTCCAAACGAAAAGTTATAACGAATACATGCCAACAATCTGTGTGTTGTGGGTTGAAAAGAGGTGTGCTAGAAAGCACATTTTTTTCCGCCTTGCACAAACTATGACATTACATCCAATATACAACCACAAAAAGTCCTAGCCAGACCACGTCAACAAAGTGCCAATACCAAGAAACACCTTCAAACGCAAAATGATTTTTGGCAGTAAAGTGTCCACGCATGGATCTGATTAAGATAACTATCAGCATTATAGTACCGATTGTAACGTGAAAGCCGTGAAATCCCGTCAGCATATAAAACGTTGCCCCATACGCTCCCTGTTTAAGAGTCAGGTTGAGGTCGCCATATGCATGGATATATTCATACACTTGAAAACCAAGAAAGGTGATTCCGAGTACTACGGTGGCGAAAAGCCCCCATACCAACTGTGCCCGTTTTTCCTTCTTAAGTGCCCAATGAGCCCAAGTAACAGTCACACCCGAGGATAATAGAAGAAAGGTATTAAGAGCTGGAATTCCCCATGCTCCCATCGGGGTGAATTTTTCTGAAAAGTAAGGCCCCGCTACAGGCCAGGTATTTTCGAACCCAGGCCATAGAAGAGCTTGGGTATCCCCCTCAGCTAACCAAGGAACAGACAATACTCTCATGTAGAACAGTGCACCAAAAAAGCACGCAAAAAACATAACCTCTGAAAATATAAACCAACTCATCGCCCAACGATATGAAATATCTACCTGGCTATTGTATTTGCCGCTCTCGCTCTCGCCAATGACGGTACCAAACCAACCGAACATCATATAAACAATAATTATCGACCCAACCGATAGTGTCGCTATAGCAGCCTTTCCTCCATCATTCATCATAAGCACTGCCCCTAAGGCCATAAACCAAAGGCCTATTGAGCCAACGATAGGCCAATAAGATGGAGCTGGTAGGTAGTATCCCCCAGTTTGCGAACTCATTTTTTATATCTCCCCATTAACTATTGTATCTACTAACATGAGAATAGAGTCGCATTATGACATTTCCTAGCCAACAATGGAATCTACAAGCCAAACTAAACCCAATACAAAGCTCAGAGCAAGGAAAATTCCCGTTATAACAACTTGCCTTAACTCTAACTCTCTAAAATTTTGTGATAATGTATCATAGCTCCCAACATCCAAAAAACCTGACAATACTGCTTTTGACGGTTTAATCATGATATAAGCTTTTCCCACCCTAGTATTGACCAATCAACTTTCTTTTTCATCTACGATAGCACCCTCCACTTCAAACATAGTAAATGATAATGTTATAGTGTGGACATCATCTGGGACGCTAGAATCAATAACAAACATTACTGGCAATCTTTGTGTTTGTCCTGCCAGAATCTCTTGTTGTTTGAAGCAGAAACAATCTATCTTTTTAATGTACTGGCTCGCATAAGCTGGACCATAGCTAGGGATGGCTTGGCCAACAACTGATTTCTCCGATGGGTTGTGCAATTCATAAATTACCTCCACTAACTCACCTGGATGAACCGTCTTTTTCGAATCTATGGCCTTTAAGTACCAATGTTCACCGCGGGAGTTTGAATCAAACTCAACGATTATAGTTCTTGAATCATCTACTTGCGTGTTTCCAATCTCATCTGCCTTTACTATTTGGTTAATCCCCGTAACATCACAAATTTTCTCGTATAAGGGGACAAGCAAATACCCAAACCCAAACATCAGAACAGACATGACTGCCAACTTGCGTAGCATAATACGGTTGGTAACCTTTACATCTTGACTCATATAAGAAAAAAATCCCGAAAAACAAACCCTAGGAAAAAGAGCAAAGCAAGACAGGCCAATACAATCCCGGTAACGACATTAGTTTTGTTATAATTGTTATTCTCATGAACCATTTAAGCACACCGAAGGATCTTCAAGCTTGACCTGCAAGACCTACCTTCCCTTCTCAGATTTATCAATTACCTTATTTGGGGCGGATCTTCAAAGCTATGGTACGGTGCCGGGCTAGGCAAGTGTGTCCACTCTAGAGTATCAGCACCATCCCACGGCTTTGCAGGAGCTGGTTCCCCTGACCGAATCGCCTTAAGTAGAATATAGAGAAAAAATATCTGAGCCATACCAAAACCAAAAGCACCAATTGTGGAGACCATATTAAAGTCAGCAAACTGTAAAGAGTAGTCCGGGATTCTTCTGGGCATCCCAGCTAGACCCAGAAAGTGCTGAGGGAAGAACGCAATATTAAAAAATATTATTGAGAGCCAAAAGTGAATTTTACCGAGCCTTTCGTCGTACATCTTTCCTATCCATTTTGGAAGCCAGAAGTATACACCTCCAAAGGCAGCATATAGAGCTCCAGCTACCATCACATAGTGAAAATGAGCAACCACATAATACGTATCATGCAACTGCACGTCGACTGGAACTACTGCCAGTACAAGACCAGTGAACCCTCCCAATGTAAACAAGAAAAGGAATCCTATGGCAAAAAGCATCGGGGTCTCAAAAGTCATGGACCCCTTCCACATTGTTGCCACCCAGTTAAACACCTTCACACCAGTTGGAACAGCAATCAGCATTGTGGCAAACATGTAATAAAGTTGAGCCTCAACTGGCATACCGACAGTGTACATATGGTGAGCCCAGACCAAGAAAGATAAAATAGCGATCGAGGCAGTAGCATAAACCATAGACGCATACCCGAACAGCGGTTTGCGTGAGAAGGCTGGAAGAATTTGCGATACCACACCAAATGCTGGAATCGCGATAATGTAAACTTCTGGATGACCAAAGAACCAGAAGATATGCTGGAACATCACTGGGTCACCACCACCAGCCGCGTTAAAGAAATTGGTGCCAAAATGCCTATCCGTAAGGGTCATCGTAACAGCTCCGGCTAAGACCGGCATGACAGCGATAAGCAAATAAGCCGTTATCAACCAGGTCCAGACGAACAGGGGCATTTTCATTAACGTCATCCCAGGTGCCCTCATATTTAAAATAGTTGTGACTATGTTTATTGACCCCATAATGGATGACATACCTAAAATATGGATAGCAAAGATTGTTAGGTCCATTCCCATCCCCTGTTGCACTGTAAGTGGTGCATACAAGGTCCAGCCAGCTCCTGGTCCCCCACCGGGCACAAACAAGGATAGAACCAAGAGAGAAGCCGCTGGTGGAAGCAACCAGAAACTCCAATTATTCATTCGTGGGAAAGCCATATCAGGTGCTCCGATCATCATCGGAATTTGCCAGTTAGCAAAACCGACAAACGCCGGCATTATGGCACCGAATACCATTATCAAGCCATGAAGGGTGGTCATTGTATTAAAAAACTCGGGACGAACTAGTTGTAGACCCGGTTGAAACAATTCAGCCCTAATTGTTAGAGCCATAACTCCACCAACCAAGAACATCGCAAAACTAAACCATAAGTACATTGACCCAATATCTTTATGGTTGGTAGTTGTGACGTACCTCATTAGTCCGGAGGGTACGTGATCATGGCCGTCGTCGTGGGCGTGTGCCGCTTCCATCTGCTTCTCCTTAAAAATTTAACCTACCGCTACTTTCATCTGTTTTCTACTGAGAGTCTGCTACCAATTTAATTGGTGCCCCTAATTCTTTCCCAGAGATTTTCTGTTTCTGCTCCGCGACCCAGGCATCATAGTCTTCCTGGGAAACCACATGCACCACAATTGGCATGAACCCATGTTGCTTGCCACATAGTTCAGCACATTGGCCCCTAAAAACCCCAGTCTCTTCTGCTTTAAACCAAGTGTCTCGAATAAACCCCGGCACAGCGTCCTGCTTTACAGCTAAGGCCGGTACATACCAAGCATGGAGAACATCACTCGCCGTTGTAAGGACCCTAATTCTTTTCCCGACCGGCACCACTACCGGATTATCAACTTCTAAGAGGTAATTCTCAGTTTTGGGTTCAGTACCGTCAATTTGACCTTGAGGGGTAGACAAAGCACTGTAGAACTGTATTCCCTCATCTAAATACTCATAGCCCCACATCCACTGATAACCAGTTGCCTTAATAGTCATATCTGGCGAAGAGGTATCCCTCATAGCCAAAAGCGTTTCTGTTGCTGGCCATGCCAAACCAGCCAAAATGAAGAATGGTATTACAGTCCAAATTATTTCTACTGTTGTGTTTTCGTGAAAATTAGAAGCTTTGTGCCCTACCGATTTTCTATGCTTAAAAATTGCGTAGAACATGAAACCAAAAACACCAACAAATATTACAACACACACAATCATAACTATAAGGTGCAATTGCTGGATGTCATCTGCCAAAAGCGTGTTGCCAGGTTGAAAATTAATATTCCAGGCCGCCATCGACAAACACGGCACCGCTAAAAGAAGGCATGTTGCTAAGATTTTACTAATGTATGGCACTTTCATACTTCCCCACTCTCAATCATTCAAAAGACTAAAATTTTCTTTCTGACAATAGCCGACGGATCTTTCCAGCCAATGTTATTTTTCCATTATCACCCAGGAGCTTGCCAATCTCCAAATCTTCCCCATAGCTACGGAGAAAAAGTTTCATTCTACAGCCTGGCCGCCTATCCTCCAAAATAACTTGCAGCCATTCTATATTAATTTTTCTGGTTTCACGTAAATTACCATATCTTCTCTCTATTATTAGCGAGTGATTTGCTAAGCCAATATTTTCATAGTCCCCCTCATGCACTTCCATCCACCGCCAGGCTAAGTAAAGACCCAAACACTCCATCCCTGCAAAGGGTAGAACCGGCCAGGCCCCAAGAAGGGCAAAGGCGAACGAAATTAGTAAAGTGAAAAAAGCAAGAGAACCGAAAACCAGGCCTCTTGAGAAAACAGGCAAGGAAAATTCGAGTCGAGAAGAATCCAGAATTATGTGCGAGGTTTCCATTTCGAGTAAATCAAGCCAGCAATCTATTGTTAGAGCAAATGTCGATTTAAATCTAGCACAAGCGGAGGTCAGGAACAAGATAAACAACTTATAAACAATAATTTATAATTGCGTTTTTTAAAAACCCAAAGAAACCTCAAAGATCAACTTTTCGACTGATGGATTTTAATAGTAGGGAATTTCGAGGAAACTTTGCTATTAGGAGCCCAAGCATGCCCGTAAATAATCTCAAAAGACGCAGGTAATACTTGTGTTTTTTGTGCAAAATTGCTGTATTTCTTTTCCACCTCACACCAAGGTATTCTATCAGAAGGCATTTGTGCTTTTGAGATGCTACCTGATTTTTTTAAAGTCGAAATCAAGCTGGTCAATGAGCTGAATTCAAGTTTCAGAATTTCCGCATCCATAACAGGATCTAACAAACCACCTGCTATCAACTTATCACCTACGTCATGCATATCTAGAAACTCATTAATCGGGTGTTGAACCTCAAGGTGGTCAAAAGTCGACTTTAACTCGATGAGAGTATCTGGACCTAATGTCGAAAACATTACAAGGCCACCAGGCCTCAAAACCCTTCCGATATTCTCAATGATGCGGGTGATAGATTCCCCCCACTCAAAAACCAAATTGGACCACACAAAATCTACAGAATGCGGTTTGAGGGGCAAATATTCAATGTCCGCACATATATGGTGGTGCTTTCTGTTAAAAGGCCAAAAGGTCCACCCTCGGTGTTTAGTTCTGGAATAACTTAGCATTTTATAGGAAATATCTATCTCAAAAGTTTCTGCTCCTGGGAATTTTTCTGCAAATAATTTTCTTGCCAAACCTGTTCCACTTCCCAAATCCAAGATTTTTTCTGGGTTAACCTTAAAAAACTCCAAATTATTCATCATCCGACGAGCCACCTCCTCTTGAAGAGTTGCTACGGAGTCATATGTGTGGGCAGCACTATCAAAGGAACGTCTGACCTTTTCTTTTAATGTTTGCATCACATACTATGCCAATGTGTTGTTCTAACCTACTTTTAATCTTCTTCCTTTGGTGTCCGAGCAAGAAGCTCAAAAACCGCCGCCTCTGGAGGAACCATTCCCTCAATTATTTTTACAACAGCCTGAGTAATGGGCATATCTAGGCCAGTACTCGTTGCTATAACACTTAGTTCTCTCGCAGAGTTCACCCCCTCTGCTGTCCCTTGAACCCTAGCTATCTCAGCAGCGGGATCATGACCAAGACCAATATTTCTTCCCAGAAGATAATTCCGCGATAACCCACTGGTGCAGGTAAGCATCAAATCTCCTACTCCGGATAACCCCTGGAAGGTATGTGGCATGCCCCCGTAAACCTCGCCATATCTCGACATTTCCGATAATCCACGTGTAATAAGAGCAGCTCTAGCACTGTTTCCTAAACCAATCCCGTCAGAGATACCGGTTGCAATGGCTATTACGTTTTTAACCGCCCCCCCAACAACAACCCCTGCGACATCCGAGGACAAATAAATCCGCATTTTTTTGTGATGAATCAGTTTGATAACTGCCTCACCAAATTGCTTGTTTTTAGTAGCTAACGTCAGTGCTACTGGCATTCCAAAGGCCACTTCTCGAGCAAACCCCGGGCCCGATAGGACGGAAAAAGTACTGCTCTTTGTTTTATCTTCTTGATGAAAAACTGCATCCGGCAACAACATTGACCCCCCCTCAAACCCTTTGCTTAAAACTATGAACCCCCATGGACTACATTTTGAAAAAACAGCCTTCAAAATCTCACGTAGGGAGTGAGAGGGAACCGCCAGGATAACCAAAACTTCATCGTCCAGCACTGATTCAAGATTACTGGTGATCATTAACTCCTCAGGTAACAAGGGGTCTATGGACCCAATAATCGCTTTACGGCCCGCATTTTCTTCTGGCGACAATGAATTTGAGGCACCACTTAACGGTAACCGCCGTTTGTTTTCTCTCTCTTTGTATATCTCCGCTGCATGGTCTCGGTCCCGACACCACAAGGAGACCGGATTTCCTCTTTCACACAGGAATTTTGCAATTGCAGTTCCCCAAGCCCCTGCTCCAAGCACAGCAATTCTTCTCATTTTAGCTAAAAAACCAAGGATAGCTAGTCTATGTCAGACAGCAATTTATCAAGAACTCCACTTTTATGAGCATCATATAAATCATCACAGCCACCAATATGATTGGAACCTATAAAAATCTGCGGCACGCTTGTTTTACCGGTTAAACCAATCATTTCCTCTCTAAACTCGGGATTATTGTCGATGTTTATCTTATTAACCTGATCAACTCCCAACTTAACCAGTAGATCTTCCGCCATCCTACAGTAAGGACACGTCTCAGTGTAGTACATTTTTATATTTTTTTTCACTCAGTTTTCTCCATCGGCAGATTAGCCTGTTGCCAAGCATTTAGACCCCCTGAGAGGATGTTTATATCTGCAAAACCTTTTTTTCTCAGATACATCAAGCTGACAATGGCTTTGGCATTGCTTGTGCCAACCAAAACTAAGTTTTTGGTTTTGAATTTCTCCAGTTCTCCTATCCTCTCATCAAGAGACCCCTCCGGAATATTTTTGGACCCTATTAGGTGGCCCTTTTTAAACTCGGCTTCCAAACGAATGTCCACTATGACCGTCTTTCCTCGATTCATAATTTGGACTACCTCAAGTGCACTCAGCTCTCTCACTTTGTTTATCCGCTTGGATATAGACGGCCACACAAGTACACCCGCACTTCCCAGTGCCAGAGAAACCAAAACTATGTTGTCAATAATAAAGTCCACCTTGCCCCCAGACATTTTTTTGGAACATTTTAACATTTCAGAATGCATGTCCCAAATGGTATTCCAATTAGCTTACTATTATCTTAGTTGGAGGGTCCTTGTTTTATCTCTTTTGATTTACAATGTACCTTAAGAAGTCAGAACTACTAAGAGAGGGAAATCTTGATATCATATGAAAGAAAAATAGTTTTTCTTCGGCATGGCCAAAGCCTCTGGAATAGAGAGAACCGATTCACTGGATGGGCGAACATTGAACTTACGAAACAGGGAGAAAGTGAAGCAATTAATGCAGCCTCTTTGTTAAAAGAAAGCAATTTCCAAATTGACTATGCCTACTGCTCGGTCTTAAAACGTGCCATCCGCACTCTGTGGATAACTCTCCAATATTTGGATTTAGAATGGATTCCTCAGGAACTATCTTGGAGACTCAATGAGAGGCATTATGGAGCCTTAGAAGGTCTCAATAAAATAGAAACGGCACACAAGTATGGAGAACAGCAAGTGCAGTTATGGAGACGAAGCTTCTCAACACCTCCCCCCTCACTTGAGGAGGGTGACCCTAGATTGCCACACAATAGCAAGCTTTACAGCTCAATTTCACCTTCTGATCTGCCAAAGACCGAGTGTCTTAAAGACACTATTAACCGGGTGTTACCTTTTTGGGACAACGTTATAGTTCCTCGAATACGAAGAGGTGAAAAAGTGATAATGGTATCCCACGGTAATACCATACGCGGACTTATTAAACACATCGATAATCTTTCAGAAGAAGAAATAATGGGAATCAATATACCCACTGGCTTACCACTGGTATATGAATTTGACGAGCATATTCAGCCCGTAAAACACTATTTCCTCGGCGATCCTGACGCTGCAAAAAAAGCAGCAGAGTTAGTTGCCAATCAATCGAAAGTAAGTGAATAATTTGCGTCCAATACCATCCGGATTCATTTTACTAATGATTACGGTGCAGATTGTTTTTTTAGGACACGGTCTCGCACAAACCAACGAAAGTGAAAAAATACAAAACCTGAAGAACAAAATACAGGCTAAGCAAGGAGAACTAAAAAAATCACAGAGAAAAAAGAAGAAAATCTACCGAGACTTAAAAAAATCAGAAAAAGCTATCAGTAATACTAATAAACGATTACATGCCTTGACAAAAAAACAAAACCAATTGCACGACGACCTGCAACAACTGAAGGTTAGATCCTCTGAACTAGTAAAAGACATAAAGACCCAAAAGAAATTAATGGAGCAATATTTTTACCATCTTTACGTAAATGAAAGTGGGGGTACAACCCCTATAAAAATTCTATTAGGGTCAGAAAACCCGACCAAAATACAACGACAAATTAAATATTTATCCTATATTTCTGCCTCAAGACGGGACCTAGTGGCCAGACTTGAAGACAACCTCTTTGACCTTGAAACATTGTCATCAAAAAAAAGGGAAGCGGAGGAAAAACTAAAAAAGTTAAAGAAAAATGAGACAAAACAAAAAAAGAAATTAGTAAAAGAAAAAAGCAAAAAACAACAAATTTTAAAAAAAGTCAACTCACGCATAACCCGTACAAAAAAAGCCCTTCAAAAAGATGAAAAAGCACTTAACAGAAAAATCAAAGAATTGGCTAGAGCCGCTGAGAAGAGAAAACGGTCTAGAGAAATAAAGAATACTAAGCTCCCTGATCGCTCTTTTGATGGGAAATCTTTTCAAAAGCTTAAGGGGAAACTTCGGCTACCAACATTAGGAAATTTAAAACATAGATATGGCAGCAGGAGGGAGGGTGATATATTATGGAAGGGTGTTTTTATTTCTGCCAAAGCAGGCCAAGCAGTGAAAGCCATAGCATCGGGAGAAGTTGTATATGCCGATTGGCTTGGCGGATTTGGTAATTTGCTGATAATCGACCATGGGGGTGGGTACTTGAGTCTTTATGGTAATAATGAGAGCCTTCTGCGAGACGTTGGTAGTATAGTTAAAGCAGGTGATAAAGTCGGTACAGTTGGGAACACTGGGGGAAATCGTAATTCGGGGCTATACTTTGAACTTCGCTTTAAAGGAAAGCCCTTTAATCCACTGAAGTGGGTGAAACTTTAGGCTAATATATCAAGTCTTCTTTGAACACTGTTTGCAAAGGTAGAGAATTAAGGAGTAACACATGCATCGTAAACTCAATCACATTTGGCTCATTGGAATTGGTGCCGTGCTTGGCATCCTTATTACCCTTAATTTTTCCGCAATAGCGGACAGACCCGCAAGTGGTCCTCTACCAATCGACGAACTGCGAGCTTTCACTGAGGTTTTTGGTCGGATCAAAAATGATTATGTCGAAGTAGTAGATGACAAAAAACTAATAAATGAAGCTATTAACGGAATGCTATCTGGGCTTGACCCGCACTCTGCCTATCTCGATGCTGAGGCCTTCAAAGAACTCAAAGTGGGGACCCAGGGAGAATTTGGTGGGTTAGGAATTGAAGTTGGAATGGAAGATGGATTCGTCAAAGTAGTGGCTCCCATTGAAGATACCCCTGCCTGGCGGGCGGGATTGAAACCAGGGGATTTGATAATTAAATTGGACGATGAAAACGTTAAAGGTATGTCTCTCAGCGATGCTGTAAAGAAGATGAGGGGTAAGCCAAACACTGATATTATCCTTACATTAATCCGTAAGGGAGATGCCAAGCCAAGGATTATAAAAATAACAAGGGCAATCATACAAATTCAAAGCGTAAAATCTGTCCTTCTCGAACCAGGGTATGCCTACTTCAGAGTCACTCAATTTCAGGAACATACCGGAGAAAAACTAGCGGAAGCTATTAAGAAGAGGTTTGCCGAAAACCAAGGTGCCATCCAAGGAATCGTGCTTGATCTCCGAAATGACCCAGGGGGGCTCTTAAACTCTGCTGTCTCTGTATCAGCTGCGTTCCTTCCGCGGGAAAAATTAGTGGTTTACACTGAAGGAAGAGCCAGGAACGCTAAAATGAAACTATATGCTCAACCTAACTATTATTTACGCCGCGGGGGCAAGGACTATCTAGCTGATATTCCTCAAGATGCCAAAAGTGCCCCCATGGTGGTGCTGGTAAATGGGGGTTCAGCGTCAGCATCTGAAATAGTGGCAGGAGCCCTCCAAGACCACCAGAGAGCTATCATTATGGGCACCCAAACATTTGGCAAGGGCTCCGTACAAACGATACTTCCCCTGGGTAATGAAACTGCTATTAAATTGACTACGGCTCGCTATTACACTCCTGAAGGAAGATCGATACAAGCTAAAGGCATTACTCCTGATATCATTGTGGAAGAAGCCACAATTCAACAGGAAGACGTTAACACAAATTTACGAGAAGCGGACCTGACGCGGCATTTAGAAAATACTGATAATCAGGCTGACGCCCAAGATTTATCAAAGACACAAGAAAACTCGGCAGAAGGGAGTGGGGCATCGATAGTGTCGAAAGATGATTATCAGCTTAACCAAGCGATAAATTTACTCAAAGGACTGCAGATCATTCGTGGTAATTAAGTGTGATAGATCTTTTAAATTTGAGTAATGATTGCAATGGATGATGATCAGTTACTTAGATACAGCCGCCATATACTGCTCCCTGAGTTTGGGATTCAAGGTCAACAAAAAATACTGAAGTCACATGCCCTAATTATAGGTGCTGGAGGACTGGGTGCACCGGTTTGTATGTATCTGGCAGCCAGTGGTATAGGAAAGATAACTATTTCTGATGGAGATCACGTTGATTTAACAAATTTGCAACGACAAATAGTGCATTTCACACAAGACATTGGGAAACAAAAGGTGCTTTCAGCTAAAGAGACTCTAAAAATGCTCAATCCTTCTACTGTCGTCAAGGCAATTCCAAACCGAGTCAATCAGACAAGCATAATGGAGCTGGTAGAAGAAACTGATATTGTTATAGATTGCAGTGATAACTTTCAAACTCGGCACAACATTAATAAAGCATGCGTGAAATTGGGGAAACCCTTAGTTTCCGGCGCCGCCATAAAATTTGAAGGGCAAATTTCTGTTTTTGACAATAGGGTTCATGACAGCCCGTGCTATGAATGCCTGTATCCTGAAAACGGAGACTTTGAGGAAACTCGGTGTGCTGTGATGGGAGTATTCTCTCCAATAGTTGGTATTATTGGAGCCATACAAGCCCTAGAAACGCTAAAAACCTTAGCAAAGGTTGGCTCAACTATGCTGGGCAAGCTGCTTTTATTTAATGGATTAACATCTGACTGGCAAACTCTCAACCTCCATAAAGATCCCAAGTGCAAAATTTGTAGTGCTGACGCCAAAAATTAGGATCTTTCACTTGATTAAATTACCAATATGAGAAATTCTAGCATCCACCCAGCTCGGTTTGCCTACTCCTGGACTGACCCAGATGGTCTTCATTCCCATTAATTTGGCAGTGTGCAAATTTTTGAGCGTATCTTCAACCATGACACATCGAGCTGGATTCAGGCGATACTTACCCAACACAGTGTGAAACCCTCTTAAGCTTGGTTTCGGGTTAAACTTAGTATTTTCAATAGAAAACACATCTAGGAACAAATTGCTCAGACGAAGAATGCGTAGAACCGACTTAATATAGCTATAGGGTGCATTGGAATAAATATATTTACTACCCCTTATTTTTCTCAGAATATGCCTTAACCGTGTCACCGAATAAATATGTTTGCTCGATAATGTGAAGTTATGCGTCTCTTCCAAAAAATGATATGGGTCAATCTTGTGATTCTTTATGAGTCCAATCAAGGTAGCACCATATTTTTCCCAGTAACGCTGGCGCAAATCGGTTGCCATTTCAAAATCTATTTCTAGATACTTTACAATGTACGCCGTCATTAAACGGTTAATCTGAGGGTATATATAATATCCCGCATCATGCAGGGTGTTGTCTAAATCAAAAATCCAGGTTTTTTTGAAAAATGAAAATTGCATCATTAGGTAGGTTAAACTTGTTCCCTAAAGGGATTAAGAGACCCTTCTTTAGTCGTTACTGATTAAAGTCCCTATCCCCTGATTGGTGAGCACCTCTAGCAAGAGGGAATGTTCGACACGGCCGTCAATAACATGGGCTGAACCCACCCCACTATTTATGGCATCTAAAGCTGCTTTCAACTTTGGGATCATACCACTATGTATAACTCCGTCCTTGATCAAGCTGTTAACTTCGCTAGGCGAAAGACTAGTAACCAGATCACCTTTTTTATCGATTACTCCTTCGGTATTGGTTAGCAAAATAAGCTTTTCTGCTTGCAAGAATGACGACAAATTCCCAGCAACCAAGTCCGCATTTATATTGTACGACAGCCCATCTTTCCCAACCCCTATGGGTGCAATTACGGGTATAAATTCCCCAGATTCGAGAAAGGAGACAATACTTGGATCAATACTATCAACCTCGCCCACTTGGCCTATATCTTTTTGCTCCAGCGTCGTGCCCCTAAGGATTAGCTTCCTCGCTGTAATCAACCCTCCATCTTTACCAGTCAACCCAATCGCCTTACCTCCCTGCTGATTGATTAAATTAACTATTTCCTTATTTACTGAGCCCCCCAATACCATCTCTACTAGACTCATTGTTTCACTATCAGTAACCCGCATGCCTTGAACGAATTCTCCTCTCTTACCTAATTTGGTTAACAAACTGTCAATTTGTGGACCCCCACCATGCACCACCACTGGATTCATACCTATTAGCTTAAGCAAGACAACATCACGAGCAAATGATTGTTTGAGTTTTTCTTCGATCATTGCATTACCACCGTACTTGATAACAATCACTTTGTCTTGAAATTTTCTTATGTACGGCAAAGCTTCAGACAAAATGTGAGCTGCACTGATAGAATGTTTTTTTTGGGTTGGCATTGATATTAAATAATCCTTAGCGTTTTTACCTTGGAGATGATAACTTTAACCGATATCGATTCACTGTGCTTGATTGTTTATTATTTTTTTCAAACACCTTTTAAGGTTTGAGTAAAGGGTGTATCTTTTTAAATGTTAACCTCTAGCATGACAAAGACCGACTCTCTTATAAACTTTCCGACTGATTTTCCCATCAAAGTTATTGGAAAACCAGAAAATAACTTTCAGATAAAGATACTAGAAATAATTACAAGACATGCTAACGACTTTGATCCATCAAAGGCCAAACTACGTTTTAGCAAATCGAATCAATACATAAGCCTCACCTGTACTATCAAAGCTAATTCTAAGCAACAACTTGATGCCCTATATAATGACTTGTCAAAATTTCCTCAGACTATAATGGTATTTTAGTAACTGAATTTACCCATGCCCGTTAATCATAAAAACAAAAATACAAACCTTAGTGTCAAAGAACTTGGCTTAACTAGATATGACACTTCCCTCAAAGCAATGCAAGAATTCACGTCTCGAAGAGATTATCAGACACCGGATGAGTTATGGGTATTAGAGCACCCTAGTACTTATACCCTTGGTCAATCTGGAGGTTTAGAAAATCTTTTAAAAGAAGATAATCTTAAAATCCCTATAGTAAAGAGCGATAGGGGCGGACAAATTACCTACCACGGACCCGGACAACTAATCATTTATACCCTTTTGGATCTAAGGCGTAGAAAAGGTTCCGTAAGAACCTTGGTGAGAAAGTTAGAACAAGCTATGATTCAAATGTTAGGCCGATACGATGTTAAAGCACACGGATCCGAATCAAGACCTGGTGTTTACGTGAATGATGCTAAAATAGGAGCACTTGGCCTTAGAATAAGGGGAGGATGTTGTTACCACGGTCTGGCATTAAATGTAAATATGGACCTAAAACCTTTTGCAAATATAAACCCTTGTGGTTACCCTGGTTTAGGAGTGACTCAACTGAAGAATCTTGGAATTGAAGATAAGGTGGCTGACGTCGGAAAAAAACTTATAGAGGAAATAAATTTAGTTTTATGAATGAAAACCAATTAAGGCAAGTGGGGATTGATAAAACATCTCGAAATAGAGTAAAAGTATCACCTACTAAAAGTATTACCAAACCGCACTGGATCAAGGTCAAAATAGCTGATAATGCTAATTACCATAAAGTAAAAAGCATACTGAAGGAAAAAAAACTCCACACAGTATGCGAGGAGGCCTCCTGCCCAAATATTGGAGAATGCTTTGGAAATGGAACTGCAACCTTTATGATCCTAGGTGATATTTGTACTCGACGCTGTCCATTCTGTGATGTGGCCCATGGGAGACCACTTCCTCCCAAAAAAGATGAACCTGTCAGCCTAGCTAAAGCGATATCAGATCTAAAGTTAGAGTACGTGGTAATCACCAGTGTTGATAGAGATGACCTAAAAGACGGCGGGGCCGAACATTTCAAATTATGTATAAATGCTGTTCGCGACAGCTCACCAAGTACAAAAATTGAGATACTAATCCCAGACTTCAGAGGGAGGCTGGATAAAGCTTTAGCGATTTTTGAGTTTGGTTTACCAGACGTTATGAACCATAATTTAGAAACTGTGCCACGCTTATACAGAGAAGCTAGACCAGGAGCTAGCTATCAACACTCCTTGTCGCTTCTGAAAAAGTTTAAATCACGTTATCCTAACATTGCAACCAAATCAGGTTTAATGGTGGGACTGGGTGAGACAGATGATGAAATTTTTAGTGTGATGCAGGACCTAAAGTCTTCAGAGGTGGATTTATTGACAATAGGGCAATACCTTCAACCTACTGGTGGACATCTACCTGTTAGGCGATATGTGGCCCCAAGCCAATTTAAAAGCTACCAAGTAGCGGGGGAAGATATGGGATTCAGGCATGTCGCTAGCGGACCCTTAGTCAGGTCTTCATACCATGCTGATCAGCAAGCCCGAAGTGCTGGTTAATTAATCTAAACTTAGCTAGCTATTTCAACTTAGACCAACATATTTAAAGCAGCTGCCAAGACCCTTTCACTAGTTAGCTCCTCCAAGCAATCACTACTGCTGTTTATATGCCGTTGACACCCCTCGGACATGCAGGGGACACAATCCTTCTGTCCTTGGATTATAGATACATTGCCTTTTTTTTGAGAACCCACCAACTGCCAAGGGCTATCTGAATTCAAAACATTATAAGTATTTGGCCAAGGACCCCATTTTTTGGGGTTGGACGGACCAAATAAGGCCAAAGTAGGAACCCCGAGCATAGCCGCCAAATGAGTTACTGCTGTATCTGTGCCGACATAAAGGCTTGCCCCTGATAAGCCTTTTGAAAGTTGAGTTAGAGCGAACTTTCCGACCAAATCAAGTGTATTTGGAGGCATATCATTCATCAGGTTATTTGCATATGTCCTCTCAGCACTTTCTTTTCCACCAACCAACACAATTTGCTGGCCTGTCGATCTGTGAAGTGACTTTGCTAGCTCACGCCAGCCGAGAACAGTCCAATGCTTATACATAAATCGTGCATAGACGTGGAATATGACATATGAATACTTCTCAGGAAACACCCGGGTAGTAGATAATTCTGCCTCTTGGAGTGACACTTCAAAGTCAAGAATGACATTTTTCTCGATACCCAAAAGTTCAATCACCTTTAAGTTCATAATGAGGGTATGTGTGTCAATATCATCATACAGAACCCATTTGGTTAATAATGCTTTTTTCCAAGAATTTTTCTTATCTATTGTTAAACAGCCCACACTCCTAGGTGCTGCAAACCAGGCATAAAGTGTTGGTCTATCACCAGGCAGCAAAGAAATAGACAGTTCATACTTTCGGAAAATTCTTGAGACTAAAGTGACGTGCTCTAAAAATCCTGGCCTCTCAGCGATCGAGATCACCCTATCAATATACGAGACTCTAGACGGAATCTCCTCAGTCCCTACAAACAATAACAGGTCGATAACCGCGTCAGGATGAGCAGCACGAAGGTTTCTAATCGCAGGCAAACTCAACAATACATCTCCTATGCGTCTTGTGCAAACAACCAGAATACTACTGGGTTTATTTTTTAAATCTTTACCCATTCCTGCCTCTAAGGAAATGTTGATTTAATCCTTTTGTAGCGTGAATCCTGTTGCTATTTATAGTTTCGCTGAGATGCACCAAATTGTTGTGCAAATTATCTTTATTATTAAGAGGGTGCCATAAATGGAAAACAAGGGCTGCATAGCGAACACTTTTATGAAAAACCTTTGAATTCACCAATCTAATAGCCAAATCAGAATCTTCTAACCCCCATCCCTGGAAAGACTCATCCAAACCATTTACATTTTCAAAATCTCTTCTCCATAACGATAAATTACAGGTTTTAACGCCACTCCATCTATTTGGAGTCAGTTTTCTCAAAGAACTATTGGGGAAAGTCAGCAAAGGTAAAAAAGAATTAATCTCTCCCTTGTAAAACTTGAGCAACCATTGCCATAAACTAAACCCCCAACAATTTTCTAGCTCAGAGACAACATTTGCAGTAAAAACTCGATTACATAGTATTCTGTTACCTGCTAAAAAAAACCCAGCCTCTGAATAAGTTCGGTGAGAGGCAACAAAGTTATCGCTTGGTACGCAATCTCCGTCTGAAAATACGAGATACTCAGAATCGCATTGTGTTACCGCCTTGTTTCTTATCTCTGCTGCCCTAAAGCCATTATCTTCATGCCAACAGTGAGACACTTTAAATTTAGTGTTATCCTTAAAGTCTTCAATAACGGCTCTGGTTTGGTGGGTAGAGCCATCATCAGCAATGACAATTTCAAAATCATCATCTGTCTGCCGATTATACCCTTGTAAAACGGCCTTAAGCATGGTCGGTTGATTGTAAGTGGTAACTATTACACCTATTTTCATTTTTCTCGTTTTCTAAGAATCATTAATTTTATGTACTTATAGTAGGCTCCCTCAGCATTAGATATCGCCAACATCAAACCGTGGCTTCCATCCAAAAACCCAGCTTTTAAAAAGTAAGTTTTTATAAATGCATTAATGCCGTGCAAAATCCCGGATGTGACTCCACCTTTTTTACCTCGCAATACTAGCTGCTCAGCACCAAGCGTAGAGTATTTATTCACCTTGTTAAGAACCTGCTCAAAGTTGTCAAAAGTTTCATGGATTAACGGGTTACTCAATTTCTCCACTTTCCCATTTACATGTAATTTTTCATGGACTAAATCATCTGAAAATTTACCAGCACCCTTTTTACACAATCTTAAAACATAATCAGGCCACCACCCAGAATGCCTCATGTATCTTCCACAGTATTTCGAAAGTCTCGGCATAACCATCCCAACAATATCATTTTTTCTTTCTAATACACTCCTGATTTCTGCCGCCAGCTCAGGACTAACTCTTTCATCGGCATCAATAGAAAATATCCAATCTCCTGTTGCGTAATCCATCACTTTGTTTTTTTGATTACCAAAACCCAACCATTCACTCTGCTGGTATACCTTAGCATTTGCTAATTTTCCAATTTCAACTGTTCTGTCAACACTGCAAGAATCCAATATGACTATTTCGTCCACCCAATCCAGCGATTTCAAGCAGTCCGGAAGTTTATCCTCCTCATTCAGGGTAATTATAACGGCTGAAATTTTCATTTTTTCTTCCTAAAAAAAGATAAAAAAGTATCGCTTTTATCTGATGCCAGAATTACTCCTAGAAAAAGACCTATCAAATGCCCCTCCGGGAAAGTCCTGAAATGCGAATTAAAAAGGCTAGTTAGACACCATGTAATCAAAATGCCAACACCAATAAAAAAATACTCATCTTTTTTTTGTTCCGAAAAGAAACATGAGATTAAAAAAAATATAAAAACAGATAACCCAATAACTCCATTTTCAACCAAAATAAGCATATATTGATTATGAGGATCGGATGTAGGTCGGGCACGCCAATCGGTATACTTAGTCCTTACATGATCTGCATAAACTACTGAGAAACCTCCCGTTCCAAAACCGAATACTGGTCTCTGTCCGATAATCTCAAGAGAATTTTGGTAAGCTGTCAACCGAAATGAGTTGGAATTTAAGGTAGTAGCTTCTTGTTTCAAAAGCGCATTTGCCTGAATCCAACCCAGATCAAGCTTTTCCTTCATACTTTCAGAAGAAAAATACGCACCTAAAGACACTACAAACAAACTTACTAATATTAGGGGCAATTTCCTTAAACCGAAACGGAAAACTCCGATGGTTAAAAGAACAACAAGTAATCCTATGTATCCGCTGCGGCTTGGCGTAATAAAAAGGATATTAAAGATAAAAGCTATACCTGCCAAAAAAATAAATAATTTAAATCTAGTATTAGATTTAATAGCAAAATGGTACGATAACAGTGTAGCTATAGCGAAAATCATTGCTTGAGTAGTCCAATTTTGTAACACTACACCAGGAGTGTTATCTATTTGAAAATCAACCCATCCTACCCAAGAAACAAAAGAGGCTAGAAGGCCCATAATGCTAATAACAAAGAAGGACTTAAAAAATCTATTTTTCCATACCGAATCAGCAAAAATTGGGATTAACAAGAGCGTATAAAACAGTTTGCGCCAAGACCACAATGAATCAAGTTTCTCCTCAAATGCACCTGATCCATAAAAACACCCCATAATAATAATCACGAAAAAAGAGATCAATGCTATACCGGGCAACAATGTACAAGAGTACCTGATACCACTTAACACAGACCCTGATAGAAACCATGACAAAAGAAGAAGTCCACAAAACGTGCTAGTTAAAGCGGTTGACATCCCGACCGAGCACACCGCACCAATGGCACAGATTCGCATAACATTGGGAGCGACTATCTGCCACTCGCTAATTAGTGTCCTTAAACTAATCAGAACCTGTCTCCTTCAACTTACACATTACCGCCATAACTGATAAATATATTTCCTTCGAACCTTCTCCCAGATAAACTTTAGCTTCTGGTAGAACTTAGGAAGGGGGGCTTCCAATTCTGTTTTAAATAATCCATTTTTGCTGCCCTGCTCTACCACAGGATCCTCTAGCCAAAACATAGTTATACCCAAACGATTGTCAATATATTCAAACTGATTATCAATTGGTTTGCTGATCTTATTGGCATATATCCACTCAAGACGCAAGGCTGCAGCTTCTCTTCCTAGAATGTACGAATCGCCAAACCGACCCCTGTTGTTGGCATATAAACTTTGACCTTCCCGCCTATCACTTTTTGGGGTGTAGAAATTCCCCCCACAACCAATGAAAATAACGTGTGGCTTGGAAATGAGATCTGCCTCTTTTAACGAAGATTTCACTCCTTCACAAAAATTTTTCCCTAAAACTACATCATCTTCCAAAACCAGAGCGAATTTATGATTTGCTTCAACGATTTTTTCCAAGGCTGTGATATGCTTCATTGCGATAGATTTTTGCGATAACGATAAATTAGATCCTTTAAAAAAATTTTTTATAACGTCTGCATCCAGTTTGGAAGGATCCCAATCAAAAATAAAAGTTGCCTCGAGGTTGAACTTTCTCAACTGACTCTTTATGTGTTCCCGACGCTCCTTAAAGCTGCGAACATTAAGAACATAAATTTGGTTTAGTTTACTAATCTGCCGTTTTACGTCGATACTCATAACCAATCACTTCCAGCTAGTCATTTAATCTATAATCTGGGACCCGAGTCTTAAGTTTGTTTTTTATGGCATTTTCATCTGCATTTTCCAAATCACCCACCCATAGTTCTAAGTCACTTATAAGATTAGTGTCTACTATCCTAGAAAGGGCGACCTTAAGTTTAGGATGCTCAGTACCAATCAATTTTTCCCCTTCAGCCAAAAGCTCCTCAGTCATCTTCTCCCCCGGCCTAAGCCCAGTGTAGACTATCTTGATTTCTTTCTCTGTCTTTCCTGACAGCCTTATCAAATCGGTAGCAACATCAGCTATTTTAATTGGGCTACCCATGTCAAGCACGAATATAGTTCCACTATCCGTAACAATTGAAGCCTGAAGAACTAGCTGAGCCGCTTCAGAGATGGACATGAAATATCGCTGAATCTCGGGGTGGGTTACAGTGACAGGTCCCCCCAACTTTATCTGCTCCCGGAATCTAGGTATCACACTACCCGTGGAACCTATTACATTACCAAACCTAGTAATAATAAATCGGGTATTGCCGCTATTATTTTGCTGAAGTGACTCACAAACCATTTCCGCTAAACGTTTTGTAGCTCCCATAACGTTAGATGGATTTACTGCCTTATCCGTTGAAATTAGGATAAAGTCGTCAACACTCGCTTCTTCAGCCAGACGAGCGACATTTAACGTACCATAAACATTGTTATTAAAAGCCTCTCTTACGTTTCCCGTTTCCATTAAAGGTACATGCTTATAAGCTGCTGCATGCAGTATTATCTGAGGTTTATATTTATGTAATGTTTCACTGACCCTACTTTTCGACTTAACATCACCAATGACTGATCGAAAGGCTATAGCTGGATACTTATCTTGAAATTCAGTTTCTATTAGGTAAAGTGCATACTCTGACATTTCATAAAATATTAACAGTTTGGGCGAAAACCTCGCTAACTGGCGACAAAGCTCAGAGCCTATAGAGCCACCAGCACCAGTCACCATTACTGTTTTAGCTTCTATATAATCCTGTATTCCTTTGGTATCTAAATGAACGGGGTTTCTTCCCAGCAAATCATCTAACTCTAATTCCCTTACATCTCCTACCGAGGAGGCCCCAGCCACCAGGTCATCTATTGCTGGAACTGTCAAAACTTGTAACCCCGCAGACTCACAAATCACAGCTACCCTTTGCCTTATTTTATGATTTACCGAGGGCAACGCCATTATTATTTGGCGAATACCATAAGACTTTGCTATTTCGTCTAATTGTTCTAAATCGCCTAAAACTTTTACGCCGTGAATGTAGCCACCTAATTTGGCGGCGTCATCATCAAGAAGCCCCGCCACATACCAGGTAGAACTACCCTCTAACTGTCGTATTAATTTTTCTCCGGCAACACCTGCTCCTAGCACCAGCACTGGCTCTTTGACTTCCCTTTGTAGAACAAATCTACCCCTTTCTTTTGTATATCGATATGCCAACCTTACACCACAAGCCAGTCCTGCAAAAATCAAAGCGTATAACACTAGAACTGTCCGGGGAACGTAAGCCCCTCTTTCCAAAAAAAATAGAATTAACGAAATTAACGATGTACTTAATCCGGTGCTAAAGATGAGGTTTCTCAAGTCTACTATCCCCAAGAAACGCCAAAAAGCCGAATGAATTCCAAAAAACCAAAATACACTAGTCTGAATAACGACCACCACTGGTACCGCTAATAACATCCCTTGGTAATAATCTGAAGGTAGTTCAAAATTAAAACGAACTAAGTACGCTATTGACCAAGCTATTAATGACATGGTCATGTCCGCCATAACTACCAAAACGTGCCTTCTACTGAGAATTTTCTTCATATTATGTACTTTGAGTCTCCGAGCACCTCAACACTTTTTCAAGACAAATAGCAGTAACGACAAAAGCCGCCATTAAAGACGCAAATATCGAAATTTGGGCAGATAATACAAGACTCTCGATGGAAACTGCCAGAAATGCACATAATAGCATTACAAGGAAAAATCCTAACCAGACAGTTTTCACCGAATACCCGTGACGCACAATCCTTTGATAATAGTGAGCCTTATGCGGCAAAAAGATATTTTTTTTCTGCAAAATACGCTTGAAAATTGTAAATGATGCATCGGTTAAAAAGGGAGAAAATAAAACTAAAGGGAAAAATAATGACCAAGCACCTTCAAGCCACCCATAAACCCCTAATGCCCCAGAAAGAAACCCGATAGCGATCGACCCAGAGTCCCCCATAAAAATCTTAGCCGGACTAAAATTGAATATTAAGAATGGAATAACCGCAGTAGCTAACGCTAGTGCCAGCACTGCCAGAGAATAGTACTCCTGGTATAAAGCCATCCCTCCTAAAGTTCCAAACCCCACCAAAGACATTGCCCCAGCTAATCCATCAATTCCATCCATAAAGTTATATAAATTGGTATGCCAAACCAGATAAGTACCAACCACTAAAGCCACGACAAAACCCAGATCATGTTCGAAAATGAGCATAAAGGTTGTTGTAACGATTATGTGCATAACAATACGCAAAGATATTTTCAAATTATAAATATCATCAATAAAAGAGATGGAGGCTAACAGCACCATCAAAAGAAAGAAATAACACTCAGTAACTCCAAGGAAAGGAAAAGATGCAGCGGCCCCAAATATGATTGATAGACCACCCGTTCTAGGAACTGGAACAGTATGCATTGAACGATGATTCGGGTAATCCAACCCGACTGTCTTTAAGCGAGAGCTCAAAAGCATCCATAAAACTAGACCAGAAACAAAGAAAGATAAGACTACAGGGATTAAAATCATATTTCCTTGAACCAATCTGTAGTGTCCGAAAAGCTTTGATGCACGGCAAAGGGGGGGTGCCAATTAAAGTTTTGTCTAAATTCAGAGTCGTCCACAACCAAAGATCTAGTGACGCTACCTCCCCCTGGTAGAAGCGGAATAAGATGACGGGGTAATGAAAACAATTTTAGAGGTTTATGAAGTCCTTGTGCCAAATAGTCACAAATGGATGGTAAGCTAAGTGCTGGTCCATCGCACAGGGTGTAAGTTCCACCTTTTAAAAAAGGATTCTTAAGATAACAATTAATAGCATCCGCAAGATTGCCCAAAAATAAAAGTGATCTCTTGGATTTAAGCGATTTAAAAGGAAGCGGTAGCCGGAGATTAATGGCTCTCATTAGATTCAAAAAATTAGCTTTCACTCCAGGGCCATATATCAAGGGCGGTCGAATAATTATATAGGACTTCTCACGAAGGGTATGCTGCAAGGCAATTTCGGCCTCTAGCTTTAGCTTACCGTATTTAGAGGTGGGACAAGGAGCAGTTGAGGCAGAAAAATACCCATCCCCCGAATTCTCACCAAATACCTTAACAGAGCTTATATAAACAAATCTAGATATACCCCTCTTAGAAGCCTCAAGAGCAAATTTAACCGGATAAGAGACATTTATCATTCTTGCCTTTTCGAGGTTAATAAAACCTTCGGGCACATGTGCTAACCCTGCCAAGTAAATGACCGCACTCGCTCCCTCAAGTGCCCCCCAAAATTCTGACGGGTTAGAAAAATCCTGCACTGGTACAAAATTACCAGCTTCCTTTTTCTCAATACCACGGACTACCCGCATAACCTCATGCCCGTGAAGTTCCAAATAGTCGCACAAGTATTGCCCTACAAATCCATTTGATCCTGTTACAACAATTTTCATAACCTAGTTTTGATGTAGTAAAAACGACAAGATAGCAAACTTTAAGCTTCACATGTTTATCAGCCCATATATAATGTGTCAATTAATAGACATAACGCAAAAAAAATCAATTTCATCGGGTTACCGCTCAGCACCGTGAAACATATTCTTTTTATCAAAACCTCGTCACTAGGTGATATAGTCCATAACTTCCCAGCTATTACTGACTTAACCAGAAACTGTGGCAACATGGCCATAGACTGGGTAGTCGAGGAAGACTATTCCTCTTTACCAAAGCTACATCCGGATGTGGCAAAAGTGATACCGGTAGCTATAAGAAGATGGAGACGACAAAAAACAAAAAGGGAGACTTTTAGGGAAATATCAAATTTTCTCAACATTTTGAGAAAGAAGAAATATCATACCGTAATTGATACCCAGGGCCTTCTGAAGAGTGCTCTAATTTCAATGCTGGCAAGGGGTAGTTCTTGCGGGATGAGTCTTAGTACTGCTAGAGAACCAATTAGCTTTTTCTACCAGAAGAAATTTTCTGTCCATCGTAACCAACATGCAGTAGAGCGAAATCGACAACTGGTTGCACTAGCTATGGGGTATAAGATAAGTCATAAAATCAACTACGGATTACAACCTTTCCATAATGCCACCGTTACACTCGATATAGTTAATGGCCCATATGCTGTACTTTTACCTTCATCGAGTAACAAAACAAAAGGTTGGGTTGATGAATATTGGATTAGAAGTGGAAACTTATTAAACAGCCTTGGTATTCGCTCTATGATTGCATCTGGAAATTTAGCAGAACTTGAAAAAGCAAAAGAATTATCTAAAAATATCAGAGGAAGTCTTGTTTTGGATCTCTCACCACTTAAAACCATTACCTCAATCTTACTTAAAACTAGCATCGTAATAGGACTTGATACCGGTCTAACCCACTTGGCAGCAGCTTTAGGGAAACCCACTATTGGGATTTACTCCAACACGGATCCAGATAGGACTGGAATCTACGGGGTCGAACATGGCTTAAATTTGGGGGGAATAGGAACAATCCCTTCTCCGGAAGAAGTTAAGTTGGCGATAGAAAAATTGATAAAATAGACTCGATATGTATACTTTTTGGACCTATATTTTATTACCTTTTGCCATAATAAAATTAGCTTGTCGCGGCAGAAAAGACCCTGAGTACTTAAAAAATATTCCAGAAAGACTTGGTTACTACAGAGCTTTTAAAAAAAAATTTTCAACTTTTGTATGGATTCACGCCGTTTCAGTGGGGGAAGTTTTTACCTGCCAATCACTTGTTAAAATAATTCAAAGTAAACATCCGCATAAAAATATTTTAATAACAACGACCACCCCCACTGGCCGTCAAGTAGCAAATGACATTTTCCCAAGCAAATATATTGAAATCGTCTATCTCCCGTTTGATGTTCCTTTTGCTATAAAAAAATTTATTAGATATTTCAATCCGAAAGTTGGAATATTGATGGAGACGGAAATTTGGCCAAATTTAATAAAACTGTGCAACAAGAACCAAATCCCCCTAAGTTTGGTAAATGCTCGACTATCAAAGAATTCGGCAAGAAGGTATGCTAAATTTCCGAGAATTAGCAGACGCATGATTGATCAACTAATCATTGTTGCTACACAAACTAGGCAAGATGCCAAACGGTTCAGAGTCTTCAGGTCGAAAATGATTCATGTGACAGGCAGTATGAAATTTGATCGGGAAACCCTAGAAAGTCATGTAAAACATGGCGTACAACTAAAAAAGAAATGTGAAACTCTACGCCCGATATTTCTTGCGGCAAGCACTAGGCCTGGAGAAGAGAAGTTGATAATAGATACCGTAGTTGCCCTAAGGCGTATTGGTGACTTTTTGACAATTATTGTACCTAGGCATCCTGAAAGGTGCGACAAGATTGACCGACTATTACAAGAGCGACTAATTAAAACACAGAAAGCATCATCAGCAACAAAAATAGAAAGAATCACAGAAGTGCTTCTCGGTGATGAACTAGGAAACCTAGTCGCTTATTATCACGCCTGTGACGTAACTTTTGTGGGAGGAAGTTTACTACCCTACGGCGGTCAAAATTTTATGGAAGCATGTGCTACTGGCAAACCAGTTATAATAGGACCTCATACTTTCAATTTTCAAGAATTTGCCAAAGAGGCTGTTAAGCAACGGGCAGTGTTGAGAGTATTAAACGGATCTGAACTGACTAGAACTGCCACACTCTTATTAACAGACTCAATTACTCAACAACAAATAGGGCACGCCGGCTTAAAATTCTTTCAAAGCAAGCAAGGTGCTACAAAAAAAACTTATAACTTGCTACGCTCCTCACTAACTGCTAAGGATTAGTAATTAGATCCGTAGGAGAAAGTTTCTGATATAACTGCATTCACTGCCCGATCTTGTGGAGACACAGGGACATGCTTAATGACTTGAAAGTCAAAGCCTACTCCGACCTTGAATGCATAAGGATTGGCATTTTTCAAGTTCCTATCATAGAACCCTCCTCCATAACCTATTCTCTCGCAAGACTCTGAAAAGACAACTCCTGGAATAAGGATCATACCAGCATCAGATAGTGGCACTACTGGACATTTCTTTGGCATTGGTTCTATGATCCCAGAATATCCTACCGATACATCGAGCCGTAAATTCTCAACCCGATAAAACAAAAGTCGGCCGTTGGTAACATTAACTCTGGGAAGAATCAGTACTTTTCCACTATCGAGAATACGGTTTAGTATTACCTGAGTCTCCACCTCTGAACCCATGGATATATACGCTGCTATACAACTGGCAGACATGAACCTAGGAGATCTGATAATTTTTTTCATAATCACTTTGCTTCGGCATGTCCTAGCCGAGGGCGACAACTGACTTCTTATTTTGATCGCTCTTTTTCTATAAATTCGCTTTTTATAGGCAACCAAATTCATCAAACTTCCAATTTCTTTTAACCCTTTTAAACGTTTTGTTCTAAAAAACAAATGAGGATTTGGGGTTTGCTACTGCCAAATAAGGAACACAAGTTTCAAATACCTTATGGACGTCAAACTTGTCTTCGGTTAGCCGAACAACTAACATAGCTGTCATTATTGGCGGAGAACCAAAGACCCCCAATAACCTTCCCCCTTCGGACAACTGGTATTTCAGCTTATTCGGTACTGAAGTCAATGCTCCGTTCAGCAAAATAACATCAAATAAGGTTTTATTGTCTGTGCAAGTTAACCCGTTCCCCTCCACGAGTCGTACGTTACCAAACGAATAATTATCTAATGTTTTTTTTGCTGTTTCATGCAGCTTGGAGTTAATTTCTATGCTAAGTACATTTCCCGAAAGATAGCTAAGAAGTGCCGTTGTATAGCCCGTCCCGGTACCAACTTCTAGAACGCTGTCTTTGGAGGTAATCTCCAGCTCTTGAACCATCCGGCCGATCATTTTTGGAGATAGCATGACCTGACCTGACCCAATGGGAATCTCTGTATCAGCATAGCAAATATTTTGAAATTTGGATGGAACAAAAAGTTGTCTATCTAAAAGCGAGAAGATGTCTAAAAGCCTTTGATCAAGGATATCCCAGGTCCTCAGCTGACTCTCAATCATATTTTTTCGTGCCAGATCGTAATCCATAAAAATGCTGAACCCCTGAAGGAAAATATGTCAATTATTACCTAACTGTTTTACTATTAAAGATTAGTTTATATCATTCTGAGACAGAATATATAGTAATAGCTCAGGATTGCGATACCCTATCGATTAACTCTTTTAAAAAATTGCCGCATAACAGACAGCGATAACCCTAGAAATAAGGCCAAGATTATGAATGCAGATCCAAAATTTCTCAAAAACTCCCCTCACATTAGACGTACCAACCAGGAAAACACTGATAAAACTGGTAAGATTTATGTGAAAGGTTCACGTCCCGATATCCAAGTACCAATGCAACAGGTTGAACTATCTCAGAGTTCACCTAACGGAACTAATGGACAAGGTAACCCCCTGTTTTTCTTGTATGATACCTCTGGCCCATACACAGACTCCTCAGAATCCACGGACATTAAAAAAGGGTTAAAAAACCTTAGGAAAGATTGGATAACAGAAAGAAAGGATTCATATATCCTTGAAAGGTCAAGCTCCAAATATAGTCAGAATCAGGAACAAAAAAATATTCCTATTGATATAAGATTTCCTGAGACTAGGAAGCCGGTTAAAGCTCTTCCCTCCAGGAATGTTACTCAAATGCACTACGCACGAAGAGGCATCATAACTCCTGAAATGGAGTTTGTAGCTATTCGGGAAAATTGCCTCAGGGAGCACTACTTAAGAAGCTTAGATAAGAACGACCGAGTCAAGATAGGTAAATATCATGCTGGTAACAGCTTCGGAGCTAATATTCCTTCTGAAGTGACGCCCGAATTTGTTAGAACTGAAGTAGCCGAAGGACGTGCCATAATTCCAGCAAATATAAATCATCCAGAATCCGAACCAATGATTATTGGGAGAAATTTCCTAGTTAAAATCAATGCTAACATTGGGAACTCAGCGGTCACATCTAGTATTCAGGAGGAAGTAGATAAAATGACCTGGGCAATCCGATGGGGTGCAGACACCGTTATGGACTTATCAACCGGGAAACATATACATCAGACAAGAGAGTGGATTATTAGAAACTCACCAGTGCCAATTGGAACCGTGCCCATTTATCAGGCCCTTGAGAAAGTTGATGGTAAAGCCGAAGATTTAACTTGGGATCTATTTCGAGATACCCTAATAGAGCAGGCAGAACAAGGAGTAGACTATTTTACAATCCACGCAGGGGTAAAGCTAGAATACGTACCACTCACGGCGGACAGAGTTACCGGTATAGTTTCTCGTGGAGGATCAATATTGGCAAAATGGTGTCTGGCCCATCATCAAGAAAATTTTCTCTATACACATTTTGAAGAAATCTGTGAGATTATGAAAGCTTATGATGTTTCTTTTAGTCTGGGAGATGGCCTCCGACCGGGATCAAACGCTGATGCTAATGATGTCGCCCAGTTATCAGAATTAAAAACCTTGGGAGAACTTACAAGTCTCGCCTGGAAACAAGACGTTCAGGTTATGATAGAGGGGCCTGGCCATGTCCCGATGCATCTCATCAAGGAAAATATGGATATCCAATTAAAGGAGTGCCATGGAGCTCCTTTTTATACCCTTGGCCCCCTAGTTACCGATATCGCCCCAGGATATGATCATATTACTTCAGCGATGGGTGCAGGAATGATTGGGTGGTTTGGAACCGCAATGCTCTGTTATGTAACACCAAAAGAACACCTAGGCTTGCCAAACAAGAATGATGTAAAAGAAGGCATCATTACATACAAAATTGCTGCACATGCTGCAGACTTGGCAAAAGGTCATCCTGCAGCCCAACTCCGAGACAACGCTTTATCTAAAGCTCGCTTTGAGTTTCGCTGGGATGATCAATTCAATCTTGGTCTTGACCCTCAAAGAGCCCGTGAATATCACGATGAGACGCTTCCTCAAGAAGGTGCAAAGGTTGCTCACTTTTGCTCCATGTGTGGTCCTCACTTCTGCTCCATGAAAATCACACAAGATGTTAGAGAGTATGCCAAAAATAAAGGTATTGGTGAAAAACTTGCTCTCGAGGAAGGTATGGTTGATAAAGCTAAAGAATTTGTGGCAAAAGGATCAGAGATATACTTAGCAGATAAATCCAAGAAACTTGATAAAAACTTCTGAAAGATCAATATTATTGATTCAGTGTAATCATGGATTATCTCAAGGCATTTATCCTCGGAGTTTTGGAGGGACTCACCGAATTTGTCCCAGTGTCGAGCACTGGTCACCTAATAATCGCAGCGAGCCTGCTTGATTTCTCCAATGAAACTTGGAAGGTATTTACCATTTTCATACAACTGGGAGCCATCAGTGCGGTGTGTTTTAAGTTCAAAGATGAGTTATGGACGGTTATAAAGGGGATAGGAAACCAGCGTCGGGCTAATCTTTTCGTTATGAACATTAGTATAGCCTTTATACCTTCTGTAATTCTGGGTTTATTATTTTATGACATAATCAAAGACCTTTTATTTGCTCCCTTGACTGTGGCAATAGCCCTTCTTATTGGTGGACTAATCATCCTTTGGGTTGAAAGTCAGAAATTTAACCCAAAAACTTTAACTATCGATGACGTCTCACTTAAACAATCGCTTCAAATCGGACTTTGTCAATGCGTGGCTATGTGCCCCGGAGTTTCTAGGTCTGGTGCTACCATCATTGGCAGCATGGTTTTTGGATTATCAAGACCAGTAGCAACTCGATTTTCTTTTTTTCTAGCTATTCCGACCATGCTTGCTGCCACTGTTTATGACTTTTATAAAAACTGGGAACTTCTTAAAACAGCTAATTTCGACTTGTTCATCATCGGTTTTGTCACCTCATTTCTAGCTGCACTAGCAACCGTCAAATTGTTTCTTGCCTTTGTGAGCAAACATAGCTTCATTGTTTTCGGATGGTATCGTATTACGATTGGGGGACTTCTTTTAATTTGCTGGCAACTGGGTTATTTTGAGGGGATGGCAATCTGGGGTTAGACCTATTCGACAAATATTATTGATCAGGACTGCTGCCACGCAAGCCCAGCAGCTTTCCACCCCCCAATTTTATTCCGGTGTCCTTCAGAGTCAAGATCCCCCTCAAAGCCCTCCAACATGTTAAAAATTCTAGGGTAACCTTCAGATGCAGCAAGAATAGCGGCGTCATGTGACCTAGCACCACTTCGACACATAAATACTATATTACTATCCACATTCACCGAATCTTTTAGGGTAGCAAGAAAGTTGGGATTGAGAGCTCCGGAAGGAAAGTGTTGCCACTCGATTTTAATACTTTCTGGGACGTGTCCAACAAAGACCCACTCGGCTCGAGTCCTAACATCTACAATAGCAATTGACACCCCAGACTTCGTTAACTCCCAAACCTCAGTGGGCGTTAACGCACCAAAATAGGGCAGATATAGGTCAATCGCTCGCTGCTGTGCAATTTCAATTACTTGTGAACTAGTATTTTTACGCATAAGTTTATAGGCTTGACCCACTTAATTAAAATAAAGATGAGCTCGTAAGGGATACTTAACCTTACCAAATGATTTTTAAAAGAGAAAGGCGATTTCTTGCAAAAAAATGCACCAAATAAATGCATTTCTGTTAAAATTGCTCTATATTAGTGCAACATTGAGTGATTTCTGCTTTCCAGAATCTATAAGCATCTGAATATTATAGACTATAGTACCCAGGCATGCTTTCTGCGTACGAAACATTGTTAGTTAATCAATAATAATTTCAGTCATGGGGAGCAGTAAAATGGCATCAGTATCCGATATAATGGCAATGATAAAAGATAATGACGTAAAGTTTGTCGATCTAAGATTTACAGACACGCGCGGGAAGGAACAGCACGTTAGCGTTCCTGTTTCTGCGTTTAGTGAAGCTAAATTTGAGGATGGTCATCCATTTGATGGGTCGTCTATCGCTGGTTGGCAGGGAATTCAAGCCTCCGACATGCTTCTCTATCCAGATGTGGAAACAGCTAGAATTGACCCCTTTACAGATGAAGTAGTCCTTAATTTGACTTGCGATGTGAGAGATCCAATCAGTGGGGAAGGATATGATAAAGATCCTAGGACCGTAGCTCAAAAAGCTGAGAGTTATCTCAAATCCTCAGGTTTAGGAGATGTAGCTTACTTCGGTCCTGAGCCTGAGTTTTTTATATTCGATGGGGTTACTTGGAATGTTGACATGTCAGGAAGTTCGGTAAAAATATTCTCTGAAGAAGCACCTTGGTCAAGCTCTATTGAATTTGATGGTGGAAACATGGGACACCGAGCCCCAGTAAAAGGAGGGTATTTCCCAGTTCCGCCAACTGATTCATTACAAGATATAAGAAATGCGATCTGTGTAGAGTTAGAGAAACAGGGAATTGAGGTTGAGGTCCACCACCATGAGGTGGCGGCTTCAGGCCAATGCGAGATTGGCACAAAATTTAACAGCTTAGTAAAACGGGCAGATTGGACCCAATCGCTCAAGTACACTGTATGGAATGTGGCAGCCGCCTACGGAAAAACGGCTACCTTTATGCCTAAACCTGTAATTGATGATAATGGTTCGGGTATGCACGTCCACCAATCTGTTTGGAAAAATGGTGAGAATCTTTTTGCGGGGGACAAATATGCGGGTCTCTCTCAGTTTGCCCTTCACTATATCGGTGGAATAATCAAACATGCTAAAGCATTAAACGCCTTAGGTAACCCTACCACAAACTCCTACAAAAGATTGGTACCAGGCTTTGAAGCTCCCATTTACATGTGCTACTCGGCAAGAAATAGGTCCGCTGCCTGCCGTATACCTTTTGTGCCTAATGCCAAAGCTAAAAGAGTTGAGGTGCGATTTGGGGATGCTATGGCTAACCCTTACCTATACTTTTCGGCATTGCTAATGGCAGGGCTAGACGGCGTAAAGAACCAGATTGACCCTGGCGAGGCGACCGAGAAAAATCTTTACGATTTGGGTCCAGAAGAAGCGGCAAAATTGCCCTCAGTATGCTTCTCTTTGCGTCGAGCCCTTGACCACCTAGACGAGGACCGAGGCTTTCTAACTGCAGGGGGAGTCTTCTCAGATAGCATGATTGACTCATTCATAGAACTCAAATCAGAAGAGGTTAATCGGTTTAGGATGACCACCCATCCCGTAGAGTTTGATATGTATTATGGTTCTTGAATCTAATTTTGTAAGACATCCTTTGCCAAGTTACATTAGTAGTTTTTGGGGAAGGGATAGGTAGGCATAGAATCAAGTTAAGTTCTATGACGGGAAATCATATTTTAGTAAGGAACCTAAGTAAAGTAGGAACTCACAGTAGATGAAATTCTCCGGTCTGGATGCTGCTGCGACAGCAATGATGATTTTAGACTCTTCAAGGATTATTCGCTATGCGAACCCATCCGCGGAAAATTTTTTTAACACTAGTACAAAAAATTTGCTGGACAAAGTAATAGATTCCGTCTTCATTAGCCCTAATATTATTAATGAAATTATAAGCTTAGCCTCTGAAAACGATTGCACTTTTAAGTCACTTGATCAAACAACTAATATATTGTCTCTCAAATTAGACGAAAATGAGGTCCTGGACTTCTCCACTATGGCTTCTCCAACTAATATTCTTGGTAAACCTGGATTTTTGCTGGAGTTCAATACCGTAAACCGACAACTGCAAAAAATACAGCGAGATGAGCAGATGCTTAACCAAGCCAAAGGTAATCATGAACTGATTCGAAATCTCGCACACGAGATAAAAAACCCATTGGGTGGTCTTAGGGGAGCTGCTCAATTGTTAGCCTCCGATAATCTAAATAGAGATACAAAAAAATTTACCGATGTAATAATTTCTGAAGCTGATAGGCTACACAAACTTTTAGATCGCTTGCTAATCCCTACAAAGCTGCCAACTATCCAGCAATTTAATGTCCACGAAGCTATACGCCGGGTAACTGACCTAACTCAAGCTGAATTTCCTAAGACGATCGGGTATAAAGAAAACTTTGATGTTAGCCTTCCGAGCGTAATCGCTGATAAAGAACAAATTATTCAAGCTATGCTAAACGTTGTTCGAAATGCCTCTCAAGCTATCAAAGATACTGGTAAAATTACTATTAGCACAGAGGTAATAAGACAAGTAACTCTCTTAAAAAAATTGCACCCTTTAGCCGTCAAAATTAGTGTGAGAGATAACGGCCCCGGCATACCAGAAGAAATCAAGAACAAAATATTTTCACCGTTGATCTCGGGCAGAAAAAACGGATCAGGATTAGGTCTTTTCTTAGCCCAGAAACTGATCAATCAAAACCATGGGGCTGTACTCATGCAGAGCAAACCAGGGGATACAGTGTTCTCTATTATTTTACCTATTACGTTTAAAGAGATATAAAGGTCTATGAAATCTGTCTGGATTATTGATGATGAAGCGTCCATTAGATTTACTCTGAAAGAGGCGTTAAGCAGAGAAGGGATTCCTACTTTATTATTTTCATCAGCCGAGCAGGCCCTTAAAGGACTTGATACATCTTCCCCTCTGGTCATAGTTAGCGATATTCGTATGCCAGGACTATCTGGTCTCGACCTGCTAAGACAGCTAAATAAAAGAAACCAAACCCCCCCTGTAATTATAATGACAGCTTACTCTGATCTAGAAAGTGCTGTAGCTGTATTCCAAGACGGTGCCTTTGATTACCTCCCAAAACCTTTTGATCTTGATCATGCCGTCAAGTTGATAAAGAGGGCTGCAGAAGAAAACACTACAGTAGCACTTGATAAAGAGATTGGTACCCAAAACCATGATATGTTGGGTCAATCTTCAGCAATGCAAGATCTTTTCCGGGCAATAGGAAAATTGTCTCAATCACTATCAACCGTCTTAATAACGGGGGCCTCTGGTACAGGAAAAGAGCTTGTAGCAAAAGCTCTGC
The DNA here is from genome assembly GCA_902627495.1 of Hydrogenophilales bacterium. Lineage (GTDB taxonomy): Bacteria > Pseudomonadota > Gammaproteobacteria > Burkholderiales > Eutrophovitaceae. Next base: position 136,693 of record CACOJS010000001.1, on the reverse strand, counting down.
ACCGACACAGCAAAAGGTCAAATGCCCCCTTCATTGCTATCAACACGGCAGCAATTCCTAAAGATCTCTTAGAATCTGAATTATTTGGACATGAAAAAGGATCTTTTACCGGAGCACAATCTGCCCGCACCGGAAGGTTTGAGCAAGCGGCAGGAGGAACCCTATTCCTTGATGAAATTGGAGATATGCCTCCCGACTTACAAACTAGGCTACTCAGAGTTATTTCCGATAACCATTATTACAGAGTTGGGGGGCACCAATTAATAAGAGCAAATGTAAGAATCATTGCTGCAACACATCAAAATTTATCGAGTCGTGTAAACAACGGTTTCTTCCGGGAAGACCTTTTTCATAGGCTGAATGTTATACGGCTGGAGGTGCCTGAACTGAAAGATCGACGAGAAGACATTGATATATTAGCAAAATTTTTTCTAGAGAAAAGTGCCACCGAACTTGGTGTTGACTCTAAAGAATTTACTGGTGATACTCTAGCATTCTTACGGCAACTCGAATGGCGAGGAAATGTCAGGCAACTAGAAAATGCTTGTCACTGGGTAACCGTAATGTCACCTGGCCGTTCTGTGGGCATCAAAGATCTTCCGCCAGACTTGTTGAACCAAAATAAAAATTTGGATAATAGATCCTGGATCCAAGCATTGAAAGAAGAAGCCACCCAAAGATTGAATAGTGGCGGTCTAAATATTTTAACGGAGTTTAACAAAGATTTTGAAAGAACTTTAATTAATCAGTCTCTTGTTTTCACACGAGGACGTCGAATAGAAGCTTCTAAATTACTGGGCATGGGAAGAAACACTCTCACCAGAAAGATAAAAGAATTGGGAATTGAAGACAAAAGTTGATCTACAATTACCTAGAGGTACGTGGAGAAGCTGGCAACTACAGGTGCATGGTCAGACGGTCGATCTAGGGCTCTGAGATTTTTTGCTATTTCCACCTTGACTAGACTCTCCCTTAGCTGGTCAGATACTAAAATATGATCGATTCTAAGGCCAAAATTTCTCCTAAAACCATTTAATCTGTAATCCCACCAAGTAAAAGCCCTGCCATCTTTGTGAACTAAACGGTAGGCATCGTAAAATCCCAGATCAATTATATCTTTGAACGCCTGGCGCTCAAGGATGCTACACAAGATTTTATCTTTCCACACTTCCGGATCATGTACATCAATATCATTGGGGGCAATATTAAAATCTCCCATTAATACCAATTTGGAATTTTTGGAAAAAGTCTTTTTCAACCAATCTACCAAGGCACTTAGCCACTGGAGCTTATATTCGTATTTTTCCGAACCGACACTACTTCCATTTGGCACATAGATATTAATAAAAACTAAGTCCTCCAAATTTATAGCTATAATTCTTTTTTGGCTATCAAAAAAGCTCGGGGTTTTTATTAACTCAGGCTTATTAGTTTTTTGAAATAAAAAAGCTACCCCATTATAAGACTTCTGTCCAGAGAAGACAGCAGTGTAACCAAGATTTTCTATGTCTTCTTTGGGAAAAGATATGTCTTCGACCTTGGTTTCTTGCAAGGCCACAACATCTGGCAGGTCTTCCCTTAACCAGTCCACTAGATGCGGCATCCTGACTCGGATGGAATTCACATTCCACGTTGATACCTTCATGCACAAATCTCGTCAGGATCGTAAGCTATTCTTCCTTCCACTATCGTGCACAAAACTCGTCCAACTAATTCTTTATTGATAAAAGGAGTGTTCTTACCAGCACTTACCAATGATTTATCTGACACTATCCAAGGATGTTCGGGATCAAAAATACATAAATCAGCCACTTCTCCTATTGAAATACTTGATGGAGAAATTCCCAGAACATGTGATGGATTGGAGGTTATTTGAGTGACGGCCTTTAATAATGTCTGCCCTTCTTCCCGAGCCCACTGCAAAGTCAGAGGCAATAACAACTCTACACTACTGGCACCCGGAATTGCCTCAGCAAATGGTACATTTTTTTGATCTTGACTAACTGGATAATGATCTGAACAGATTAGGTTAACCGTATCGTCTCTAAGCCCCTCTCGAAGGGCATCTTTGTCTCTAGAAGCTCTAAGAGGAGGGCACAAATTGAAATTAGTATCAAAATATCCAATATCGATATCACAAAGATGCAAATTATGAACTGATACATCAGATGTGACATCAACACCATCCTGTTTTGCATTTCGGACCAACTCAACTGCCGCATAACTAGATAACTTGCTGAGGTGCACCATAGCACCTGTCTCCTTAGCTAGCATCAAGATATTTGAAACTGCTAAGGTTTCTGCAATGACAGGAACCCCAGGGAGACCGAGTCTAGTAGAAACAGAACCTTCATGGGCAATACCTCGATTCCCAAGAGACCTCTCTTGTGGTCTCAGAAATATTCTGAAACTAAATGTCGCAGCATACTCCATCGCTTTCTTTAACACTGCAGCATCAGGTAGCACACCATCCCCTTGGGAAAAAGCAACACATCCAGCGTCAGATAAAGCAGCCATCTCGGCCAAAAGTTTTCCCGATAAAGATTGCGTCATTGCCCCAATCGGGAAAATTTTTGCACTATTAAGAGCAGTTGCCCTCTCCCGCAGCATTGTTACCAAGCCGGGTTGATCAAGTACTGGTGTAGTATCTGGAGGACAGCCTAGTTTAGTTACCCCGCCAGCCAAAGCCGATCTCAACTCTTGTTCCAACGTGGTTTTAAACTCACTACCATGCCCCCCAACTCTAACAGAGACATCAACAAGGCCAGGGCATATTGCAAGGCGTGACGCGTTTATAATTTTGTCAGCCATAAAACCTCTTGGGGACTGACCTATCCCGACTATAATACTGTCAGATATAAAAACATCTTGCACCTTATCCCCATCACTCTCCGGGTCTATAACCCGGCCACCTTTGATACAAATTTTCATTTGGCCTGTCCCGCTAAAATGGACATTACCGCCATCCGTATTGCTATTCCAAAAGTTACCTGTGGAAGAATTACCGATGATCGGCCATCGGCAACTAGCGATTCAATTTCAACACCCCGATTTATAGGTCCTGGATGCATAACAATCGCGTCAGACTTTGCCAAAGAAAGTCTCTTCTGGGTCAACCCATAGGCACTATAGAACTCTTGGGAACTAGGCAAATTTACACCGCTCATTCTCTCCCTTTGGAGCCTCAACATGATAATTACATCCACTTCTTGGAGGCCTAAAGCTATATCGTTATAGACTGAGACTCCTAAATTTTCAACATTTGCAGGCAGCAATGTTTTGGGGGCGATTACCCTTACTTCACTTGCACCGAGTGTAGTTAGGGCATGAATCTGAGACCTTGCAACCCGAGAGTGACTAATGTCCCCAACTATTGCTACACGAAGTCCTTCAAATTTTTTTTTGAAATACCTTATGGTGTACATATCCAAGAGTGCCTGAGTTGGATGAGCATGCGATCCATCCCCAGCATTTATCACATTAATATGCGGTGGGACATACTTGGCAATAAGATGAGGAGCACCACTTTGTCCATGTCTTACTACAAACATATCAGCGTTCATTGCTGAAAGATTGGCGATAGTATCTAAAAGACTTTCACCTTTGGCTACCGCCGACGTTCCCACGTTGATATTAATAACATCCGCCGACAGCCTTTTAGCTGCAATTTCAAAGGTAGTCCGAGTGCGAGTACTTGACTCAAAAAACAAATTGAATATTGTTTTACCTCTAAGAAGTGGAACCTTCTTGACATCTCTTTTCGTAACTGGCATAAACGATTCCGCCGCGTCTAAGACATCATATATGACTTGCTTGGGCAACCCCTCTATTGTTAAAAGGTGCCTCATTTCTCCAGTTCTACTTAACTGGAGATTCATGTCTCCACGCCTGATCGAATAACAAACTCAAAGAGTTCATCGTCAGATTTAGTAAGGGCAATTCTCTCTACCTCCTTAAGATAGACTTTACCACCAACAAAATTTGCATCTATGGGTAGTTGACGGCCACCTCTGTCCAATAAGACTCCTAACATAACTTTCTTCGGCCGACCGTGGTCAAAAATCTCATTCATAGCGGCTCTGATAGTTCTCCCTGAATACAACACATCGTCTATCAATAATATTTCTCGGTCATTCACCTCGAATTCGATACTAGATGGCTGAACTCGACTTTTTAACCCTCTTTGGGCAAAATCGTCTCTATAGAATGAAACGTCAATCTCTCCCAGGGGTAAATTTAAGCCAAGGACCTTATGCAGACGCTTCGCGACCCAGGCACCCCCTGTATGTATTCCTACCATTGCTGTTTGATCTGACACCTGCTCTCTTACTGCATCCTTTAGACATAAAAACAAATCTTCAGCTTTTGGAAAGGCTTTACTCATAATTCTCAAAGTAGTCTTCTAGTATAGTTTTTGCGGCTACTGAATCTAAATGTTTTTTCTGGGAGATACCCCTTAAACCAATTGAATTGAGGAAACTTTCAGCCTCCACGGAAGTGTAATTTTCATTAACAAAAACCACTGGAGACTTAAATATTGTACTAACCTTACGTCCAAACTCTCTAACACTCTTAGAGAGAGAGTGCTCTCCACCTTTTGGATCTACCGGCATTCCAACTATAAGCTGGCTAGGACTCCACTCATTAAGTAAGCCCTTTAATTTCTCTTCAAATCTCTGCTGATCACTACAATCAATTGTATCTAACGGATGAGCAATCCGCAGTCGCAAATCTCCAATTGCTACCCCCACACGTCGCTTTCCATAATCAAAAGCTATTACTGTAGCCACAAGCGTATTTTCCCATTGCTATACCTTTAACTTTACGCACGTCCAAAGCCACTGGATAAAGTAAGCGGAGAGACTCCAATAAGTTCCATAGCTGCTTTTAACCTCTTGTCAGACGGAATATCAAATATTATTGCAGGCTCTGCCCTAACACTAAGCCAAGAATTCATACAAATTTCATCTTCCAATTGCCCTGGCGACCATCCAGCATACCCCACGGTGACAATATAGTCACCAGGTGCCAAGGAACCACTAGATTCCTCGGACCCAAGTGCCCCCAGTATATCGGTTGAGGTGGTAAGACCAACCTCTTTGTTTATCGCCATCGTCGACCCCCAATTACCTGGTGGTCGGTGTAGGACAAACCCATGATCAACCTGCACTGGTCCTCCAAAATATAACGGTACTGTACCCATTAAGTTTTTTTTCTGGGAGACATCTATATTTTGGAGTAGAGCAGACAAAGATGCTTCCAGTGGCTTGTTAACTACGACCCCCATGGCCCCACTAGATGGGGAATGATCACAGATGTAGGTCAAAGTTCCCTCGAAGCAGGAGTCAACCAAACTTGGCATTGCTATCAGAAAATGATCACTTAAATTGGTGGCTGTCATAAAAATCTCTCTCTATTCTAAACCAATTACCGCCTTTCAACAAAAACTCTCTCAAACTAGAAATATATGGTTAAAATACGGTCTATCATGTACCAACGAGAACTCGTGAAGAAACCCAAGCTACTTATAATTTTAGGATCCCTGTTGTATGAATGTATTTTGGTTACAAGCATTTGTTTTATAGCAAGCTACCTCTATGTTGCATTTTTCCTCCAAGTACTAAAAGAGACTCCTGTTTTAGTTTTTCAAATATATCTTATTTTTGTGTGTGGAATTTATTTCATCTCATGTTGGACCCTATCTGGACAAACATTAGCCATGAAAACTTGGCACCTTAAAGTTGTAACTAGCGAAGGCAATTCACTAACAGTCCAGAGAAGTATTTTAAGATACCTTGTCGGCATACCTAGTGCTGTTTTTTTGGTTGGTTTCTTTTGGATACTCGTTGACAAACAAAACCGCTCCCTTCACGACTATCTATCAAGAACAGAGGTAATTGATATAAGCCAATAAAATTATCGTCTTTCCTCTCTCCTCAGAAGAAAAATGGCGATACCCACAAACAGTATAGTGGGCAGCACAGCACTGACCACAGGTGACCACGCGTTTAACAGTCCAATATGACCAAATAATCTATTTGCTAAGTGAAAAAACAAGCCGAGCATAATTCCGAAAAAAATCTTAACTCCAACCCCGAGTTGACGACCTTTAAAGTTAGCAAATGGAAGAGCTATAATTATCATCACCAATACAGCAAATGGGTATACTAGTTTTTGCCAGAGTGCTATCTCATAACGGGCCGCGTCCTGCCGGTTATTTTTTAAGTGGCCAATAAAAGAATACAAGTCAAGAACCGACATTTGCTCTGGAACCACCATGAGCATGTTTAGGATGGATGGACTTAAGATGGATTGCCAATTAGTTAAAGGAACCTGCCTCACCTCCACCTTGCCTTCTGAAAAAATTGTTAAAGTCATGTCTCTTAATAACCAATTATTAGATTTTTGATATTCCCCACGCCTAACATGACTAATAGTTCTTAATCTATACCTAGAATCAAACTCATAAATTTTGATATTGTGCATAACGTTTTCAGGCATGACTCTGGCGACATTTACAAATTTATTGTCATCTTTAACCCACAGTCCTGAACGAAAATTTTGGGCGATCACATTGCTGGTTGTGGCTTTCAATCTTAGTTTTTGTGCGGCCTGCTCACTTATTGGTGCTATAAACTCCCCAAAAAGAAAAGTGGCTAACGATAAAACCAAACCTATTTGAACTAATATCGCTATCGTACGACGCATTGATAAACCCGAGGCTCTCATTACAGCATATTCAGAGGTGGAGACAAAATTACTTAGAGAAAAAAGAGCTCCTATTAGCACCGCCACCGGTAACACTTCATACGCTCGACCAGGCAAGCTAAAAAAAACATACATTAAGGCAGCCCCTATATGATATCTACCTTGGTCAAGATCTCCTAATTCATGAATAAAATCAAAAAACCCAAAAAGTGCTAAAAGAGCTAAAAATACCAGACCAGTAGCAACATATATTTCTCTACCAATATATCGCCTTAATGTCTTCATGACGTAAATCTCTCCATTAAACTCTTTCGGTTGATCGGCGACCAAAAATAAAAAAGCAGAATGATAATCAAAATCATCGACAAGTGTACGGAAAGTAATCCAAAAGCAGGCGATATTATATTCTGGGCTACCCAAGCCTGCATCATATTAAGAACGTTGCTATAGACCAAATAGACTAAAATAGCTAGTAACAAATTTGCAGACCTACCAGTTCGAGGATTTACAAATGAAAGGGGAATTGCCATCAAAGCCAAAATTGCCGCACTTATCGGAAATCCTAGGCGCCATATTAGCTCTGCCTTAGATTTTTGATCTGTTTGATTAAGAAGGCTCTTCGTTGATCTAGCTTTAACATCGGGAACATATTTTTCAAGCTTTTTTGCCTCTAGTAGGACACCATATTTATCAAACTCAACTAACTTAAATTCTGCTGAACCTGGTACTCCTGTGTATCTTCTTCCCTTTTCTAAAACTAAATAATTTTCTCCAGAGGGCATTAGTTCTTGATAACCCTGTTTGGCAACCGTAACTCCCGACTCATCACCATCCTTGGAGTATATAAATATATTTTGGACAACTGTTAAATCCATCGCTAATTTATCCACAAAAAATACTCTTTCTCCTTGTTTTGATTCTTTAAAAACTCCCGGTGATATCGCAGAGACCTCATCCTGGCTCTGTAATTGACGTTTGAATTCCTCGGTTTTCTGAGAAGCCCATGGAGTCAGAAAAAGACTCAAAATTCCTACTATTAGTATCAGGGGCGCTGCATAAACTAGTGTCGGAGCTATCCAGCGGTTTAGGGACTGTCCAGATGAAAACCAGACTACCATTTCTGAGTCACGGAAACTCCTGCTTAACACCAAAAGAATTGACGTGAATATAGTTACCAAAATTACAACAGGCAAATACCTTAACGCTGAGAAGCCTAGAAAAGTAAAGACTGCATCCGTAGAAATACTACCCTTTGCAGCGTAACCCAAAAACCTAATGAACTGTGTTGTCAAGGTGATACCACATAAAACAAGAAAGGTGCCAGTTCCAGCTTCGGTATATTCCTTTAGTAACGATTTTTGAAATAACATGACTATTTTTGACTTTTAAGCGTTCGAGAATACATAATTCGTAATATCTCAGAATAACTTGGAGAATCTTTGATGGACTTTAGCATAAAAATAGGCCCCTCTGAAAAGTTAGGAAAAGGTTGTGCTGTATTGCTGCTGCACTCAAATCTTAAACTTTCCTCCTTAAAAGGCTTCAATAAATTTACAAACACTTTCTTAAAAAAATCCCCAAGGGAAAACGGTTTTTACGGAAATACTGGAGAAACTCTGTATCTAACGAACAGCTTGTTTGCTCCTTTCAGTAGTATTTTGTTAGTGGGGATGGGAGAAAAAAATACCATGGACCGGGGTAAGTTTGTAAGGGCATTGAACACAGCCTATGATGCACTCAAAAAGCATAATGTGACTGAGATTACACTTTTTTCTAATGACCTTAAAAACCTCAAATACGATCTAGAATTTTTAGTTCAAACAATCTCTCGAGTACTAACCGAAAGTAACTACAAATATGAGAATACCCTAAAAACAAAACCGGGGAGATATTTACTAAAGAAAATTAATATAACTAGTACTCTTGACGAAAAAATTGAAATTCGAGAAGCATTCAAGAGGGGCAAGGCAATTGGTGAGGGATCAAATCTCGCGAAGGAGCTCGGCAACCTACCGCCCAACACATGTACACCTAGTTTTCTTGCCAAAAAATCAAAAAATCTAGGTCGATTAAAAAATGTTGCAGTTAGTGTATTATCACGGAAAAATATGGAATCTCTAGGAATGGGCTCGCTACTATCAGTTTCGAATGGAAGTTACGAACCTCCTCAGTTCATAATAATCAAATACACGGGAGGTCGAAAAACTCAAAAGCCTGTAGTTCTTATTGGTAAAGGAATCACGTTTGATACGGGAGGAATTTCGTTAAAACCTTCTAGTGGTATGGATGAAATGAAGTACGATATGTCGGGGGCGGGCAGTGTAATTGGCACAATGCAAGCAGTGGCTCGTATGAACTTGCCAATGAACGTCATTGGACTGGTTCCAACTTGCGAGAACATGCCCGGAGGTGCAGCTACGCGACCGTCAGACGTAGTACGCAGTATGTCTGGAAAAACTATTGAGATATTAAATACCGACGCTGAAGGAAGATTAATTTTATGCGATGCCCTAACCTATGCGGCTAGGTTTAAACCTACAGCAGTAATCGATGTTGCTACGCTAACAGGAGCTTGTGTCGTAGCACTAGGAAATGTTGCTAGCGGATTATTCAGTAACAACGATGAGTTGGCAAACCAAGTAGAAATTGCTGGAGAAAAAGCATGGGACAGGGTTTGGAGACTACCAACGTGGGATGATTATCACAAACAATTAGAAAGCAATTTCGCTGATGTTGCTAATATTGGTGGAAGAGCGGCGGGGAGTATCACTGCTGCGTGCTTTTTGGAAAAATTTGCAAATTTTCCTTGGGCTCACCTTGATATAGCTGGTACTGCATGGGTATCTGGTAAGGCTAAAGGGTCCACAGGGCGACCAGTCCCTCTTTTGTGTGAATTTTTGATGTCCAAATCTGGATGGTAGCGATTAATGAATAAGCCTGAGTGTAACGAGAAAAAGTAATGACCTATATTACGTTTTATGCTCAGGCCCAAGACAGATTTGCCGTCGCCATTCAAGTTTGTAAAAGGGCACTTAAGCAAAAGATGAGAATATCTGTAATTACTTCAAGTGATGATGTTTCACAAAAGATTGGGGACTTATTATGGTTAGACTCCCCAACTAGCTTTTTGCCAAATTGTGACGGCAGCAGTTCTTTGCAGCCTAAAACACCAATAATAATCGACCATCGATCTGACTTGTTAAGGCATTCTGGAGTTTTAATCAACCTCACTAATGAAATACCCAAATCTTTCAGTTCTTTTGACAGGCTAATAGAGATTGTCAACCAAGAAGACAGAATCCAAAAAGAGGCTCGCGTAAGATTCAAGTTTTATAGGCATCGAGGGTACCCATTGAAAACCCATCAACTAGATAAATCTTAAAAACGACCCAATATATCTATTTAACAAGACTATAATAACGTAGCGAAAATTCATGGCGAATTCTACACCCACATTAACAAATGCTGTTGCTGGCCCAGGAAAAAGTTTGCTGGAGACAGAAAATATAAAACTCGAAGAGGTAATGCCCAAAAGAATGAAACAGGTTATATCAAAGGAAATCATAATTTTGCAAAAACAATACCCTAAGCACCAAAAAAAAATTGAGTTAATCGGTGAGTACCTTATATCTCAAGCATATAATACAACAAAGAATATTTTCTCAAACAACTCCTAATCGCATAAGCAATAAATCTTAAAAACAATTAATATGGAAATTGAAAAAAACTTTTCTCCCAAATCTCTGGAGGAAAAATGGTATGAGACTTGGGAAAGAAATGGTTTTTTCCGAGCAGACACGGTAAGCGACAAGGAAAACTTTTGCATACAACTTCCCCCACCTAATGTAACAGGAACCCTACATATGGGGCATGCCTTCCAACAGACACTTATGGATATTCTAGTTCGCTATCACCGAATGAAGGGTTTTAATACCAACTGGATTGTTGGGACTGATCATGCTGGGATAGCAACACAAATTGTTGTTGAAAGGCAACTTGAAACCCAGGGTATCAACAAACATGAAATTGGGAGAGAAGCTTTTTTAGAAAAAGTTTGGCAATGGAAAAAGAAATCGGGCTCCACAATAACCAATCAAATGAGGCGAATCGGAGCATCTGCTAACTGGTCATACGCTGATTCTGAAAAAATCGGTGCTGGTTACTTCACAATGGACAAGAGGATGTCGGAATCCGTAACCAACGTCTTTATAAAATTGTATGAAGAAGGCCTCATTTATAGAGGAAAGAGGCTAGTCAACTGGGACCCAACCCTTGAGACAGCTGTTTCTGACTTAGAGGTTGAGAGTCAGGAGGAAAAAGGGGAAATATGGGAGATTAAATATCAAGTTTCCAACTCCGAGGAATTCCTAATGGTGGCTACGACCCGTCCGGAAACATTGTTAGGAGACACTGCACTTGCAGTATCCCCATCAGACCAGAGGTACCAAAAATTCGTTGGAAAAACTGCAATTGTGCCCATTACTAACCGATTGGTTCCCATTATTGCTGATGATTATGTAGACCCTGAGTTTGGCAGCGGCTGCGTAAAAATTACACCTGCACATGACTTTAATGACTATGAAGTTGGACTTCGCCACCAACTAGATACTATCAATATTTTTACGCCACAAGGGACTCTTAACAAAAACTGTCCAGATAGGCTTGAGGGTTTGAGTCGCGAGGAGGGAAGATTAGAGGTTTTAAAAGAGCTACAAAACGAAAATTTATTAGTTTCTGAGAAACCGCATCTATTAAAGATACCGAGGTCGGGGCGTACAGGGTGTATCGTTGAGCCCATGTTAACTGAACAATGGTTTGTCAAAACGGCGTCCTTAGCTGATGCTGCCAGAAAAGCTGTTGAGGGGGGGGACATAGAGTTTATTCCTGGTAACTGGGCCAATACTTACTACCACTGGTTAGATAATATTCGAGATTGGTGTATTTCTAGGCAGTTATGGTGGGGACATCAGATACCCGCATGGCATGATAAGGATGGAAATTTCGTTGTAGCTCACAATGAGGAAGAGGCCCGTCTAAAAGCTAAATCTCAAGGAATAACAGGAGATCTAAGCCGAGACCCAGATGTCCTAGACACGTGGTTCTCGTCGGCCTTAGTACCCTTCACATCGCTTGGTTGGCCAAGAAAAACTAAAGATTTAGAACTCTTTCTCCCATCAAATGTACTTATAACCGGGTTTGATATTATTTTCTTTTGGGTAGCTAGAATGATAATGATGTCTCTGAAGTTTACTAATAAAATACCCTTCAAAAAGGTTTATATAAATGCACTCGTACGAGACGCAGATGGGAATAAAATGTCTAAATCAAAAGGAAACACTCTAGATCCGATAGATTTAATTGATGGGATCAAGATGACAGATTTATTAGTAAAATCAACAGAAGGGCTGCTAAAAAACCAACACAAAGAAAAGATTGAAGGATATATTAAAAAAAACTTTCCCTCTGGCATTAAACCGTATGGAGCGGATGCTCTTCGATTTACGTTTTCATCCCTCGCAAATTTTTCTAGGACGCTCAACTTTGACCTAAAAAGATGCGAAGGGTACCGAAATTTCTGTAACAAACTATGGAACGCCACAAGGTTTGTACTTATCCAATGTGATAATCACGATAACGGATTAAAACCCCATTCAGCAGAAGAGTGCGGACCAGGGGGCTATCTTAATTTTTCTCATGCTGATAAATGGATAGTCACCAAACTGAATCAAACTATCAATGAAATGGAGGATAACTATGATAAATATAGATTTGATCTCGTTGCATCTGCCCTTTATCGCTTGGTATGGGATGAGTACTGCGACTGGTACCTAGAAATAGCAAAAAGCCAAATTGCAAATGGAGATCTGGCACAGTGCCGTGCAACCCGCAGGACACTTTTACGAGTGCTAGAAACAATATTGCGGCTTAGTCACCCTATCATTCCGTTTATAACTGAAGAGCTTTGGCAGAAAGTAGCGCCACTAGCTGGCAGACCTGGTGACAGTATAGTCATTTCTGAATACCCCAAATTCAAAAAAGAAAAGATTGACACTCAGGCGGTCTCAGCAATTCAAACTTTTAAAGATATTGTCGTGGGGTGCCGTAAAATAAAAGCTGAAATGAAACTTGGTCCTGATAAAAGAGTTCCACTTCTAATTGAGGGCGATATCAAAATTATAAATATGTGGAAGACCCATATCATCCATCTGGCAAAGGTATCAGATGTTATTCATGTATCTCAAACGGATAGTAAATACGATAGATCGCCAGTCTCAATTATTGGCAACTTTAAAATCATGCTTGAATTAGAGATCGATATTAATTTAGAAAGAAATCGACTAGAGAAACTGCTAAATACTCACAATGAGGACATAAGAAAACTAGAGCAAAAATTGTCAAATCAAAATTTTATAGAAAAAGCACCGGAATTAGTTGTAAGAAAGGAAAAAGATCGTCTGGAATCACTGAGAAAAAAAGTTGGCAAGCTCGGTATTCAGATTCGCTCTCTTCCCGAGTAATTATTATACAATCTACCAGATAACTAAACTGTTTACTTCTACAAAATTTAAAGTCGATTTTTTAGTGTGCTGGCACTATTCCATTTGGGCAACGGGATAGAAAGTTTGTCTGCCAACCGTCTACGTGTCTCTTCAAAATTAGAATTATCTACATGCGGAACTAAGATTAAAATTTGCGAGGCGTTTTGACTTTTCCTTTTTACCAATATCGGCCTAAAATCTCTCGCTAGTTCTTCATATACTTTAAAGGCAGTTGCCTCAGAAGAGTATACTCCTGTCACGATAACTTTAACATTGTCAGGCAAGCTAAAAATCTCTTTTTTCCATACAACAAATGCGGCTTCTATATCTCCCATTAAAAAGAAATCTTCCCCCCGGGTACCGTTATTGCCGGGGGTCGACGGCAAATCCAAAAGAGTTTTAGTTTCATACTCTGAAAATAAAACAGAAGTCTCGTTACTAGCTGAACTTGAGATTAGATTCTCCTTATCCTGGATAAAAGAATCATGCAGATAGAATCGATCTGTTAAAACACCGCAAACAGATCCCAGACAAAAGGCACTAAAAATTACGGCAATCACAACCCATTTTTTTGGCAACTTCTTCTTTAGAGCTAAAGACACTGCCTCTCGAACTGATCGCACTGTCACTCTCCCATCTGGGGCAACATCGACCAGCACATCACCCGAAGTCTGAGCCATCTCAACAACTTTCATAACATCAGGTATTGCGTTTCGTCCGGTTTCGCCTTTTTGCTTATTTTGACTAGTATTTAAATTATTGCTGTTCATAACTTGATTATTAGCATTATAGATTGTTAATCCGTAAAATAGCTTGTGTTATCGCATCGCTTAAAGTACGCACAATCAGTGTTTCGGTGAAGTAGTTAGAGTAGGCCACATCACTTACAATCTCTCTTGAAAAGTAATAGTCATAGCCCAGCATTTCCTTAGGATCGGATACTTTAAGAGTAATTTCTAAACGGGCCGTATAAAATTTTTCGAGTGTATCAAAGCTAATATCCATACCATTAATCAGAATATTTATACCAGCACCCAGCCCAACACCAGTTTCAACCTCATACCCCTTTTCAAATAAAAACTGTGCAATTTTATCAAGAATCATGGAGGATCTATCAGAGGCTCTAGTAGGCAAAGAGTTCTCAGAAATGTGGGTATTCAATCCATCAGAAAGAAACTGTGCACCAAAGACGGAATGTAAGTGAACTGCCTGGTACTTATTAACCTCCCTATCTGGTAGCAAAGATCCACCCCAAGTTTTCACCTCAGGATCATAAATCTTGGCAGAACATCCATTCAGGGCTAAAACTACTAAAAGTTTTAAAATAAAACCCCGTAATTCAGTATCTATTACGACCTCCCCCTAAAAATTATCTAACAAAAAGTCCACATTGTGAAACCTTAAGTAATATATCACTGAATAACTTATACTAAATGATATCTTAGATAGGGTTAAGATTCTAACTCAAGAGATAGCTAGGCGTAAAAAAGGGCGTAAAATTACGCCCTTTTTTACATTACTACAAATGCAAGACTCTTAGAATGCGTGTTTGATACCTATTACGTAGTTCGTGAAGTCTTGGCCTGCTGTGTTTGGACTAGCTTCCCAGGTAGCAAAGCTGTACGTACCAGCTGGATCATTTGTTAACTTGCCATACATCGCCCACAAAGTGGTGCTCTCACCCATTGGATGATAGTAACCAATGTACAAGCCATTTGCTCCATCATCGGTAGTGGTAGTTGTCCCACCAGAGGTTTGGTCAGAGTCATCAGCTCTGGTGTAAGTAACACCAAGTGTTCCGCTAGCTAATGGATACTTTGCGTTGACCATGAAGGCACTACGCTCAGTCTGAACATTGTTAGTAGTATCTTTCCACTCGAGTGTTTCCATACCAATATTCATAGCCAAGTCGCCGATACCAAACTCAGCACCAAATATCATGCCGGTGTCATCACGAGCTGCCGTAGGTGTGTTACCACTTCCAGCCCAATCTGTCGCAACCTGGTATCCAGCAAATAGCCCTATACCACCCATATCATACTCTAAAGCTAGGGATAGGATACTCGGGGTGCGAGTTGCTGATGTACCAGCGCCACCAAAAACATAATCCATTTCAATCTTAAGTGGACCATCTGGGCCATAGTACATCAGGGTGTCGTTAGTACGATCCCAGATATGACTTCTGATTCCAGCGTCGTTTCCTGCACCAGCAGGTGCAACACCCATGATAGAAATAGTACCGTATGACCAGTCACCATCTTGGGAACTATGAGAATAAAGCATACGCTCGTATGCGTTCTCGTTCGATCCTAAACGAATGGACCCAAAATCACCGGAAATTCCTACGTAAGAATTACGGTTGTTGACACTTTGGGCTGCATTCCCGGCATCAGAAGCGTAGTAGTGTGCCTGAAGGTATAGATCACCACTCATCCCGTTATCAAATTCTTCGCTGTGCGAGATTGATATGAAGCTGTAGCCATCACTGATTCTGGTGGCTGAAATGTTATCGGATGAAGTAGCACTTCCTGAGGCTTTAGAACGGTCAATACCAACAGCGATTGCACCGTTAACCTCAGCTGCCATTGCGGACGGTACAGCAAAGATACCCGCAATAACGACTGCTAATAAACTTTTTTTCATGAAAAAAACTCCCTTAGAGTGTATTTCTTTTAAAAACAATAATTTTTGCCCAACCAAATCAAAAACAGATTGAGTCGGAAATGATATTGTTGCCTTTTTCATCATAAAAGCAAGCCTTAATGGCTTTTTCGCGAGATATCAACTTATTTTTGTTGTTTTATAACAACAAACACTAAGTTCCAAACAATTTTGACAAGACCAGTCCTGGGTTTTCTTCCGTCATAAATGCCTCCCCCACCAAAAAGGAGTGCACCCCGGCTTCCCTCAGTTTAGCGACATCTGAATTGGTCTTTATTCCACTCTCTGTCACTAAAATCCTGTCTTCGGGTATATGGCTAATGATTTCAAAAGTATTATTAATGTCTGTTTTGAAAGTTTGGAGGTTTCTGTTGTTTATTCCAATAAGTGGCGTCTGAAGCTCAAGTGCTAAATTCAACTCGTCACTATCATGAATTTCAACCAACACTGCCATTCCATAGCTAGTAGCCAGTTTCTCTAAGTCCTTCATATCATGAAGATCAAGAGCTGCCGCTATCAGTAGGATACAATCGGCACCTGCCAGTCTAGCCTCAGCTATCTGGTACCTATCAATCATAAAGTCTTTTCTAAGAACCGGCAGTCGTGTTGCAAGCTTCGCCTCTCTAAGATCATCTAAACAACCTTTAAAATACTTACTATCGGTAAGAACAGAAAGGCACGCGGCCCCATTGGACTCATAAGATTCTGCTATAACACCTGGTTGAAAGTTTTTGCTGATCAGTCCTTTACTCGGGCTAGCCTGCTTTATTTCAGCAATTACAGCAGGAAAGCCACTATTAATTTTTTTTCTTATAGCACCCAAAAAATCTCTTGGCCTTTCTGAATCTTTTATGCCCCTCTCAATCTGAGTCAAAGATAATTGTAATTTAGCACTTTCTACTTCGTGCCGCTTCGTATCGAGAATTTTATCAAGTATGTTATTCATCAATTTCTATTCAGGGTTGCTGATTTTTTGGGTAAAACTTATAAAACTTTGTAGCTTTCGGCCGGCATCTCCCGAGGCGACAACCTCTCGGGCTCTATCAACCCCCTGACTCAGGCTCTCGACAAGACCAGAAACATATATGGCAGCCCCAGCATTCAGAGAAACGATATCTGAGGCTACCCCTAGCCCCCCCTCTAAAACGCTAAGTAGCATCTTCTTGGCGTCATCCCCATCACTGGCCTGTAATTCAGATAAATCAGCCTGCTTCAAACCAAATTGCTTAGGATGAACTTGGTATTCAATCACCTCTCCATTTATTAATTCAGCAACCTTTGTATTTCCAGTTATTGATATTTCATCAAGACCATCTTCGCCGTGCACTACCATGGCCCTGTGACTTCCCAGTCGGCGTAACACATTTGCCTGAATTCCAACGAGATCAGGGTGAAAAACCCCCATAAGTTGGTTTTTGGCTTGTGCTGGATTTGTTAGAGGCCCTAAGATATTGAACAGTGTCCGTACTCCCAGTTCTTTGCGAACAGAGGCTGCAAATCTCATTGCCGAATGATGATTAGGGGCAAACATAAAACCAAAACCAACATTCTCAATGCATTTTGCTACTTGATCTGGGTTGAGCTTTAAATTGACGTTTAGTGCCTCCAGAACATCTGCACTACCGGAGGTACTTGAAACTGACCGACCGCCATGCTTGGCAACCCTAGCCCCCGCAGCTGCTGCCACAAATGCTGAAGCTGTAGAAATATTAAACGTAGAACACCCATCTCCTCCCGTACCACAGGTATCCACCATGTAACTTTTGTCGGATACCAACACGTTGGTACTCAATTCACGCATCACCTTTGCTGCAGCTGTTATTTCACCAACCGTTTCACCCTTAACTCGAAGACCAATTATAAAAGCCGACATTAGAGTCTCCGAGACATCACCCCGCATAATCTGTCCCATCAGATCCAACATATCCTCATGCATAATTTCCTGACCATCAATCAGTCTGTTTATCGCATCCTGCAGTGTCACTGTTAGTTACCCTCCAAAAAGTTTTTCAAAATAACGTATCCGTTCTCACTAAGTATGGACTCAGGATGAAACTGGACACCATGTAGACCATAATCTCGATGTTTTATTCCCATAACAACTCCATCATCTGTCCAAGCCGTGACCTCTAAACAATCAGGCATAACTTTTTTGTCTATTATTAACGAGTGGTAGCGGGTAGCTACAAATGACTGCGGAATGCCCTCAAAAAGTCCCCTCCCATTATGATTTATGACTGATGTCTTACCATGAACGGGTTCTTTGCCTCTAACTACCGACGCTCCAAAAGCATACCCAATGCTTTGGTGGCCCAAACAAACTCCTAGGATTGGCAGGTCACTACCCAATTTTTTTATAAGGTCAACTGAAATACCAGCTTCAAGAGGAGTGCAAGGACCCGGGGATATAACCAATTGCTTCGGCTTCAGTCGCACTATGTCGGCCACAGAAACCTCATCATTTCTGAACACCTTGACTTCTTGCCCTAATTCCCCAAGATATTGAACTAGGTTGAAGGTAAAGGAATCATAATTATCAATAACTATTATCATAACCAAAAACCACTATTGTTAACTTTTTTTATGCCGACCACCTCTGGTGGCCATTTCTGCCGCCTTGATTATTGCTTTTGCTTTATTATGGGTTTCCATCCATTCTAGTTCTGGCACGGAATCGGCTACTATCCCGGCACCAGCTTGTACATAAAGAACCTGATCTTTAATAACTGCGGTTCTAATCGCTATTGCAACATCCATATCACCACCGAACCCTATATACCCTACAGCCCCTGAGTAAACACCTCTTTTACTCGGCTCGAGCTCCTGGATTATTTCCATTGCCCGCACCTTTGGGGCTCCCGACACTGTACCCGCTGGAAATGAAGCTTTCAAAACAGCAATAGCATCTAGATCATCATTAAGTTCCCCTTGTACATTTGAGACTATATGCATAACGTGAGAGTATCTTTCCACGATCATTTGCTCAGTTACAGAAACCGTGCCAATCTTTGCTACTCGGCCAACATCGTTCCGACCCAAA
Organism: Hydrogenophilales bacterium; assembly: GCA_902627495.1. GTDB lineage: Bacteria > Pseudomonadota > Gammaproteobacteria > Burkholderiales > Eutrophovitaceae. The sequence continues at coordinate 117,745 of CACOJS010000001.1, read as the reverse complement.
TCGAGTAACATGAGGTGCTCCGCCAACTCCTTGGGGTCAGACAAAAGGTCTGTTTCATATTTTCCATCCTTCTCCAGAGTGTCCCCTCTTGGTCTTGTTCCCGCTATAGGCCTTAAAGTCACAAGACCATCCTCCAGCCTAACTAATATTTCAGGAGATGAACCAATAACTTGGAAATCACCCATATTGAAGAAAAACATGTAAGGAGACGGGTTTAGTGCTCGAAGGGATCGATATAATGCTAGAGGTTCTGCTTCAAAAGAAACATGCATTCTTTGAGATACCACAACCTGCATAATATCGCCAGCTGCTATGAACTCCTTAGCTTTCGCTACGGCGGCCATAAAATCTGGTTTAGCAAACTCGGTATGAGTTGACGGCAACTCACCGTGATTTTCTAAGGGGACTACCACTGGCTGCTCGAGCATTTTATTAATCTCTTTTAGTCTTTTTTGTGCTGAGGCCCAAGACTTATCTTCCCTCGGGTCAGCATATACGACAACAAAAAGTCTACCCGAAAGATTATCAACAACTACTAACTCTTCAGACAGTAGCAACAGTATGTCCGGAGTTTTCAAGCAGTCTGGTTTATCTGCCGTATCTAGTTTTTTTTCAATATACTTAACAATTTCATAACCAAAACACCCGACCAACCCGCCCAAAAACCTCGGAAGATCTGGCCTCGGGTAGGCCACATATCTTTCTTGGACACCTCTAACCCAGTCCAGAGGATCCTCTAGATTTGACTCTGAGATGATTACATCATCCCTCATCTCCACACACCTTTTACCAAACACGTAAAACCGAGTTCGGGCTGACAAACCAATAAAGGAGTACCTTCCAAAACGCTCCCCACCTTCGACGGACTCAAGTAAATAAGAATAAGGAGAATTTGCCGTCTTTAGATATACTGACAAAGGCGTATCGAGATCTGCAAACATCTCGAGAACTAGTGGGACCCTGTTATAACCTTTATGGGCCAAATTTTTAAATTCTTTTTCTTTCATTTCATATGGTAACACCCAAACTCAAACTGCTATCTAATGACGTTAAAAAAGTAGTTTTAATAAGCCTCGGCAAATACTAGATCTTTTCAGCAGGCATGCTGATCTAGGTTGATAAGGGGAAATATATCACGGACAGAGTCAATTATCGCGTCTGCCCCTAAACTGTCTATTTCATTTTGGCCATGGTACCCGTAAGACACACAAAAAACAGGACATCCAGCTTCTCGAGCAGTTTTAATATCCACCATAGAATCCCCGATCATCAGAAGCTTTTTAATTGGCAACTCAAAAACCCGGGACAAGTAATTCAGAGGTAACGGGTCTGGTTTTTTCCTGTCAAGTGTATCACCGGCCAAAACAAGATCAAAATACTTGTCCAAGGCTAAGTCTCTCAAAATTATTCTCGTGTATTCATATGGTTTATTGGTCACACAAAATAACTTTACTTGGTAACCCTTCAGGGTATCCAAGGTATCATATACGCCAGAGTAAACTTTAGAAAAGCGAGAGACACATAAACGATATTCTTTTTTAAAAATCGCATGTGCCTCCAATACAAGACTGTTATCAACTGAAAAGTTTTTTAAGAATTTCTTCAATAAACCATTGATCAGACCATCTACTCCATGGCCAATGTAGTTTGGAAACTCTGACTTACTAACTGACGCAAAACCCAGTTGTTCAAGCATTTTGTTTGCTGCATGAGCCAGATCTGGTATGGTGTTGACTAGGGTGCCGTCAAGATCAAAAACGATACCAGATACATTAATTGGGGATAGAGACATTGGAGTTATTTTTTTAAAAACGCTGATGGAGTCTCAACTAAGTCTTTCTTTCATCTCGCCAATTATTTGGGAATAACTATTAGCTCCAAAAATTGCAGACCCAGCCACAAAGGTATCACCTCCAGCTGATGCCACCGATCTAATATTCTCAACATTGATGCCTCCATCGACCTGAAGTGCCACCTTTCTTCCTGATTTTCTAATCATTTCTCTCACCAACTTAACCTTATCCAAGGTGCCCTCCAAAAACTGCTGCCCCCCAAACCCAGGATTTACTGACATTACAAGAACCATATCTATTTTCTCCAAGGTCCAATCGAGATGATTAACTGGCGTCGAGGGATTTAAGACCAACCCAGCCTGGCATCCAAAATCCTGGATAAGCTGAATAGTACGGTCGACATGATCCGTAGCTTCTGGATGAAAACTAATAATATTAGCCCCCTCTCTGGCAAAATCCTTGATCAAATCATCCACCGGAGCTGCCATTAAATGAACATCAAGAGGGAGTGCAGTCAAAGGTCTAAGGGCCTTACAAACTAGGGGACCAAAGGTTAAGTTTGGCACATAATGGTTGTCCATCACATCAATATGTATCATGTCAGCTCCTGCCTGGGCGACAGAAATAACTTCTTCTCCAAGGCGGGTAAAGTCTGCGGACAGTATACTGGGGGCAATTCTGTAAGTTGACATGTGACCGAGGTAGAAAGATAAAGGTTTTATTGTAGTGGAAAACAAGAAAAATCGCAGGAGATATTAAGGTGAGACTAGTGCAAATTTAAGTTCTCGACCATTAAAGAATGTCGTAATGTCGAATTAAATATTGTCCAAACAGTTACGGCAAATTATAGTCTTAGTCTTTATTTTTATTTTTTTTGTTGGGCAGAGTCCACCAGATTATTAACAAGAACATTCCCAAACCCAAAAAAATTTCTAAAAAAACCCAGAACAATGGAAAATCTTTCATGAACTCGATCCCTCTTTCTCACAAATCATTTTATCTCAACAAGAGGCGATTTTTCTCCGGAATCCTGGCGGTCATCTCCCTGACAATATCTGGCTGTAGTACTACTCCCCCATACAATCAAAAACCTCACACACAAGATGAATCTCAGGCCTCTCGCCCTATTATAAAACATCATAAAACTCCCGGTGTAAGAGCACCAAGCTTTTCTTTTGCAAAAAGAGCTTGGGAAGACTTGCCAGGCTGGATGGAAGACGATTTGGCCCAAGCGTGGCCCGCTTTTTTGAGGAGTTGTGACGTTCTTTATAAAAAAAGAACTTGGGGGAAGATCTGTGAAAAGAGTAAACGCCTGGGCAACCCTACGGTGGCGAGTGTAAGAGCTTTCTTTCATATTCACTTCACGCCCCATCAAATAGCTACTTCAGAGAAAAATAATAAGGGATTAGTCACTGGATATTACGAACCACAAATATATGGTAGCCGCTTTAGAACGAAAAGTTACAAATATCCGATCCTGGGAATACCAGATGAATTAACTGCAAAAAAAATGAGTGTGAGTCCCGAGTATTTCCCAAGACAAGAAATAGAAAAGAACTTTGCTTCTATGGAAATCCCCGTTCTTTTCTGGGTCGCGGATAAGATCGATCTTTTTTTTCTACAAATACAAGGGTCGGGTCGGGTATCTTTACCGAATGGCGAGATTGTGAAAATTGGCTTTGGGATGTCGAACGGCCTTCCCTACACATCTATAGGCAAAGTATTAGTCGAGCAAGGAGAGATAAAACTACATGAGGCCTCCATGGAGGGTATAAAAAAATGGGCGAATGCCAACCCGAACAAATTAGATAACTTGCTTCATAAAAACGAGAGATATATCTTTTTCAAGAATCTTAAAAATTTAGATGAAGGACCAATAGGTGCTATGAATGTCCCTCTCACCCCAGAAAGGAGCCTGGCGGTGGATCCACAGATTATTCCCTTGGGATTTCCAGTCTATTTGGCTACGACCTGGCCTAATTCTAATAAACCCCTCAATAGGCTTGTTCTAGCTCAAGATACTGGAAGTGCCATTAAAGGGCCCCTTCGTGGCGATTTTTTCTGGGGATTTGGACCACAAGCTGGCTACCAAGCCGGAAAAATGAAGCAAATCGCACGGATGTGGGTCTTGCTACCAAATATTCGTAGCATAGACAGTCCCTAACGACTTTTATCAAGCTTTTTTTCCAATTCATCAACTGCCATCATCCCAGGAACCCTGGAACCATCAGCAAAAAATAGAGTAGGTGTCCCACGAATACGCATTTTTTTTCCGAAAGCGAGTATTTTGTCTATTGGGTGAGTGCAGTCGTTCGACTGTGGCGGTGTTTTTCCGTTAAGGACGTAGTCGTCCCAAGCAGCCTCTCTATTATTGGAACACCAGATAGCTTGAGTCAAGGGTACCGATTTGTCGCTAATTATAGGATAAGGGAATATGTATATGGTGACATTATTCAATTTAGGCAGGGTAAGTTTCTCGAAACGCTTACAATAACCACAGTTTGGATCGGCAAAGTAAGCCATTTTTCTGGAACCATTACCATTTACTTTTTTGAACGCCAGATCCAATGGAAAATCTGATAAGGGCATAGCTAATCTTTCCATAGCCTCAGCTTCCAGTGAAGATTTTCTCGCCCGCGTGATATTTTGCATGGTAGATAGGTCAATCAAATTTCCATCGATAAAATATCGTAATTTCGAGTCAACATAAATAACATCTCCCTCAATCACTATTTCATACAGATCTATTCCCTTTACTTTGTTAATTTGCTCAAGTTCCACCCCAGGAAATCTGGTGTTAATTAGTCTTCTTATCTCATCTTCAGCAGCTTGAGATAGGCTAGAGGAAATAGAGAATAAAAACCCCACAAAAATTGAGAAAAAAACGTGCTGAAAATTCATACTGGGACCCTTCACTGGTTATTTCAATAAAAACTATCTCGAGGCAATGCTGATAGCCGCCCTCTTAAGTAATGCAGATCGATCAAAAATTGACATCCCTAGATTCCTGGCAAAGGTTAAAACAGAAGCGTTTGATGAGAACAATTTATGCAACCCGTGCGTTACATGCCTGATAATAGCAACTTTTTCAGATCGCCGTCGCTGATATTTTCTCAGCTTAGAAGATAGCCCTAAATTTGGATTTTCAGTCAAAACATCTGTCAATATGGAGGCATCGCCTAGCCCAAGATTCAATCCTTGGCCGGCCATAGGGTGGACGGTCCCACCGGCATCACCAACCAAAGCCAGTCGATCTCCAACCACACTCAGTGGAGCAACTGACGTTAAAGGAAAATAGCAAATTGGACCACTCAAACGTAGATTTCCTAAGTCGTCGCCGACCAAATTTTTAAGTTTTTGTTCGAACATATTAGGATCGGCGTCGATTATCTCCACCCCAAGTTCCTCTGACATTGACCAGACAACACCAAACTCTGATGTGCCAATAGGTAATAAAGCCAAAACACCCCCGGCTTTTTGGAACCATTGATATGCCACTCCATTTACTGATCTCCCAATCAGTCTTGAGACAACTGCCACCTGGTGGAAATCGTGTAGTTTCACTCCTATATTAGCTAATTTTCTAATCTTAGAAGACACTCCATCTGCCGCTACCAATAAGTCCGAAGAGATTATGCTTCCTTTTGACAACTTGATATCAACATGGGACCTACTCCATTTGACCTGGTCAACACTGTCCTCGTCAAATATCGTGACTTGAGACTGAGGTAGAAGATTACGTAGTACCCTCACGAGATCTTCCTTTTGTATCGTAACCCCCAGCCGCGGCAACCCTGACCTGACAGAGTCAAAGAGTAATTCTCCCCGTTTGTCACCCCTAACCATTATTTCAAAGACATTTTGGACAGATTCACGAGGAAATTGGTCCATAGATCCTATCTTCTCTAAAAATTCCAAACTTGCCAAATTGAGCATAAAAACCTGTTTTCGGTCAGATACTGGCTGACCAACCGACAAGCTTGATTTTTCAATGAGTGCTGTGTTGAAGCCACATCGCTCAAGGCTTAGTGCCAATGCGATGCCTACGACCCCTCCTCCTGTTATAACCATATCAAATCTCATCGATTACTCCTACTTGATATGGCAAAAGATGAAAACATGTTTTCATACATGGATTTGCTTGACAGTAGACAATCTCATAAGTAACCTCTGCGCTCTTAATACAATAATAATCTGGCGAATTAGCTCAGTGGTTAGAGCAGCGGAATCATAATCCGAAGGTCCTAGGTTCAAATCCCAGATTCGCCACCATTTTCCTATTTTTTTCAATGAGTTATATGTATCAAACTTTTGATTTAAACAACAATGGATAAAGTGTAAGATGCCTAACTCTCCAAACTCTGTGTCTTATTTCAATTAATGCCCGCTTATTTTAACCCCAATTATCTAACTTTCATAAATTCGAGAAAATAAGTATGATGTTTATTAAAGTTGATACAATCAGATTGGCTGTCTAATCAAGCTTTGGAGTCACATAAAAATTTTTAACATTGTCTGCCAATAGAATTGAACTGTTCAAACAAAATATGAAAAAAGTTTTTATTCGGACATTTGGGTGCCAGATGAATGTTCATGACTCAGAGCGTGCACTAGATGCACTACAAGAGCTGGATTATTTTGAGAAAACAGATCTCCCGGCAAAAGCTGATGTTGTAATCTTTAACACCTGCTCTGTGCGAGAAAAGGCTCAGGAAAAGGTCTTTAGTGACCTGGGAAGAATCAAACACCTTAAGTCAAATAATCCTGAAATAATCATCGGCGTAGGAGGATGTGTAGCAAGCCAAGAGGGGGCTGAAATCATTAGAAGGGCTCCGTTTGTAGATGTTGTTTTCGGACCTCAAACGCTACATCGGCTTCCTGGTCTGATACGGAAAAAATTATCTACTGGGAAATCACAAGTAGATATATCTTTTCCAGAAATTGAAAAATTTGACAAACTGCCACTTCCTAAACCTCAAAAATGCACGGCTTTTCTCTCGATAATGGAAGGGTGTAGCAAATACTGTAGTTTTTGTGTAGTACCTTATACAAGGGGAGAGGAAATATCACGGCCTTTTGAAGAGGTTCTGATTGAGCTTGCTGGACTCTCTAGACAGGGTGTCCGTGAAGTTACATTTCTTGGCCAAAACGTTAATGCGTATAGCAGCCAGACAAAAACAAATGAAAAGGTTGATCTTGCAACATTGGTAGAGTTTTCTGCTGCAATACCAGGTATAGATAGAATTAGGTTTACAACATCTCACCCAAAAGAATTTAATGCAAGACTTATCAACACCTTTTACACAACACCTCAGTTGGTTGATCACGTTCATCTCCCAGTTCAGTCGGGGTCTGACCGCGTGCTTCGACTAATGAAAAGGGGGTACACCCGCAGCAAATATGAAAATATTATTAAGGACTTGCGGACAGTCAGACCCGGAATAAGTGTTGGGTCTGATTTTATAGTTGGATTCCCAGGAGAACGGGACAGTGATTTTGAAGAGACACTACAGTTAATTGAAACTATCAAATTCGATACTAGCTTTAGTTTCATGTATAGCCCACGACCGGGAACACCTGCAGCGGAACTTCCTGATCAAGTGCCTTTAGCTACCAAAAAATCAAGATTACAAACTTTACAGAGCTTATTAAATAAACATCGAGAAGATACTAGCCAATCCATGCTCAATTCAGTTCAAGATGTTCTCGTAGAGGGCCCTTCTCTAAAAAGAAAAGATGAGATATCAGGCAGGACTTCTAATAACCGCATAGTGAATTTTAAAGGTCCAAGTAATTTGATAGGACGTATTGAAAAAGTTAGAATTACGGAAATTATGTCCAATTCACTACGTGCTAACCGGTTGATCCAAAACGCTGCTTGAATTCAACAAACTTCACACTCCTTCCACTAGATAACGAGAGGCTGGCTAATCTCTGCGGATCTTTGGACGAAAACCTTCGAGAAATAGAAACCGCCTTTAACGTAACCATTTCGCGTAGAGGAGGAGAGTTTTCTCTCATCGGTGAAATAGGGAAAATACAACTAGCACGAGACACATTGAAAATGTTTTATCAAAAAGCTAAGAGCCATATAAACATTGAAGAGATTCAGCTTGGCTTAATAGAAGTAGTAAACAACCCTGACTCGAATTTAAATACTCACGAACCTCGGCTTAAAACCAGAAAAAAAGATCTACGAGGGCGAACAGACCGACAAAAAAAATACCTTATCCAAATCCAAAAATCTGATGTAGTTTTTGGTATCGGGCCAGCAGGAACTGGTAAAACATACCTAGCTGTCGCCAGTGCAGTTGATGCCTTAGAAAGAGATACAGTTAGGAGAATTATACTTGCTAGACCCGCCGTCGAAGCGGGGGAGAGACTCGGTTTTCTTCCTGGTGACTTAACCCAAAAGGTTGACCCATATCTCAGACCTCTCTATGACGCACTTTATGACCTTGTCGGGCACGAAAAAGTGGGAAAGCTCTTTGAAAAAGGTATCATTGAGATTGCTCCCTTGGCTTATATGAGAGGTCGGACAATAAATAACTCTTTCGTGATATTGGATGAAGCACAAAATACTACTCCAGAACAGATGAAAATGTTTTTGACACGTATCGGTTTCGGAAGTAAGGCCGTCATTACAGGAGACGTTACACAAATTGATCTTCCTAATCCGAAAAAAAACGGTTTAATTAAAGCAAAAAATATATTGCATGACGTTTCGGGAATAGCCTTTACAGAATTCATGGGTGAAGATGTAGTCCGTCATCCATTAGTACAGAGAATAGTTAAAGCATACGAGGCAAGCAATGGTAAGTGACCCTAAATTTCGAGAGTCACTAAACAAAAAAGCCCGTTTAAAGCTCGAAATCCAATATGGCTTCAAGGATCGGGACTTACCGTCAAAAAAAAATATGTGGCGTTGGGCCTCTTCGGCTATTACTCGAGATATGTCCATTACCATTAGATTGATTGACGAATCAGAGGGACGAAGTTTAAATAAGCAATTTTGTGGAAAAGAACATGCGACTAATGTTCTGAGCTTTCCTTACGACTTGGATAGTGGGCTAGAGGGAGATATTGCGATATGTCTTCCTATCGTAAAAAAAGAAGCAATTCAGCAAAACAAAGAATTTCACGCTCATCTGGCCCATTTGATTATTCATGGAGTCCTACATATTCAAGGGTTCACCCATGATAATCGTAGTGCAGCAGAAAGAATGGAAAGTAGAGAAAAAAGTTTGCTGAATAGCCTAGGCTTTGGTAACCCTTATCAATAAACTTGTCAGCTTAATTTTACATAAAAACATATATATGGATGATCCAGACAACAAATCAAATTGGCTAGAAAAAATTAGCAAATTATTACTCCGTGAACCTGAGGATAGAGAACAATTGGTCAAACTCTTACATAGCTCTTTCGAAAAAAACTTAATGGATGCAGATGCTTTGTCAATGATAGAAGGGGTTTTACAAGTGTCAGACATGCAAGCTGGAGATATTATGGTTCCACGAGCTCAGGTAGGTGTTATGAATATTAACGATCCCATGGAAAAAATCATAGAATATGCAATCGAAACAGCCCACTCAAGGTTTCCGGTTATTAGTGAGAATAAAGATGACGTTATCGGAATTTTGTTGGCAAAAGATCTACTTCGTTATTATCAAAATAATGAAAAATTTGATTTGAGAGAAAAGTTGCGTCCGGCTGTGTTTATTCCAGAATCAAAACGCCTAAATATTTTACTGGAAGATTTCCGTAAAAATCGAAATCATATTGCCATTGTAGTTGATGAGTATGGGGGGGTTGCAGGGATTGTAACAATAGAGGATGTCCTAGAGCAAATAGTAGGGGACATAGAAGATGAATTTGACTTTGATGATTCTGAGTCAAACATTGTTATGGATAGCAAAAACAAATACCGCGTCAAAGCCCAAACTGACCTAGAGGATATTAATGAAAAGCTCGGAACCAACTTTAGTGAAGACGAATTTGATACCATAGGTGGCTTAGTCTTGGCCCACATTGGTCGACTTCCAAAGGGAGGAGAGAGTTTCCAATTAGCTGGACTGAGAGTCACTATACTACGTGCTGATAGCAGAAAATTACAACTACTATTGATTGAAAAAAACAGAAAGATGGATGAAGAAAAAAACTGATTTTCTTCAACCCTCGATTCTGGCAGTGCTCTCTGGGGCTCTAACAGTTCTCGGGTTTGCTCCATTTAATTTTTTCTTTGTTCCAATTCTAACCATAGCGATATTGGGCTTTACATTTGAAAAAAGCCAATCCTATTCACAGGCCATTTGGTTAGGGTTGATGTTCGGGTTCGGGCTATTTATCTCAGGTGTTAGTTGGATTTACATTAGTCTAACAAAATACGGGGGTATGGGATCTGGCTTGGCAGCCACTATTGTGGTCCTGTTTTCTGCATACTTATCAATTTATATTGCATTAACCGGTGGATTGTTTTTCTTTTTTAGAAGACTGTCTCGGAGAGTGCGGTTACTAATCATTTTTCCGGCTTTGTGGACATTGGCCGAAATTAGCAGAGCATATATGTTCACAGGATTTCCGTGGTTATCTGTCGGCTATTCCCAGGTGCCTAGCGGCCCTCTAATCGGTTTTGGCCCCATTCTGGGGGTTTTTGGTGTTACTTTTTTAACAGTAATTGTCGCGGGCATATTTCTTGTAATAATTCTAGAAGTCTGGGAATCAAAAGTTAGGAGATTCCCAACAGTAATCATAGGGATCCCGATAGTTTTGGTAGTGCTAGGTAAGAGTCTAGCTAATATAGAATGGTCATTGCCAACAACACATCCTCCGATTAAAGTAGCCTTGGTTCAAGGCAATATTCCACAACTGACAAAATGGAATCCCAATTCGGTTCAAAAAACATTAATTCACTACAAAACCTTAGCACAAAGTAATTCTGCTGACCTAGTTTTACTGCCTGAGACAGCTTTCCCCATTTTTTTCCAAAACATACCAAAGAAATTTCTAGTATCTCTCGTTAAACCAATCAAAGAGAGAAGTGGGAATTTATTGGTTGGAATTCCCGAAATAGGTAATGACGGCAAATATTACAACAGCGTTTTCAGTTTTGGAAACTCGCCTGAACAAATTTATCGAAAAAAACACCTAGTACCTTTTGGAGACTATTTTCCATTACATTCTCTATTCTTTTGGTTTATTGAAAATGTTGATATACCAATGTCCTCTTTTTCACCAGGAAATCGCCAGCAGTCAACCATAAAGATCGGGCAACAAGAAATAGGCATTAACATTTGCTATGAGGATGTATTTGGCAGAGTAATCATAAACCAACTACCAAAAGCGACAATACTAGCAAACTTTACAAATGATGCCTGGTGGGGAAAGTCATTAGCTTCTCGGCAACACCTACAAATTTCCCAAATGAGAGCCATCGAGACTGCTAGAGTTATGCTTAGAGCAACAAACACTGGAGTTACAGCAATAATAGATTGGCAAGGCAAAATAATAAAAGCAGCTCCAGAATTTGAAACTCAAATAATAGAAGAAAGAGTAGCTGGACGGGAAGGAAACACTCCCTTCTCTACCTTTGGAAATAAAACAATTCTTATGATTTCTATTGGTATAATAGGTTTTGGACTTTATGCGAGAACCAAAAGACCAAATAAGGTTGACAATCACCTTTGATAACACTTTATGATTGACTAATAAAAAGCAAGCCTACGATGCTCACTTTGACTAGACTATAACTCCAAAATAAATGCAAACTTTTCAGGAAATTATTTTCAATCTACAAAAGTACTGGGCCGACCAAGAGTGCGTAATTTTACAGCCGCATGACATTGAAGTTGGAGCTGGAACTTTCCATCCAGGAACCTTCCTCAGGTCTATAGGACCAGAGCCATGGAAAGCGGCCTATGTGCAACCATCCCGCCGACCGAAAGATGGGAGATACGGTGAAAATCCTAACCGCCTTCAACATTACTATCAATTCCAGGTGGCTCTAAAACCATCGCCTATCAATATCATAGAACTCTACTTGAATTCTTTGCATACCATTGGCTTAGACTGTGCCAAACATGATATCCGATTTGTGGAAGATAATTGGGAATCTCCAACACTCGGTGCTTGGGGCCTAGGATGGGAGGTCTGGCTCAACGGTATGGAGATTACTCAGTTTACCTATTTCCAAGAGGTTGGAGGGCTTAACTGTCGCCCAATGCTTGGCGAGATTACCTATGGCCTGGAAAGAATCGCCATGTACCTACAGTCAATAGAGAATGTTTATGATATTTCATGGACAAATAAAATTAAATATAGAGATGTATTCCATCAAAACGAAAAAGAACAATCTGCTTATAATTTTGAAAAAGCCAATGTGAAGATGTTGTTGGAGGTCTTTGATGGGTATGAGAGAGATGCCAAATACATACTAGATGAGGGACTTCCGCTACCAGGATATGATTTGGTGATCAAATGTTCTCATATTTTCAACCTACTAGATGCAAGAGGTGCCATTTCAGTCACCGAGAGAGCAACTTACATCGCACGAGTACGAGATCTATCTCGCCGTGTTGCAAAAGCTTTCTATTTAAAACGCAAAAAAACTGGCTTTGATATGGCGGAAATTGACTATTTGAAACTGACCCTGAGTCCGGATGAATTTGATGAAGTTGTCAATGCTCGAAAGGTAAAGACTGATGCCTAATCCTTTATTGTTTGAACTTCTCACCGAAGAACTACCCCCTAAAGCATTAGTTGATTTGTCTCAGGCTTTACAAAAAGAAATCTTGTCTCTCCTCAAAAAAAATCAACTGCTCAGTGAAAACGCAAAGTCCTCGAATTTCGAGACTCCCCGAAGACTTGCGATCATAGTTGAAAAGGTGCTGGATCAAGCCCCTGCGAAAAATACTACAATAAAACTTATGCCCTCGCACGTGGGGTTCGACTCCCAAGGAAAACCAACCCAATCGCTTGTAAAGAAAATGCGAAGCCTTAGTCTCAATTCTAATTATCTAGAAAAAGTTTACAGGAAAAACCTCGGTAAGATTGAAATGCTTCTCATAGACCTTGCAATTGATGGAGCCCGTCTTGACACAGTGCTTCAGGAAGGTCTCGAGGAAAGATTGAGTAAACTCCCCATACCAAAATTAATGACCTATCAACTAGAAAACGGTGTAAAAAATATCAGATTTGTTAGACCGGTCCGAGGTGTTTTAGCAATTCATGGAAAAAATAAACTAAATCTAAAAGTCCTAGGAATAGAGAGTGGAAAGAGCACTAAGGGTCATCGCTTTTTGTGTAAAGATGATCTTAAAGTTAATAAGGCTGATGATTATGAGGACATACTGTTCAATAAAGGAAAAGTAATCGCATCATCAAAGAAAAGGCGTGAAAAAATTGAAAAACAGTGTCATGATCTTGCTAACCGATTAGGATATACATTAAAAGAAGCAGGAAATTCAACCTTACTAGATGAAGTTACAAGCCTGGTAGAATGGCCTATTGTTTATAGTGCAGAGTTTAGTAAGGAATTTCTATCACTGCCCTCCGAATGTCTAGTTCTAACCATGACCACAAACCAGAAATACTTTCCACTCTATGAAACCAATGGAAAACTAACAAATAGATTCTTGTTGGTTAGTAACATGGATATTCCTGACCCATCAAACATCATAGAAGGTAATGAAAGAGTAATAAGCCCAAGGTTACATGATGCTCGCTTTTTTTATGAAAATGACATTAAAACTTCCCTAAAAGACAAAGTAATTCGTCTAAAAAAAGTAATATTCCATCACAAACTTGGAACATTATTTGAACGCTCAGAAAGAATAGAGAAAATTGCAACCCACGTTGCTCGCCAAATAAACTGTAGTACACAAGACGTCCAAGCGGCAGGGAAAATATGTAAAGCTGATTTAACTACTGACATGGTAGCGGAATTTCCTGAGCTACAAGGAGTTATGGGAAAATACTACGCCATCTTGGACCATGAAAAGCCAATTGTTGCACAAGCCATAGAAGATCAATACTTACCCAGATTTCATGGGGACAAGGTACCCTCAACGAAAGTATCGATATGTCTAGCTTTGGCAGATAAAATTGACTCACTTATAGCCATGTTTGGAATCAACCTCATCCCCTCTGGAGATAAAGATCCGTATGCTCTAAGACGTTTTGGGTTAGGGGTGGCCAGAATACTCGTCGAAAACAAAGTAAGGCTAAACTTAGCTGAATTATTAAATATTTCCGAGACTTTCTTTAAGAAAAACACTATTGGTGCTGGTACAGGTAATCAGGTTTATAATTTTATTCTGGATAGGATGCGGGGCTACTTCAGAGAGCATAATTTCACTATTGACGAAATTGAAGCTGTATTATCAAAAAATCCTGCTAGTTTTGATAACGTTGAAGAGGTTTTAAAAGCTATTAAGACCTTCAAAACACTTCGGACAGCTGCTGACCTTTCTTCAACTAATAAACGCATAAAAAATATACTGCGGAAAAATTATCACACAAAATACAAAGTTAATAGCATCAATTTTCACCATGAGTCAGAAGTTCGTTTAAATACTAAAGCTGATCAGCTTGAGATCGAGACAGATAGATTGATCGCAGACCATGACTTTTCTGGCGCATTGAAATTACTATCTGAAATTAATGATGATATTGACTATTTTTTTGACTCTGTATTGGTAATTGATAACGATGAAGATAAAAAAAATAACAGATTAGCCTTGTTGGCAAAAGTGGATACGTTAATGAACAAAATCGCGAAAATCTCTGAGCTCGATTTGTCGCGTAATTATCACTAAAGTCGTAGAATATGAAAATAGTAATCTTGGATCGTGATGGAGTAATAAACGAAGACAGTGTAAACTATATCAAACATCCAGATGAATGGGTACCAATACCCGGGAGTCTTGAGGCTATTGCCAAATTGAACGGAGCGGGATACCAGGTTGTAATAGCAACTAACCAGGCTGGTATAGAGCGGGGTTTATTTGATATGGCGAGGCTAAATGCCATCCACCAAAAAATGCATGAGACAGTAAAACAAGTTGGTGGAAAAATTCACGCTATCTTCTATTGTCCTTGCCTCGATAGTCCAGCTTGTACCTGCAGAAAACCAAAGCCAGGGATGTTATTAGAGATTGCCCAGAGATTCAATATTTCACCTCACGGAATACCATTTGTAGGAGATTCGCTAAGAGACTTACAAGCAGCAGCTTCAGCTGGCTGTTTACCCTTATTAGTCTTAACTGGAAACGGGCTTTCAACAAGAGACAAACCTGAAATTCCTTCTAATACACTTATATGCGACGACCTTGACCATGCTGCCCGAAAAATCATCTATGGTAAATAGTGTGTATGCCGTAAAATCCATTATCTTTGAGTTACTTCGAGTAGGATTGACTATTGCCTTTACATTTATTGCACTTGCTAGTTTTCCACTTTCCCCCATTACTCGCTACAAAATTATAAGATTATGGTCATGGATATTAATAAAAATTAGTATTAATTTCTGTGGCCTAGAATATAAAATCATTGGGAAGGACAACATTCCTAACAAACCAACCATAATTTTATCTAATCACCAATCAGCATGGGAGACCTTGGCTTATCAGTCGATATTTCCTCCACAAGTTTGGGTGCTAAAAAAAGAGCTATTGCTAATACCCTTTTTTGGATGGGGGCTTGCAATGACAAGCCCTATTGCGATTGATAGACAAAATAAAATAAAATCGCTAAGACAAACAATAAAACAGGGGAAAGATAGATTAAAAAAAGGTTTTTGTATTGTGGTTTTTCCTGAAGGAACTAGAGCCAATCCAATGGAGTTAAAAAAGTTTCAAATCGGTGGGGCCTTCCTAGCATGCAAAACTAGAACTAGTGTAACTCCAGTTGCTCATAATGCTGGCTCACTTTGGGGTAAAAATGCAGTGATCAAATACCCGGGACAAATCACTGTTAGTGTGGGACCAGAAATTAAGACAGATGGGTTATCACCCGAACAGTTAAATCAACTTGCCGAATCTTGGATTGCAAAAGAACTGAAAAAGATAGGAAATGCTAAGACCAAATAATTCGATAATATCGTAGGTTAAAAAATATGAAAAAAAATGAACTGACACTCTGGTTGTTTATAGCCATTACTGTAGGCCTATTCACAGTAGGCTGTGGGGCTAAAGGTGACTTATATTTGGAGGCACCAAATCTAGAAAATTTACAATCGAAAGAAAAGGTACAATAAATTGAAGCTTCTAGAATACAAAGGTGATGAACTGCACTTTGATGGCATCCCCATTCGTCAAATAGAAGCACGATATGGAACGCCAACTTATTTATATTCAGCCCGAGTTATAAAGGGGTGCTTTAGAGAGTACAAGGAATCTTTTGGCACTCAACCCAACCTGATTTGTTACGCCGTTAAGGCCAACTCAAATCTTTCAATTTTAAACTTGCTTGCAAAAATGGGGAGTGGCTTTGATATAGTGTCTGGAGGAGAGCTAAAAAGGGTATTAAAAGCGGGGGGAGATCCCAAAAAAATAGTTTTCTCAGGAATTGGAAAAAATGTTGATGAAATTAAGGCTGCACTTAATGTCGGAATATATTGTTTCAATGTTGAGTCACATAGTGAACTTCAAAGACTGATTTCTATCTGTCAAGAAATAGGGAAAAAGGCTCAAGTTAGTGTACGTGTTAACCCAGATGTGGATGCTAAAACTCACCCTTATATTTCCACTGGATTAAAAGAAAACAAATTTGGCGTACCGTGGAATGATGTCATGGCTATCTACAAAGAGGCCAGTGCTTCTCGCTATATAAGCGTTATTGGAATCGACTGCCATATCGGAAGCCAAATGATTGATCCATTACCTTTTATTGACGCGGCCAAAAGAATTACATCACTATCTAATGACCTCAAGAACATTGGAATTCAGATTACCCATCTAGATTTTGGAGGAGGGTTGGGGATATCATATCAAGGTGAAACACCCCCTTCACCAAAAAATTGGGTAGAATCAGTTTTATCCGTTGTCGACAACAAGGAAATGAAAATTCTTATCGAACCAGGAAGGTCTATAGCGGGCCCTGCTGGAATTTTATTAACAAAGGTTGAATATATAAAAAAGGGTGATGTTAAAAACTTTTTAATAGTTGATGCAGCCATGAATGATCTTGCAAGACCAGCACTCTACAACTCTTACCATGAAATTAAAGAGGTGAAGATAAACATAGGGGCTGACCTTCTTGACTATGAGGTTGTTGGACCAATATGCGAGACTGGAGATTTTCTAGCAAAGAATCGCTCATTGGCTACGCGTGAGGGAGAAATCTTAGCCATCATGGAGGCCGGTGCTTATGGAATGAGCATGGCTTCAAATTATAATTCGCGAGGTCGACCTGCAGAAGTCTTAATTGATAGCGGAGACCACCATTTAATTAGAAGAAGAGAAAATGTCGAAGATCTTTATTCTCATGAACCTTTTCCCTGCCCTTAAATCAAACTTCTAAAATTTATCTCTCTAAGATACACTTAATCACCGAATGATATCTATGTAGTAAAGAATATGATTATATTTAATCTAACATGCTCGAATGAACATAATTTTGAAGGCTGGTTCGCCTCTAAAGAAGATTTTGAGAAACAAAACAAGCAAAAACAAATATCTTGCCCGAAATGCTCATCAACAACAATAAAAAAATGCATGTCTGCACCTTATGTGAGAACAAAATCTTCCTCTTCAAAACAAGCAACCATACCAAATAATAATCGGGTAGAAAATGATGAATTATACGATAACCTTAGAAAAAAAATAATTGACCATGTTTTGAATACAACCGAAGATGTGGGAGAAAAATTCCCAGAAGAAGCAAGAAAAATTCATTATAATGAAAAGCCGGCACGTCCAATAAGGGGTAATGCCTCAAGAAATGATGTTGAAGAATTAAATGAAGAGGGTATTGAGGTTTTGCCGATTCCAGGACTCACAACACCCCCGGAAACACCTCATTAAAGTTTAATGATTTATCTCAAGGATAGAGTCTCCTTGATTTTGTCTCTTGTTTTACTGGTAGCAATGCTATCAATAGCTTCAATATTAATCAAAGTCCTCCACCTCAAGGGTATTGATTCTTTAACAATTACTGTTGGAAGAGTTACCTTTGCTACTTTATTAATGGCTCCCATTTTAATATTCTTCAATAAGGAAGAATCCCCCCCCATCTCTTACTCTATAGTTGGAATCTCAGCGATTTCTGGAATCATCCTTGCTAATCACTTTCTTTGTTGGATTCATTCCATTTCATATATTAGTGTTGCCGAGAGTACTGCATTAGTTACCACCACTCCAATATGGATTGGCCTCATTTCATTACTACTTTTTAAAGAAAGGCTTCACCCACGCTTTTTTGGAGGAATTTTCCTTAGCACCTTAGGATCGTTTACTATGTTCTTGTCAGGATGGATGGTTGAGGAGACCGATAAAAACGGAATGGGGTATTTACTAGCTACCGCAGGTGCCGCTTTAATGGCGGTTTATCTTCTTATTGGCCAAAGACTACGCAACAAAATTCCTCTTCGCAACTATATATTCTTGACTAACTTTTTTGGGGCTTTTTTTTTACTGCTTTTATTCATACGAAATGAGCCTTCCTTAAGGCTGCTTTCAATAGATATTCTAGTACTCTTATTGATATTATCGTTAGGACCACACATACTGGGTCACACTTTAATCATCTCAGTTGCGAGACGCATCTCTGCTATTTTTGTCTCGCTTATTATCGTCTGTGAACCTGTAGGGGCTGCGATTCTAGCCTATTTTATTTTTGAAGAGAATATGTCCATATTAGCTACAGTCTCATTTATCTTCGTAATTTTTGGTGTTTTCCTAGCTGCAACTGCCCTCGAAAACAAAAGACCTTAACAAAAACTACTTTTCACTAAAAGATTGGGTTCTAGTTAACTGTGTTCTTACCCACCTATCAACCCGGTAGCCCAACAAAATTCCTGAGATGAGAATGAATAATAGAGGTTCTGTTACATCTTTTTTTACCAACCAAAAGAAATGCAGCAAAACTAGAATCAAAATTAGATACACTAATCTATGCAACTTTAGCCACACGGCATTTCCCATATACCGTCTCAAACGATATATTGAGGTAATCGCAAGGAGGGACATTAAAACTAATGCAACAAACCCTACAGTTATATATGGCCTTTCTATGACGTCTTCAAGCATGGCTTTCCAGTCAAAAAACTGATCCAACACCAACCAGGTTAAAAAATGTAAACTTGCATAAAAAAAGGAAAATAAGCCTAGAGTTCTCCGATAACGTAAAACGCTATTTTTTCCAAATAATACTCGTATTGGTGTCACAGATAAGGTTAGCAATAAAAACACTAACGCCCACCACCCTGTAGCGTGGGTTATATCTTCAATAGGATTCGCGGAAAGACCATCAAATATTAGCCGCCCAATTAAATAGATCAAAGGCAAGAAGCAGCCCCAAAACAGCAATATATTGTGCTTCAAAAAGCCACCTGCTTTAGAAAAACCATAATGTTCCTAAAAATACTTTTTTAAGTCTAAACCACTGTATAAGTCAGCAACATATTCGCCGTAACCATTAAAGATTAAGGTATCCCGTTTCCTAAACTCTCCGATACGTCTTTCCTTTGCCTGGCTCCACCTGGGATGTCGGACACCAGGATTAACATTTGAATAGAAGCCATACTCTTTCGGCGAAGCTACCATCCAAGTGGTTTGCGGTTGGGTCTCGGTTAGTTTTATAGAGACTATGGACTTTGCGCTTTTAAATCCATATTTCCATGGAACAATAACCCTAATCGGAGCACCATTTTGATTAGGCAACACAGACCCATACATTCCCAACCCTAGTATAGTAAGAGGATGCACCGCCTCGTCTATTCTTAGCCCTTCTATATATGGCCAATCCAGCACTGAGGTTTTCTGTCCCCGCATTTGACTAGGTCGATAAAGTGTGGTGAATTCAACATATTTCGCATTCGCTGTGGGCTTTACTAATTTAAGCAACTTGGATAGCGGGAAACCCATCCACGGTATCACCATTGACCAACCCTCCACACACCTCAGTCGATAAATTCGCTCTTCTATGGGGGCAATTCTAGTTAACTCATCTAGATCAAACCTCTTTGGAGCCAAAACCTCTCCATGAACATTAACCGACCAAGGTTTAGTTACCAGGTTTCTTGAATACTTAATAGGATCACTTTTATCTGTTCCAAATTCATAAAAGTTGTTATACGAGGTGGCACTTTTAAATTCGGTGGTTGATTCAGTAGTAGAGTATGCTTTATTTTTTATAAACTCCAATTTTTCCAGAGACGTTTTATTATCACCTGCTGACCGGGCGGAATTGGGCAAAGCTAATCCTAATCCGACCGACATTTGTAGGATGAACTTTCGTCGCCCCCAAGTGTATTGGGGGGTTATTTCCGATGGAAGGATTTGATTTATACGCATCATTTGATTTTAACTAAACTAGAACCAGTGTTGCCAAACCCAGAAAAATTATAAAACCCATACTGTCTGTTGTAAAACCCAGCAAGACAGCGGAGCCTATCGCCGGGTCCCTACCCAATTTATTTAGCCCAAGAGGAACCAAAATTCCTACTGTCGCTGCTACCAAAAGATTTAAAATCATGGCACTAGTCATTACTAGCCCTAAAGCTAAATCCTCATATAGCCACCAAGTGAAGAATCCGGCGACACTTCCCCATAAAAAACCATTAAACAGGCCAACCGAAAGCTCTTTGGTAAAGAGTCTACCAACATTTGAACGGGTAATCTCTCCAAAAGCTATTGCTCGAACTATCAGAGTTATTGTTTGATTACCTGTATTACCGGCTACTGCTGCTACTATCGGCATCAATGCCGCTAAGGCAACAAGTTTTTCAATTGACTCCTCAAACAGACTGATAGCCCTAGAAGCAATAACGGCTGTAGACAAGTTAACTCCCAACCAAAGCCATCTGTTCCGAGCACTTTTCCATACAGTCGCAAATAAATCTTCATCCCTAAGGCCAACTTTACCAAGGTTTTCAACATCCTCTTCTTCCCTGATATAGTCAACAATATCAGATACTATAAGTCTGCCCGCCACCCGGTCATTATCATCTAGAACGGGTGCCGATACCAAATCGTATTTCTCAAAAGAAGTTGTTGCTAGACTTGCTTTATCCCCAACGTGGAAAGAAACAACATCCTGCACCATGACTTGAGAAACGACTTGACTAGTCTCCGAGACTATAAGCTTATCAACTGGTAATACTCCCTTCAATCCCCCTGAATCATCTAAGACAAATAACTGATCAGTATTTTCTGGCAACTGATCAAGCCCTCTTAATTTAGTCAGAACAACTGCCAATGTAATATCTTCCGGAATTGTAACCATATCGAAATCCATCAATGAGCCCACGCTATCACGAGGATATGATAAAGCTGCCTGGAGGTGCTCCTTTTCCTCGGTCGGAAGAGATTTAATCACGTCCGCTATAACCTCTTTAGGTAGGTCAGGTGCTAAATCAGCAATTTCATCCGTATCAAGTTGCTCAGCTGCTGCAACCAAATCCTCGGCATCCATGTTTTCAATGAGTGTTCCCCGAACCGAGTCAGTTAGTTCAAGTAATATCTCACCATCATATTCTGATTTCACTAGCTCCCAGACTGTAAGTCTCTCGTCTAGCGGAAGTTGCTCAAGAAGAATCGCTACGTCCGCAGGGTGCAATTCATTAAGTCTAGCCTGCAACTCTCGAATATTCT
Organism: Hydrogenophilales bacterium; assembly: GCA_902627495.1. GTDB lineage: Bacteria > Pseudomonadota > Gammaproteobacteria > Burkholderiales > Eutrophovitaceae. The sequence goes on along the minus strand of CACOJS010000001.1, from coordinate 96,143 downwards.
GTTTTTCAACTAAGCTCTCCACTAAATTTTGCTTTGGCATGGATTGCCTTTTGATCAAGCCCTCTACCAGTCGGTGTTTTTCTAACAGACTCTGTATCTGATCAAGCTTTTCCTGAATGCTTTCAGAATGGTTTTTTAATTTTGGTTCCATTTTTTGGTTTCAATTAATCGGCTCTAGTATTTTGAAGGGGTCCTGATGGCATTTAACTTTATTCTTATGTAAATTTGCCTCGTATAAATTTAATGTGCCATTTTTCCATGCAAACCCAATTCTCTTTAGGCCATCTTTTGCCTCTAAGGCTTCTCTTTCTATAAATTCGCATTCACCATCTTTATGTCTCAGCGATAATTCATAGTAAAAAGTTTCATCCGGAAGATAGGCCTGCCCTTCGGGTGAAAATTCCCATAGCTTGTTGTCTTTATCCTTATACTGACCAGAAATAACAATCTTATTGATAAAAGGCCCAATCTTATCGCCAACATTGATATAGCTATCCCATTTACCATTATTTAAAAAAATTTCTGCCATTTCTAGTTTTTTGAATTTTCCGTCACGGTCACGTATACCTCGAAACCACAAAAATTTGACCTCATCACTACCTATTGGCTTATTATCAGGGCCCAGTACTAATCGATATGATCCTGGTTTATTACCCGGTTCGACATCTAGAACAACCTGGAGAGCGGCTTCATCAAAATTAGTAACAACAAAAGGATAAGAGTTTCCTGCTCGTCTAATAGCAATTATTAAAGGCGATATCTTTTTTGCAGCCAAATGGGGCATCCTACTTTTTGTAAGTTCTTCAACATAGGACTCATTGATCCAAATACCCGCAATATCTTTCACATAAACACGATCGTTAGCCATCCCCCCAGTGATGGCTAGGAATGAATAAAAACCTACTATTACTGAGTTACGTATTATTTTCTTCATATTTATAAAACCTCAAGATTCTAAAGAAATCACGCAAGTGAGGGTCGTCTACGCCAAAGTTCAGTCTGCTTCTCAAATGCATGTGCCAATTTTAAAACTTCAAAATCTTTACGAAATCCACCAATAATTTGTATCCCAACAGGCAATCCCTTCTCAGAAAAGCCACACGGTACTGAAATCGCTGGCAAACCGGTAACAGATATTCGATAGCAAGATCGCATCCACTCAATGTAGGTATCTAATTCAACGTCATTGATCTTGGTAACATAAGGCATATCAATTGAAAAGGGGAGCACTTGCACAACCGGTGCAACTAGGTAATCAAATTTCGAAAAAAAACTTATAATCCGTGCGTGGAGCCTCGTTCTCTTTTTTTCTATGCGACCCAAATCACTGCCACTAAGCTTTTTTCCCTGTTCAATATTCCAAATAACCGTATCTTTCATTTGTGATTTCTGTGTCTTCATCATATCGCCAAAACACACATTGTAATGCCAGGCTCTTAAGCCCTCAAAAATCTCATCTGAATCTTCCAGATCTGGGGTAGCTTTCTCAATATCACAGCCCATGCTCTCAAATGTCATCTGCTGTAAATTAATAATATCTAGGACTTCTTTTTGAACTGGCAACTCCCCTAAAGTAGGGCTCCAAGCCACTCTAGTACCTGTAAAATTTGTTTGTAATAATCCCGCTAAATCTTTCAAGTTAGTATCTAATGATATTGGATCCCGACTATCGTACCCATTTATCACTGAAAGCATCAAAGCAACATCGCCTACTGTTCTGCCCATTGGACCCGCTACAGTCAAAGGAAACCACCCAGACTCCTTGGGCCATACAGGGACTCTACCAGAAGATGGTCTGAACCCAACAACATTACAAAAACTGGCTGGATTTCGAAGTGATCCCCCAAAATCTGACCCATCTGCAATTGGTGAAAACCCACAAGCAAGTGCAACTGCAGACCCTCCACTTGAGCCACCACAGGTCTTAGTTAAATCATAAGGATTCTTTGTAGACCCAAAAACCTGATTAAAAGTTTGCGATCCAGCCCCGAATTCTGGCGTGTTAGTCTTTCCTAAGCAAATGGCCCCGGCTTCCTTAAGCCTTTCCACAACTATAGAATCAGCTGAAGGAACAAAGTCTTTGAAAATAGGCGACCCAAACGTTGTCCTAATTCCATTTGTATGGGTTAAGTCTTTAAATAATACCGGTATGCCAAAAAGAGGGCCTAGTGGCACTCCTGCTTTTAATTGTTGATCCATCAGTCGAGCTTGCTTCAATGCCTCCTCAGGGGTAAAAGTTACCACTGCATTAACTGTAGGATTTAATTTCTGTATTTGTTGAATATGTGCTTGAATGACCTCTTCGACTGAAACGTCTCGACGGCTAATGAGCCCAGCCATCATCTTGACATCCATAAAGCATATTTGATTTTGATCGGTCATAAGGATAATAATACCAGAATGAAATGGTGTGCTAGGTTTTTTACTTTAATTAAAAATCCCCAGCCGTAACTTACTTTCCCTCTTTTCTCCTCTGCCTTGACCAAAACCACTAACCTCAAACCCTATCGCATTGAAAGCCTCTAATACATCTGGAAAATTACTTACCGCAACAAATCTCCGATAGAGATCTTCAAAAACCTTATGACCTGCTATATTATCGAATTCTAAAAAAATCTCTTCCCCAGACCAACTAATTTTTTTTTGCAAACAACAATCCCGAAAGTCGGAAATTAAATGATCTAAAGAGTATTGATCTTCTGTCAATAATCTTAGCTTCACATCAGCCATAAAAAAGATGGCAGCTCCACCCCAATAAATTTTATCGCGGCCAACTGACATAGAATTGATCTGCGAGACCTCTAATAACGACTGTTTGGGCAATGAAAGTCGAGCTCTCTCAAAATTTTTTCGAAAAATATTTAAGGTATCTCTAACGGATTTGTGACCTACCCTCGCCGCAAGGAGATACTCATAGTATGTCGCTAAACCCTCAGTTAACCAAGAGTCAACATTATTAATTTTTGGTAATAAAAGATGTGCGAATTCATGCAGAATCGTTGAATCTGTAGCAAATACGTCATGCTTTCTCTCATTGATATGCAAATGAACGGCCGGCCTTCCTCCGCGTGAGACATATCCAACCGAGATAGCATTAGGCCCATAAGCACCCGGTTCAACTAACACCTGCAAATCGTCCACTGGAAAATTGCCGGTCACTGACCTTACGGCTCGTGCTGCATCTTTAATTCCTTGTAAAATTGATTTCTTAAATTCTAATCTCCTCTGACTCTCTAATATCGATACTCTCAAAGTTGACTTCCCAACCATAACTTCTGTTTCCTTAAAAAAACCAAAAGCCGTGAAGGCGGGCCAGTCATATGGAGTTTCTTTTAATAGGAAGTGAAATGGGTTTTTGCTATTTATACGACTCCATGGTACTGAAATTCCCACTCCGATTGGCAGGGTAAAAATAACTTCAACTTTATGAGTCGGGCTGGCAGTCTTTGGTCGCCACAACCAAATTCCCTCTGCCGTGATAACATCTCTGCCGACACGCTTTATAGTCATAGGTCTGGGATCATGAGCCATAATTGGTCGAGAAATATCGACCTGATAAGAAAAACAATCATCTCGCCTCAACTTTTTGAGACTTATCTCGCCACTAGGATTTACCTCATCCCCAGAACTTGCAACTTTACCACGTGTATAAGCCAAAGAAGCATCCAGAGACTCGGCTACCAAGGTGAAATTGGGGGTGCCCTCAAAACATGCATTAACATACATTTCAGTCAGCGACTGATTTAACTCAACGAAATATCTATGAGTTGCTACTGTCTCAGCATTGGCACTAGTTGTTAGAAACAAAAAAATACCGAAGCCACAGCCTGCTTTCATAAAAAATAGTAGTCTATGTAGCATTTAAGGTTTTTTTACAAGAAACCATCAATCGGCACTGCTGTCTTGTTTTTTAATTAGCTCTTCAATTCTAGCTTCAAGCTCTATTAACTTTTCTCTTGTTTTATTCAATACTGACTTTTGTATGTCAAACTCTTCCCGAGTTATCAAGTCTAGGTTAGATAAATTATTAACTAATATTGTTTTCAAGTTTTTTTTGACATCATCTATAGGACTTCTCTCCAGAAAATGTTGAATCTTTTCACATACTTCATCTACTTTATCCTTCTTCATGCTACTAACCCTTATCTTCTATGCGCTCAATTTAAGAGCAATTTTAGACTAGATGGCCCTACTTTAGGGCATTTTACCTCACCCGATTTAGGCAATGCCCAAGCCGCTAGTGGTATTTTATCTTGGCACAGTAAATGCTAAAAGCCCTAATAGAAGTTTATTAGGGACACTCTTTAGATCACAAAAATGGAGCATGAATTACTATGAAACTTATCACAGCAATCATAAAGCCCTTCAAGCTTGATGACGTAAAAGAAGCACTATCAAAGTTAGGTGTACAGGGCCTTACGGTAACGGAAGTCAAGGGCTTTGGAAGACAAAAGGGACATACCGAGCTATACCGAGGAGCAGAGTATGTCGTTGACTTTCTCCCCAAGGTTAAAATTGAAGTCGCCCTGGAAGACAGGGTTGTCGAAAAAGCACTATCAGCAATAGAGGAGTCGGCTAAGACTGGAAAAGTTGGAGATGGCAAAATATTTGTTCAGCAACTTGATGAAGTAATCAGAATAAGAACCGGAGAATCCGGCAGTGACGCAATATAAACGGAGACAAAAGAAATGTTAAGAAAAGGATTTTTTTTATTTTGCTGCTTTACTTTAATAATTGGCTTAATACCAACGTCATACGCAGCACATGGAACCGATAGCATTAGTGGTGAATTAATATATTTAGCTCAAAACATAACTGCTGCAAATACAGAAATAGCTGAAAGCCCACAGGAAGCTGAAACTGAACCCGCATTAGATAGCGGCGATACGGCGTGGATGCTCGTAGCAACAATTTTGGTGATTATGATGAGCATACCAGGGCTGGCCTTATTTTACGGGGGGTTAGTAAGGGCAAAAAACATGCTGTCAGTGCTTATGCAAGTTTTTGTGACAGTATCATTAATGTCAATATTGTGGGCTATTTATGGATATAGCTTAGCTGCCACAGAGGGCAATGCAATCATTGGTAGCTTTGATGCCCTCTTCCTATCAGGGATAGATGATACAACCCTCAATGGTACTATTCCAGAGTATGTATTCATGACTTTCCAAATGACATTTGCATGTATAACTCCTGCACTTATCGTTGGGGCTTTTGCTGAGAGAATTAAGTTTTCAGCAGTTTTATTATTCACCTCGTTATGGCTGACACTCTGCTACATTCCTATATGGCATATGGTCTGGGGTGGTGGATTTCTCTCGCAACTTGGAGCTATTGATTTTGCCGGCGGGACGGTAGTTCATATCAATGCAGGGATTGCTGCTCTTATCGGGTGCATAATGATCGGCAAGCGAATTGGCCTAGGGACAGAAGCAATGCCTCCTCACAACCTTCCTTTTACAATGATTGGAGCTTCTCTTCTCTGGGTTGGTTGGTTCGGCTTCAACGTTGGCAGTGAGCTGGCAGCTGACGGAATGGCAGGAATGGTTATGGTCAATACCCAACTAGCAACCTCGGCTGCGGTGCTTTCATGGGTCTTTGTGGAATGGATAACTAAAGGTAAACCTACCATACTGGGCGGTGCATCCGGCGCCATCGCTGGACTAGTTGCAATAACACCGGCTTGTGGCTCAGTGGGCCCTATGGGTGCGATCATTCTCGGGCTGGTGGCTGGAATTGTCTGCCTATGGGCTTGCACTAGCCTTAAGAAAATGTTGGGCTACGACGATTCTCTTGATGTTTTTGGCGTGCATGGAGTCGGGGGAATCGTTGGTGCTATTGGAACAGGCATTCTGATGGCCCCCGGATTTGGTGGTGTTGGCTATGATGAAGGAATTGGAATGGCAAGCCAAACTGTCACGCAAATCATTGCCGTACTAGTGACTATCGTCTGGACAGGAGTACTCAGTATCATACTATTCAAATTGGTAGATGGAATGGTTGGTCTTCGTGTCACTGAAGATGAAGAAAGAGAGGGTCTGGATAAAACAACCCACGGAGAAACTTCCTATAACACCTAACATGTGACTTTTACCTGGGTGAGGAACCCTTAGAGTGCTTTGACCTGTTAGTAAGTTTATATCCCTATCCGGATAACTTTGTAATTACCATTTTACTCCTCTAAGGTAATTACCATTTTCAAGGTGCCTACTTGGCACCTTTTTTTTATAATACACAAAATAAGTTTTACTACAAAAATCTTTCCATTTGCTATACTCATAATCGAGAGCACCAGCCCCCGAATAAAATAATAGATAAATAAGTATGTGAATGGATATTGCTTTTATCATTGATCCTATAGAAACCTTAATTTTTAGTAAGGACTCTTCTGTCGCCATGATGTTGGCTTCTCAAAAAAGAGGACACAAAATCCACGTCATTCATACGTCTAATATTCAACTTAATAACCAACAAGTAGTGGCCAAATCCTCTGAGATCGTGGTCCAGGAAGAAGCAGAACAATGGTATCAAATAGAATCCTCAAAAACTTCCACCCTTGATGTTTTTGATTATGTATTAGTTAGAAAAGACCCTCCGGTAGATACAGAATATATTTATATTACCTACCTATTGGAAATAGCCGAGAAGAATGGGGCAACTGTTTTAAATAAACCTTTAGCAATTCGAAATAATAATGAAAAGCTTTCCATCGTGAACCACCCGCAATTAATTGCCCCAACCTTAGTCACTAAAGATTTCGCTGCTATCAAACAGTTTATAGATGTGCATAATGAAATAATTCTTAAGCCTCTAGATGGTATGGGGGGGTCTTCAGTGTTTAAGTTGTCGAAAGGCGACCTTAATATTAACGTTATCATTGAAACAATAACTCATAATCAATCGCGAACAATAATGGCACAAAAGTTTATTTCGGAAATTACTAAAGGTGATAAACGCGTATTATTAATTGATGGACAGCCTATTCCATACTCTCTTTCTCGAATCCCACAGGATGGTGAAATTAGGGGTAATCTCGCTGCTGGCGGTACCGGTGTTGCGATGCCTCTAACTGACCGAGAAAACGAAATAGCAAATAGTGTCGGCCCCAGTTTGTCCAGACAAGGATTATTTATAGTTGGTTTAGATATCATTGGGAGCTATCTCACCGAGATTAATGTTACAAGCCCTACCTGCATGCAAGAAATCAGCAACCAAACTAATTGTGACGTTGCAACTGAGGTGATAAGTGCATTAGAAAGAAAGTTAACCATCCTTAGATAGAAAGGCAGGCAAAAATGCATGCAGATACAGACAATATTGTCGGAATCTTACTAATAACTCACTACGGTTTGGGGGAGAGCCTGATTCAAATAGCTACACACATAATGGCGGAAAAGCCAAAAAGCATTGAATCTTTGAGTGTAACGGAAAAATCTAACTTTGAATCATTGGTAGCTAACGGTAACAACCTTCTTCGAATACTCGATAACGGAAAGGGTGTAGTGTTGCTTACTGATTTATTTGGTGCGACACCTTTTAACGTTACCAAAAAAATAGCTGTTAATAAAAAAGTTACTGGAGTTAGTGGGGTTAACTTGCCTATGCTTTTAAAAGCCCTTACTTATCGTACACTACCTCTTGATGCATTAACTAATAAAATAACATTGAAAGAATCACTTGGAATTGCAAAAATTATTACCTCCTGAGCAATAAAATGAGAACTAAAAAAATTAAAATAATTAATAAACTAGGGCTGCATGCAAGGCCGTCGGCAAAAGTTACCCAAATAGCATGCAAATTCAAAAGTGACGTGTGGTTAAGCAAAGGTGGTCAACGAGTTAACGCAAAAAGTATCATGGGGGTAATGATGCTAGCTGCAGCAAAAGGAGAAGAAGTGCTACTTGAAACTAATGGGAAAGATGAAGATGACGCACTTGTATCGCTAGCGACTCTGATAGAAAATAGGTTTGAGGAAAACGAATAATTTGCTAAAGATTATTTACGAGGTATTCAAAAAATGAGTTTTACGATTCATGGGGTCGGAATTTCCGATGGTATCGCTATAGGAAAAGCACATCTTATATCTCATGCTTTTTCGGATATCGCCCATTACGAAGTCGACGCATCACAAATTGATAATGAACACAAACGCTTTAATAGGGCTATCAATAGAGCTCAGGAGGAAATCACAGCACTCGAAGGGCAAATACCAGAGGGGGCACCTTCGGAGTTTCAAGGCTTCATAGATTTACACAGATTGATTCTCAATGACCCTATGTTATCGCAATCCCCTAAGGATCAGATAACCAGGCTTAAATGTAATGCCGAATGGGCCCTAAAACTACAAGTTGAAAAACTCTTAGAACAATTCTTACAGATCAAGAATAACTATCTACGTGACCGGAAAAACGACATAACACAAGTGGTAGAAAGAGTGTTACGAATATTAATTGGAGAAAGCCATAAAACCACTTTTAACGGTAAGAATGAAAATATTATTATAGTCGCTCACGACATATCGCCAGCCGAGGTAGTGGAATTCAAAGATCAAAATGTTTCTAGTTTTATAACAGATGTAGGCGGCACTACCTCACACACAGCAATTATAGCCAGAAGCCTAAATGTTCCTTCTATTGTCGCCCTTCACAATGCTCGCCAACTGATAAGAGAAGGTGATGTGTTGATTATTGATGGAACTAACGGGGTGGTTCTTATTTCTCCTTCAGAGGATGTCATAGAAGAATTTAAATATCGACAACAAATTGCCCACAAAAAGTGGGAGAACTTGAAAAAAGTCAGAAAAAAAGACAGTACTACCAAAGATGGAGTAAAAATAAACCTGTTAGCCAATATCGAACTCCCAGGAGACATGGATCAAGCAAAACAAAATGGGGCTGAAGGCATTGGTTTATATCGAACCGAATTTTTATACCTCGGGAGGAAAAATCTTCCTTCAGAAGAAGAACAGTTTTTGAATTATCAAAAAGCTGCTCTAGAGCTTGATGGAGACCCTTTGGTCATTAGAACTTTTGACCTCGGCTCTGATAAACACACTGAGCAAACTAATCACCCCACTGGCCCAAACCCAGCCTTAGGACTTCGTGCTATAAGACTATGTCTAGTGGAACAAAGAATGTTTAGAGATCAACTAAGAGCAATCTTCCGCGCTTCTAACTATGGGAATATTAAAATTCTTATTCCAATGGTATCGGCGATTCAGGAGATTACCCAGACACTCAGGTTCATACAATCCATTAAATCTGAACTTATAGATCAAGAAATTTCATTTAACCGAAATATTGCTATCGGGGCTATGATTGAAGTCCCAGCAGCAGCTATCGCATTACAATTTTTTGTAGAAAGTTTTGATTTTTTTTCCGTGGGAACCAACGATTTAATCCAATATACACTAGCTATTGATCGCAGCGATGATACAGTCGCTCATTTGTATAATCCACATCATCCAGCAATAATTTTACTTCTGAATAAAATCATTCAAACTGGGGAGAAAAATAAAAAACCCGTATCAATCTGTGGCGAAATGGCAGGTGACCCGCGTTTAATAAGATTATTATTAGGTTTAGGGATTAGAAGTTTTTCTATGCATCCAGCCAATTTATTGCAAGTAAAGGATGCCATCATATCTAGTGATATATCCAAGATAACACCTTGGGTAGATAAAATTACAAAGGGCAAACCTGAAGACTATGAGAAAATTCTAGACAAAATAAATCAAATTTAGCATCACCAAGAAAACAAGCTGTAGCTAAACATTTGCCAGAAAAAGTAAGATTATATCGATAATAATGCACACTAAAAAAACATCAGCGATATGCAAATAACTACTAACCAACTTGCAGCATCTTTGAGAAAAAATTTACCAAAAATTTTAGTAGTGTATGGCGAAGAGACGTTGCTACAAATCGAGGCTTGTCAGAAAATAAAACGTACAGCTCACGAGAGAGGCTATACAGATCAAAAACTATTATATGCAGATCAAACCTTTGATTGGAATGAACTTGAGCTAACTGTCTCTAATCTTTCATTATTTGCATCTAAGCAAATTATAGATATTCGTATACCAACAGGCAAACCCGGTACTGCTGGGGCTAAGGCACTCCAAAAGCTTGCAGAGTCGGATTTGACGGATGTGATTGTCTTAATATCTATATCTTCTTTTGATCGCCAAATAAAAAATAGCAAATGGTTTCAAAAACTGGATAAGAATTCCCTTATGATCAACGCACAAAAAATTAGTAAATTTGAATTTCCAAGCTGGATTACTCAAAAACTCAGTCACCAGAATCAAAAAGTAGACAGAGAGACTATTGGTTTTATAATAGATAGAGTAGAAGGTAATCTATTGGCAGCTTCGCAAGAGATTGAGAAATTAGGTTTAGTTCTTCCTACGGGTCGCCTAAGCCTTGATCTTGTAGATCAAGCCTTGCGTGATGTTTCGCGATACGATATTTCTGACATCGGGTCCTCTATATTAACTAAAGATCGCCGGAAATTTGTCAAGGTGACTCGATCCCTTGAGTTTGAGGGTACTAGTCCTCCCTTAATTCTCTGGGCAATTACCCAAGAAATAAGAACTATTCTTTCTGTGATGATCAAAGTAAAAAAAGGAATAACAATAAATGAAGCGGTTCGCACCTCAAGGTGCTGGGGTCTTCGTAAACAAACAATCCCTTATTTAGCAAAAAGAATAAGTCGATCTGAAATCGTTTCCATAATAAAAAATTGTCATAAAACTGACCTAATTATTAAAGGGCTTTCAAAAAGTGACCCTTGGGATTCGTTAATCAACCTAGGATTAACCATAATTGATACTTTCGACAAAGAATCCTTATCGGAAGCAGTATAATTATTTAAAATAACGTGCTTATGAATATATCGAACTACATTAAAGGAATATGTGAAAAAGCTCAGCAGGCCGCTGAGATTTTAGCAATCGCCACGACTGAAGAAAAGAATGAAGCACTTACTAGAATATCTGAAAGCATTCAATCTAGTGCCCGCAAAATACTTGATGCAAATGAAAAAGATTTGGGTGAGGCTTCAAAAGATAAGCTCGATCCAGCCATGATTGACCGCCTGACATTGACCCAAAACACTATCGAAGGAATTGTCGAGGGTATCCAGGAAATTGTTAAGCTTGACGACCCTGTTGGTACTATTGGCCCAATGCAAACGAGACCTTCAGGAATCACTGTGGCTCAAATGAGAGTGCCTATAGGCATAATCGGGATAATATATGAATCACGTCCTAATGTAACAGCGGATGCGGCTAGTTTGTGTCTGAAGTCCGGTAACGTTGTAATATTGAGAGGGGGAAGTGAGTCATTTTATTCTAACCAAGCCATAGAAAAATGTATCATAGAAGGCCTAAGTAAAACCGGTATCCCATCAACCGCAGTTCAGTTAATCGCCACCACAAGTAGGACTGCCGTTGGAGAACTCCTCACAAGAAAAGAGGAGGTTGACTTGATAATCCCACGTGGTGGAAAAGGCCTGATAACAAGAGTATCAAAAGAATCTAAGATTCCCGTACTGAAACATTTAGACGGCATTTGCCACGTTTATATTGATAAAGAGGCTGACCACTCCAAAGCAATTAATATAGCGGAAAATGCAAAGACCCAAAGATATGGCACCTGCAACACGATGGAAACCTTAATAATTCATTCGGACTGTGCACCAGTTATACTACCAAAACTGTTAAAAATATTTACGGGTCATAAGGTTGAGGTCCGAGGTGATAAAAAGGCCAAAGTGATTATTCCAACGATAAAACTAGCAAGTAAAAAAGATTGGGAAACCGAGTATTTGGGGCCTGTTTTATCAATTGCGGTTGTTGACAGCGTCGAGGATGCTATCATGCATATCTCAAAATACGGCTCCAAGCATACCGACAGCATTGTCACGGAAAATGATAAAACCGCAAAAAAATTTCTACGACAGGTAGACTCTAGTTCAGTTATGCTAAATGCGTCGACCCGATTTGCCGACGGATATGAATATGGGTTAGGAGCTGAAATAGGTATTTCTACTGATAAATTGCATGCACGTGGTCCTGTTGGCCTACAAGGCTTAACTTCTTTGAAATGGATTGTCTATGGCGATGGCCATATTAGAACTTAATTAGGTGAATTTACAGAATGAGCAAAAAAATTACAATCAAAGTTCCAGATATTGGGGAATTCGAGAATATTCCTGTAATCGAAGTCTTAGTACAAATAGGTGACAAGATAAAAAAAGAAGATCCTTTGGTGGTACTAGAGTCAGACAAAGCAACAATGGAAGTGCCGTCACCTGAAGCTGGAAAAATAACGAAGGTAATACTAAAACCAGACGATAAGGTATCGGCAGGAGATGCAATTTTAGTTGTAGATGCTGAAGACTTGAAATCTGATACGGAGAAGGAAAATAATGGGGCATCGGAAGACAGTTCTCAAATTCAAAACATTAATGCCTCTAGTGATTTTCACGTAGATGTTTTAGTTTTAGGCTCCGGGCCTGGTGGATACACTGCAGGCTTTAGAGCAGCTGATCTTGGGAAAAAAGTATTAATAGTTGAGCGTTACGACAAACTAGGGGGGGTATGTCTGAATGTAGGATGTATTCCCTCCAAAGCACTCCTGCATGCAAGCAAAATAATCTCTGAAGCTCAAGATGCCAGTGAGATGGGGGTATCATTTAGCAGCCCAAAAATTGATATTGAGAAGCTAAGAGGATGGACTGATGCAAGTGTAAATAAGCTCACTACAGGACTCAATATGTTGGCTAAAAAACGTCAAGTTAAAATTTTACATGGAATCGGGAGCTTTAATGGCCCCAACACAGTCCTTGTGAAGACAAAATCAGGATCGAAGCTTGTTTCGTTTGACAACGCAATCATCGCGGCTGGGTCAGCCTCGAATAAGATCTCAAATTTTCCTAATAAAGATTCTAGGATTTTAGATTCAACAGATGCATTACAAATCACAGATGTACCAAAAAATCTATTGATAATCGGGGGAGGAATTATTGGTTTAGAGATGGCTTCTGTTTATCATGGATTAGGGTCGAAAATAACAATTGCAGAACTTACAGGTGGACTGATTCCAGAAGCAGACCGAGATTTAGTTCAACCTTTACATAAAATGATTGAGGGACGATACGAATCAATTCTGCTAAACACGAAAGTTAACGATATCCAAGTAAAGAGAAATAAGCTAGAAGTTACCCTTCAAAATTCTGGTGACCAAATGATGAAAACCTTTGATAAGGTTTTGGTTGCGGTTGGACGACATCCAAATGGTAAGAAAATTGGGGCAGAGTTAGCTGGAGTTGCAGTTGATGAAAAGGGATTTATCACAGTAGACAAACAAATGAGAACTAATGTGCCTCATATCTTTGCCATAGGCGATATTGTTGGAGAACCGATGCTGGCTCATAAAGCTAGCCATGAAGGGAAACTGTGTGCTGAAATTATAGCTGGAGCCAATAAAACGAGGTTTGATGCTTTGGGTATCCCCTCTGTTGCGTATACAGATCCCGAACTTGCGTGGGTTGGTATAACTGAACAGAAAGCTCGAAGAGAGGGAATGAGTATTGAGAAAGTTGTTTTCCCTTGGGCTGCGAGCGGTAGAGCACAAGCTACAGGAAGGCCCGAAGGGCTTACGAAGTTAATCTTTGACAAGAAAAGTAGAAAATTACTTGGTGCGGGTATTGTGGGCAGCAATGCAGGAGAATTAATTGCTGAAACCACCCTAGGAATAGAAATGGGAGCTGACTCTGAAGATATCGGATTAACCATACACCCTCACCCTACCTTATCGGAAACTGTTCTGTTCTCAGCAGAGATCGCTGAAAAATCAATTACTGATTTGTATCTCTCCTCATGATCTTATCTCTACCTGTTCCTCATGATTTTTGAAACACCAGGTAATTTTGATTCTTCCAATGTTGCACCGAGCATTCCCTCCGACGATGCTTTCTTATTTCTCATTAGAGGGAACGAGATTGCAACCGTCCTCACTAAGACTGATATATTAAAAATTCCATGCTTTAGGCAAATTACAAAATATGGTTTACGTATTCTCAGACAGCATTACTTAGGAACGCTAAGAGGAACGCCATGCTACGCCAGTGAAGTAACTAATGAGGAGGTAACTTCATCTGAAATTCACTGGTATGGCCTAAGGGCCTTATTCGGCAGACTAGATGACTCTTCTTTTTCCTTAGCAGGCCGGTCTCTACAAATCGTAGATTGGGATAGAAGCAGTCTATTCTGTGGTCGATGTGGTGAAAAAACGATATTAGGGGAGAAAGAAAGAGTTAAACTATGCCCAAAATGTCAACAACGGCATTATCCAAAAATTGCTCCGGCTGTAATGGCACTTGTAAGTCGTGGTGATGAGTTTTTATTGGCGAGATCTCCTCACTTTCCATCGGGGATGTTCTCAGCCATCGCCGGGTTTACTGAGCCCGGAGAAACCCTTGAACAAACCATTCACAGAGAAGTTTTAGAAGAAGTTGGCATTAGAGTAAATAATATTCGTTACTTCTCAAGCCAGCCATGGCCTTTCCCTCATTCTATGATGATAGCATTTCACTGCGACTATGAATCAGGTACCATTATTTGCGATCCGCATGAAATAGAGGATGCCCAGTGGTTTAGTAGTCAAAAACTGCCCAGCCGACTGCCAGGTAAAATCAGCATTGCTAGAAGTCTTCTAGAATCAAAATTAGTTAAAAATGAGAGCGACTTATGAACAAAAATGTCATCAGAATCACCACTCTAATATTAATGATTTTAGGCAATGTTTGTTACGCACAGATCGTAACAATTGGATATACCAAATCCTCGGATGCCAAAGCAACTGCGGAGATTATCAAACAAGTCTTCGAAAGGAAGAGGTTCAATGTGGCGACAAAAAGCGGCACGAGTGAACTAATGTTTGATATGTTAGTCGAGAAAGAAATCGACTTCTTCGTTGCAGGATGGCTATCTACAATCCATAAAAATTATTGGGAACAGAATAAGGAAAAGTTAATCAAGATCGGAATCCTTTATGAAGGTGCAGGCTACCACCTCGCTGTTCCGAAATACATTCCAAAAGACACTTTAAATACTGTACTAGACCTTCAAAAACAGAAGGTTAAGGGTAGAGTTAATAAAATCTCTATTGTTAAATCAGATGCTGAATTGTTATTACAATCCAAAACACTATTAGATCAATATAACTTAAGTAAAGATGGATTTTCAATACAACCTTTACCACAATCTGAACTTGTGAGCTTAATTAACTCCCTAACAGAAAAGCAAGAGTGGTTTGTTATTGGGCTACGACGACCGAGTTTTTTAACTAAAATGGGAAACCTGAGGACTCTCCATGATCCAAAAGCAATATATGTCGCTAATGCAAATGCTCACTTAATAGCTAATAAAAAATCCTGGGACTATATTAAAAAACCTATGCAGGATGTTTTAAAAAAAATAGAGATTTCCGTGAAGGCGATTGAAGATCTAGATTATGCACTCAGTGTCCGAAAAATAGCTGTTCATGATGTAGCTAGACGATGGCTGGCATCTCGCCCTTACACCGTCGAATATTGGTTAGAACCGGATTTAGAATAGGGCTTCTAAAATCTTATGGCGTCACCAAACCGCTTTATGTCATCTTCCGAAAAACCTATTTCTTCCAAAATCGCCTTCGTATGCTGGCCCTGCTTTGGTGCCGGAATATCTTCAGATACTTCATAATCTGTCATTTTAAATGGGGTTGCAAACTGAAGAGATCTGCCAGATATTGGATGTTCGGTACTGAATATCATCTCTCTTTTTTGAATTTGTGGGTCGCAGAGTGCCTCATCCAAAGAAATAATAGGAGAAACACAGCAGTCTTCTTTATCGAACACTCTTACCCAATAGGCCTGCGATTCTCGCGAAAAAACATGACCCAATTCCTTTTTTGCTAATTCAAAATCAGCTGTCTCATTTTGCCAGTGGTGCCTCTTCAGGTCAGGCCGTTTAAGTACGTGACACAAATTATCCCAAAATTTTTTCTCGAGAGCTCCAACAGCGACATACTTATGGTCTTTAGTCTCATAAGTACTGTAGCAGGGAACCTTGCCGGATAATAAATCAGATCCCCGTTTCCCAGCTACACCCACAGACACCAAACTACTGAGTGCTTGATAATTATGCGAGATTACCGCATCTGTCATAGACACATCAATGTAACGTCCCTCACCTGTCCGTTGCGACTCGAGAAGAACCGCTAAAATTGACATAGCAGGCACCAAAGCACCACCCATAATATCGCCGATTTGAATATTAGGTATTGCTGGTGAGCCTCCGCTTAAGCCGATTTGATCCAAAACCCCTGCATAACCAATGTAGTTAATATCATGTCCGGCTTTGTATTTATACGGACCATCTTGACCAAACCCACTTATAGAACAATAGACAATCCCTGGATTTATTTTTTTGCAGCTCTTATAGTCTAATCCCAGCCTTTCCATAACACCTGGCCTGAAACCTTCAACGACAACGTTTGCACTTTTTAACAGAGTGTTAAAAATTTCCTTTCCAACTTTTTTTTTTAAGTCCACAGAAATACTTTTTTTATTACGGTTAATTGCCACAAAAATGGGAGCTAATATGCCGGGAGGGACGCCTAAGCCTCGAGCATAATCACCTAATCCCGTATCTTCAACTTTAATAACCTCCGCACCAAAATCAGCCAAATGAAGAGTACAGACTGGCCCCGGTAACAAACGGGTGAGATCTAAAATACGTATCCCTGAAAGAGGTCTATCCCTCATTAATAATCACCTCACTTTTATCCCCGGTAAAAAATTTTGGGTGCCGAATCCTAACCATATCACTGTCATCAGCCCAAGCATGACAGGTATTTAATAAAGTTGGCTTCCTTTCTTTGTCGGTCTCCCCACTCCGCTTAGACTTTTTCGGATATATTGTTTGAAATGCTGTAGTTGCGATAGGTCCCAAAAGTTCCACTAAGTGAGTACAACCGTGGGTACCACCCAAACGCCTCCTGACTCTTTTTGTAAACCCGGGCCCTATAACTTCGCCTACAAGCTGATTAAAGTTGGGCTCTACCACCTTACATATGTTGTAAGGACTCCACACTATCTCGGCCTCACTTCCTTTAATTTTTAGGTCTACATCGACTGTCAAACGCAACCACATATCGTGCACCGGCTCACCAGGATTCATCGGGCCTCTATCAAAGCCCTCCACACCATATGTTTTAACATCCGTTAAATGACCTTCAATATCAAAATCTCCGTCAAATCGTTCATAACCGAAGCACTTAACCTCTCTTTTGTGAAGTAATCGTCGATGAACGGGTGGACTCAATTTGTTAACCATGATTGCTTGTCCGATTTGTTCTAACTTTTGACAAACTCAACAAAGCACGCCCCGCCTTTGAAGCACTTGGCTTTTCGAGCTCATTAGAAACAAACTCCCCTACAGACACAAGTTTATTAATATCTATACCGGTTTCAATATCCATACCATTTAACATGAATAACACATCCTCCGTAGCGACGTTCCCACTGGCACCTTCTCCAGCAAAAGGACATCCACCTAGACCAGCAACTGAACAATCGAAGGTGCTTACACCATATTGAAGCGAGGTGAAAATATTTGCTAATGCTTGCCCGTAGGTGTCATGGAAGTGACCAGCAATTTGAGTTACCTGAATATCTCTTGATAATATATCTAAAAGTCTCTGTACCTTAGTTGGGGTGCCCATACCAATGGTGTCCCCTAGTGAAATTTCATAGCACCCCATATCCATTAACGCTTTAGCCACATCTGCTACTTTTTCAGGATGCACTTCCCCTTCAACCGGACATCCTAGGACAACGGAGATATATCCCCTAATTTTAATACCCTCTTTAATGGCCCTGTCGACTATCGGTTCAAATTTTTTTAGGGATGCGGCTATTGAGCAATTAATGTTTCGATGAGAAAAACCTTCAGTTGCAGACCCAAAAATCGCAATTTCTTTTGCGTCTGCCTCTATTGCCTCCTCAAGGCCTCTCAAATTTGGGACCAACACCGGATAAGAGGTAAAAGAATTTTTATCGATTCTGCTTAAAACATCGATAGTATTAGCCATCTGCGGCACCCATTTTGGGGATACAAAACTCCCTGCTTCAATAACAGGAAAACCACATGCACTAAGCTGATTTATAAGGTTCACCCTAAGGTCTACTGATACGTTTCTAGATTCATTTTGCAGGCCGTCTCGGGGGCCAACTTCAACAAGTTTTACTTTTTTTGGATAACCCATTAATACTCTTCCAATGCTAGAACATCAATACCCTCTTCTACTTTGTCTCCAACACCAAAGTAAACTTCCGAGATGCGACCATTAACCGGAGATACGATCTCATGCTCCATTTTCATGGCCTCTACAATCATCAGAACATCACCTTTCGACACCTCATCATTACCCTTAACCAACACAGCTACAACCACTCCCGGAAGAGGGGACTTTAAACCACCTGATGTCAAAAGTGAAAAATTATTTTTAAAAACTCGTTTTTCTAATCGACACAATCTGCCCTGCAAAAGCACAGTCAAAGATCCCGCATCTTCAAAAATGCGTCCAGAGAAAACTGACTGATCACCTTTGAACAAACCCACCTCACCGTCCATAACGAAATGAGAAAAAGTCATAGAGACTTTGTCACTATAAGCACTCAGCCTGCCATCAGCATGTAAAAGAAGCGATATCTCTATCCAATTATCACAAAATGAATAAGTAAATAACTCTTCCCTTACACCACCTAATCTCCAGTTAGTTTTGCCAGCCCAGGGAGAATATTCGTCAAAGGTAGACTGATTTTCTTCTTTATTCTTTTTATGCACCTTACTATATTCGTTGAGTGCAGCTATGACTAATGCACCAAACAAGACGTCCTGCGGGAATGTAACTAGATCCTCTAGGTTATCATCTATGTAAGTTGTAGTAATTGTTGAAGTGCCTTTGGAGACGTGATCCTGTTTCTTAGCTAACAAATTTTGAAGAAACGACAGATTAGTGTGAATCCCAATCACACAAAACGAAGATAAAGCCTTTCTTAATGCAACCATAGCAGTATCCACATCTCTGCCCTTAACCACTATTTTTGCAATCATAGCATCGTAGTTGACGCCAACCTCGTCACTCTCCTTAACACCCATTTCAAGACGAGCATCATCTAACCCCTCAAGCTTTTGTATCTGTGAAACTCTACCAGCTGTTGGTAAAAAATCTCTTTCCGGTATCTCTGCGTAGACCCTGGCTTCAATCGAATGACCTGTTTTTTTTACATCTGCTTGCTTAAGTGGAAGTGGCTGCCCATTGGCAATACGAATCTGCCATTCAACTAAGTCAAGATTGGTAATCTCTTCTGTTACTGGATGTTCAACCTGCAAACGCGTGTTCATCTCCATGAAATAGAATTCGCCGTTATCCAGAAGAATAAATTCGACTGTTCCGGCTCCTACATAATTCACTATCTTGCCTACACTAACCGCTGCAGCCCCTATCTTGTCTCGGAGCTCCTCTGATATGCCAAGAGCAGGTGCCTCCTCGATAACTTTTTGATGTTTTCGCTGTAAAGAACAGTCTCTTTCAAACAAATGAATCACATTTCCCTGGGTATCACCGAAAATTTGAACTTCAATGTGCCTAGCATTTGTTAAGTACTTTTCCAAAATAACTTGGTCATTCCCAAAACCTGATAAAGCCTCACGCTTTGCTGATTCCAACACTGACAGAAATTCTCCGGTACCTTTTACCAATCTCAACCCTCTGCCTCCTCCACCGGCAGCCGCTTTGATTAAAACAGGGAATCCTATTTTTTTTGCCTCCTCAAGTAAGCACTTGCTTGAAACATTTACAGAATGATACCCAGGTATAATTGGAACATCAGATTTCTCTAAATATTTTTTGGCCTCATCTTTCATTCCCATTAATTTAATTATTGATGGCGACGGTCCTATAAAAACGATATCTTTTTCTTCACAAGCCCTTGCAAATTCAGCATTCTCTGAGAGGAATCCATAACCAGGGTGAATTGCATCAACATCATGCTCTAGTGCTACATCCAAAATTTTTTCTATGCAAAGGTATGAATCTTTTGCACGAGCTGGTCCAATACACACGGCCGACTGACAAGTATCCACATGCAGTGAATATTTATCAGCTTCTGAGAATACTCCAACACTTTTAATCCCCATTTTATGTGCAGTTTTGGCAACTCTTACTGCTATTTCGCCACGGTTTGCGATAAGGATTTTTTTAAACACTTTCTAATCCCCAATTACCCACGAAGGCAGCCTTTTCTCGAGAAAAGAATTAATTCCCTCTCTTCCCTCGTCGCTAGCTCTAACTTCGGCGATACTTTTTGCCGTGTCATTAGCTAAACTTTCATTGAATGATCTTCCTACGAAAGAATGTAGTAGTTTTTTAGTAGCTTGCAGAGACCTTGGACCACCCTGTATGAGAGAGCTAAGAACATCATCAACCTTCTCATCTAATTTATCCATAGGTGCAATCTCATGAACCAAACCAACCCTGTAGGCCTCGGCTGCACTAAAACGCTCTCCTGTGAGCATATACCGACGGGCAACTCTCGACCCAATAGCAGCATTGATGTAGGGGCCTATGGTTGCTGGAATTAAACCTAGCCTCACCTCTGAAAGGGCAAATTC
The DNA here is from genome assembly GCA_902627495.1 of Hydrogenophilales bacterium. GTDB lineage: Bacteria > Pseudomonadota > Gammaproteobacteria > Burkholderiales > Eutrophovitaceae. The sequence continues at coordinate 75,415 of CACOJS010000001.1, read as the reverse complement.
CGCCTCAAAAGAGGCTATAGCGATATCACAGGCGGACAAAATACCCATCCCACCTGCGATTGCATGCCCGTGTACCCGCGCAAGTGTTGGTTTTTTAGCCATGTGAAGGTGGAGTAACAGTTTCGCTAATTTATTGGAATCCGCCACATTTTGTTCAAAATCAAAAGTAGCCACACTTTTCATATGGTTCAAATCGGCACCAGCACAAAACACTTTGCCCCTCCCTCCAATGACGATAGCACGGACTGAATCATGACTCTCCATTAGGTCGAGTGCTCCATTTAATTCCACAATCATTTGATCATTGAATGCGTTGCGAACAGATGGGCGATTTAACCAAATAATCCCTATCCCTTTTTGAATGTCTACTTCTAACGTTTTATATTTGGCCATGTTTTTACCATTGCATAGTGTTACATTCGAAAAACACCATATTCTGTTTTTTTTAGAGGAGCATTACACGCCGCTGAAATACCCAAACCCAGCACCATCCTAGTGTCCTTAGGATCTATTACTCCGTCGTCCCACAATCGTGCTGTTGAATAATATGGTTTTCCTTGATTTTCATACTGTTCCAAAATAGGTTTTTTAATATCATTCTCTTCCGTAGCTGAAAGTGGAGTACCGTTTTGACTCGCCTGATCGCTCTTAATTTGACTTAAGACGGCGGCGGCCTGATCACCTCCCATTATAGAGATTCTTGCATTGGGCCACATCCACAGTAAACGAGGGCTATACGCTCGACCACACATCCCGTAATTTCCTGCCCCAAAACTACCCCCTACAATCACTGTGAATTTTGGTACTTGGGCACAGGCTACTGCCCTCACCATCTTTGCACCGTCCTTCGCTATTCCTGAGGCTTCGTACTTTTGGCCGACCATAAAACCCATTATATTCTGCAAAAAAATCAGAGGTAAACCGCGTTGAGTACAGATCTGTATGAAGTGAGAAGCCTTCACCGAAGATTCAGAAAAAAGTATTCCATTATTTGCGATGATTCCCACTGGGTACCCCATCAAGTGTGCGAAACCGGTAACCAAGGTTGTTCCATATAATGGCTTAAATTCGTCAAATTCACTTCCATCTACAATTCTAGCGATTATTTCACGAGAATCATAAGGTTGTCGCAAATCTTTCGGAACCAAACCATAAATTTCCTCCTGGTCGTATTTGGGATCCACTGGTTTTTTACATTTTAATGTCACGCTCTTTGAGTAATTAGTAGTCGCTATTATCCTACGAACAATATCTAAAGCATGGTAATCATCAACAGCCAAATGATCAGCTACGCCAGAAGTTTGGGTGTGTAGATCACCACCACCAAGCTCCTCTGCTGTGACCTCCTCCCCCGTAGCAGCTTTTACCAGAGGGGGACCTCCCAAGAAGATAGTGCCTTGATTTTTTACTATCACAGTTTCATCAGCCATAGCTGGCACGTAGGCACCCCCAGCAGTGCATGACCCCATGACGCATGCGATCTGTGGGATTCCTTCTGCAGACATTCTAGCCATATTGAAAAAAATTCTGCCAAAATGTTCTTTGTCAGGGAAAATTTCATCTTGACTCGGAAGATTTCCGCCCCCTGAATCAACAAGGTAAATGCATGGAAGCTTATTTTCTTTTGCAACCTCTTGTGCCCTGAGATGCTTTTTAACCGTCATTGGATAATAGCTACCGCCTTTTACGGTTGCATCGTTTGCCACAATAACGCATTCACGACCAGAGACCCGACCAACTCCTGTAATGATTCCCGCAGATGGGACTGCATCATCGTACATTCCCAAAGCTGCAAGCTGAGATAACTCAAGGAAGGGTGAGCCTCGGTCGAGTAAGTGACTTAACCGACCTCTCGCTAGGAGTTTTCCACGAGCCTTGTGCTTATCTTTGGCTTTTTTACTGCCCCCTTCTGCCACAACTCTCGATTGAGTTGCCAACTCAGCAACAAGGTCAGCCATATTTTTATGGTTAGCTTTATAATCCGCCGACTGCCTATTTATCTGCGACTTTATTTCTGGCATATCAATTCATCGACTCTATAGCTATTGCCGTAGCTTCCCCACCTCCTATACAAAGACTGGCAACTCCTTTTTTTCCTCCGTATTTTTTTAGAGCAGCTAAAAGCGTCACAATTATACGTGCCCCAGAAGCCCCAACGGGATGTCCCAAGGCACAGGCTCCCCCATGGATATTTACCATCTCATGGGAAAGCCCAAATTCTTTCATGGCAGCCATGGTAACAACAGCGAAAGCTTCATTAACCTCAAACAAGTCAACATCCTTGGGAGTCCAACCTGTTTTTAAAAACAAGTTTTTGATAGCACCTACCGGTGCTGTGGTGAACAAACCAGGTTCCTGCGAGTGTGTGGCATGGCACAGGATTTTTGCGATTGGATCAACCCCCATTGCCTCAGCTGTAGACTCTCTCATCATTACTAAGGCTGCTGCACCATCTGATATCGAACTAGAATTTGCCGCTGTGACAGTACCACTATCTCTAAACGCTGGCTTTAAATGAGGAATTTTCTCCAGATCCGCCTTAAAAGGCTGCTCATCCGCCTCTACGAAGCGCTGATCTTTTCCAGCCTTTATTGCTACTGGTATAGTCTCCCAGGCAAAGCTCCCATCTTGATTGGCCTTTTTAGCCCTCTCAAGGGACGAAATTGCAAAAGAGTCCTGATCTTTCCTAGAAAAAGAGTAGGTATCAGCACAGTCTTCGGCATAAGATCCCATGAGCCGACCCTTTTCGAAAGCATCCTCTAAACCATCAATAAACATATGATCTTGAACTTCGCTGTGGCCCATTCGGTAACCCTGTCGGGCTTTTGGAAGAATATAAGGGGAGTTAGTCATGGACTCCATACCACCAGCTACCATCACTTTGTTTGTACTAGCAATAAGGGAGTCATGTGCAAACATTACTGCTTTCATCCCGGACCCACACATTTTATTAACGGTAGTACACCCTGTAGCAAGTGGTAGTCCAGCTTTCACAGACGCTTGTCTTGCCGGCGCTTGACCCTGTCCCGCAGGTAGCACACAACCCATAATTACCTCCTCAATTTTTTCGGAGGAAACACCAGATCGCTCAACGGCGGCACGAATAGCTACTGCCCCTAGTTCTGATGCTGATGATCTCTTCAATTCACCATTAAAGGAACCCATTGGTGTCCTCGCTACAGCAACTATTACTACTGAATCACGTTTCATTTTATCCTCACAAGTTATTCATTAATATTAAAAACTGGGCCGAATTATTTCTCTGCCGATTAGCCATCTTCTAATTTCCGAGGTCCCTGCACCAATCTCATAGAGTTTTGCATCACGCCAAATTCTACCCAAGCTATATTCGTTCATATAACCGTTGCCTCCTAGACATTGAATTGCCTCCCCAGCCAACCATGTGGCCTTCTCCGAGGCATACAAAATTGCTCCCGCAGCATCTTTTCTGGTCGTTCTTCCCAAATCGCACGATCGGCCGACTGCATACACATAAGCTTTGCAAGCATTCATGGTAGTGTACATATCTGCTAATTTACCTTGCATCAGCTGAAAATCGCCAACTGGCTTACCAAACTGCCTGCGTTCAGTTACATATGGGACCACCACATCCATACAGGCCTGCATCATCCCCAGGGGACCTCCCGCACAGACTAATCTTTCATAGTCAAGCCCCCTCATTAAAACTTCAACCCCAGAGTCCACTTGGCCCAAAATATTAATGGCTGGCACTTTGCAATTGTCGAATCTCAACTCACAGGTGTTTGAGCCCCTCATACCTAATTTATCTAGCTTCGGACCCGTCGAAAAACCCTCAAAATCTTTTTCAATAATAAATGCAGTTATCCCTCGAGAATTTTTTTCCGGTGTGGTCTTAGCATACACAACCAAAATATCGGCATCAGGCCCATTTGTGATCCACATTTTTGAACCATTGAGCAGATAGTAGTCACCTTTTTTTTCTGCTCGAAGCTTCATACCCACCACATCTGACCCCGCACCATGTTCACTCATAGCGAGAGCACCTACGAACTCACCACTTATTAGCTTTGGCAAATAACGCTCTTTCTGCTGCTGTGTACCATTAAGTCTGATCTGATTAATATTGATATTTGAATGATCCACATAGGAAAGTCCAACGGAGCCAGAGGCCCTCGATATTTCCTCCATAGCAACTATGTGTGCTAAATAACCCATGTTGGTCCCGCCATGCTCCTCCTCAACAGTAATACCAAGTAGTCCAAGTGTTCCAAATTTCTTCCATAAGTCTTGAGGAAACTCATTATCACGATCAATGGCCTCTGCCCTTGGAGCAATTTCAGCAACTGCAAAATTTCTCACCGTCTCTCTCAACATGTCAACTTCTTCCCCAAGGTTGAAGTCGAGAAAGGATATCGATTCTATTGGTAAATCATTACCGCTCATATTTTTCTCCCAACTATTGCACGGTAGGCGTCATCACTACCGGTAGCCACCAATATTAGTAAACTTTAAGATTATTATTTTACCGACAGTATACTAAAAGTTTAAATACGATGATTAAATTTCAAAAGTATCGAAAGGAAACAAGAAATTATGGTTAGATTTATCATTAATTTAGGGCTATCCATCACCAGAATTTAACTTTTTTGGATACATCATTAAAATATATCGGCTAGTTCTATAAACTAATGAGACCATTGCCATATGACACTGACCACATTACTCTTTCCATCGGGTCTAGAAAAAAGAACAGGATAGTAAACAAATTAACAAGACCCGGGATGCTACTAGCTTAACAAAGTTTCGATAAGAAAAAATGAGAATAGGTACAAAACACTATAGAAGTATTTGGAGAAAAGGAAGAAAAGTATTTATTATTGATCAAAATTCATTGCCGAATAAATTTTCAACCTTACAAATATCTTCTTCAAAAGAAATCGCATCGTGTATACAAGAAATGCGAGTCAGGGGTGCCCCATTAATAGGCGTTACCGCAGCTTATGGTATTGCCCTTGCGATGTCAGAGAACCCTAGCGATAACAATCTCAAAACAACCTGCAATACATTAATTTCTACACGTCCCACTGCGGTTAATCTATCACACAGTCTAAGCCGCATGTGCTCTGTTATCGAAGCATTACCAAAAGACGAAAGATCAGATAAGGCGTGGGTTGAAGCAGATAAAATTGCAGACGAAGATGTCATACAAAATAAATTGCTTGGGAAAAACGGGCTTACATTAATTGAGAAAGTTAGCAATCAAAAAGAAACCGTAAATGTCCTTACTCACTGTAATGCTGGTTGGCTAGCGACTGTTGATCTCGGGACAGCTCTATCTCCAATATTTCTTGCTCACGATAAAGGGATTGACGTTCACGTTTGGGTGGACGAGACCCGACCTCGCAATCAAGGGCTCCTGACTGCTTGGGAGTTGGCTAGTCATGGTATTCCATATACGCTTATTGTTGATAATGCTGGTGGGTATTTGATGCAAAAAAAACAAGTTGACATGGTAATCGTAGGGGCTGATCGGGTGAGTGCAAGAGGTGATGTATGCAATAAAATCGGCACGTATCTCAAAGCACTTAGTGCTTGGGATAATGACATACCCTTTTATGCAGCCGTTCCGTCTCCCACAATAGACTGGACTATTAATGATGGAACGACGGAAATACCTATCGAACAAAGACAGCCTAATGAAGTGACAATGATTAGCACCTCATCAATTAAATATAAGTATAATCTTCACGGTGTTGGTTCACCAAAAGCAAGCAATCCTGCTTTTGATGTAACGCCGGCACGTTTAGTGACCGGACTTATCACAGATAAAGGGTTAATAAACCCCGTCTCTCCAATTAACATGAACAAGCTAAAAAACATATTAGCGACCGATGAAAGAGAAAAGAGATAGACACGTATTAGGGAGCCTTAGCCTTGAAAAATAATTGGTCAGATTCAACCGCCAAAGAATTTATAAAAAAATACGAAAAAGAAGGGGTCAGCCCAGATTTGGCTCTGAGGGTTTATACATCGCGACTGCTTGGACAAGAACCCAAACTGGTGATTCATGGAGGAGGCAATACATCGGTAAAAACAAAGCTTCAAATTCATGGCGAAAATACTGAGGTGTTGTGCGTCAAAGGAAGTGGCTGGGACCTTGGGCATATAGAGCCCGCTGGGCTCCCAGCTGTAAAAATCAACCCTCTCAGAAACTTAATAAGCCTTGAAAAACTATCTGATGAAGACATGGTAAACACACAAAGAGCCAACCTACTGGACTCTTCAGCACCCAACCCATCCGTGGAAACTCTACTACATGCTTTTCTTCCACATAAATTTATTGACCATACTCACTCCGATGCCATTTTAGCTCTCTGTAACCAACCTAATGGGGCAGAAATATGTAAAAGCACTTTTGGAAATAAGCTTGTCTATGTGCCTTATATTATGCCCGGATTCGCGCTTGCCAAACAAAGCAAAATTTGCTTCGAGCAGGCCATGCAATCGCAGGATGATAAACCTATAGGAATGCTGCTGCTAAAGCACGGATTGGTAAGTTTTGGAAAAACTGCCAAAGAGGCCTACGACAGGATGATTCATCTAGTATCAATAGCGGAAGAAAAAATTGATCAATCTAGAAAAGAAACTCTCGTCCAGGGAACAGCTAGCTCGGATGTGGCAACGCCATCTGATGTCGCCCCGATACTAAGGGGATTGTTATCAAGAATTACCCCGAACCGCTCCCATCAAGACAAGCGACTAATTTTAGAGTACCGAACCAACGCTGCCATTACTAAATACGTGGGGGGCAAAAGACTGAAAAAATATTCCCAAAAAGGCACTGTAACTCCTGACCATGTTATTAGGATTAAGCCCAAACCCTTAATTCTTTCAACCCCGGTTGCCGGCAAACTAGCAACCTGGGAAATTGATACTAGCAAGCGGATAAAAATGTATATAGATGACTATAAGAGGTATTTCAACAGAAACAACCCAAGTTTCGGAAATTCAAAAACAGCTCTAGACCCCACCCCAAAGGTGATCTTAGTTCCAAATCTTGGACTTTTTGCAACCGGGAATAATTTAAAGAATGCAAAAATTGCAGGAGACCTTGGAGAAGTTAATGCGCAAGTAATCACAAATGCTGAAGAAATTGGCTCATTTGAATGTATTACAGAAAGAGAAATATTTGAAATAGAACATTGGTCGCTTGAACAAGCCAAACTTGCTAAGACTCAAGAGAAGGCTCTAGAGAGGCAAGTCGTCATAATCACCGGAGCGGGAGGGGGCATTGGTAGTGCTACGGCTCATGCATTTGCCAACGAAGGAGCAGAGGTAGTGTTGCTAGATATCGCAATTGAACGGACGAAAAAACTAGCTAAAAAAATCGGTGGCACCGCACTGTATTGCGATGTTACTGACATCCAGTCTATCACGTCGGCACTTTCTAAAACCTGTGAAATTTTTGGAGGAGTTGATATATTAGTGTCCAATGCAGGAGCTGCGTGGGAAGGTGAAATAGGCAGTGTGAGTACAGAAAAACTCAAGGCTAGCTTTAGTTTGAATTTTTGGAGCCATCAATTCATGGCACAAGGCTGTGTAAAAATTATGATGAAACAAAAAACTGGGGGATGTCTTCTTTTCAACACATCCAAACAAGCTGTTAACCCTGGCAAAAATTTTGGACCTTATGGTTTGCCTAAAGCGACAACTTTGTTCCTAATGAAGCAATATGCACTAGATCATGGCAAAGATGGGATTAGGTCAAACGCCGTCAACGCTGACCGTATTCGTAGCGGATTACTTACTGATCAATTTATCACCTCTAGAGCAGCTGCGAGAGGAATTGATCCAAAAAAATATATGTCAAGTAACTTACTAAATGAAGAGGTCTTGGGAAGTGACGTAGCCGACGCTTTTGTATATCTAGCCAAAGCGACTAAAACATCGGCCGCGGTACTAACTGTTGATGGAGGAAATATTGAAGCATCACTTAGATAAAGTCGGTAAAGGCGATGGAAAATAATTTTTAGTTGAAGGCCAAAATGATAAGGTATATGTTATTTAAATAGTAATCACTCACAAAAAAGGCTCCATAAAATGAACGATCAAACACAACACATCAAAACTGTGCCTTTATTAATAAATGGGCAACTTGTTGAGAGCAAAGGGTCACGCCATATTCCCGTTAACGATCCCGCAACACAAGAAATTCTTGCCACGGTCCCATGTGCTACCCATGCAGAAGTAGAAGAGGCAATTGAAAGTGCAAAGGCGGCCTTTGAAACTTGGAAAGACACGCCGGTAGGTGATCGTGCTAGATTGATGTTGAGATACCAACATTTACTCAAAAAACATCACGATGAATTAGGAGAGATCGTGGCACGGGAAACGGGTAAAAACCTAGAAGATGCCAAAGGGGATGTCTGGCGAGGTATTGAAGTCGTAGAACATGCCTGTAATATTGCCAGTTTGCTCATGGGTGAGACAGTCGAGAATGTTGCCCGAAAAATTGACTGCTACAGCATCACCCAACCGTTAGGGGTTTGCGTTGGAATAACACCATTCAATTTTCCCGCCATGATCCCACTTTGGATGTTTCCAATGGCAATAGCCTGTGGGAATTCTTTTGTCTTAAAACCATCCGAGCAAGACCCTCTCACACCTACTCGCCTTGGTGAACTGTTTATGGAAGCAGGGGCACCAGACGGGCTCTTGCAAATTATCCATGGAGATAAAAGTGTTGTAAATCAACTCCTGGTGCACAAAGATACCCCGGCAATTTCATTTGTCGGTTCAGTGTCAGCTGGAGAACATATCTATAGAACAGGCACGGAGCACCTGAAAAGAGTTCAGGCACTCGCAGGAGCTAAAAACCATATGATCATCATGCCAGACGCCCAAAAAAAACATGTTATTAATAACTTACTTGGGTCATCAGTTGGAGCGGCGGGTCAAAGATGCATGGCTATTTCAGTGGCTGTGTTTGTGGGAGAATCCCGCCGATGGATTACCGAAGTTCGAGATGCGTTAGCAAATGTCCGCCCAGGTGTTTGGACCGATAAAGAGTCAGCCTACGGTCCTCTAATTAGCAAACAAGCTAAGGAAAGAGTCCTTCGTTTTATTCAGGAGGGTAAAGATGATGGGGCTGACTGCATCTTAGATGGCTCTAAATGCGAAATAGAGGGCTTTCCAGAAGGGAACTGGGTAGGCCCGACTATGTTCAAAAATGTGACAACTGATATGTCAATTTATAAAGAGGAAATATTTGGTCCGGTTTTAGTGGCCTTAGAGGTTGATGACCTCCAAAACGCTATCGAAGTTGTCAATGCAAACCCGTACGGAAATGGAACCTCAATTTTTACATCGAGTGGTGCTGTTGCGAGGAAATATCAGCATGAAATTAAAGTAGGCCAAGTAGGCATCAATGTGCCAGTGCCGGTGCCATTACCAATGTTTTCCTTCACCGGATGGCGAAAATCTTTCTATGGTGATCAACATGCCTATGGCAAACAGGCGGTTAAATTCTATACCGAGACAAAGACTATTACTTCGAGATGGTTTGAAGAAGATATTGATACAGGCGTAAACACCTCCATTAATTTAAAATAGTACAAATTCTAATAGTATGGATTTTGACTTAACCTCAGATCAGTTGGCCTATGTTGCAATGGCACAAAACTTTTCACAAAAAGAGCTTGAGCCGTATGCGAGAAAGTGGGATGAAGAAGAAATCTTTCCCACCAAAACAATCCAAAAAGCCGGCGAACTCGGTTTATGCGGCTTATATTCACCGACATCAGCAGGCGGCCTAGACCTGAGTCGTTTAGATAGCAGTATTATTTTTGAGACGCTTGCCAAGGGGTGCACCTCAACCACGGCTTTTATAACCATACATAATATGGCGACTTGGATGATTTGTAATTTTGGTAATAAATCTACAGTTAATAAGCTTGGAAAAATTCTCACCAGTGGGAAAGCACTAGCATCCTATTGCTTAACTGAGCCCAACGCAGGCTCTGACGCAAGTTCTCTTCAAACAAAGGCTATTAGACATGGGTCCACATACAAGATCAATGGTGGAAAAATTTTTGCATCAGGTGCTGGAGAAACTGATATCCTTGTGGTCATGGCGAAAACAGAAAAAACTCAATCTTCCGGGATTTCAGCTTTTGTAATAGATGCCAAATCCAAAGGCATCTCCTATGGAAGAAAAGAAAAAAAAATGGGGTGGAATAGCCAACCTACTCGAACTATATCTTTTGATAATGTTGAAGTGCCCGCTGACAACCTATTGGGTAATGAAGGTGATGGATTTAAGATAGCGATGCGAGGACTTGATGGGGGAAGAATCAATATAGCCGCATGTTCAATAGGAGCTGCTCAAATTGCGTTTGAGAAATCTCGCGATTACATGCTTGAAAGGCATCAATTTGGAAAACCCCTATCAGAATTCCAGGCTCTGAGATTCAAAGTGGCAGACATGAACACTAGCCTTGTAGCGTCTCGACAAATGGTGCGACTAGCTGCCAGCCGACTTGACAATAACCATCCGGATAAGACGGTGTATTGTGCCATGGCAAAAAACTTTGCCACAGAGAAGTGTTTTGATATTTGCGATGAGGCCCTACAAATATTTGGAGGCATTGGATACATAAAAGAATATCCTCTAGAGCGTTATCTTCGAGACTCTAGAGTTCATAGAATCCTGGAAGGAACAAGTGAGATAATGAAATTAATTATCTCAAATCGAATATTAATTAAAGAAAAGTCATTGATTCTTTAAAAATGGCACCTGATATTTTTATGCAAACATTCAAAAATTCTTTATGACAAATCTTGTTGACTTTAAACTCCACAAAGCCCAAAACCAACTTTTAGTAGGTGAGATTATTTTAAACTCACCCTCTCATCTAAACGCCCTCAACCTTGGAATGGTTAATGAGATCCAAAAAAAATTGGATCTGTGGCGAGAATATGATGTTTTTACCATTGTTCTTAGTGGCTATGGAGATAAAGCTTTTTGTGCTGGAGGCGATGTGGTAAGCGTTCGTAAAAATATAGCCAATAGTGGACCAACATTTGCTGAAACTTTCTTTGCTAAAGAATTCTTTTTGGACTATCAAATACACAATTACCCTAAACCTATAATCTGCTGGGGCAGTGGAATAGTCATGGGGGGCGGCATGGGGTTAATGAATGGCTGCTCTCACAGAATTGTTACCGAAAATTCTAGGTTAGCCATGCCTGAGGTGGGTATTGGCTACTACCCCGATGTTGGTGGTAGTTGGTTTCTAAATAAGGTTCCTGAGCCATTTGGACTATTTCTTGGCCTATCAGGTAGCCCCATTAACGGACTAGATGCTATTGGACTTGGTCTTGCAGATTACTTTGTTTCCAACTCGCGAAAAGAACAACTTATAAGCGAACTCTGCCTTACATCGGAAAGCAATCACCAAGATATAAACTCAATCGTTGATCAAATTATCGAGGGCCTAGCTGAAAGTAGTAGTCTAGAAAAGGGGGGGCTAACCAGACGAATAGATAAACATGGAGGTGCTATTGAGAAAGCTATGGCGGGAGGTAATCTTAGCGATATTTATAAGCGACTCTACTCGATAAACTCAGAAGACAAATGGATTGCTCGGATGCAAAAAAATCTAGCCTATGGAAGTCCTTTGGCAGCATTGGTCGTTCAAAAACAATTAAAAAAATTTAAAGGCCTTCCTTTATGGGATATTTTCAAAAAAGAAATGATCATGACGGCACAATTCTTGAGGCATAGAGAATTTCCTGAAGGCGTAAGAGCTAGATTAGTCGACAAGGATAATAATCCAAATTGGACGTTTAAAGAATTTACGGCAATTAAACCTGAGATTGTCGATAACTTTTTTAATCCACCTTGGGATAAAAACCCCTTAGACAATTTGAATAGGTAAAAATAATATTATTCAGTATAAATGGGAGAAGACAAGTGGCAAGAATAAGCTTTATCGGGCTTGGTAATATGGGGGCACCCATGTCTATTAACCTTATAAAATCTGGACATGATTTATCAGTATTTGATGTTTTTGCACAATCGATGGAGTCAGTAGTAGCTGAAGGTGCTCATGCGGCCAAATCAGCTGTAGAGTCAGCACAAAATGTTGATTTTATTCTCTCGATGCTACCAGGAGGCAAACACGTAAAGGAGCTTTACCTAGGACAAAGCGGCCTTTTGAAATCAATAGCAGGCTCCAAAACTGTAGTCATAGACTCATCCACCATAGAAACAGAAACTGCTAAGCTAATTGCCAGACACGCAAGGGAAAATGGGTGTAGCTTTGTGGATGCACCAGTATCGGGCGGAGTTGGGGGAGCGAAGGCAGGAACTCTCGCATTTATGGTAGGTGGATGCGATAAAGATTATCAATTAGTAAAGCCCATACTAGAGTGTATGGGAAAAAACATATTTCATGCCGGGGATATTGGGGCAGGGCAAAGTGCTAAAGCCTGCAATAATATGCTTTTGGGTATAATGATGGCAGGAACAGCAGAGGTCTTAAACATGGGCAAGAGAATTGGACTAGACCCTAGCACGCTGTCAGATATCATGAAAAATAGCACGGGTTCAAACTGGGCACTCCAATCGTATAACCCGGCCCCCGGAGTTATGGACAATGTTCCATCTTCAAATAACTACGATGGTGGATTTCGAGTAGATTTAATGCATAAAGATCTCGGATTAGCAATGGAATTAAGTCGTAGAAGCGAATCCCCAACTCCATTAGGTTCAAACGCATACGCACTATATTCATTGCACAAATCAAAAGGGGCTGGTGGGCTAGATTTTTCTAGTATTTTAGAACTGTACCTGGCCAATAAAACTGAGTGAGGCCTGTAGCGAGGGCATGACTCTCTATTGGATAAATTCATCCAAAATAAGTGGCTAGACTATTGGGTACCTCGCAATTATCTAATCAAACAAAGTCACAGAAATCGCTCTATAAGGCAGTTCTGGCGATAGCCTTTCCAATCATGTTGTCCAATATCTCAACCCCGCTGATTGGGGTTGTTGATACAGCGATAGTCGGGCAACTACCAAATCCAGCACATATAGGTGCGGTAGCAATAAGTGCCATGTTCTTTTCCTTTTTATTCTGGGGTTTTGGTTTTTTAAGAATGGGTACTACAAGTCTAACTTCACAAGCACTTGGGGCAGAGAACAAAGATGAAATTCGGGCCAACTTGGCGAGAGCACTTCTCATAGGTCTGGGCTTAGGGGGGGTTCTAGTAGTATTTAGCAAATTGATTTCTTTCATAGGCTTTGGATTAATCGAAGCCAGCCCATTTGTAGAGTCTCTAGCCAAGACCTATTTTGAAATAAGAATTTGGTCTGCACCCGCAACATTTATAAATTATGCATTAGTGGGATGGTTTATTGGTATCGGCCAAGCCCGAAAAGCTCTGTTTATTCAAATCACTTTAAATTTACTCAATGCGGGATTGGACTGGTATTTTGTAGTCAAAGTTGGCTTAGGAGTAGAGGGTGTTGCCATTGGAACATTACTAGCCGAAATTATAGCGGCAACTATAGGATTATTTGTTGCCAGAAGCACCTTCGAAAACTTTTCATCCAGCAGATCTACATCTACTATTTGGGATATTTCAAGATTGAAACAGCTTTTTTCAGTTAGCAAAGATATAGTCATTCGATCCCTAGCTTTAATGCTTGTTTTTATTTGGTTCACTAGTCAAGGTGCTCTATCAGGCGACGTGATTTTAGCCGCAAATGCTATTTTAATGCACTTTGTAACAACAACAGCTTATCTTTTAGATGGCTTCGCGATAGCATCCGAAAGCCTTATTGGAAGGGCAATGGGCAGGTCAGATAGAAAAGGGTTTCTAAAAGTCGCGAAAATCTCAACAGCATGGGGTTTTGGGGTCGCTATTCTCTCAACCCTTATTATTTTTTCTACAGGCCCTTATTTAATTCACTTGCTAACTATTGATCCAAGTGTTCGATTTCAAGCAAACAAATTTTTACCATGGGCAGCTACCGCACCCATAATTGCAGTATGGTGTTACCAACTAGATGGTATTTTTCTTGGGGCTGCTTGGACCGCGGACATGGTCAAAAGCATGATATTTTCCACTTTTCTATTTTTCATAACCTGGTGGACCTTGACCCCCCTGGAAAATCTGGGTCTTTGGATATCTTTATATGTCCATTTTTGTGCAAGAGCAGGATCACTAGCTTATTTTTTTCCTAAACTGTTGAACCGCGATCTTCCCCTGACTAAAATCCTAGTTAAGAATTAAATGTAACAAGTTAACTGTTTTACTTTAATGTTAATAGAAGTATGTAGTAAGCTACTCGATCTTAAGTAGCGAAGGGTATGTGATAATGATAACTGTTGAGACGGATGCTACTTTTCCAAAGCTAATACTTGACCGGGCTAGATTCCAACCAGATGGGATTGCTATTCGGGAAAAAGATTTAGGGATTTGGCAAAGTTGGTCTTGGAGCCAGGCTAAAGATGAGATCCGTTATCTTGCTTGTGGGCTCGCCTCTGAAGGACTAAGTCAAGGAATGAACTTGGCGATAGTTGGTGATAACCGACCTCGACTGTACTGGGCAATGGCGGCGGCTCAATCTCTTGGTGCTGTTCCCGTACCAATTTACCAAGATGCAATAGCTGATGAAGTGGCTTATATATTAGATAATGCTGAGATTGGTTTTGCCATTGTTGAAAATCAAGAGCAAGTGGATAAGCTACTAGAAATCACATCTCAGGTAAAAACCCTAAACAAAATATACTATGATGACCCACGCGGTCTTAAAAATTATAGGGAGGATCAACTAAGCTCATACGATAAGCTAAGACAGGTTGGCATAGAGTATAATCAAAGGAACCCGACGTTTTTCCTAGAATCAGTAAAAAGTGGAAAGTCATCTACAACCTCCATAATCCTTTATACTTCTGGAACTACTGGCAAGCCAAAAGGAGTATGTCTTTCACACCAAGCATGGATAAGAGCAGCAAAAGTTGATGTCGAGTTTGACGAATTAAAATCCTCTGATTCCATATTATCCTACCTTCCGATGGCCTGGGTGGGAGACCATCTATTCTCGTTCGCACAGTCAATAGTAGCTGGATTTACTGTAAACTGCCCAGAATCCAGTGATACGGTTATGGCAGATCTTCGCGAAATAGGGCCCACATACTACTTTGCCCCACCCAGAGTATTTGAAGACTTACTTACTCGCGTAATGATCCGTATGGAGGACGCCAGCCAACTCAAAAAGAAACTCTTCTCCTGGGGTTTGAAGGTCGCCAAAAAATCTGGGGTGGACATAATGGACAAAAAACCAGTTTCATTAAAAAACAAAATTCTTTACGAAACAGCCAATATAATGGTTTTTCGACCACTTTTAAATGTACTCGGTTTATCTCGCGTGAGAGTCGCCTATACAGCTGGTGCAGCAATAGGTCCCGATCTGTTTGAGTTTTATCGATCTATTGGAGTTAATTTAAAACAACTCTACGGTCAAACAGAGACTGCAGCTCATGTTTGTAGGCAGTCTGACGGTGATGTGCGAAATGATACTGTAGGGAAGCCAATGACGGGAGTAGAAATAAAAGTAGGGGGAGATGGGGAAATATTAGTAAAGTCAGAGTCTATGCTAAACGAATATTACAAATTGCCCAACGAGACTCAAAGCTCTCTAACGTCAGAGGGCTTTTTCAAGACTGGCGATGCTGGATTTATCGATAGCCAAGGCCATCTAAAAATCATAGATCGCTCGAAGGACATTGGCAGACTAACCGACGGAGCCATGTTCTCTCCCCAGTTTCTTGAAAATAAACTTAAGTTTTTCTCTTATATAAAGGAAGCTGTTTGCTTTGGTGACAAACGTGAAAAAGTTTGTGCTTTTATCAATATCGACCTAGAAGCTGTGGGCAACTGGGCAGAGAAACAGGGGCTTGCTTACGCCGGTTATATTGAGCTCACCGGAAAGAGAGAAGTCTACAGCTTAATTGGCGACTGTGTAGCCAAGGTCAACAAAGAGCTAGCCCAAGATTCTGAATTAGCCAATTCCCAGATTAGTCGTTTCCTTATCCTTCATAAGGAACTCGATGCCGACGACAATGAGTTGACGAGAACAAAAAAAGTGAGGAGAAAGTTTGTGGAGGATAAATATTCTCCTTTGGTACAGGCAATGTTTAAAGGCTTGGACATGTGCGAAATCACAACCTCTGTTAAGTTTGAGGACGGTCGTACAGGTGAAATCAGTGCAAATGTTTTTATACAAAATACTGCAAGAAACGCATTTGAATCAACATCTTGAAAAATAATAACTATAAAACATTATCTGACCAAAAAAAAATGACAGAAAATATTCTTAATGTAAATAAAGTATCCTTATCTTTTGGAGGGGTTGCTGCTTTGAAAAACGTTAGTTTCCAAGTGGAAGAACATAAAATATTGGCAATAATCGGGCCCAATGGAGCAGGTAAAAGCTCCCTTTTAAACGTGGTTAATGGGGTTTATAAGCCTCAAAAAGGTCAGGTAATATTTAAGGGTAAAACCTGGAAAAATGTAGTTCCATACGAAGCAGCAAGATCAGGAATCGCCCGTACTTTCCAAAATATTGCTCTTTTTAAAGGGATGTCTGTTTTAGATAACATATTGACTGGAAGGAATCTAAAAATGCGAGCGGGGTTACTGTCGCAGGCTATTTATCTTGGCAAGTGTCAGCGAGAAGAAACTAATCATCGAAAGGCTGTTGAACAGATTATTGACTTTCTTCAAATTCAACATATCCGAAAAACTCCGGTTGGTAGACTTCCTTACGGACTGCAAAAAAGAGTAGAGCTGGCACGTGCTCTAGCCGCAGAACCCGAATTGTTATTACTTGATGAGCCGATGGCTGGGATGAATGTTGAGGAGAAAGAAGACATGAGTAGGTTTATTCTAGATGTCAACGAAGAGTATGGAACTTCAGTAATTCTGATAGAACATGACATGGGTGTTGTTATGGATATCAGCGACAAAGTGGTAGTTCTTGATTATGGCAAAAAAATTGGCGAAGGAACTCCAGAGGAAATAAGAAATAATCAAGAAGTTATAGACGCGTATTTAGGGGTTGCCCGCTAAACGATTTATTAAGGTAAGGCAAAAATATGGAGTTTTTCTTGGAGGTTTTAATAGGTGGGCTTCTCGCGGGGGTAATGTACTCGTTGGTTGCATTAGGCTTCGTGCTTATCTACAAAGCATCAGGAGTTTTTAATTTTGCCCAAGGGGCTATGGTCTTTTTTGCCGCACTGACTTTTGTAGGAGCTCAAGAAAAACTGGGGCTGTCTTTATGGGCGGCACTGGCTTTTTCGCTACTACTCATGATTTTGCTAGGTGTATTAACCGAAAAAATAGTGCTAAGGCCCCTTGTTAATCAACCACCGATATCTCTTTTCATGGTCACGATAGGCTTAACTTTCTTTGTCGAAGGATTGGCTCAATTAATGTGGGGAACCAAAGTTTACCCACTAGAGCTTGGTATTCCAGATGAGCCAGTAGCAACTACGATTGAGAGTCTAGGTCTGTCGGCAACCAATCTTCCCACCGTGTTACAGGAAATAAATAGTTTTGACTTAATAGCAGCAATCGTTGCGGGGGTTCTAGTAGCCGGATTGGCAATTTTTTTTCAAATCACAAAAATTGGGCGTGCTTTAAGGGCAGTGGCGGATGATCATCAAGCAGCACTTTCGATAGGGATACCTCTGAAGAGCATCTGGGCCATTGTCTGGTCAGTTGCCGGCTTTGTTGCTTTAGTGGCGGGCCTTATGTGGGGTGCCCGAAACGGGGTACAATTTGCTCTGACGTTTGTAGCACTAAAAGCACTTCCGGTTTTGATACTTGGCGGTTTTGACTCCGTAATGGGTGCGATTGTTGGAGGGTTAATAATTGGAGCCCTTGAAAAACTAGCAGAGGTATACATTGGCCCTTTTTTTGGTGGTGGAATAGAAATATGGTTTGCGTATGTGGCCGCTTTATTATTCCTTTTGATAAGACCAGAGGGGCTTTTTGGTGATAAGCAAATTGATCGGGTCTAGGAGAATCAAGCAACATGTTTTATAGAGAATCTGGGCAATTAAAAACGTCTTACCAAGAAGACCAAGCATTATTGTCAATCACCCAAGACCGCATTGGGCTACTACTAATATTAATAGGTGCCTTTGTTCTGATCCCATTATTAGCAAGTGATTATTGGTTCACTGCTATATTGATCCCCTTTTTGGTTTTTTCACTTGCGGCTTTAGGGTTAAATTTATTAACTGGATACGCAGGACAATTGTCTCTGGGAACAGCCGCCTTTATGGCAGTGGGAGCTTTTGCTGCCTACAACTTTGAGCTACGAGTACCAGGACTACCGGTACTAGTTAGTTTTATTTTAGCTGGAATTACTACTGCCATAGTCGGCATTGCTTTTGGGATACCAAGTCTACGAATAAGGGGCTTTTATTTAGCAGTAGCAACACTAGCCGCTCAGTTTTTTATTCCTTGGTTACTTGTCAAAGTAGGATGGTTCACCAACTACAGTTCCTCAGGTGTCATAACAACCCAACCCGTTGAGATCTTTGGATATGTTTTTGATTCTCCCGTGGAACGTTATCTGTTGGTGCTTGCGATAGTATCAGTGCTAGCACTACTGGCAAAAAATCTTGTTCGTAGCAATATAGGGCGTGCCTGGATGGCGGTCAGGGATATGGATGTAGCAGCAGAAGTAATCGGAATTAAAATTATGAGAACTAAACTTATCGCTTTTGGAGTCAGTTCTTTTTATTGTGGAGTAGCAGGTGCCTTGTATGCCTATGTTTACCTGGGTAGTGTAGAGCCTGATGGTTTCAATCTTGATTTATCATTCAGGATACTATTTATGGTAATCATCGGTGGCATCGGAAGCATTATGGGATCATTTTTTGGTGCAGCTTTTATAACGCTACTGCCTATTTTCCTAGACATCATTATAAATGATGGGGCAGCCCTTCTTAACCTAAAGTTGGCAGCGGGTATAACATCAGTTATGCAGTTGTTGGTTTTTGGTGGTTTAATTATCTTCTTTTTAATCGTCGAACCTTTAGGGCTTGCACGATTATGGCAAATAACCAAAGAAAAGCTGAGACTATGGCCTTTTCCACATTGATCTATTGTTTGGTAAACCGGAGTAAGTTATGAAATCTACTAAAGTAGCCCTAAGTTTAATCGTATTCGTCCTCTTTATCGGGTGTAGTGAAAGTCCTAACACTGATAGTGTAGTACAAGATACTGATGCATCCGACACTCAATTCTTTGGAGTAGCTGGATACAGGGTTGGGCCTTATGGGCCAAATGGAGCACCAGTCGCCACGGGGTATTTGGACTACCTTCAAATGCTTAATGAACGTGACGGGGGTATTAACGGCGTAAAGCTCACTTGGGAAGAGTGCGAGACTGAGTATAATACCTCCAAAGGTCTCGAGTGCTATGAAAGACTTAAGACGAGAAACCCGATGGGGCCGACCGCTATACACCCCATGTCGACTGGTATTACTTATGGATTAATTGATAAAGTTCCTGTTGACCAAATACCCCTAATTACCTTGGGATACGGCAGAACAGACGCCTCAGACGGGCGTGTGTTTCCTTGGGTATTTCCTTTGTTGTCAAATTACTGGTCCCTTACCTCTGCCATAGTAAGGTTTATTGGAAAGCAAGAAGGAGGCTTGGATAACCTTAAAGGGAAAAAGATCGTTTTACTTTATCATGATTCAGCATATGGGAAAGAACCTCATCAATTATTAAAAGCTGAAGCAAAAAACTTTTCTTTTGACCTTTCTATGATACCTGTGCCTCACCCAGGTAACGAACAACAGTCTCAATGGCTACGGATAAAAAAAGAAAAACCTGATTGGGTTATTGTTTGGGGTTGGGGGGTGTCAACAGCGACCTCAATAAAGACGGCAAAAAAAGTGGGTTTTCCTAGAGAAAAAATGGTGGGAAATTGGTGGTCGGGAGCTGAAGTTGATACTCTAGCAGCTGGAAAAGGAGCGTCGGAGGGCTATTATGCTGCAACACTAAATCTTGCTGGAGATCATTATCCTGTGATAGAGGATATAAAGGAGCATGTCTATGATAAAGGAAATGGTGGGGACGAAAGCTATATTGGAACCGTTTTATGGAACCGGGGAGTAGCTATGGCCATGCTTACGACTGAGGCGGTTAGGAATGCCCAGGCAAAATATGGAAACAAACCGATGTCGGGTAGACAAGTTCGCTGGGGCATTGAGAATCTTGATCTTTCCCAGGCCAGACTTGACTCTCTGGGATTTGGAAAAATGGTCCCACCAATTAAAGTATCATGTGAAGACCATGAAGGATCCGGTTTGGCTGGATTTCAGCAGTGGGATGGGGGAAAGTGGGTCAGTGTGTCCGACTGGATACAGGGTGATAGTGACCTAGTTCGAAGGCAAGTTGAAGAATCGGCGGCAAAGTATGCCAAGGAAAAAAATATTACCCCTAAATGCTTGGGTGAATAAATGACATCTTTTAGACTCGAGAAAAAAAACCTACTAGACATAAATAACATTGAAGTTATTTATGACCATGTAATTTTGGTGCTTAAAGGCATATCCCTTCAAGTCGCTGAGGGGGATATAGTAGCTCTCCTTGGTGCAAATGGTGCTGGTAAAACTACGACACTTAAGGCAGTTTCTAATCTTTTGCAATCAGAACGAGGGGACGTTACCAAAGGGTTTATAGAATACCGAAACGTACGGATAGACAAATTAACCCCATGGGCCCTCGTGAAAAAAGGTGTTATCCAAGTTATGGAGGGGCGGCATTGCTTTCCTCATCTAACGGTAGAGGAAAATTTGTTAACGGGGGCCTACACTCGAAGTAGTGGTCGAAAAGTTATCCGACAGGACTTAGAGAAAGTTTACTCCTATTTTCCTAGGCTGAAAGACCGAAAGGGAAGCCAAGCGGGATATACCTCGGGGGGAGAACAACAGATGACGGCTATAGGAAGAGCTTTGATGGCAAATCCGAGTATGATTCTTCTCGACGAACCCTCCATGGGGTTGGCTCCCCAATTAGTTGACGAAATTTTTGAAATTGTAAAGTCATTAAATCAAAATGAAGGTGTTAGTTTTTTGCTAGCCGAACAAAATACTAACGTGGCTCTTCGCTATGCGGACTATGGCTACATTTTAGAAAACGGAAGGATCGTTATGGATGGGTCAGCGGCAGAATTGTCTGATAACTCTGATGTAAAAGAATTTTATCTAGGTCTATCAACAGCTGGGAGAAAAAGCTATCGGGACGGGAAACATTACAGGAGAAGGAAGCGCTGGCTAGCATAGATTTAGCTGAGTTTATAGATTTCAGTAATCGGGATATGTAGACTGATAGAGTCGACACCTAAAGCTAGGGGGGACAAGTAATGAGTAAATTTTATGACGAATTGGAAAGTCGAACGCCTACACAAAGAGAAGAAGAAAACTTTAAGGAGTTGCGAAAGACTTTAGGAATCGCAAAAACTGAAACAAAATACTTTTCTAAGCTTCTAGACAGGATAGAAGTCAATAGTATTCAAGACCGTACTGACCTCTCGAAATTACCGATTACACGTAAAGACGACCTTCAAGAAAGTCAAACTATAGCGCCTCCTTTTGGTGGGATGACCACAGTTCCCCCGGGAGAGCTTAGACGAATATTTTCCTCACCCGGTCCGATATACGATCCACAGGGCAGATCTGATGATTTCTGGAGATTTGGGCGAGCAATGTGGGCAGCCGGATTCAGACCCAACGATATTATTCACAATACTTTTTCCTATCACTTTACACCAGCCGGGTTCATGGTTGATGAGGGGGCAAAAAAAATCGGTTGCTCCGTTTTTCCAGCTGGTACTGGTCAAACTGAAATGCAAGTTCGGACCATTGCGGACTTGAGGCCCTCAGCATATTCTGGCACGCCATCATTCCTTAAAATTATTTTAGAAAAAGCTGAGGAACTTAACGTAAAGTTAGCGCCCTCGATTTCAAAAGCCTTGGTGGGAGGGGAGGCTTTACTGCCTGAATTTAGGCATATGTTTGAGGAAAGAGGGATCGAGACTAGACAATGTTATGGTACGGCAGATCTAGGGCTAGTGGCATATGAAACATTACCTAATCAAGGGCTAGTGATAGATGAGGGGGTCATTCTAGAGATTGTTAAGCCCGGAACAGGCTTGGTAGTGCCGGATGGAGAAGTTGGCGAGGTGGTAATAACCCTACTAGATCCAGTGTACCCATTAATTCGTTATGCAACCGGAGACCTCTCTGCCATTGCTGAGGGAGAAAGTGCATGTGGGCGAACGAATCATAGGATAAAAGGGTGGATGGGTAGAGCTAACCAAACTACCAAAGTCCGTGGTATGTTTATTCATCCGAGACAAATTGCTGAAATTCAAAACCGCCACTCTTACATAAGAAAAGCCCGCTTAACTATTGAACATGACTCCAGTATGAGCGATGAAATGACTCTTTTCTGTGAGGTTACTCAAGGAAGTGTAGTTAACAAAGAACAAATTACAAAATCCCTTCGAGAAATTACAAAAATGAGGGGTGAAGTAGTCTTCCTTAGAGAAGATGAACGCCTTCCCAATGACGGGAAAGTCATCGAAGATAATAGAAAGTTTCAGTAGTTGGTTATGACTGATACCTCAAAAGACAAGTTTAGTAATTACCCTACCTCCGCTCTTGATACTCTACCCCAAGACCTAAAAGATAAAGTCATCAAAATCCAGGAAAAGACTGGATTTGTACCTAATGTGTTTCTTGCCATCGGACATAGACCAAACCAGTTACGGGCCTTTTTCCAATATTATGAAACGATTATGGAGAATGACTGCAGTTTGGAAAAAACAGAGAGAGAAATGATAGTCGTGGCTACCAGTAGCTCCAATAAGTGCACATATTGTGTTGTCTCTCATAGTGCAATCCTAAGACTATATACCAAAAGTCCATTTCTCTCTGACCAGATAGCTATTGATCATAAAAATGCCGATATTTCGGAAAAACACAAAACTATGCTTGATTTCGCTTGTAAATTAGCCAGAACGCCTGAACTTATAAGTGAATCCGACAAAAAATTACTTAACACAAACGGGTTTAGTGATAAACAAATTTGGGATATAGGTGCTATTACCGCCTTTTTTGCACTCTCTAATAGGATGGCTCACCTCTTAAACCTACGTCCAAACACTGAATTCTATAATATGGGCCGAACCTAAATTATATATGCTATTTTGGCATATTTTGAAAAGATTTATCTTTGTCAGGGATATATTTAATAAATTAATTATTGGCGTGGCTTTCAAGTGCTACAATTAGCGAAGTTATTGAGTTTAATGTTTAAAGAGTTAGTCCAAACGAATAGGTTAACCGGTATGAGGAAAACTAATGTCAACTGACTTGGATCCACAAGAAACAGAGGAGTGGCTTGACTCTATTGATAGTATAATAAGTCATCAGGGACCGGACAGAGCTCTGTACCTCATCGAAAAATTAATAGAAAGAGCTGGAGATTCTGGTGGTACATTTTTACACAGTGCGAATACCCCATATGTGAATACCATCTCCCCAGAAAAAGAAAAAAAATCACCAGGAGATCACGAATTAGAACATACCATTAGGTCATATATTAGATGGAATGCCGCAGCCATGGTTTTAAGGGCTAACAGACAAACAAACGTGGGCGGACATATAGCGAGTTTTGCGTCCGCTGCCACCTTATATGACGTTGGGTACAATCACTTCTGGCGTGCTGCCTCTGAAAACAATGGAGGTGATTTGGTTTTTATGCAAGGTCACTCAGCACCTGGAATTTATGCCAGAGCATTTCTATTAGGAAGGTTGAGCGAAGACCAGCTTGACAATTTTCGCCAGGAGGTGGGAGGTAATGGCTTATCCTCTTATCCTCACCCATGGTTAATGCCGGACTTCTGGCAATTTCCTACCGTGTCAATGGGCTTGGGCCCAATCATGGCTATATATCAGGCTCGACTAATGAAATATTTAAACGACCGAGGGATATTGAATACTGAAGGGCGCAAAGTTTGGTGCTTTCTTGGTGATGGCGAAACCGATGAGCCAGAGTCAATGGGAGCCATCGGGGTGGCTTCTCGAGAAAACTTAGATAATCTAATTTTTGTAATTAATTGTAATTTACAAAGACTTGATGGACCTGTAAGGGGCAACGGGAAAATTATTCAAGAACTAGAGGCGGACTTTAGAGGTACTGGATGGAACGTAATCAAATTAATTTGGGGCTCATATTGGGACCCTCTCATTGCCCAAGATAGCACTGGGTTACTGAAAAAAAGAATGGAAGAATGTGTAGACGGTGAGTACCAAACATTCAAATCGAAAGATGGAGATTACGTACGAGAACATTTTTTTGGGAAATATCCGGAATTAAAGGCACTAGTTTCTAATCTCTCTGACGATGATATATGGCGTCTAAACAGAGGGGGGCACGACCCCCATAAAATTTATGCGGCTTACACCCAAGCGGTGGAACATAAGGGTCAACCCACCGTAATACTAGCTAAAACAATTAAAGGATATGGAATGGGAGAAGCTGGTGAGGCTCAAAACATTACCCATCAACAAAAAAAGATGGGAACTACATCCTTAAAAGAATTTCGTGACCGATTCAAACTACCTGTAAAGGACGAAGATCTCGAAAATATCCCTTATCTCAAATTTGCCGATAACTCCCCTGAATTGAATTATATGCGAAAAAGACGGGAGGATCTGGGAGGATATCTACCTTCTAGGCGTACACATGGGGATAGGTTGTTAGTGCCTAAATTAGAGCAGTTTGCGTCTGTATTAAAGGGGTCTGGTGATAGAAAAATTTCATCGACTATGGCATTTGTCCGTATTCTCTCCATCTTGTTACGCGATAAAGTAATTGGTCAACGGATTGTACCAATTGTACCCGACGAATCGCGAACGTTCGGCATGGAAGGTATGTTTCGACAACTTGGAATATGGTCGTCAGTAGGCCAACTTTATACTCCAGAAGATGCGGATCAATTAATGTTTTACAAAGAAGATAAAAATGGACAAATCCTACAAGAAGGAATTAATGAAGCAGGGGCAATGTCTTCTTGGATTGCTGCTGCAACGTCATACTCGACTCACGGACTTAGTATGGTCCCATTTTATATTTGTTACTCGATGTTTGGTTTTCAAAGAACTGGTGATCTAGCCTGGGCCGCCGGTGACCAAAGGGCTCGTGGTTTTTTGTTGGGAGCCACGGCCGGACGAACAACACTAAATGGCGAGGGACTTCAACACGAGGATGGCCATAGTCACCTTTTAGCATCTACTATTCCAAATTGTATATCTTATGATCCGGCATTTTCTTTTGAGCTTGCAGTCATAATACACAATGGCATGGAAAGAATGTTCCAGAATCAGGAAGACGTATTTTATTACATTACTCTAATGAATGAAAACTATATCCACTCTAAATTGCCAAAAGGCACAGAAGAAAATATTATTAAAGGGTTATATATGTTTTCCAAATCTAAACTAACCAAAACAAATCTACGAGTTCAATTATTAGGTAGTGGGGCGATTCTCAATGAAGTTATAAAAGCACAAAAGCTATTAGAAACTGACTTTGATATCCCAGCGGATGTCTGGAGTGCCACCAGCTTCAATGAATTGAGACGTGAGGGCCTCGAAGTTTCGCGTTGGAATATGCTAAACCCCCAAAAGCCAAAAAAAGAGAGTTTCGTATCAAAATGTCTTAACTCTACTAAAGGACCTGTAGTAGCCGCAACCGATTATATGAAGATATACCCGGATCAAATAAGGGAATTTATATCGAAGACATACATAACACTTGGGACTGATGGGTATGGTAGATCAGATACTCGAGAAAAACTTAGATCTTTTTTTGAAATTGACCGCTACCATATCACAATTGCTGCTTTAAAAGCACTATCAGATGAAGGAAGTATAAAACCTAATATGATTGATAAGGCTATAAAACAATATGGCATCGATCCTAACAGAGAAAACCCAGCTCAGTCTTAACATACATCTAAATTAAAGGTAGAAATGAGTAGCTTAAAAGACATTTTTGTACCCGATATAGGAGACTTTAAAAATATTCCGGTCATTGAGGTACTAGTTAAACCTGGCGACACCGTAAATGCAGAAGACTCTATTATTACACTCGAGTCCGATAAGGCAACTATGGAAGTTCCGACTCCAACTTCAGGTGTTGTCAAGGAGATTAAAGTTAACCCGGGGGATACCGTATCAGAGGGATCTCTAATTTTATCAATGGAAGCTTTAGAGACTGACCATCAACTGAAAGACAGTGACATTGAAAAAAAAATAAAATCTCCCGAAAAAGAAGTGTTGATAGACGTTGAACCTCCAAAAATTCCCCAACCCGGTGATACAACGATGGCAGGCCCAGTTGGTGGTACAAGCACTCACCAAGAGCCAAGACAAACTTTAGCCCCGTCTCTTAATAGCGGGATAGTAACCCATGCAAGCCCCGGAGTACGACGATTAGCCAGGGAATTAGGAGTTGATCTTTCGCAGGTGCAAGGTACCGGACAAAAAAATAGGATTCTGAGAGAGGATGTTCACAAACACGTAAAAACGACCTTATCACAAACAAAAACACAACCTTATCAGGCTGCTGGAGGGATGGCCAATCAAATTAGAGTAGACTTCCGAAAATTTGGAGAAATCGAAGAGAAAAGTCTAGGGAGAATAAAAAAAATATCCGGACCCATTCTGCACAGAAATTGGGTTCAAATTCCTCATGTTACACAACATCATGAGGCAGATGTTACGGAACTTGAAAAATTTAGACAAAGCATATCAAAGAAATGTGATATAAAGATTACACCTGTATCTTTCATAATTAAAGCTTTAGGAATCGCATTAAAGAAACATCCAAACTTTAATTCATCTCTCGGCGAATCTGGCGGTGAGGTAATTTTAAAAAAATATATTAACATAGGTGTAGCAGTAGACACTTCCGATGGCCTGGTTGTTCCGGTAGTTCGAAATGTGAATGAAAAAGGTATCCTTGAAATAGCAAAAGAGCTCACTCTTCTTAGCAATAAAGCCAGGAAATCCAGATTATTGCCTTCTGATATGGAAGGAGGAACTTTCTCGGTATCCAGTTTAGGAGGTATAGGTGGAGGACACTTCACGCCTATAATTAATTCACCTGAAGTCGCTATATTGGGGATTAATCGATCACAATTTAAACCCGTATGGGATGGTGAAACATTTAACCCGAGGGAAATGCTACCCTTATCACTATCGTATGACCATCGGGTAATTGATGGGGCTGAAGGCAGTCGCTTTATTGTATACCTTGCTTCATTACTAAATGATTTAAAAAATGGCTTACTTTAAACTATTAGTTGTGGATATTTAAGAACCATTTAAGCATGAAAAGCTTAGGGCCTATAGGACTTTTTGGTGGAACTTTTGATCCCATACATCTAGCTCATCTGAGGCTAGCTGAAGAAGTCAGCGAAGAATTTAGTCTATCCGAAGTTAGACTTATCCCTAACTTAGTTCCTCCCCACAGACACCAACCTGATGCTTCGATAGAGCAGAGGATAAGCATGCTGCAATTAGCAATCAAAAACAACTCTAGACTTAAACTTGACGACAGAGAAACGAAACGTGAGGGACCCAGTTTTACCGTCGACACCCTGAAAGCAATTCGGAAAGAATTACCTGAACAATCATTAGCATTGATTATGGGTTCAGATGTTTTCTCTCAGCTTACCACATGGCATCAATGGGAAACTATATTTTTGCTATCACATATTATTATCGCTAGTAGAGCTAGCAATCAAAATGACTCGCCAAAACAAGAAATCAAATCGAGTGAATTACAAATTGAACTTAAAAGCCGAATGTCGAGAGACAAAAATCAATTAATAAATCTAACGGCAGGAAAAATTTTTATTTACAAGTTCACAGGCCTTGCTATTTCTTCTACAATGCTGAGGCAACAATTGAATCAAAATAAAAGTATGAGGTACCTAGTACCTAGTGCTGTCCATGATTATATAAAAATGGAGAATTTATATAAACGATAATCACGATTTCAATCCCCTAATAAGTATAGTTACTAACGCACTAGAGGATATTAAAGCCACTGATTTGAAAGTTTTCACGGTCTCTGATATCACCCCTCTTTTCGATTACGTCGTACTTGCTACAGTGGCTTCTGGTAGGCAAAGTAGGGCAGCTACGATAAAAATTCAAGAGGACATTAAGTCTTTAGGGGGTAAAGTGTTGGGGGTAGAAGGACTCAGCGAGGGGGGATGGGTGTTAATCGATATTGGAGATGTTGTACTTCATATTATGCAACCTGATATTAGGAGGTTTTATAATCTAGAAGAACTATGGTCTCACAAACAAAAAAATACTGTAGATTAATCAAAAATAATGAAAATTTACATCCTTACCGTTGGCAATCAACCGCCTGCCTGGATAAATGAGGGGTTCAACCACTATAGTAAAAATTTGAACCCGAGTTTTTCACTGATAACGAAAAACATAAAGCCTGTAATTCAAAAAAAAAATAATCCTAATGTTAATCTATCACTAGTAGCTGAATCCAAAAAAATTTTATCGACTATTCCCAAAAACAGTTTCACAATAGCATTAGACGAGAAAGGTGATAAACTCAGTACTATGGGGTTTTATCATAACTTTAATATCTGGGTAGAAAACGGCAGAAATCTGTGTTTTCTGGTTGGAGGGGCCAATGGATTAGATAAATCTGTTAAGGATAAAGCCGATTTTCTACTGTCACTGTCTCCAATGACATTTGCTCACCCACTAGCTCTCATTGTTTTGACGGAGCAGGTTTATAGAGTAGTATCTATTCTAAAAAATCATCCATATCATAGAGCCTAGTTTAACGATGATAAAAAAACCGTATTAATGAATACTTTTAAAAGCATATACCTAGCATCTCGTAGCACTCAACGAAGGGATCTTCTCTCTCACATGGGAGTCAACTTCGAGACCTTGGTGCTAAGAGAAGGGTATAAAGGTGATGGTGGGTTTGATGAGACACCGCAAGTTAGTGAGCGTCCCCTGGAGTATGTAAAAAGAGTGGCAAAAATAAAAGCAATTGCGGGATGGGAGTTGAGCCAACGGAGACAACTTTTATCCTATCCTGTTCTGGCTGCAGACACTACGGTGGGTCTTGGTGACTATATTTTGGGCAAACCAAAAGACCAGGAAGATGCTGTAGAAACTATTAGAAAGCTGGCAGGAAAATCACATTTTGTTCATACGGCAGTTGCCTTAAAAACTGGTGACGGAATTTTTGAGACTTTTTCATCAACTGAAGTAACATTTTCCCACCTTGAAGACGAAGAAATCCGAAGATACGTAGCACTCGGAGAGTCTTATGGAAGAGCAGGAGCTTATGCGATACAAGGAAAAGCGAATATCTTTACCGTAAATATATCCGGAAGCTACAGTGGAGTTGTTGGACTACCCGTTTATGAGACATCTGAGTTATTGAAATCTCGAGGCTTATTAGCCAAAGTTGCGTAATGGCCGCAAAGCATGATCATACCAATAGGTGCTTGCATTAACAAAATTGACAAAAACGGGCAAACATCATAATAATTTGCGGTACATTATAAAAAGCATTTGTTCAAATTTCGCTTTTTTACACCTCTCACAAAGCAACCGTGAACTCTTAAACTTTACTAATTAAATATAACTCAATTGCTCCGATTGGCCAGATCAAAATAATTTGACAAACAAAAATCAAGACAATTGGAGACAAATCAACACCTCCGACAAGAGGTATCCTTCTTTGAAAATTTTTTAAAAATGGGCTTGTCATGCTTTGCAGAAGACTCATAAGGGGATTAAACGGGTTTATCCAAGATAATATTGCCTGAATAAAGACCGCAAACAAAATAATATAGACGATTGTTTTAGTGATACTTAGTATGGCCAACAACGGAATAAAAAAAGACCAAGAAAAAATGTAACCAAGCAAAAGACGTGTTCCCAGTAACAATAACACTTCTACCAATAATGCCAAAGCTAGACTAGCAATTTCATAACCAAAAATCCCGGGAATTATTCTCCGGGCAGGCAAGACCGCAAAATCGGTCATAGCATTGACAAACTTAGGTATTGGGTGCTCATAAGAAAAAAGTGTTAACTGAAAAAAAAATCGCAAAATAAGCAAAAAAGAAAACATGCTAAAAACAGAACCGAATATAAACATAGCTGCCTCTATCATTTTTCTCTCCCCAAGTTATTTATCATTTGCTTCACCTATTTCCACAGCTCTCAAATATGCTGCTGTAATTGCTTCTTTAAAAATATCGTCTAGTCTACCAGCTGATAGCGTATTCAATGCCCTCTCTGTTGTTCCCGCCTTTGACGTTACTTTCTTTCTCAAGGTGTTCGGGCTATCTTCACTGACTGACGCGAGCTGGCTGCTTCCTCGGAGAGTCCCTATTACCAAATTACGGGCAGTATCTTTTTCCAAACCCATGTCTAGAGCTATTTTTTCCATTACCTCCATGATATAAAAAACATATGCTGGGCCGCTACCCGACAATGCTGTAGCAACATCTATGTGATCCTCTTTGAGAACCCAAAAACTTTCACCTATTCCCTTTAGAACCATAGCGGCGAGACTTCTATCCGTAGACGTAATTTCCTGTTCTGCATATACAGCTGTGACTCCAGAGCCAATAAGAGCAGGTAAGTTGGGCATAGCTCTAATGATTTTCTTATGGCCTTTTAGTAAGCGTGTTAGTGTTTTTATTTTTACACCGGCTGCAACACTAATAACCAAAGCGTTATCGACTCTAACACCAGTGAGTGCTTCTTCCATATTTTGAGGTTTAACAGCCAAAACTATGATTTCCGCAGCTCCTAACATCCCGGCATCCTCAACGGCATTCACACCCATATCGCAAAGAGTTTTTCGAGCAAGAATATCAGTATCTATAACACTTATGCTAGTGCTTAAGAGCTCATCAGATGTTAACCCCTTAATGAGGGATTTTGCCATGTTACCCCCACCAATAAAATTTATCTTTAGTTCGTCCATATAAAGACTCTTAACTCCAATACATAAAGACTAAAGCAATTACAGATGCCTTTACAATGTACCATGCTTATCTAGCTCGTGGCCCAAAAATTGCCGTCCCTACTCTTATTATTGTTGAACCCTCGCTAATGGCTATTTCCAAATCTGAACTCATCCCTAATGATAGGGTATCCAATACCGAGCCTTGCTCACTTAATTCTTCTCTCAAATTATAAAGCATCTTACACTCTCTCCTCACAGCGTCATGATCTTCTGTCCTAGTCGGAATACTCATCAGCCCGCGAAGACGAAGGTTTGGTAAACTTTTTATCATCTCGGCAAGTTCGCGTGCTTCTCTGAGTGAAATGCCTTTTTTTGTTTTTTCACCACTAGTATTGACCTGGATACAAACGTTTAGAATTCTATGATGATCTTCACGATAAGCTGATAGTTTTTCCGCTATTTTGGGTCTATCGACCGAATGCACCCAATCAAAGTATCTAGCTATGAGCTTAGTTTTATTACTTTGAATGGGACCAATAAAATGCCATTCGGCTACTATATTTTTTTTTAATTCTATAAGTTTTTTATTTACTATTTGTATTTTTTCTACAGCCTCCTTGACGTAGTTTTCGCCAAATTTTGTCTGTCCATCGGTAACAGCATTTACAATCATATCAGCAGAAAATCCTTTACTTACCGCTAATATAGTTATTTCAGATGGCAATCTGTTGCAGGACTTAGCAGCCAACGAAACTCGATCACGGACCTTATTTAGGTTATCTTTTATCATGTAAGTTTTTGTAGACATAGCTTAATGAATTGTTACCTAGAATGGCTTCAGTTCTACTAAAATAACTATTAATATCAAAAAAACAACCGGGACTTCATTAAACCAGCGATACCAGACATGGGAGTTTCTATTTTTTCCTTGGCTAAATTTCCACATGTAATACCAACACCAAACTTGATATCCGATTAGAAGCAGCACTAAAAATGCTTTGACATGAAGCCAGCCACCATAAAAACCCCAGCCAATCCACAACCATATTCCGGTCAACACTGTCACAACCGAGCTAGGGACGATAATTCCATAAAACAACTTGTTCTCCATAACTTTAAATCTTTCTAGTCCAGTTTTATCTTCAGTCATTGCGTGGTAGACAAACAACCTCGGCAAATAAAACAAACCAGCAAACCAAGCGACCATTGAAATAATATGAAGAGATTTTAATATGAGCAATTTTTTCTTTCGTAGATTTGTTTTTTCACTTTAGAGCCACGAGAGAGCGTTTTACTAGATTTTGCAATGGCAATAACATTCCATGAAAAAAATGACCCGTGCCAGGGAAAACAGTGATCGGTATTTTTTGAGGTTCTGCCCAAGATAAAACTGACGACAAGGGTACTAAGTCATCTTGATCTCCATGGACCACTAGAAGGTTATCACTCATTTCTCCGATAGCATACTTATCTACCGCAGGAGCAATTAGTATTAATCCTTTACACTGCTTAATCATTGCAACTCGAGCAGCCACCACTGCTCCAAACGAGAAACCTGCTAATACAATATTTTCATATTTAAGTGTATCAACGGCGTATTCTACGACTTTCACCATATCATCTGTTTCACCAATACCGTTATCGAATACTCCCTCACTGGAACCTACCCCGCGAAAATTAAACCGTAATGCGACATGATCAGCCGCTAAACTTGCCCGTGCTAGGGTATGAATTACCTTATTGTCCATTGTCCCACCGTGCATGGGATGTGGGTGAGCTACCACCATACACCCTTTAGCAGCATAAACATGTGGCGGCTTATTGATCTTTATCTCCAGCTTGCCAACCACACCATCAACAACTACTCTTTTTTCCTGACGTAGACTCAATTTTTTCTCACTTTAAAACCTACCAATCTACAAAAGATATTTCTGAGTATATTTTTTTTGCCATTTTTAACTAAACAACTATAATTTATTTTCGCAACACCACCCAAACAGTAATAACATTAGTAAAAATTCTCCCCAACAAAATGAACCGCTAAAACTATTTAAAGTTGGGCATGATGAACCATAAATTAACCCAGACGTGACTCTTAATAGAGGGCCTATAGTAGTTTTAGCCAGTAAAGCATGTTAACTTTGTTAGGCTCTTAACGTTGTTTCAATAAATGACATATTATAACTCTTTTCATAATACATCCAAGAAGGATAATCTTAAGTATGGCTGGGTACGATATATTTAATGGGGATGCCGATGGAATCTGTGCCTTACACCAATTAAGGATAAGCAAACCCTGCAGTAGAATCCTAATTACTGGGGTGAAAAGAGATATAAAATTACTAGATAAAGCTAAATTCAAAAAAGATGACTTAATATCCGTTTTTGACATTAGCATTGATAGCAATCAAGATGCATTAAAAAAAGGATTGGAAATGGGAGCTTCTTTTGAGTGGTTTGACCATCACTCTTCTGAGACAGTCCCGGATCACCCGAACCTAAAATGTTATTTAACATCAAAGGCAGGAGTTTGTTCTAGTTTGATGGTTGATAAATATTTAAATGGAAGGTATCGGTCATGGGCATTGGTAGCCTGTTATGGTGATAATTTTTCAACTAAGGCAGCAACCTTGGGTACCGAAATGGGGTTTTCTAGACAACAGTTAGCCTCACTCCAAATACTAGGAGAGCTAATGAATTATAACTCTTACGGGGATAGCATTGACGACCTTCATGTTGCACCTGACGAGCTATATCGGCAGATAAAAAGCTATGACCAACCTCTTGAATTCTTGGCATCAGAACAGAAATTAGTCTCGGACCTACATGATCAAATGAACGATGATTTTGAAAAAGGCCTAGATTTACCCGAAGAACGATTACAGAATGTAGTTATAAAGAGATTGCCAAACAAAAAATGGGCAAGAAGAATATCTGGATTACTAGCAAATAGGCTTAGTCAACGTACCCAAAAGTTTGCCTACCTTATACTACTTGAAAAAGAAGACCATTTTTCAGCTAGTATAAGAAAGCCTCTCCACCACAATACACCAGCTTCGCTCATTGCCAAACAATTTCCTACTGGTGGAGGTCGCCGAGAGGCTGCTGGGATAAACGTTTTACCAAAACAACAAATCGATTCTTTAATAGAAAAAATGATCTTGTGCTACAAATAATAGCCTTGGCTTACTTTTTTTGAAGCTTCTCAATTTTGTTAAATTGATCTTTAAGATAGCCAAAGTTCTCAAATAGCAAGCAATATCACATAGAACCGCGTAAAAAAAGAAATGACTAGCTTTTTTGTGGCTAGTCATTAACTCTCAGTAAAAGTTTTTGTGTGAGTTAAAGCTCTAGAATGAAAACTGAGCTCGCGTTAACCAAGTTCTCTCTCTTTTCTCACCATTTACTGTAGTAACTGCTGTCTCATAATCTGTTACTTGATAATTAATTATAAAACGGACATTTGTAGTTGGTATCCACTTCAATCCATAAGTTGTTGAATCCGCCTCAGAGGTATACCCCGTAGACGTTCTTGGCCCATTACCAGTATCCCAATCACTTGCATCGAAAGAGGATAATCTAATACCTATTTCTATAGCACCCTTATCTCCGTTAATAGGCTTGATTTTATCGAATTTACCGGAACTGGTTTTATACGACTTTGCATATTTCTCCCCTGTTACCATGTACATTAAATTCAGATAACTGGTTGTAATATCTTTATCAAAGACTCCCGCATTTGTGGTAGATTCGATTCCAGTGTAACTGGTTTTTATACTTTCATATTGAGCTTTAAAAGAGCCTAGTGCTATGGCGAACTCAAGACCCTGCCTAGCGTTCCCGTATTCACCGGAGGTGGTATCAATATTTGCACTAGTGTTAAAAAATTGCTGGCCTCTCGCTGCATAAGTTCGGTCAACTTCACCTTCTGCTCTATCTCCTTGAGTCAGCCCTACGCCTAAATGATAGACACTTTCATTCTTTGTTCCCAGGTTGAGCGTGACTCGCAGACCAAGCTGTTTCCCCTCTGCTACATCTTTTGTGTCAAAAGCAGCATAGGCTAGATTAAAGCCTCCAATGTCCCCAATCGAACCATTAAAGGCAACTTGTGGGTTCTTTCCCACCCCTCCATAGGTGTTAGCTAAACTACGCTCAATAAAATCAATCCAACGAGAACTAGTCATTTCTTCTAGCGAAAAACCCACTTTTGTCTTTCCGAAAACTAAAGAGTTGCCATTAGGAAATCTATATGCCATGGATGCAGTATCCAGCTCAGCACCATCTTCCGCTATATCAAGTACGACTTCCCCTTTAATATTTTTTGCTAGTACAACCTTGGCACCTAATCTTGCTCTACGAATATCTAATACCGGTGATGTGTCGCTCTTTAGATCTGTGGTCGCATCCGGAGAGTGATCACGGTAATCAAGCATCATCCTCCCTTCGATTTTTATAGACGGGTGTTTTTTCTCTTTTTCCTTCGACTTTAAACGTTGGTATTCCTCTTCAGTCAGTATTTCCTTAGCACGTAACTGCTCTATAAGCACGTCTGTAGTTCCCGCTAATGCCTGAGCCGAAAACCCTGAGAGCAACATTATAATTCCACTTAGCAATATCAAGACTGTTTGCCGTATTTTCATTTTCTATCTCCATTGAAAAAAATAGACTAAGGCACTGATTACAAATTCTTGAAGCTAGCCCACACTACTAGCAAGCTTGGTGACCCTACGCATTATATTATTTCAAATGTTTATTGCAGTTTTATGAAACTTTATAAAAACCCTCGAAAATAAAAATATATTGAGATTGTTAAAGATGCCAAAATCCCCCCCCACAACATCCATACGGCTTTTTCCAATCTTCTTTTTTGAGTGATCAATGATCTGATTTCCTGACTATCTAAATCAGTTTTGTTTCTTTCTAATACCGAATAAACAAGGCCTGGCAATTTTGGCAGAATTCTTCCCCAGCCCGGAGCCTCCCGACTAAGATTCGATAACAAGGCACGAAAACCGAGTTGTTGAGACATCCATCTCTCGAGAAAAGGTTTGGCTGTCTTCCACAAATCCAGATCAGGATCTAATTCTCTCCCAAGCCCCTCTATATTCAAAAGCGTTTTCTGAAGTAATACAAGTTGCGGTTGGATGACCACATTAAATCGCCGGGCAGTTCGAAATAGTTTCAACAACAACTTTCCAAAGGAAATTTCTTTTAACGGACGATCAAAGATCGGCTCACAAACTGCCCTAATAGCACTCTCAAATTCTTCAACCCTAGTGTCTGCAGGAACCCATCCTGCATCAACATGAGCCTGCGCAACATCTCGATAGTCTCTACGAAAAAAAGCGATAAAGTTTCTTGCTAGATACTGTTTATCTGTCTCGCCCAGTGTTCCCATTATACCAAAGTCTAATGCAATATATTTTCCGTCACTGCCAACTAAAATATTTCCAGGATGCATATCGGCATGGAAAAAACCATCTCTAAATACCTGCGTAAAAAAAATTTCTACCCCTGAACTTGCCAGCTTCTTCAGATCAATACCTTTTTCTTTCAGCTCTGATATTTTACTAACCGGAGTACCAGCCATCCTTTCCATGACCATCACTTGAGTTCTACAAAAATCCCAATAAACATCTGGAATATCTAGTAAGTTCGATTCAGGGAAATTTCTACCTAACTCGCTAGCATTTGCTGCCTCTCTGAGAAGGTCAAGTTCATCAAAAAGATGTCTTTCAAATTCATTCACAACTTCTCGAGGTCTCAATCGCTTACCATCTGGCAAGATTTTTTCAATAAGCCATGCAGCTGTATTTAATAGGCGAATATCTTTATTTATAACTTTTTGGATTCCAGGTCTCAGTATTTTTATTGCTACTTTGCGACCATCTATTAACTCCCCAAAATGTACTTGTGCTACCGACGCACTTGCCTCAGCCGAAGGATTAAATACTCGGAAGATATTATTGATATCCGCATCGTAAGCCTCGAAAAGTATAGGTTCTATCTCTTTATACATAACTGGCGGCACTTGATCTTGTAATAAAGATAGTTCATTAGCGATATCTTCTGGCAGGAGATCTCTTCTTGTTGATATAACTTGTCCAAACTTTACAAAAATTGGCCCCAGAGATTCTAAAGCCATCCTTAACCGTATCCCTCTAGGATTCTGAAAACTTCTCCAAAAACGAAAAGGTTTCAATAGTAGCCTTATCCAACCTAGACGCTTATTCGCAAAGACAAATTCATCCAACCCAAAGCGCAGAACGGTCCAAATAATTTTTATCAGGCGAAAGAAGTGCATCTTATTAATTTGGGAAATGCTTTTGTATTAATCAATATCAAGTTTTACTTCCTTCTCGTATAACTCAACTCTTTTTTTTAAACGCTCTACCGAATCCCGAAGATCATCGACATCCTTAACATAAAAATCTATATCAGACTTACTCGCCAAAATTTTGTTTTCCTCCGTTACATATTCTGATATATTGGCTACCAGTGAGTCTCTACCTTGCTGCAAAACCTCATTTAAGTTGCGGATAAAATTACTCATATGATTGGCCAAAATATCCCCAAAAATATGGGCAAGATCGTCCTCATAATCCCAAGTTAAGCCTGATATAGTTTTCGATAAAATTGATGCAAACTCCGCATTTCCAGAAACCTCGATACCCTTCTTCATTTCCTCAAAATTAAATGCCTGGTCAGTTAAAGTTTTTGTAGGAATTTTTATTGTAACGTCTGGTTTATTACTATTAGAAAGTGGTTCGAGACAACCATTTTCGGAAATTGCAAAAAACCAACGGAATGAAAACCCATCTATACAAAATGTTTTTGGGTGAAAGCTTGCTAACAAAGCTTTTTTTGTCTCATCATTTTTCAATAAATGATTAATAACTTTTACCACTATTTTTGTACTGAGGTGCATTAGCTCTTGATTCCTTTATGGATTGCCACTACTCCCATTGTTAAATTATGGTACTCAACAAGGGAAAACCCCGCCCGCTCCATAATTTTTTTAAATTCTTCTTGGGATGGATGCAGTGCTATAGACTCAGCTAGGTATTGATAACTTGAAACATCTTTAGCAATTTTACTTCCTAAGAAAGGTAAGACTTTAAAAGAATAATTATCATATAGCTTCTTAAAAGGTCCCCATACTTCGGAAAACTCTAAGATAACTGCTCTACCTCCCCACTTAAGGACTCGGTTTATTTCAGTCAGAACTTGTTCTTTTTTTGTCATATTTCTGATCCCAAATCCTACCGTGACACAATCAAAAGTATTCGAAGCAAAAGGAATTTCCCCGCCATCACATTGCACCCCTTTAACATTAAACCCATAATCAAAAAGTCGATCTATCCCCTGCGTCAACATATTATTATTGGCATCAGCTATTATTACATTTTTACTTCCGATTTTTTTTGCAATCAATTTGGTTAAATCACCTGTTCCTCCAGCCAAATCTAAAACATAATTATTTGGCTCCAATTGACACAACTTTATAGCAAACCTCTTCCATAAACGGTGTAAACCCAATGACATAAAATCATTCATAACGTCATACTTCATAGCTACAGAGGAGAATACGTCTTGAACCTTACGTGTTTTTTCCTCCTTAGATACTTTCTCAAACCCAAAGTTTTCTTTCTCAAGATTGCCTGGTGTTTCCTCATTATCTTTTTTCACCATTCTCCTTTAATCGCTGTAAATATTTATCCCAAAGTTGGTCTTTATTCTCACCAAGTTGTCTGATATAGGACCAAGAATACAGCCCTGTATTATGCCCATCCGTGAATGTTATTTTGACAGCATAATTACCAATTTGCTCTAATTTATCAATTGACACATTTCTTTTCCCTACCTGTAAAATTTCCTGACCATGATCGTGACCTCTGACCTCTGCTGAGGGCGAATATACTCTCAAAAACTCACAAGTTAAGCTAGTTTGATATCCATCCCGGAAGGTGAAATCCACAAAAGACGATTTGGCATGGAAAACAATTTCATCTACAACAACCGTTTCATTACTAAGCACAGTAACCTTTCACCAATTATACCAATTAATCATTAAACTTTAGGGGTCAGAAAAAACCTCATCTATTGTGACAAGTAAGATAATGTCTCATAATTTCCGTTTTTATGGAAATAAATAAAAAGCGGGAAATCACATGCTAGGAAATATACTCGTAGTAGAAGATGAGATCGCTATACAAGCACTCTTATCCCTCAATCTCAAGCAAGCAGGCTATCAAGTTCGCCTTGCCGCTACGGGTGAAGGTGCACTACAAGAAGTCGCCGACCAGCTACCTGACCTACTTATCGTCGACTGGATGCTTCCCGTGATGAGTGGTATAGACTTAGTGAGGCAATTAAAGAGCAAGGAACGAACCAAGAGAATACCCGTAGTATTTCTCACTGCTAAAACAGATGAACCAGCCAAACTTGAGGGACTCGGTGTAGGCGTGGATGATTATGTTACCAAACCATTCTCTCCAAAAGAACTGATTATAAGAATAAAAAACATATTGAGGCGCACTTCCCCAGACTCCATAGATGAGATATGCGAAATTTCTGGCTTAAAGTTAGATCCTGTTAACAGAAGGGTATTGGGCAATGACATTATATTAAACCTTGGGCCAACAGAATTTAAGCTACTCCACTTTTTGATGACGCACCCGGACAGGGTATATAGTAGAGTGCAGCTGCTAAACGACGTTTGGGGGGATCATATGTTTCTAGAAGAAAGAACTATCGATGTGCATATCAGGAGATTACGACGAGCACTGGAACCAGCCGGACTTAAGAAAATCATCAAAACCGTGCGAGGTGCCGGGTATTCATTAAGTACAGCAGAAAATTAGTATCCCAAAATTGGCTTTTTTGGAATAATTGATACCCTAATTACTTTTAGCAAGGGTCAGTGGTGTGGGATAAAAATCATCTCCTAATTTCGGTAGTCATAATGTGCATGCTGTCCAGCCTGATATTTATTACCACTGGGAGCTATTACGCCTTCGGCGCTTTAATTTTGCTTTTGTTAATCGAGCTGACCAGACATCTAGTGCAAATTAAATTGCTATCAAATTGGCTCCGCAACTTAAAAAACGAAGATCTGCCGGTCAAAAATGGTGTCTGGGGACATATTTATGCGAATATTAAAAAAATAGTTGATGAAAAAAAAATATCTGATAGACGATTTGACAGAATCGTTAAAAATACCAAGTCAGCCGCAAACTCTCTCCCCGCTGGACTTATATTTCTCAATGAAAAACATGAAATAATTTGGGCCAACCAAAAAGCTAAGAGCTTTTTTGATATATCTGATGAAGACTTTGGAAAAAAAGCAACATATGTTTTACGGCAACCAGAATTTAATCAATTACTAATTTCAAAAACAAAAAAGATAGAGTCAGAGTCACAACTTACTTTACGCTTAAAAAATCCTTTTAATGACCTTATCTTATCTATTACAGTCCTCTCTTATGACGAAAAAAAATTTATAATTTTGGCAGACGATATTAGCCACCTTGATAGACTACAAAATTCGCGGAGTGAATTTATAGCAAATGTGTCTCATGAATTAAGAACCCCCCTTACTGTAATACACGGATTCATCGAAACACTCCAAGAAATGAAGTCAGACGATGATATACTTCGAAATGCAATTACATTGATGTCAGAGCAAACCATACGGATGAATCGGTTGATCGAAGACTTATTAAATCTTACTCAAGTCGAAAGCCAAAGATTAAGAAATCAAGAGGCAGTAGACGTGCCATCTATTCTGAGAAGTTTAGTGAAAGACGCCCAATCATTTCCAGAAAACCAACATGAGCTGTTGATAATGGAATGTTCACCCACATGGATAACTGGAAATGCTGAAGAGCTACGCAGTGCCTTTGAGAACCTAATATCAAATGCCATCAGATACACACCTGGCGGTGGGACAATAAAAATTAGGTGGTATACAAACTACCAGGGTGTTGTCTTTAGTATAGAAGACACTGGTGTTGGCATCAATCAGATTGATATTCCCAGACTGACTGAAAGATTCTATAGGGTAGATAAGAGTCGATCGCGAGTTACTGGTGGAACAGGCTTAGGCTTAGCGATAGTAAAGCACATAGCCAACCGCCATCAGGCCGAGATAATCATAAAAAGTAAAGAAGGAATTGGTAGTATTTTTTCGCTTATATTTCCCAAAGAGCGTTGCACCAGACCGGAGTGAAAAATAGAAATACTCTAATAATATATTTGACTTTTAAATAATTAATTGACCTCGCAACCTAAAAGTATATTCGGTTGTATAATTACCGAAACTGTGACGAAAAAATAATTATGCATCCATCTATAAATATTCTAAAGGCCGACCCTACATTACCACCGTCTAAACCTAAACTGGCAGCTACAGCACTTCTTGTCAGACCCTGTCACCATCAAACCGAAGTATTTATGATATTGCGAAACAAAAGGGCTAATTTTGGAGGGGCATGGGTTTTTCCAGGGGGGAAAATAGAAATGTCAGACGGTCATCCAGAGTTACATAAGCACAGTCAAGGAATTAGCGATCAGGTAGCTTCTAATATCTTAGGAATCGAATCTGGTGGATTAGATTTTTGGATAGCCTGTATTAGGGAGTGCTTTGAGGAGTCTGGGATTCTATTGGCCTATAAATCATCAGGAGAGTTACTAGGAAGGCCTACCAGCTCAGAAGAAAAGATTCTTAATAACTACCGAGAAGAACTTAATAATGGGGAAACGGTTTTAATTGAAATGTGTAAGGAATTAAATCTAACATTAGCAGTAGATCAGTTGGCATATATATCTCATTGGGTAACCCCCGAAACTGAGTTAAAGAGGTACAGCACTCGTTTTTTTGTTGCGATAGCACCAAGGGGGCAAAAAGGGGTTCATGATGGCAATGAAAGTGTCGAAAGCCTATGGATCGAACCGACTGATGCCTTAAGAGATGGGGAATCTGGGAAACTACCTATGTTACTACCAACCAAGAGAAATTTGGAAGCTATAGTTGGGTTCAAAAATACTGAAGAACTTTACCAAAAGAAAGTATCTGAACAACATGAGGTAAAGCCAGTCTATCCAGAAATAAAAGGTAGTAATATTATTGAGCTTCCCTAATAATCCCCAAAATGCGAATAAAAAAACTTACAGAGAGAGTTAAATGCATTACCGCTAATAATCCCGGAATAATGACAGGGCCAGGTACCAATACCTACCTTATAGGAAAGAATAATATCACCGTAATTGACCCTGGGCCGGCTTCTGCTGAACATGTCGACGACATTCTTGTTGCGTGCGACGGGCGGCTAAAACAAATCTTAGTTACTCATACTCACATGGACCATTCACCAGGAGCCAAGCTGCTTAATGAGGTGACTTCAGCACCAGTCATGGGAATGACCTCCACATACAAGAAGAATCAAGACCAATCATTTAGGCCTGACAAAACTTTACTAGATAAAGATCAAATTAAGGAGACTGAATATACCATTACAACCGTCCATACTCCCGGCCATGCATCTAATCATCTGTGTTTTTTTCTAGAGGAAGATAAATTAATTTTTACGGGTGACCACATTATGAATGGATCTACTGTGGTTATTATTCCACCGGATGGAAATATGCGAGATTACCTTAGTTCCTTGAAGTCGATTAAAAAGCTCGACCTTCAATTTATTGCACCGGGGCATGGTGCTTTAATGGAGAACCCTAACAAGGCTATTGATTGGATTATTGAGCATAGGCTTTCAAGGGAAGCCAAAGTAATAGAAGCATTGTCTATGCTATCAAAGGCAAACTTGGACGATTTGGTTAAAATAGTGTACCGAGATGTGAACCAAAATCTTTACACTATAGCCAAGTACTCTCTCGAGGCCCACTTAATTAAGCTTGAATGTGAGGGTATCGTACAGTATGAGAAAACGGATAACACCTATATCTGGCTAGATTAGGATACCACCGATTGTTCCTACTGCGTTCTCACGTACTCATACTCTAGGCCTTTGTTGTCTATGCCCCTTTCGGGCGGAGCTAACCAACCAGCAATTTTTCCTGGTTCAACTACTCTTTGCATCAGATTACTAATGAAGTCATGATCAGACTCGCTTGGTAACCATTCTTCCCGCTTTTTATCAAACAGATTTCTTGAGACTTGAGTTCCTTTTGGATCAGTGTCGACCTCTCTCCAAAAACCGATGTTGCGGTTAAATTTTGTACTAGGCAGACAAATTTCAAAGTCTATATTTGATCTGGCAATCAGACGATTCCATCTCTTGAGTCCTATTGAACAATCTTGGCTGTAGGATGCTCTGAGTACTTCATTCATCGCATTTCTAGTGGGAATTTCCCTAATTCCCTGATGGCTCTCCACTTTTAACAGGCTGTTCACCTCAAGATGATCTCGATATTGTGCCTCGTCTGATCTTCCTTTTATCCCGTTAGCGAAGGCAAAAGCAGCATTTGATGATTCCTCTGCTCCGAAAAGATCAAGGGAAGAAGAG
Organism: Hydrogenophilales bacterium; assembly: GCA_902627495.1. Taxonomy (GTDB): domain Bacteria; phylum Pseudomonadota; class Gammaproteobacteria; order Burkholderiales; family Eutrophovitaceae. The sequence continues at coordinate 31,757 of CACOJS010000001.1, read as the reverse complement.
TACCAAAAGTTAAGATATTTTTGAAAGGTCTGCAAATCAATCGCCCCTTCTGCTCTGATGGCATCCGGATCATCAGTCCCAACTTGTTTCATTACTTGAAGAGTTCTTTTAATTACTCTAGATAGCCCTGTTTCCCCCACGAACATATGATGAGCTTCTTCTGTCAGCATGAAACGGCAAGTCCTGGAGAGTGGGTCAAATGCAGACTCAGCGAGGCTTTTTAGTTGAAATTTTCCATCACGATCAGTGAAATATGTAAACATAAAAAAAGATAGCCAATCAGTAATTGGCTGATTGAATGTCCCGAGTATTCTTGGATTATCCAGGTCTCCAGAGTGTCGCTCTAAAAGTTCTTCGGCCTCTTCCCGCCCATCACGTCCAAAGTACGCATGTAGAAGATAAACCATAGCCCATAAATGGCGGCCTTCTTCGACATTTACCTGAAAAAGGTTTCTGAGGTCATATAGTGAAGGGCAAGTTAAACCTAAAAGTCTCTGCTGTTCTACCGAGGCCGGTTCGGTATCCCCCTGGGTGACTATAATCCTTCTGAACTGCGTCCGCAATTCTCCTGGTACTTTTTGCCAAACCGGTTTTCCGTAATTATCACCAAAACCTATCGTTCGATTCTCGACAGGATCAGCTAGAAAAATTCCCCATCGGTAGTCTGGCATTTTTACATAACCATAACTTGCCCAGTCCTTGGCATTAACTCCAACTGCAGTTCTCAAATAAGCATCACTTCCCGAATAACCGCCTGGTCCCATCTCAGACCACCAATCTAAAAACCTGGGTTGCCAATGCTCTAGTGCCCTCTGTAGGGATCGATCAGAGGATAAATTGACATTATTGGGAATGCGGTCACTATAATTTATAGACATCTTTATACCCTTTCCCATTTGTATTCGGGCTTTTTACCAGTTCCAAAAGTTTTTAATGCACCCGCTGGCCCTACAGCATTAGGTCTATTGAATATCCAGTTTTGCCAGGCTGATAACCTTCCAAACACCCTGGTGGCTGTATTTTCCTTTCCGGAAAACCTCAAGTTAGCTTCCATACCGGTCAAAGCATCGGGAGATATGCTAACCCTTTCCTCTAGGGCCAATCTAATTTCCTCATCCCAATCAAGTTCGTCTGGGATAAAAGTCACCAGACCTAAGCTCTCAGCATCTTTCGCTGATAACATTTGGCCACAGTTCTTCTCGGCCAAAGAAACTTTTACTTGGTCCTCACAGAATCTAGAATCAATGCGTGATAAATCATTTATCATGGGATACAACCCAAAATTAACTTTGCTTAACTGAACAGTCGGAGCGTCTGTGGATGGCTCTTCCGGACAGAGCATATAACTTCTGTCAGCAGCCAAAAGAAGTTCTGTTAAAGTACCTGCAAAACATGACCTACTATCTACTATTGCGAACAAACTTCTTGCCGAGACCTCGAGCCTTGCGAGTGTTCGCCGTAAAAACCCAATCGTTGATCTAACAAACCAGTTGTTAATGTTATCCAAGACGAATTGGTCTATAGCCATTACATTGCTAGCAGCTCCTTCAGTTTTAATCACCCAAACCCCTATGTCTAAATTATTTGTTCTCAATAACAAGATAGCGTCATCTAACTCTCGAGCTAATTCTAACAGCCACCATGAACATCCCTCAGCCATAATTTCTTCTAAGTTTTCGGACGGACAAGTTTCAGGCCCATAAACAGTTATAAAGGCAACCCTTTTATCTTTATCAATAGAAACCTTAACTTGGTTATAGTGATAGCCATTTTCATCGATAGCTCGATTTAGTTTCTCAAGCCTAACGCCCTCAGTACGAGAGCTGTCTCGATTACTAGCCTCGACAAGATCTTTGGCCATTACATGAGTTTTTGCCAGGAACTGTTTTGGTTTACATATTTCATCAACCAAATTCCACTTCTTTGCCCTTGTTGCCCTGAAACCTTCAGGTAGAGAGCAAAAGACATCTGCATGATCTTTACGAACTTTTCGTTTATCTACAATTCTAGTAAGGCCACCAGTTCCAGGTAGTACACCCAACAGAGGGACTTCGGGAAGGCTAACACTAGATGAACGATCATCGATCATAAGTATTTTGTCACACGCTAGAGCCAATTCATATCCTCCACCAGCAACGGTTCCATTGATAGCTGCTAAGAACTTTAAACCTTCATGTAAACTTGAATCTTCCATTCCGTTTCTAGTCTCATTAGTGAATTTACAAAAGTTAACTTTAGCACTGTGAGATGCTTTTCCAAGCATATAAATATTGGCACCAGAACAAAACATTTTCTCTTTAGAACTAGTAATTACCACACATTTAACCGTGGGGTGCTCGAACCGAATTCTGTTCAAGGCATCATAAAGTTCTATGTCAACACCTAAATCATACGAGTTTAATTTCAACTCATAACCCGGGGAAAAACCCTTACCCTCAGTAACATCCATTGATAATGTTGCTATATGGTTTTCAATAGACAACTTCCAATGACAATATTTTGATGGACTAGTGTCATAAGTGACTAAATCTGGAACTTCCAGGCTAGCTGTATTTTTCATGTGGTGGATTTACTCCTCTCTGCCAATCACTGTCATCTTCGATAGTTTTTTAAGGCATGTGTCTTTGCTAAATTTAGATGTATTTACAGTTTTATTAGCTAATGCGTATAAGGGCTCTCGATTTTTTAAAATTTGCTGAACATCTTCTCGAATTCTATGAGTACTAGATATTATTCGCGTATCTCCCTGGTTTATGACCCGATTCACATGATCTTCGGGGTCAGCTTTTATCCAAACGGTAAAACAAGAAGACAAAATCATGTCATATGACTCTTTATGAGTCACCACACTACCACCTGTTTCAATTACGCAATCTTCCTCCTCATTTAGCACATCTACCAAACAAGCTTTTTCAAACCGACGATAACCATCTTGTCCATAAAGTGAAAAAATTTCGGAAAGAGTAATTCCAGCCAAACTTTCAATTTTTTTGTCAATCTCAATAAATTGCTTACCTAGGCTCTTCGCCAATGCGGCTCCTAAAGTAGATTTGCCTGCCCCTCTCAGCCCCACCAGAGCTACATGTTTTTTTGAATGCCCACTGTCAAAGCTTTCGACTAAGATTTCTTTAGCTTTTAGCAATTTGCTTTTTGATAAATGCTTTACAAACTCTTGAACGTCAACCAGCTCTTCGGATACGGTTTCATCCGCCAGCAGATTACCTAACGGTAGGCCTAGAGCATCTGAAATGTGCTTAAGAAGCAATATGGAAGCATTCCCATCGCCTGCCTCTAATTTAGCTAAATACCTTTGCGAAACTCCAGAACGGAGAGAAAGCTCTTTTCTAGTTATACCATTTGTCTGCCTAACTCTCCTCACTTGGTTTCCCACCAATGATAATAAGAGTCTGTCTTTGTTACTGGTAACCACTGACTTCATTTGTAAAATGTATTATAATGCATGATATATTTCCATGAGTGGTAATATAATGCATATCAGTTATTACATCAAGGATCATGCTTCTTTATTAATAGAGAGGACAAGTTTGTGAAGCAAAAACTCACCATTTTAGTGGGCACAATGACAGGCACTGCACAGCTCGTGGCAGAAGAAATAGAAGCCCACTTATCCGAAAAAGCGATTGACGTGTCGACGAAACTAATGGATGACCTAGACCATAGTATTTTTGCAGCAGGAGGGTATTTCATAATTTGCACATCTACCTATGGCCAAGGTGACGTTCCAGATAATGCCCAGATGCTTTTAGAATCACTAAAAACCACAAAACCAGACTTAAGCAACGTTACCTACGGTCTTTTTGGTTTAGGAGATAGTACATACACGGAAACCTTTGGGTTTGGGGGCAAAAATTTTGATCTCATTTTATCTCAACTGGGCGCTGTGAGAGTGGGAGACTATAAACTGCATGATGCTAACTCTAATAGTCTGCCAGAGGATGAAGCCCTAATTTGGATAGAAGAATGGATAGGTTTAGTGGGAAAAGAACTTCAGTGATCGGCAAAACACCAAGTATGCTTTCAGTTGAGCTATAATTATTCGGCCATACAATCTTCATAAACATATTTTCTGTCCGGCAAAAGGAGAATAGGATTGAATTTGTCAAGTGCTGACCATAGTGTTACTCCACCACGCATCTACATCCCTAGAAAATACAATGCGGCTCACGATTTGCTTGAAAGAAACCTAATAGCTGGCCGAGACAATAAAATTGCTTATATAGACGATCACGGCTCATTTTCTTTTAGAGAGTTACAACAAAAGTGTAATAAAGTATCGAACTTGTTATCTCAACTGGGTATTCGGCCAGAAGAAAGGTTACTTCTAGCCCTCAAAGATACCATTGATTTTCCCAGTGTATTTCTAGGTGCAATAAAAGCCGGAATAGTACCTATACCAGTTAATACCATGCTAACTTCGGATAACTACAAATTCATGATCCAAGATAGCAGAGCCCGAGCTTTGGTTGTGTCACAAGAGATTTTCCCTTTTTTTCAACCAATACTAAAGGATAATAAATATCTTCAACATATAATTATTTCTGGAAAAAAACAGGAGCCTTATCTCCACCTACAAACCCTTATGAAATCCTCTGAAGACAAGTTTCAAGTAGAAGAAACGACCTCTGATGATACCTGCTTTTGGTTGTACTCTTCGGGATCAACGGGTACCCCAAAAGGCACCTTACATATTCATTCGAGTTTAATCAAAACTGCTGAGCTCTATGCAAAGCCCATTTTGGGAATTACAGATAATGACACGGTTTTTTCGGCTGCAAAGTTATTTTTTGCGTATGGCCTTGGAAATGCCCTTACCTTTCCACTTTCAGTTGGAGCCACGACGATTTTGATGTCAGGTAGGCCGACTCCTGAAGCTGTTTTCAAAAAGCTGGTCGAAAATAAGCCAACAATTTTTTATGGAGTACCAACACTATATGGTGCGTTACTTTCAGCAGAAATCCATCCAGAGAAATCTACACTAGCTTTACGAATTTGTACCTCAGCAGGAGAGCCATTACCTCCAGAGCTAGGAGAGCGCTGGAAAGAAAGGTTTGACGTAGATATTTTAGATGGAATCGGATCTACAGAGATGCTCCATATTTTTCTATCGAATAGACCCTCGGATGTAAACTATGGAACTACTGGCAAACCAGTTCCCGGTTATGAGCTCAGTTTAGTAGACAATAATAAAGAGGTCTCTACGGGAGAGTTAGGCGACCTCAAAATTAATGGGCCGACTGCTGCCATCAAGTACTGGAATAATACTAAAAAATCTAGAAACACATTTGCTGGAAAGTGGACAATTTCAGGAGATAAATACTCGATAAATTCAGAGGGTTACTATGTTTATGGTGGTCGATCAGATGATATGCTCAAAGTGAGTGGGCAGTATGTATCTCCCTTTGAAGTTGAGGCTGCTCTAATTTCTCATGAGGCCGTTTTTGAAGCTGCTGTTGTAGGTGCAATGGACAAAGATGGCTTGACCAAACCAAAAGCCTACGTTGTTCTACTACCAAATTATGAAAATTTTAATCTAGAAAAACCTTTACAAGAACATGTGAAATCCAAACTCGCTCGCTTTAAATATCCCCGATGGATAGAATTTGTGAAAGAGTTACCCAAAACAGCAACGGGAAAAATACAACGATTTAAACTAAGAGATTAAATTAGGCCTGTGGCTATTTAAAGAGGATAAAGAATGAACATAAATTTAAAGAAGTTGAATTTCAGTCGTCGGACCTTCATAAAAAATTTTCTAGCGTTAGCAGGTGTATCTTCCATAGGTACTGCTCTTACTAGCTGTTCCCGAAAATCCTCGAAGAATATCAAGATAGGGTTAATGCTTCCCTACACCGGGACCTATGCAAAGTTGGGAAAAGCGATAGAAAATGGCTTTAAAATGGCTTTAGCCAAAAATGGAGAGCTTGACCCGGAAAGTATTGACTTTTATCAAGTGGATGATGAGTCCAACCCAGCAAAAGCGGTTGATAATGCCAATAAATTAATAGTCAAAGACAAAGTTGACATTCTCATTGGAACCGTCCATTCGGGCGTTGTAATGGGTATGCTTAAAATAGCCCGCAACTCTGATGCTCTGATGCTAATACCCAACGCTGGGGCAGGGGCTGCAACAGGTTCACAATGTGCAAAAAATATTTTTAGAACCTCTTTCACTAATTGGCAACCCACCTATCCTCTAGGAAAAATCCTTATGGAAAAAGGACACAAAAAAGCAATTTTTATTACATGGAAATATGCCGCTGGAAGCGAAGCACGTGCGGGCTTTGAGGAAGGATATATCAAATTTGGAGGAGAGCTTATAAATACTCTGTATGTTCCATTTCCTAATGTAGAGTTTCAAGCATTGTTGACCAAAATATCTGCGGTCAAGCCAGATGCAGTTGTATGCTTCTTCGCCGGTGGTGGAGCTGTAAAATTTGTAAAAGATTATGCTGCGTCTGGACTAAAGGATAAAATACCACTTTTCGGATCGGGCTTTTTAACAGAGGGTGTTCTTCCTGCTCAAGGAGCGGCAGCGGAAGGATTAATGACTACCCTTCACTATGCTGACTCACTACAAAATGAAACTAATAAGAGTTTTAGAACAAAGTATTATGAAAAGTATGGAAAACTGGCAGATGTTTATGCCGTCCAAGGATATGATACTGGTTTGGTCTTGTCACAATCTCTAAATAAAGTTGACGGTGATTTCAAAGATCGCTCAGGGATGATAAGAGCCATCGAAGGCATGAGTGTTGATAGTCCTCGAGGCCAATGGACAATGTCAAAGGCACATAATCCTATACAAAATATCTATCTTCGCCAGGTTATAAATAATGATAACAAAGTGTTAAAAACTGCTTGGGATGCACTGGAAGATCCCGCCACGGGATGCGGATTAATATAATAAAGATTTTAAAGATTTCAACACTTTTCGTAAATATTAATTTTAAAATTTATCCCCATCTCAGAAAACTAAATTGCATGAAAAATATTTCACTGGCACATCATAGATCGCAAACTTAATGCCTATGATGACAGTTTCCCACGATATGGATTTTGTAACCTTTGCTATTCAACTTCTTAATGCAGTGCAATACGGTTTTCTCTTGTTTTTAGTTGCTAGTGGGCTGACCTTGATTTTTGGAATAATGGGCGTTATCAATCTGTCTCACGGTAGTTTTTACATGATTGGAGCATACTTAGCTTGGTCACTTACGGACCTTTCAGGTAACTTCTGGATAGCTGTTATTTGTGCATTTGCGATCTCTGTTATTTTAGGATTGTTTCTAGAAAAATATCTATTTTCATACTTATATAGAGTCGATCACTTAAGACAGGTTTTGATGACCTATGGACTCATCCTGGTAATTGACTCTCTAAGAAGCCTTATTTGGGGTGACGACGTCCACGGGGTAGAAATCCCCTCTATTTTTAATGGCACCATTCAAATAACAGAAACCTTGTCCTACCCAATATATAGGATTGCATTGTCAGCCATATGTCTGCTGATTGCTTTGGGGCTTTACATATTAATCGGAAAAACTAAGCTTGGTATGACAATAAGGGCAGGTTCTTTCGATCGGGAAATGACCCAGGCACTGGGCATTAATATAACTATTTTGTACAGATTAGTATTTTCGTTTGGTATTGCACTAGCAGCATTTGCTGGCATGATAGCGGCTCCAGTATCCTCCGTCTTTCCCGGAATGGGGGATCAAATTCTAATTGTGTCTTTCATAGTTGTTGTAATTGGAGGCATAGGTTCACTAAAAGGAGCAATGCTGGCGGCGATGTTAATTGGACTGGTAGATACTTTCGGTAAAGTGGTAGAGGTTAGAGTTGGCACCCTCTCACTGCTACCAGAATTATCAGGCGTATCTTTATATTTGTTAATGGCCATCGTTCTCATATGGCGTCCACAAGGCATTTTTGGAGGGAAATGATAATGAGCCCGATTTTTTTATCTCGAGTAGGTTGTTTATTGGGTTTAATTATTTTCCCCTTTTTTGCTGACCAATTTTATATTCAATTTGTCAGTAAAGTCCTGATAATGGCAATACTTGCTTCGAGTCTAAATCTATTAGTCGGATACACTGGATTAGTAAGCCTTGGTCATGCTGCGTTTTATGGTTTAGCAGGATATGCTCTTGCCATAGCGACAACCCAATACGCTATTACCGGATTTTGGATTAATCTATTTGTTTCTTTAACGGTAACTTCAATACTTGGGTTTTTTATTGGTGCACTCGTAGTTAGAACTCGAGGCATCTATTTCATAATGGTAACCCTTGCTTTTGCTCAACTACTATTTTTTATTTTTCATGACACAGATATAGCGGGTGGTTCAGATGGTGTCTACATATACAATATTCCTCAAGTAACATTTTTTGGATATAACGCCCTGAATCTTTCAAATCCTACAGAATTTTATTTTCTCTCTCTTATCACTTTTATTTTGGTTATCTTTAGTATTGATAGAATTACAAAATCACTTTTTGGACAAGTAATATCAGGAATAAAAATTAATGAATCTAGAGTTGAATCTCTAGGGTTCCAAGCCAAATACTATAAGCTAACCTGCTTTGTAATTTCATCATTTATTGCAGCATTGGCTGGTTTTCTGGCTGCACTACAGTTTGGATTAGTCAACCCCGATATGCTAGGGTGGCATATGTCCGGAGGTGCTTTAGTAATGGTCCTTCTTGGTGGTATGGGAACTCTTTTTGGGCCAACTGTTGGTGCTCTGGTAATGTTGACTTTAGAGCTTATTCTTCAGTCTTTGACTAATCACTGGCAAATCTTTGTCGGTTCTATTGTAATATTAGTAGCTATCTTTCTGCCTAATGGAATTGTTAGTGCTCTGCGTCTACCATACAAATGACATCCTCGACAAACAATATTGTCTTAGATATAAAAAATTTAAGCTTTAGTTTTGATGGACTAAAAGCCTTAGACAACGTAAACATAACTTGTAAGAGCAATGAGATTCACGCACTAATTGGCCCTAATGGTGCCGGGAAAAGTACCTTGATTAACACGATCACCGGGGAACTTATACCCACAACGGGTTCCACCAAAATATATGGTAGAGATGTTCAAGGCCTATCAAAAGATAAGATAGCCAGACTTGGCATAGGCCACGTTTATCAGACGACTAATATTTTCCCTTCACTCACTGTTTTTGAAAACTGTGTTTTGGCCGCACAAAGTCTACTATCCAACAGGGTAAATATTTTTCGGGGAGCAGAAACATACGCCCTACCTGGCCAAATTGCTCGAGAGAGTATAAAGAAAGTACAGCTTGTAGATAAAATGTTTACTAGAGCCGATTTGCTGTCTCACGGTGACCAGAAAAAAACAGAAATAGCTATGGTACTAAGCTCAAAACCCAAACTATTACTCCTTGATGAACCGTTGGCAGGAATGAGTGGTGCAGAATCAAATACAATTCTTGATCTGATCAATCAGCTGAAAGAAAGCAATTCAATATTGGTGGTAGAACATGATGTCAATGCTATTTTATCAATTGCACAAAAGGTTTCTGTCATGGCGAGTGGTAGAATCATTAAATTTGGCAATCCTAATGACGTTCGATCAGACCCATATGTCCAAAGAGTCTACCTTGGAAATCACGGAAAATAAAAATGATAATGGTTAAAGGTATTCACGCTCACTATGGGAAAAGTCATATTCTTAAAGGAGTTGAATTACATTTAAGGGAAGGGGAAATCATAGGGCTAGTAGGACGGAACGGGATGGGAAAAACAACTCTATTAAGAGTTATTGCCGGATTAAAAACTCCCTCAAAGGGAATCAAAAAAATCTTTAGTACCGATTACACTGAATTACCACCTCATAAAATATCTCAACTTGGAATTGCGTATGTACCTGAAAAAAGGGGGATTTTTCCGAATCTTACTGTGAGAGAAAATCTTCTAATGGCAGCTCGCCCTAGAACAAACGGTGACCAAATATGGGGGTTAGATGAGGTGCTAAAAATGTTTCCTCAACTCGAACCTCGGCTGAACAATGGAGGTAGTCAGCTTTCTGGGGGTGAGCAGCAAATACTCGCGATTTGCCGAGCTCTAATGACAAATCCAGAATATGTTTTAATAGATGAAGCTACCGAAGGGTTGGCGCCAATAGTAGCAGAGGAAGTTTGGACACTTTTAGAGGAAATTTCGTCCAAAGGTGTCGGAGCAATAATAGTTGATAAAGACCTCGCTTCCTTATCTAAAGTGACCAATCGTTTTGCTATAATGATGAACGGTCAAATAGTGTTTGACGGAGCTTCTGCAAACCTAAAGAGTGATTTAAAACTACAAAAAAAATTCCTGGGAATTTAAATGTCTAGTTTTATCAAAATTCACGGTCTACAAATTGAATACCGCCTAATTGAGCATGAAGATCAATCTGCTAGCACCAAAGCTCCCACATTGGTTTTCCTCCATGAAGGATTGGGATCAATGAAAATGTGGAAACAATTTCCAGACGATATTTGTAAAGATAACAAACTCAGGGGATTAGTATTTTCGAGACCTGGATATGGCTGGTCAGATTCTGATAACACCCCTTTAGATAAAAGCTTTATGCACCATCAAGCTAAAAACATTTTACCGACCTTATTGACTATACTCGGTATAAAGGTCCCCCTTTTAATAGGCCATAGTGATGGTGCTTCTATTGCCCTAATAGCAGCTAGCCAGAAACAACAGCGACTAGTTGGGGTGGTAGCCATTGCCCCACATGTTATCGTGGAGGAGATAACCGTATCCAGTATTAAACAGTTTGAGGCAAATTACTACTCAAAAAACATCTCGGAAAAGCTTGCCCGCTATCATAAAGATGCTCACTCCATGTTTTCTCATTGGGTAAAAATATGGTTAGATCCTTCCTTTAGAAAATGGAGTCTAGTTGACTTATTGAGTAAGATTGAGGCTCCGTTACTACTTATTCAGGGGGAGGACGATGTGTATGGCACCACAAGACAATTAGATATCATTAAAAATAGTATCAAAACTTATGTACACTCGAGTATCTTACCAAAATGTGGTCACTCCCCTCAATTTGATCAACCTGATCTTACTCGAAAACTAATCAAAAACTTTATCAGTTGGGAAATCAGCAAGCTATAACTTTCTTATCAAAGTCCTAAAGATTGATATAGCCATATTATCCAACAATACCTTAGAGCTTTTCCAATTGTCATAGCAAGGACACAAAATAGAAAATTTAGCTTTAGCCAACCTGCCATTAAACATATTAAATCACCTAATATCGGTACCCAGGAAAAAAACAACATAATTGCTCCAAACCTGTGTATCAGTCGACCGATGGTAGGGTTATGCGAGACCTGCCTTAAGCCTAAACCTAGAAAAAAAGTAGTGATCCCACCAGCGACATTGCCAATCGTTGCTACAAAAAATAAAAGCCATTTTTCATGTCCAGCACTGAGTAACAAAACCAAAACCACCTCAGAGGATCCAGGCCATATAGTAGCTGACGTAAAAGCAGCAATTAACAAACCGAATAATGCTGTATATTCAACCATGGCAATTATATTGGAAGTTTTTGGCGCGCCTGGCGGGACTTGAACCCACGACCTTCGGCTTCGGAGGCCGACACTCTAATCCAACTGAGCTACAGGCGCCTAGGCTACAGAATATAACTAAATGTGTGTCTCGTCTATTTTAGTTTTGTTATTACCATCTTTATACTTATAATCTGTATATTGAATAATAATCATACTGAATGGGCGAAATGGAATCTTTAGAAAAAAGTCATACTGAACCTTTGATTAGAACACCATCACAACTTTTAACTATTGTTCTACTCTCTTTTTTTATACCAGTAGTAGTAATCTTATTGGTAGTGAAAGCAATAACAGGAGGTATCACAGTCACACCCAATGCCCTTACAGAAACGTCAGTTAAAGCGAGACTTGCACCAGTTGGTAGAATCAAATTATCTGGTACCGGCGTAATGGAAAAAACAGAGTTAGGGTTCTCTGCTGATAATGATCAACAAGACGGAAACATAGAAGAAAAATCAGGAGAAGTCGTCTACAATGAAGTTTGTATTTCCTGCCATCTTTCTGGAATAGCAGGTGCTCCTAAAACTAATGACAAAGTAGCGTGGGCACCACGGATCTCGAAAGGAAACGATACCCTCTATAAAAATGCCATTAACGGAATCGGACTTATGCCAGCAAAAGGGGGTGGTGCGTCTTTTTCTGACAACGAAATAAAAGCTGCTGTTGATTACATGATTTTAACCCTCCAATGATGATAAACTTACCTCCCAGAGGTAACCCAAACACTAACTCTATTTGAGTACAATACTTTGTCCACATATGCTATCGGGGATATTCAAGGATGCCTGGCACCCCTAAAAAAGCTTTTACGTGCTATCAATTTCAATCCTCACAATGATAAGCTATGGCTTACTGGGGACCTTGTAAATAGAGGTCCGGATTCCCTTAATACACTTAGGTACATCAAAAGTCTGGGAAAATGTGTAGAAATTGTATTAGGCAACCATGACCTTCATCTTCTGAAATTATCTGGTGAGGTTAGACCCAGAACAAACGATACGACGTTGGGTGATACCCTTCAGGCCCACGATCTACATGAGATTCTTGATTGGCTTAGGCAGAAACCGCTATTTTATTCAGAAGGTGAATATGCCATGGTTCATGCTGGATTACTACCAAGCTGGAGTATTAATATGGCAGAAGAATTGTCTCTGGAGGTAGCGGAAGCTCTAATCAGTTCTAAATGGCATTCCTTTTTAATGAGGTCTTACGGAAATACCCCCAACTTATGGAATGATAATTTAACCGGATTTTCCCGCTCAAGAGTTATATTAAATGCCATGACTCGCCTTCGAACCTGCTCACCTGAGGGCAGAATGAATCTATCATATAAGGGAGGAATAGGCACTGTGCCAAGTGGAAATATGCCTTGGTTCGAAGTTCCGCAGAGGCAATCTCAGAATACCACTATTATTTTTGGCCACTGGTCTGCAATCGGATTGATGGTAAGGAAAAATATTATGTGCGTTGATAGTGGCTGTGTTTGGGGCAACAACCTATCCGCTATAAGATTAGAGGATAGAAAAGTTTTTCAAGTCAGCGGACTAAAAAGCTGATTGAATTTTATGGTGGAGCAATTTAGCTAAATCCCGGCGATTTAAATTGCTGACATTAATCAACTCATGATACTGAACTTCAGCGACAACTTGCCGCGTTTTGGCCAAATTGAACAGTGTATCCAGAAAGCTTAACCCCTCAATGTAAGCAGGAGCATAGTCCGGCTTATTATCCGATTTTAAATACCTTATAGAAACTGGTAACACCTGACATTTCGCATCGATAGCTGACTGGAGGAAGGATGCGTGAAAAGGTAACACGGCATCACCCTTACTAGTTGTCCCCTCAGGAAACAAAAGAATATTTTTACCTTGATTAATTAGTGTGGTTATTTTTTTTGTAACACTTTTTATTTCAGTTATTTTTGATCTATCAATAAATACTGTTCCTGCCTTACTCGCTAGATAACCAAGCAAAGGCCATTTTTTTATCTCCGACTTAGACAAAAAAGTTACTCGAACTAATGATAACATCAAAGGTATATCTACCCATGAAATGTGGTTGGAAACGATTAATATTGATTTCCCATTATCGTAGTTTTTACCTTTAATTCTTTTACGAATATTTAAAGATTTCAAAACACAAATAGACCAAGCTCGACTACAAATCCATTTTCTTTTTTCTGTAAGAAACGGAAATAAACACATTGTCACGAAAACGCCGAAAACACAAATTAAGCATAGGCTAAGAATACGGATCGTGCAACGAAGATAATAGAAATCAGAGCCTTTATTCAAGATACCTATGTACCAACCTTATTTTTACTTTTTTAGTCATAACGACTTTCCAAATTCTTTCTCTAATAGAACGGAAATATCAGTTAAACTAAATTTATGGTTCTGAGGGCCTTTACTCGACACCTTAATAGCCCCCAAAATCGAGGCTAAAAAACCTGTCTTTTGCCAGTCATATCCATTGTTTATTCCAAAAATCAGCCCTGCCCGATAAGCATCGCCACACCCTGTTGGATCGACTGGATGGTTAGCAGTTACTACAGGTATTGTGAGTCGTTGACTGTCAAAATAAATGTGTGAACCCTTACTCCCCAATGTAACAATTAAGGCATCAACGTTCTCGGCTACATTTTCCAGAGAAGTGTCTAACTTTTCAACCAACATTTTTGCCTCATATTCATTTACTGCCAAATAGGACGCTTTCTTGATGAAATCTTCTAATTCATCTCGATTAAACATTGGCAAACCTTGTCCAGGATCGAATATAAATGGCACGTCATTTTCATGAAATTCCCTCGCGTGCTTGATCATCCCTTCTCGCCCATCGGGAGAGATGATTCCAAGTGAAACATTTTTAACGCTACCTACATCTGTTAAATGTGCAAAGTTCATAGCCCCCGGATGAAACACCGTTATCTGATTACCGTTTGAATCTGTTGTAATAAAGGCTTGGGCTGAATAGTTATCTTCAAGTATGAAAATATGGTCTTGTGAAATATTTAAATCCCTTAAGTGAGCTGCATAAGGTGCGTAGTCTTTACCCACCGTAGCCATGATAGTTGGCTTTTCACCTAGCATATTGAGATTGTAGGCGATGTTGCCAGCACAGCCACCAAACTCTCTTCGCATATCCGGTGCAAGAAATGCCACGTTTAGATTATCCAACTCAGTTTTCAGAATATGGCTACCAAATTGACCTTCAAATGCCATGATTGTGTCATAAGCAACAGAACCACAGATGAGTGATTTCATACCAAATTTCCTATCTTTTATTCATGTGACCCACAAACTCCCCAAGTGACAACTTGAAAACTGATGCGAACATATGTATTTTTTGTAAAAATAATTACTTCTAACCTCAATAGCCTGCTTTTATTACCTAACATTTAACAAACTGAGTAAATTAAGTTTGAACTAAACGTCGATGAGTTTGAATACTCATTAATATCCCAATACCAAACAATATTGTAACTAAAGAGGTGCCTCCATAGCTGATTAAAGGCAGGGGAACCCCTACCACCGGTAATATACCACTTACCATGCCAATATTAACGAAAACATAGGTGAAGAAAATAAGGGAGATAGCACCGGCTAAAAGTCTGGTAAACAATGTCGGGGCATTGGCAGCTATGATTAAACCCCTCCCAATAATCGCTAAAAATAAAAATAAGAGCAGAAGGTTTCCTAGAAGCCCAAATTCTTCTGCATATACAGCAAAAACAAAGTCTGTAGTTCTCTCGGGAAGAAAATCAAGTTGGGACTGAGTTCCATTTAACCATCCCTTGCCAAGCAATCCACCTGATCCGAGTGCGATAGAGGACTGAATTATGTGATACCCCGATCCTAAAGGATCTTGACTTGGGTCAAACAAGGTTAGAATTCTTTGTTGCTGGTATCCATGTAAATTTGACCATATGAAAGGAACACTGCCCAAAATAATCAGTAAAGAAAGTAAGAATACCTTAAAAGATAATCCTGCTAAAAAAAGCACGTAAACCCCAGCCACTGCGACTAAGATTGCTGTCCCCAAATCTGGTTGATTGACTATAAGAAAAACTGGCACAAATAATAATATAACTCCAACCAAAAAATTTGATCCCCGTAAAACAGATTCATATCTATCAAAATACCAGGCCATCATCAAGGGAACGGCTATTTTCATGAGCTCTGATGGCTGCAGTCTTGTAAAACCCAGATCCAGCCATCTTTGTGCACCGTTTACAACTTCTCCAAAAAACTCAACCGCTACCAGTAGGATCAAGCCCAGCATATAAACTGGTAGTGCTATACGAGACAAGTAGTGGAGCGGCACGTTGGCCACTACCCACATCAAAACCAATGCTATACAAATGTTAGCTGATTGGGCGATAGTTCTATTCGCATCACCACCCGAAGCACTATGCAAAGTTAGCAAACCGATGGCAAGAACCAGCCCCACCAGAGTTAACAACGGTCTATCAATATGCCGAATCAAATAATGTCTCGCGTTTTTTTCCATCTTATGAAGACTAATCTTTTTTAGATTCCTCCTTATTTCGATTTTTTAGCTTTGGGCCTTTTCCTAACAAGTAAAAATCCAAAACCTTACGAGCAATTGGTGCCGCCGTGCGACTACCATGACCACCATTCTCCACCAAAACACTAATTGCTATGGTTGGATCTTCTGCCGGTGCAAACGCTATAAAAAGCCCATGATCCCTTAATCTCTCGGCAACTTCTTCTTCTTTATATTCTCCCCCTTTCATACTAAATACCTGTGCTGTCCCTGTTTTGCCTGCAAATTCGTATTGCGACGCGTAGCCAGCACTAGCGGCCGTTCCACCAGGCTTGGTAACACCAATCATTGCTTCCTTAACAAGCTCCATGTTATGAGGTTTTAGCTTAATTTCTCTGGTTTTTTCAGGATTGATATTTTTTATTGCTGATGTCTGAGAGTTTTCTATTTGTTTCACTAGGAAAGGTTTAAACATGTCTCCCTTATTAGCCAAAGCAGCGGTCGCGACCGCTAACTGTAATGGTGTAGCCAAATTATAACCCTGTCCTACACCTACCGAAATTGTGTCACCTGCAAACCATTTTTGCTTAAACCGTCTCTCTTTCCAATCTTTAGAGGGTAATATACCGTTTGCTTCTCCGTCTAGATCAATCCTAGTCAACTGCCCAAGACCAAACTGCTTTATAAAATCATGAATCGCATCGATACCCAAATCATGTGCTAGCTCATAAAAATAGGTATCACTCGATTCTACTATTGCTTTTCGAAGATTAACTTCCCCATGACCTCCTTCTTTCCAGTCACGGAAAACGTGTCCCGAGTTACCCAGGATGAAATAACCAGGATCATGCATGGTATAGGTTGGGTCTCTTTTTCCAAGCTCTAATGCTGCTAAAGCCATGAACGGCTTGAAAGTAGAGGCTGGTGGATAAACTCCCTGCACTGCCCTATTGTTAAGAGGGTGATATTCTGATGTATTAAGTGCTTCCCATATTGTAGAGTCTATACCATCCACGAACCGATTAGGGTCAAAACCAGGCAAAGATAGTAAAGCCAGAACTTCCCCAGTCTTCGGTTTCACTGCCACCAATGCACCTCTAAGCTCTCCAAATGCTTCAGCCGCAACATGTTGCAGATTAGCATCAAGGCTTAAAATAAGATTATTACCCGCTATAGGTCTGACAGACCTTATTTTTCTAATTGATTTACCGTTTGCATCCATCTCCACATGATCATAACCGTTTATGCCTCGCAAATCTTTTTCGTACATTTTTTCCAAACCATTTTTTCCTATAGTGTCTGATTTGCTGTAGTTAGTAGCCTGGCCTTTTGCTTCCAACTTTTGATAATCTCTCTTACTAATACGACCTATGTAACCTACAACATGAGATGTAAGTTCATCAGTAGGGTAGTGCCTAAAAAATCGGGCGTTAATCTGAACTTCTGGGAAAAGATAATGCTTAGCGGCAAACGTCGCCATTTCAACATCATTTAGTCTCCGACGAATTGGAATGCTAGAAAAGTTTGGAGCACTCTCTAAAAGCTTTGCAAAACGTTGCCTATCTTTTTGAGATATGGTGATCAAGTCCGATAATTGATCTATTACTCTTTCAGGATCAGATACTCTGTCAGGGATGACTTCCAGGGTGTAAGCCGCGTAATTTTGTGCCAAAACGACACCATTACGATCATAAATATGTCCTCTATTGGGGGTAACCGGAATTACCTTGATTCTATTTTGCTCTGCTAACAACCTAAAATGCTCGTGTTGTAGAACCTGCAAATAAACAAATCGCCCTAACAATATGAGGAATGCCACTAAAACAAAAACCCCCGTCACAACAAGCCTAACATGAAAGAAGTGCAATTCTTGTTGGTGGTTACGAAGCTCTATATTGTTACTCATCTAACTAAACTGGATCAATTAAAGAGAATACCATCTGGATTAAAAAGTGTACAAAAGGCCAAAATATTACTGTGGAGATGACAGGCAAGAAATACCCTAGGCTTGGCGATACTCCATCAATAGCCACTAATAATCCAAGAAGGAACACCTTAGTCAAAAGTAAGGCGGGAAAAAGATATAAAATTTGCATAAATGGCTTAAATAATCTAATTCTTCTGTGTATGGATACTGCTATAAAAATCAAAAATATATATAAAAGTGAAGTCTGACCTAAAACTCCACCATTAGCTACATCCCCTAACACACCCAACAAAAAAACCGCAAACAAACTGACTTTCTGTGAATAATTAATTCCCCAATATATCAACACTAAGAGCAAAATATCGGGCCTAAATAGTTGCAGGTTTAAAGGAAGAGGAATCAAGTTTATGATGAAAGCTGCAACAATGACTGCAATCAGTGCCCGTTTGGGAAGGGCGTCCGAAATACTACTAGCCTGCATTTTCATAATTAATTATCCCCAATAACCCCCAAATCAAGGGTGTTTTCATCATTACCTTTAATATCTAGAACCGGTGACGCATCATCTACTTTAGAAAGCAATAACACCTGTTTGTGGTGCCCAATTCTTGAGACCGGTAACACACTTATTTTGGCAAATGGGAAAGAATCATCCCGAGTGATCTGGCTTACTGCTCCTACTGGAAGGTTCGGTGGATAAACACCACCTATTCCAGAAGTAGCCAAAATATCACCCTCCCTGATATCCGCATCCAAAGGTAAAAACCGAATCTCCATCGAGCTATCATATCCCATACCAAAAACAACCGCTCTAAGGCCGTTTCTAGCGATCTGAACAGGAACTGGATGATCGCGATGTGTAACTAAGGATATGGTTGATGTCCAAGGTTGAACTCTAACAACCTGACCTAAAACTCCAGTTATATCTATTGCTGGCGTACCAAGCGTTACACCATGAGTAGCTCCTTTATCAACCACAACATGTCTAGAAAACGGGTCTTTCGGCTCGTAAACAATTTCTGCAAACATTTGTTGAGTTTCTGTTTTAATTCTTAAACCTAGTAGATTTCTAAGGTTTTCATTCTCAACCAAAAGAGATTTTTGGACTAATAACAACTCATTTTTCTTGAAATTCGCCTCTTTCAATTTTGCATTTTCAGTCTTCAAGTCAGATGCCGTCGCTAATAATTCTGAGGCATCTTGGAATAGCTTCGCTGGAAAAAGAGCAACCGCTCTGAGGGGATGTATAACTACCGAAACACCCGTCCTAATCATTTCAAGATAATTAAATCTGGCATCGGTGAAAATAAGAACAACACAGAATAAGGTATAGAAGATAAACCTTCTTTTTATACTATATTGCCTTTTAAAAAAAGCTGTTTTGGTTTGCATTGGATACAATATAATTTAGTGTCATTGAATCCTTTCCACGAAAATCCAGGGATTCAACAGATCAAGAAAAATCCTATCATTGAAACTAGTAAGCTCTCTAATCACTAGTAAAGATCCCACTGACCTCCATCATTTCCAATGACATACCTGATCCACGTACCACACAAGTTAGGGGGTCATCAGCAACTATGACCGGTAAACCCGTCTCTTCCATCAATAATCGATCAATATCCCTCAAAAGTGCCCCGCCCCCCGTAAGAACCATACCTTTTTCAGCAATATCTGCCCCAAGTTCCGGAGGGGTCTGTTCAAGTGCCGACTTAACAGCGGAGATAATACTATTCAGAGGATCACTAAGAGCTTCCAGAATTTCATTGCTGGAAATACTGAAACTCCGCGGGATACCTTCGGCTAGGTTTCGACCCTTAACTTCCTTCTCCCTGACCTCATTGCCTGGGAACGCTGTTCCAATTTCTTTTTTAATTTCTTCAGCAGTAGTCTCTCCTATCAACATTCCATAATTTCGCCTAATGTAGTTAATTATAGCCTCGTCGAATTTGTCACCACCTACCCGAACTGATCCAGAGTAAACAATCCCCCCCAAAGAAATTACACCAACCTCAGTGGTACCACCACCAATATCAACTACCATTGAACCTGTAGCTTGATCAACCGGCAAGCCCGCACCAATAGCTGCCGCCATAGGTTCTTCTATTAACTCTGCTTTTCTAGCACCTGCTCCAAAAGCTGACTCCCTAATAGCTCTTCGTTCCACTTGGGTGGAACCACAGGGAACACAGATTACAATACATGGGCTAGGCGTAAAAAACCGACTATCATGAACTTTTTTAATAAACTGCTTTAGCATTTGTTCGGTAATCGTAAAATCTGCTATGACCCCATCTTTCATAGGCCTAATCGCCGTCATATTTCCCGGAGTCCTCCCCAGCATTTGCTTGGCTGCTAGACCTACTTCTTGAATCAACTTCTTTCCATTAGGCCCCCCCTCCTCCCTGATAGCCACCACTGAAGGCTCGTCAAGCACTATCCCATTACCCCGAACATAGATGAGTGTATTAGCGGTTCCGAGATCTATGGCAATATCGTTTGAAAAATAACTGTTTATAAAACTAAACATAATTTTTAAATCTTATATAAATTAAATTTTTGCGGAAAGGTACATCGCAATATGATAACCTATTGAACCAATTACGTATCAAAAAATTTAACTTGTTCACAAAATTTGATAATTTAGCTGGTGGCTTGACCAACGACCACCTGATTTTATTCGCTAAAGAGGTTTAGATCATCATGGGACTGTCGGTAAGCGATATTCGTAAAATAGCTGATCTTGCGTATATGAAAATGGATGACTCTGAATACGAAGAGTTGGAAAGAGAAATCAATAGTATTTTAGAAATGATTGCCGAGATGCAACAAGTTGATACCTCAAACATTAAACCAGTCTCACACCCGACAGGAGAAACCCAAGGATTAAGAAAAGATCAAGCCACAGCAACTGACTGTACGAAACTGGTAATGGCGAATGCACCATTAGAGCAAGAAAATCTTTTTCTGGTACCAAAAGTCATTGATTGAGGTTGCTGTATGTTTGCTAAAACAATACTGCAGTTGAGCCAAGGATTACAGGACCGACAATTCTCTGCCGTAGAGATAGCTACGTTATTTTTGGACCGCATTGAAAAGTTCTCTAATTTAAACGCTTTTCTGGACATTAATCGCGACACCTCGCTGAAACAAGCTAAAGCAGCGGATAAAAGACTTGCAGAACGACGAGCTAATCCTTTAACAGGGATTCCAATTGCC
This sequence comes from Hydrogenophilales bacterium, assembly GCA_902627495.1. GTDB lineage: Bacteria > Pseudomonadota > Gammaproteobacteria > Burkholderiales > Eutrophovitaceae. The sequence continues at coordinate 10,491 of CACOJS010000001.1, read as the reverse complement.
CATAAAGATATCTTTGTCACTACCGATTTCAAGTCTACCGCCGGTTCAAAAATGCTCGCAAACTATAAAAGTCCCTTCAACGCAACAATTGTAGATAACTTACAGTCCGCGGGAATGGTGTCCCTGGGCAAACTAAACTGTGATGAGTTCGCCATGGGCTCATCTAACGAAAATAGTTTTTATGGTCCTGTTCTTAATCCATGGGACAAAGAACATGTACCTGGAGGGAGCTCGGGTGGGTCCGCTGCCGCAGTTTCTGCGAGATTAGTACCAGCGGCTACTGCAACAGATACAGGTGGCTCCATCAGAGAGCCAGCTGCGTTCTGTGGCATCACAGGAGTAAAGCCAACCTATGGCCGTGCCTCCCGCTGGGGTATGATTGCCTTTGCTTCAAGCCTAGATCAAGGCGGCATTATGTGTTCATCAGCGGAAGAAGCCGGACTGATATTTAACTCTATGCTAGGATTTGACAGCCAAGACTCAACAAGCGTTGATCGCCCGCCAGAAAATTTTAATCGATATATTGATAAAGATTTAAAAGAACTGAAAATTGGTATTCCAAGAGAGTTTTTTGATTCAAACATTGACAATGAAGTTAGAGTTGCGATTCAAGCTGCATTACAGGCTCTAGAACATGCTGGGATGAATTTGATTGAAATCACTCTACCAAACTCTCACCTTGGAATTCCTGTCTACTATGTTATTGCTCCAGCCGAATGCTCATCAAATCTAAGCCGATATGACGGGGTAAGATATGGATATCGAGCTGAAGATCACGAGAATCTAACAGAGATGATAAAAAAAACCCGCTCAGAGGGCTTCGGCAAAGAACCAAAACGAAGAATTATGATTGGCACCTACGTCCTCTCCCAAGGTTATTATGACGCCTACTACCTAAAAGCCCAACAGGTGAGACAATTAATAATTAATGATTTTAGCTCTGCCTTTTTGGATTGCGACATTATTGCCGGCCCAGTAACAGCAGAAACAGCTTTCAAGCTTGGCGACAAAATAAAAGACCCTCTGTCTATGTATCAATCAGATTTTTATACTATACCCGCTAGCCTCGCCGGTATTCCAGCAATGAGCATCCCTTGTGGCTTTAGCTCTACAGGTCTACCTATAGGACTGCAGCTTATGGGCAATTATTTTGAAGAAGCTAAATTATTGGGGGTCGCACATAGTTATCAGAAACTTACTGACTGGCATACCAAAATGCCTGACGGTATCTCTTAACCGGAGAGAAGTATGCTTCAATATACAAATTTTATTTGCAAATGGGTTGGTTAGTATCGATAGGGCTAGAGACCCATGTACAGCTTGCGACCTCCTCTAAGATCTTTTCTGGAGGGGCAACGGATTTTGGGAAAACGCCAAACTCCCAAGCATCTGTCGTCGATTTAGCTCTTCCTGGTACTCTTCCAGTGTTAAACGAGCAAGTCGTTGAGTATGCCATGCGATTTGGTTTAGCCATTAATGGAAAAATTAATAAACGCTCAGTTTTTGCTCGAAAGAACTACTTTTACCCTGATCTTCCAAAAGGCTACCAAATTAGCCAATATGAGGAACCAATAGTTGAGGGAGGTTCTCTGACTATTTGGGTAAACAATAATGGAAAAACAGTTCGATTAACTCGGGCACATCTCGAAGAAGATGCTGGCAAATCGCTGCACGATATCTATCCCACACATTCAGCTATCGATCTTAATAGAGCGGGCACCCCTCTTCTTGAAATTGTTACTGAACCTGATATGAATTCATCACTCGAAGCTGTAGAGTACGCAAAAACGCTGTACGAGCTGGTTACTTGGATAGGAATATGCTCTGGAAATATGCAAGAAGGAAATTTTAGATGTGATGCAAATGTATCAATTAGAAAGTCACCTGACTGTCCCTTAGGAGTACGCAGGGAAATCAAAAACCTTAACTCCTTTAAATTTTTGCAGTCCGCCATAGATTTTGAAATATTATGGCAGGTTGGCCAACTTGAAGAAGGGCGTAAAATCTCGCAAGCAACTGTACTATATGATGCAAACAAAAATGAAACCCGCGTAATGCGCGAAAAAGAAGATGCTCATGATTACCGATATTTCGCTGATCCGGATCTACTTCCACTCAATATAACTAATGAAGCAGTTGAAAAGGTTGCCCAGGATATGCCCGAACTACCCAATGAGGTTAAAACCCGATTTGCTAAAACATATCGCTTATCCAGAGAAGACGCTTCACTGCTCGGAGCAAACCGCCAGACCGCTGACTATTTTGAAGAGACAGTCAAACAGGCAAGAAAACTTATTACGTTTGATAACCTAGAAAAAATAATTTCTAACTGGATATTAGGGGAATTGTTTGCAACTTTAAATAAAAATAGCTTAAAAATTCAGGATTCACCGGTAGACCCACATAATTTGGCAAAATTAGTGAGCCGCATTTGTGATGGTACTCTGTCATCAAACTTGGGAAAAACTGTATTTGAACAGATGTGGATATCAAAAGAAGATGTTGATTCAATAATTCTGCAGAAAGGCCTCAAGCAAATCACAGATAGTTCAGAAATTGAAAAAATTGTTGGCACCATAATTTCCGAAAATTTACATTTAGCTAATGAATACAAGTCAGGAAAAGATAAAGCTTTAAATGCACTAGTCGGAAAAATCATGAAAGCCACCAAAGGTAAAGCTAATCCCCAAAAAGTTAAAGATATACTCAAAACAAAACTAGGATATTAGTTTACTCCGTACGTATTTTTATAATCCTGAAGAGACTTTAGTTTGCTTTCGTTAAGGGGATCAATTGAAAGATATTCAATTAAGCTATTCAAATTTGCAATACTAAAAACTACAGTGCCAAACCGTACCTCTACTTCTTCTCTTGCAGATAAATTACCACTTCCCCTCTCCATTCGATCAAGAGCAATACAAACACCTGCTAGACTTCCTCCATTTTTAGCAATTATATTTTGCGATTCGTTTATAGATGTTCCAGCAGATATTACATCGTCTACTAAAAGCACACGGCCATTTAGACTACCACCAATAACAGTTCCTTTTTCACCATGATTTTTTGCCTCTTTGCGGTTAAACGCTATAGGTACATTGACATGTTTCTCTGCCAATGCCATTGCAGTTGCTGTTACCAAAGGAATACCTTTGTACGCAGGACCGAATAAAACATCAAATTCAATATCTGCTTGAATTATAGCTTCGGCATAAAACTTCCCCAGTTTTATAAGGTCATTTCCTGTATTGAATAAACCTGAATTAAAAAAATAGGGAGACAAACGACCTGCTTTAGTTTTAAACTCTCCGAACCGCAGCACTTGGCGATCACAGGCAAACTCCAAAAATTCGTGAATAAAACTAGACATAATAAAACCCTGCAAGTTGTATCTTTGAACCTGAATGGCTTGAGAGCTTCCGTAAAAAAAGGATTTTCGCAGTGGTTACAAAAGCAAAATCCCGATATAGTTTGCGTACAAGAGATCCGGATCAAAGAGTCAGATATTACCGATGCATTAAAACATATCGGTAAGTTTACCGGCTTTTTCCATTATGCGGAACGACCTGGCTATAGCGGCGTTGGGATATATTCAAAAAAAATGCCTAAATCGATCACCAAGGGCTGTGGAATAAGAGAAATTGATAAAGAAGGGCGTTTTCTTGAAGCTCAATTTGGAAAACTCACAGTGGTATCGATATACGCCCCCTCCGGATCTAGTTCTGAGGAGAGGTTGAAAATTAAATTTAAATTTATGGAATCTATTATTCCTAAATTAAAATTATTAATGTCATCAGGATTTGATGTCGTTATTTGTGGCGATATTAATATAGCCCACAAAAAAATTGATTTAAAAAATTGGCGAAATAATCAAAAGAATTCCGGCTTTCTTCCTCAGGAAAGGGAATGGTTATCATACATTATTAACGAACTAGGATTTGTAGATGTTTTTCGCAAAATTAATCAGGAAGCAGGTCAATATACCTGGTGGTCCAACAGAGGCCAGGCTTGGAATAATAATGTAGGATGGAGAATAGACTACCAACTTGCAACACCCAGCATTGCTAAGCGAGCTCAATCTGTTTCTATTTATAAAGAAAATCGTTTTTCAGACCATGCCCCCTTAATAGTTAACTACAGGTGGACCGGATAAATCATGAAATACCTCAAAAAATTAAATTTTGATCATGATTTTTTGACTGTATTTTATAACAAAAAAATGGCCTGTATAGCCTTTCTTGGTTTCTCTTCCGGTTTGCCATTAGCCTTGTCAGGCGGAACCCTACAGGCATGGATAGCAACCACCCCAGCAGATATAACCACTATCGGGCTTTTAGGTCTTGTTGGACTGCCATACACCATTAAGTTTCTCTGGGCTCCTTTTCTAGACCGATATAAGCTATTCCATCTAGGTCGCAGACGCAGCTGGATGATATTGAGTCAAATGCTAATTGCCTTAGTACTTTTTGGGATGGCTTTAAGCAATCCAACGACTCATTTGTTACATCTTGCAATATTGGCTATGCTATTGGCGTTTTTATCTGCGTCACAAGATATTGCATTCGATGCTTTTCGAACAGATTCTCTATTCAGTAATGAACGAGGTGCTGGTGCAGCTGTATCTGTTCTCGGATATAGATTAGCAATGCTTGTCTCTGGGGCCTTAGCTTTAATTATGGCTGATAGAATAGGGTTTGAAAAAACCTTTTTCATTATGGCCTTATTGATGATTATCGGTATGATATCATCACTTTTATCAAAAGAACCCTATCCAAATACGCAGGGGCCATCCTCTTTTCATGAGGCTGTTTATCTACCATTTCGCAATTTTTTTCAACGCGGTAAAATAGCCATAGCATTTATTTGCCTTGTTATTTTATATAAGCTTGGAGACGCTTTTGCTGGCTCCCTGACAACCACTTTTTTAATAAGAGGACCAGGATTTTCACTGACAGAAATCGGAACCATCAATAAAACTCTAGGAATTTGCCTATCAATAATGGGAGCTTTGTTAGGGGGGGGAATATTATCTAAAATAGGTCTTTATAAGTCTCTGCTAATCTTTGGGATCCTGCAAGCTGTTTCCAACCTCACTTTTATGATACTAGCTTACGCCGGAAAGAGTTACTGGCTATTCATATTTGCTGTAGGTTTTGAACAACTATCCGGCGGAATGGGAACAGCCGCCTTCGTTGCTCTCTTGATGGCTCTGTGCGACCACCGATATACTGCAACACAATTTGCTTTGCTGTCAGCCGCATCAGCAATAGGTCGTGTGTTTGTAGGACCTCCATCCGGGTACCTAGTAGAATTATTAGGTTGGGGACCTTTTTTCCTTATAACTTTTTTTATAGCTCTACCGGGACTTTTTTTACTGCGGGCTTTAAAACTAAATCTAAAGCCTGAAAATCAATCCTCAATTTTTTCTTGAAAACCGGTAAAAAGCCAGCATCCCCCGTAAATTAGGTATCCACTTTACGTGCCTGCCTTTCCTATCTAGCACGAGCTTATCCATTATATGGATTGAACTTCCCTGACAAAATTGTTCGAAATCATGGACCGTGAAAAGATGTACGTTTGGTGTGTTGTACCATTGATAAGGCAACTCTCGCGAGATAGGCATTTTGCCGAATAGTACTTGAGCCCGGTGTTGCCAAAAGCCAAAATTAGGGAAGGTTACAATACACTGCCTACCTATTCTTAACATTTCTAGGACAACTCTTTCAGTATGTCTTACCGCTTGAAGAGTCAGGGAAAGAATAACAAAATCAAAAGAGTTAGTATCAAACAAACTAGACCCCGTCTCTAAATCACTTTGAATAACATTAACCCCATTTTTAATACTCTGACTAACTTTTTCATCATCTATTTCTACACCATAACCTTCAATTGCTTTATTTTCAGTCAAATACCGCAACAAACCGCCATCTCCACATCCAAAGTCTAGAACCCTTGAGCCGGGCTCTACCCACTGGGCTATAATAGCGTAATCTTGTCGAACTTTAGGCATTCTGTTTTCCAGTTTCACAACCTAGTTCTTTCCAAATACCGACGAATAATTTTATGATACCTAGCATCAGCCATTAAAAATGCATCATGTCCATGAGGAGCATCAATTTCTGCGTAGGACACATTCTTACCGTTATCTATTAATGCCTTCACGATCTCGTGTGATCTACTGGGAGAAAACCGCCAATCTGAAGTAAATGAAATTATCAAAAACTCTCCGCCTACGTTAGAAAGTGCTGCTGCCAAATCACCATCATGGTTGGCAGCTGGGTCAAAGTAGTCAAGTGCTTTTGTAATTCTTAAATATGTATTTGCGTCGAAGCTATCCGCAAATTTGTCTCCTTGATAACGTAGATATGACTCAATCTGAAAATTGACATCAAAGTTAAATGTTAAAGAATCTTTTCGCAAATCTCTCCCAAACTTTTCAGCCATCGCATCATCAGACAAATATGTAATGTGTCCTATCATCCGTGCTATTCGTAATCCTTTGGTAGGAACAACATTTTTACCGTAATAATGCCCTCCATAGTAATTGGGGTCTGTGGTAATGGCTTGCCTAGCTACTTCATTAAATGCAATGTTTTGGGCTGATAGCTTTGGAGCCGCCGCAATTACTATGGCATTTTGTACACGGTCAGGGTAACTTATCGACCATTGCAGTGCTTGCATGGCACCAAGGCTCCCTCCCATTACTGCGAAGAATTTTGTAATTCCCAATCTATTGGCTAATCTAGCCTGTACTTCCACCCAGTCCTCCACTGTTATTATTGGAAAATCTCCTCCAAACTCTACCCCTGTCTCTGGATTAATGCTTGCAGGGCCGGTTGTACCATGACAACCACCAAGATTATTCACACCAATGACAAAAAACTTATTAGTATCAACGGGTTTGCCAGGTCCTATTAAATTGTCCCACCATCCTATGTTTTTTTTGTCGTCCGCATATATACCTGCCACATGATGTGATGCATTAAGTGCATGACAAACGAGAATTGCATTACTTTTTGTTTCGTTGAGATCTCCATAAGTTTCAAAAGCTACCTCATATTTAGATAGCTGAGCTCCGCTAGTTAAACCTAGCACTTCCTCAAAATTCATTATTTGTGGATAAACAATCCCAACCGAATTACCAGGCATCCAATTTACCCCTAATATCTGATAGGTACATCTAAAGTTAATGTTCCCAACCGTCGCAATAACTGGCTGACAGCATCCAACTGCATTTCCTCAAATAACAACAATTCCTCTTCTTCCTTTGCCAAAAGTTTTGTATCACTATAAGTCAAACTGCGAATAACCACTATATGCTGCACCCCGCCCGGATTAGTTAAGGCTGGAGCAACAACTTTATACGAAACTTGGTATTGAAGTTCAAATTCCCGAACATTTCCGGCGTTTGATAGCGATAATATTTTTTTGTTGCGAACCTCATCCGTCACATACAATTGCAAATCAGATTCCCCAGAAACCTCCACTATACGTACATTATCATTAGATGCTAATGATCTCCTTAACTCTGCACCAAAAAAGGAAAACCCCCTAGATTCAATATAGATACTATCAAAGGGCATTTCCCCAGAACTGCGAGGTGTAAATCCGCAACCAGCAATCATACAAATTAAACAAAAAAGTATTATATTCCCCAAATTTTTCATGACTCAATCAGTATGTTAGGTAAATCTAGATTTTTAGCAGTCTCCACTCACTAGCAAATGGCAGTCAAACAACAATATTTACAATTCGTCTTGGCACTATTATTATTTTTTTTATATTCTTTCCCTCTAAGTGCTTTTTAATTTCAGGGCTACCCAGTGCCATTGTCTCAATGATTTTATCTGGGCTATCTACAGGTACTCGTAATTCGCCCCGCTTTTTCCCATTTATTTGAAGTATCAATAAGACGTCTGACTCTTCTAAAGCAGTCTGGTCGACCTCTGGCCAGTCAGCAATAGTTAAGTCTTCACCGTACCCCAATATTCTCCACAAGACGGTAGTGATGTGGGGCGCAACCGGATAAAGTACCCTTATAAGTATTCCTAGGCCTTCCTTTTTTACTAAATCCACATTATTAGTAGACTTATCGGTTTTTATTTCACTGTCTAAAACGTTAAGCATTTTCATTGCGGCCGAGACTACCGTATTAAAATGTTTCCTCTCGTAATCAACATTAGCTTGCCTTAAAAGCTGATGAATGCTGTGCCGTATTCTAAGCAAATTCGGTTCAAGCCCTTCAAACCTGGTATGTTTGTGAGTTGATTGAACCAGATGTTTATTTTCAGAGGCAAACTTCCAAAGTTTTTTTAAAAACCGGAACGAACCTTCGACACCATCAGCATTCCAAGATAATGTGTCTTCAGGAGGACTAGCAAACATAGTAAATAACCGTGCAGTATCAGCTCCATATTTATCAATGAGTTCCTGGGGATCAACTCCGTTATTCTTTGATTTTGACATAGTCCGTATTCCCTCAGAGAAGACCGGCAACCCGTCTAACTTAGAAATTGCAGTTAATTTGCCATCTCTACCCCCCTTCTTCAACTCTACATCCGCTGGGTTAACGTATAGCATCCTCCCATCCGCTTCTTTTCTAGAAAAAACTTGATTTAAAACCATTCCCTGCGTCAAAAGTTTACTAAAGGGCTCTCCTAATGAGACCAGACCCAAATCTTTCATGACCTTAGTCCAAAAACGACTGTACAAAAGATGTAATATCGCATGCTCAATACCCCCTATGTATTGATCTACTGGCAACCAGTAACTCACCCGCTCATCGACCATTGCATCGGCATTATCTGAACAGGCGTATCGCAAGGGATACCATGAAGAATCAACGAAAGTGTCCATAGTATCGGTTTCTCTAACGGCTGGTCCGCCGCACTTTGGACAATTTATATTCAAGAAATCATCCCTATTTTTTAATGGGTTGCCTGAACCGTCCGGGAAACAATCTTCTGGTAAGACAACTGGAAGCTGTGAATAAGGCACTGGAACATCTCCGCACTGATCGCAGTAGATGATAGGAATTGGAGTACCCCAATACCTTTGTCGCGAAATTCCCCAATCTCGAATTCGCCACTGGATTTCAACATCCCCCAAATCTTTCTTTTTCAGATCCTTAGCTATTTCACCGACAGCATCATCGAAAACGAGACCGTTATATTTACCAGAATTCACGCACCTTCCCTTTTTTGTATACCAGGTTTGCCAGTTTTTAGCGGAAAACTCTTTTCCGTCAAAATCTATTACCGAAATAATTTCTAAGCTGTAACGTTTGGCAAAATAAAAGTCTCGTTCATCATGTGCTGGTACGCCCATGACCGCACCTTCACCATAACTAAGCAACACATAATTTCCTATCCAAACAGGAATTTGTCTCCCGGTTAAAGGGTGTTCTACATAGAAACCCGTAAAAATGCCTCTTTTTTCAGCTGTTGCCATTTCTGCTTCGGTGTAAGAACCTTCACGGCATTCATCGATAAACTTTGAGATTTCTGGTTTACACTTGGCAGCGTAAAGTGCCAAGGCGTGTTCTGGAGCGACCGCACAAAAAGTAACTCCCATAATTGTATCCGCCCTAGTGGTAAAGACTTTTAATGATTTGGAGACACCTTTTAAATCATACTTGAAGGCTATATTGACTCCCTGGCTTTTACCTAACCAATTAGCCTGCATGGTTTTTACTTTCTCTGGCCAGTCTTCCAAACGATTAAGATCTGTCAATAACCGCTCAGCATAAGATGTAATTTTCATGTAGTACATGGGGATTTCTCGTTTTTCCACTGTGGCACCAGTACGCCACCCCTTCCCATCTATAACCTGCTCATTTGCCAGTACCGTCTGATCAATGGGATCCCAATTAACCGTACCAGTCTTTTTATATACCAAACCTTTCTCCAACATTTTCAAAAATAACCACTGATTCCACTTATAGTATACTGGTGAGCAGGTCGCGATCTCCCTAGACCAATCCAGTGCAAAACCCAGGGATTTTAATTGTTTTTTCATATACTTAATATTTTCGTAGGTCCATTTGGCCGGAGAAACCCTATTGGCGATGGCTGCATTTTCTGCCGGTAATCCAAATGCGTCCCAACCCATAGGTTGAAGGACGTTATACCCTCTCATTTTATGGTACCTACTAAGGACATCCCCAATGGTATAGTTCCTAACGTGCCCCATATGTAACTTCCCCGATGGGTAAGGAAACATCGACAAACAATAGTACTTTTTCTTATTTTGATCTTCCCGAACCCTGAATTTTTTTTCAGAAAGCCATTCTGCTTGAACTGCTTTTTCTATTTCATTTGGTGCATATTGGTCATTCATCACGTTTGTTCTTGTAAGATTATTCAGTCGATATATCAATTATATCCTCTAGTGGCTATTTTTTGTTTTTTCAAGGACCTTTTCTTTAAAGGTAAAGGAAATGGTATCCTTGAGGTCTAACACTAACATTGGCAAATATCAATTATTTATGTCCGA